>NZ_LNHM01000007.1:0-1007323 GCF_001462935.1 Enterobacter sp. 50588862
AGCCGTTGTCCATCGTCATCCTGTCCGGCAGGCCGTAGCGTTCAAACACGCTGACCAGCTGCTGCTGCACGGTCTCGCGCCGTTCATCGGTACAGTGCGCCAGGCACAGGGAAAAACGGGAGTGGTCATCCAGCAGGGTGAGCGGATGGCAGCGGCCACCGCCAAAGGGAAAGTGGCCCTTAAAATCCATCTGCCAGAGGCGATTCGGCGCGTCGTGTTCGAACCGTCCCGTAGCCGGAACGCCCGGTGATGCGCCCGGCAGCAGACCGTGACGGGCCATCAGATTATGGACGGTGCTGAAGGCGGGCATACGGTGCCCCTGGTCTTCGAGCCAGCGCTTAATCTTGCGTGCGCCCCAGCGTTCATGGCGCTCATGGGCCATGCGCAGCAGGGCGGTGATGTCGTCAGATGAGCGGTTCGGGGAATGATGAGGTGCGCGGGAGCGGTCCCGAAGACCGGAGGCACCTTCCTCAGCCCAGCGCTGAAGCCACTTGTAGCCGGTGGCAGGAGAAATGCCGAACTGACGGCAGAGGAAACGGATGTTCGCCCCGTCCTGCGAGGCGAACAGCACAAACTCGGTACGTAATGACATGGTATCTCTCGCATCCCAGGGCATAAGCGACTCCATAAACGGGTTCTTATGCCTCAGTTGTAAGTGTCTACCATGTCCCCGAACAAGTGTTCACTATGTCCCCGGACCGTACAGTGGGAGAGGGGCGGGGTGAGGGCATCAGGCCGCACACCCGCCTGGGATCAATCCTTATCCGATGCGCTCAGCGTAACGGAGGAGAGATAGTTCAGCAGGGCAATATCGTTGTCCACGCCCAGCTTCATCATTGCTGATTTTTTCTGGCTGCTGATGGTTTTAATGCTGCGGTTCAGCTTCTTGGCAATCTCGGTCACCAGGAAACCTTCGGCGAACAGGCGCAGAACTTCGCTCTCTTTCGGCGACAGGCGTTTGTCACCGTAGCCACCCGCGCTGATTTTTTCCAGCAGACGAGAGACGCTCTCAGGCGTGAACTTCTTGCCTTTCTGCAGCGCAGCCAGCGCTTTTGGCAGATCGGTCGGGGCGCCTTGCTTCAGCACAATCCCTTCGATGTCCAGATCCAGCACGGCGCTCAGGATCGCCGGGTTGTTGTTCATGGTCAGAACAATAATCGAGATGTCCGGGAAGTGACGTTTAATATATTTGATGAGCGTGATCCCATCACCGTATTTGTCTCCAGGCATAGAGAGATCGGTAATGAGCACGTGCGCATCAAGCTTTGGGAGGTTATTGATCAGTGCTGTAGAGTCTTCAAATTCACCGACTACATTCACCCACTCGATCTGTTCAAGTGATTTGCGAATACCGAACAGTACAATCGGATGGTCATCGGCAATAATTACGTTCATATTGTTCATGTATAAGGCTACCTTGCTACAGCAAGCTTTTGACGTAGGCGTCAATGTCGCTGATGTATTTTTCAATGCCAGAGGCATCTTTCTCACGAATTAGATGTTCCAGCGTTTCACATAACTGCTTGCCGGGAACCAGATTAAGCATGGCAAACACCCCTTTAAGCCGGTGTGCTGTCTGTGCCAGCGCTGCAAAATCATTCGCAGCGGACTCAGTATACAACCGCTTCACATCATCTGGTACTGTATCAACAAAGAGGGAATAGTATCCGCTGGCGTGAAGCTCGGCATTTTCATTACCGCCTAACGGGGATTCCGTTATCTCTTCCTGCGCCAGCTGCTCTTCTATTAGTTGTAGTACAGCTTCCTGCATCGCATTGCTTATATTAAAGTTGACGCGCAGCTGGCCAGGGCCGATTTTCCGCACGCGTGACTCATCATCGCTTAAAAGCAAGCCCGAGGCAGTAAGATTAGACGGATTATCAGTTAAAAACAGATCAAATTCTTGACTTGCCAGCCTTTCATCCGGCGTGATGCAGGCCGCGCCCCAGTTTTCGAGCTGACGAACCACAATATTGCGGATCTCGTTTGAGGTCACATCCACCATCACCACGACGTCATCCAGCAGGCGTTCTTCATCTTCTTCCTGCGGATTGGCGGCCATTTTCACGTGCAGAGAGTAACGCGTACCCAGTGATTCACGGGCCTTGATATTCAGATGGCCGCCGAGCTTACGCGCCAGCTGATCGCACAGCCAGAAGGTCAGGGCGTTAGCCTTGCCGTAATGATCGCTTTGCGTGTCATTCAGGAACGGGAAGTGCAGATTATCAATTTCACTCGCCGTCACGCCTTCCCCGGTGTCCAGAATGCGGAACGTCAGGCGATCTTCCGCCGACTCGTCGGTGCTCACTTCAAGGGTGATCTTGCCGATCTGCGTGGTGGTCACGGCGTACTGAATAATCATCAGCAGAATACGACGCAGCGCCTCGCGGTCGCCGTGACGTTCGTCATTGGCGGGTAAATGGTTGTTGATTAGCAGCTGCAGCCCTTTGCGCTTAATGACGGGCAGGACTTCCGGAACCACTTCATCGATCAGATCCTGAATGGAGAAGAGAGAAGGGGTGCCTTTCCAGAAATCATTCTCCAGCATGTTTGCCAGCTGGATCTCATCCACCATGCGGACCAGCGAGTCGGCCTGGCAGGCGAGCTGGTGGCTTTCAGACGTGTTTAACGCTGCCGCCTGGGTCGCCAGCGTTTTTAACGGCTGCTTGAAGGCATCGCCAATATTCTGCATGAATGCCGCGCGCCCCTGCTGGTTCTTCTCATACAGCCTTTGCGCCTGCTTGAGCTTTTTATTCACCAGCACTTCGCGATCCTGATCGCGAATGATGAAGATTTGCGTACGCGGTGCCACCTGGCTGCGGAACTGACGGATCTCGTAAAGTTCATTATTAATCGTGGCCTGAATAACCCCCTGGTGCTGATCCGCCATAGTGGTGATGTTCTGCAGATTAAGGTGCGGCAGCAGATGATCAGCAATTTTATTGCTCATCACCGTGCGATTCGCTTCCTGATCGTGAACTAACACCCCTAGCGGCAGCACGGAGACAATCTCTTCATTGAGCGCGCGCAATACGCGCAGCTCGTTGGTATTGCCCGCGGAGACCGCAGACGCGTCGCTCTGGCGTCCCGGCTGGAAGCGGAAGGTGCTGTAGCCAAACAGGGCCAGCGCCAGCAGACCAATATTCAGCAGCAGCGGCAGCAGAATATTTTGCAGGGTATCAAGCAGCAGCGTGCCGAACGGTACCTGCCACACCAGACGCATGCCGGTTGAGTTCAGCGACGAGGCAATTTCAATTTTCGAGCCGTTAAAGGAGATGGTGACGCTCTCTGCGGCCTCTTTGTCGGACGCCGCACGCATGTTCTGGGTGCTGCTGTCAGGCTCCAGACGGAAGCTGTCGAGCGGCATATCCGGCGGGATCAAATCATTAATGGGTAAATCGAAGGCCACGACCGTCGCCAGATGACCCGGCTGGTTAAAGGTGGTACGCAGGGTAAAATAGTGACCATTCTGCCAGGCCAATCGGCGCAGCGATGAGAAGCTCTCACGTTCATCAAGGGCATTGGCCTGCTGCAGCATTTCTGCCCGGCGGGAGTCGACAATGCTGCCGACCGTCGTCTCTTTAAATCCGGAAGAGAGATCTTTCAACGGCAGCGTCGAGATCAGGATCATGCTGTTGTCCTGACCGTTCAGATAGTACATCGACCACGGCACCGTTTCGGCGCCCCAGAGGGTATCCAGGTAGGTCGAAATACGCTGCGTCATCTCAAGGGTCGCGCTGTCGTGAGAGCCAAAGATAAGCGCTTCAGTCTTACGCTGCGGTTTTTCGAGATAGTAGACATCCTGCTTAAGCCGCGTCTCCTGAAGCCCATCTCCGGATGAGCTGGCAGGCGCTGCCGCAATGTTGTCGTAAATCTGCCAGGTGGCGTAGCGCCAGGTATCAATACGCTTGTGTACGGCGTGGGTAATATCCATCACCTGATAGCTCTTATCCTTCAGCCAGGCGTTAACCGCGCTCTGCACCATCACGCCCATTGTGACTAACAGCACCACGATCAAAAGAAGAAAGAAACGGGTGATGCTCCCGGGCAGAAGGGAGAATTTGCTTTGGGCGGTAGTTTCAGTCTGACTCATTGATATCTTTAACCCGTGATGGTCGTGCTCTGTGGCGATAGGGCAGTATAAAGGGTAATAACTGAATTTCCAGCGCCACTGTCCTTGAACAAGCGACTTTTTCGATGGCCCGTGCGAGAGAGAAAGGACGTCTTAAATGTGTACAAGAACATAATGTATGTACAAATAAAAAATGCATTTCGTCAGAAAATAGCACGAATTAACAAGAAATTAAGTTTTGAGCGAATTTTCCCATTATGCACAGGGGCGAGCGTGAATTTAGTTAATAGTCGTTACAATTACGCGGCGGTAGCACAAAAAAGGAAAAGTTACGTAAAGAAGGGTAAAAAAAAACCGAATGCGATGCATCCGGTTGAATTAGGGATAAACAGACATTCAAAGCTGAATGACGGTAATAAATAAAGTTAATGATGATAGCGAGAGTTATTTTAGAGACTGGAGTCGATCTTGTTTTGTCATTCAGTGCGGTAACGTTTTTTATTTTAACTCTTTGATATGTATTGGGTCATTTTTCGTTTTGATTATAAGTGCTAAATTTCTAAGCTTTTTGTGCTTTGTAAAAGTTCCTTTTCATTTACATTTTGAAACATGTTGATGGATAAATGAAACATCTTCAAAGTTTTCGTATCATATTCGCATTGGATTATTCTGTAATTTTGCGGAGAATGAATTTGCCGACTGGTTAATGAGGGTTAACCAGTAAGCAGTGGCAATTATAAGGCATATAACAGAGGGTTAATAAAATGAAAGTTAAAGTACTGTCCCTCCTGGTACCAGCACTGCTGGTAGCAGGCGCAGCAAATGCGGCCGAAATTTATAATAAAGATGGCAACAAATTAGATCTGTACGGCAAAGTTGATGGTCTGCACTATTTCTCTGACGACAAGAGTGCTGACGGCGACCAGACCTACATGCGTCTTGGCTTCAAAGGCGAAACTCAGGTTAACGATCAACTGACCGGTTACGGCCAGTGGGAATACCAGATCCAGGGCAACACGACTGAAAGCGATAACCAGTCCTGGACACGTGTGGCGTTTGCTGGTCTGAAATTCGCTGAAGCGGGCTCTTTCGATTACGGTCGTAACTACGGCGTGATCTACGACGTAACTTCCTGGACTGACGTTCTGCCAGAATTTGGCGGCGATACCTACGGCTCAGACAACTTCCTGCAGTCTCGTGCTAACGGCGTGGCGACCTATCGTAACCAGGACTTCTTTGGTCTGGTGGATGGCCTGAACTTTGCGCTGCAGTATCAGGGTAAAAACGGTAGCGTAAGCGGCGAAAACGACACTGGTCGTAGCACCCTGAAACAGAACGGCGACGGCTACGGCGCGTCCCTGACCTATAACCTGGGTGAAGGCTTCAGCATCGGTGGTGCAATGTCTTCTTCCAAACGTACCGCTGACCAGAACAACACCGCTAACCCGGCGCTGAAAGGCGAAGGCGATCGCGCTGAAGTATATTCTGGTGGTCTGAAATACGACGCCAACAATATCTACCTGGCGGCACAATACTCACAGACCTACAACGCAACGCGTTTCGGCAACTCTCAGAGCAGCAGCGACATTTACGGTTTTGCTAACAAAGCGCAGAACTTCGAAGTGGTTGCTCAGTACCAATTCGACTTCGGCCTGCGTCCATCCGTGGCTTACCTGCAGTCCAAAGGTAAAGACATCGAAGGTTACGGCGATCAGGATCTGCTGAAATATGTTGATGTGGGTGCGACTTACTACTTCAACAAAAACATGTCCACCTACGTGGATTACAAAATCAACCTGGTTGATGAAAATGAGTTCACCCGTCAGGCCGGTATCGGCACTGATGATATCGTCGCGCTGGGTCTGGTTTACCAGTTCTAATCGCGTCATCGTGTGACTAAGGGGCCTGAAGGCCCCTTTTTTGTGCTTTTTTTTGGCCTCACAACGCAACCGTTTTGGTGTACTCTTGCCGCCCTGGCATGAGGATAATAATGAATGGACATGACTTTTTTACGCGCCAGCTTTCTGGCTATGCTTTTTTTCCTGACCGCGTGTGACGATTCCGCGCCCGTGGCGAAAACCGATGCACCCGCCGCGACGGTGCTCGAAGGCAAAACGATGGGCACCTTCTGGCGCGTCAGCGTGATGGGCCTGGATAAAACGCGCGCTGATGAACTTCGCGGTAAAATCCAGTCTCAGCTGGACGCCGACGACCAGCTGCTCTCAACCTATAAAAATGACTCGGCGCTGATGCGCTTCAATCTTTCCACCAGTACCTCCCTGTGGCCGGTGAGCGAAGCGATGGCCGATATCGTCACCGAATCAATGCGCGTGGGATATAAAACCAACGGCGCGATGGATGTCACCGTCGGGCCTCTGGTCAATCTCTGGGGATTTGGCCCGAACAAACAGCCGGATACCACACCCGATCAGGCGGCCATTGATGATGCCCGCGCCCGGACAGGGCTAAAGCATCTGACGGTGATCAACCAGTACGGCCAGCAGTATCTGCAGAAAGACATCCCCGATCTGTTTGTCGATCTGTCGACGGTAGGTGAAGGTTACGCGGCGGATCACCTTGCCGCGCTGATGACGCAGGAAGGGATATCGCGCTACCTGGTCTCCGTGGGCGGCGCGTTAGTCAGCCGGGGCATGAACGCCAGCGGTAAACCGTGGCGCGTGGCGATTCAAAAACCGACCGATCGGCAAAACGCCGTACAGGCCATTGTGGATATTAACGGGCACGGCATCAGCACTTCCGGGAGCTACCGTAATTATTACGAACTCGACGGGAAGCGTATTTCGCACGTGATCGATCCGCTGACCGGACGTCCCATCACGCATAACCTGGTCTCGGTGACCGTGATTGCGCCGACTGCGCTGGAAGCCGACGCCTGGGATACCGGATTAATGGTTCTCGGCCCGGAAAAAGCCAAAGAGGTGGTTCGTCAGGAAGGGCTGGCGGTTTATATGATCACTAAAGAGGGCGACGGGTTCAAAACCTGGAGCTCGCCGCAGTTCAACAGCTTCCTGGTGAGCGACAAAAATTAAAAAGCAAGGTTGCGGGTTTTTTATCACTGGCACTCGGGCACGCTAAAGGTATGCTTGTAAGAGGAGCTGATGATGAAAAATCCAACCTATATGAATGATGAGGATCGCTGGCAGGCCGTTCTGGCTCGCGATCCGCGCGCTGACGATCGGTTTGTCTTTGCCGTGCAGACGACGGGGATTTTCTGCCGCCCGTCATGCCGCGCCCGTCACGCGCTGCGTAAAAACGTCTGCTTTTATCCCGATGTCCAGCATGCCGTTCAGGCAGGGTTTCGCCCGTGCAAGCGCTGCATGCCGGACAAACGCGATCCGAATCAGCAAAAGCTGGCGAAAGTGGAGCACGCCTGTCGCCTTCTGGAGCAGGATCCCGCGCTGACGCTTGAAGGTCTGGCGCAGCAGGTCGCCATGAGTCCTTTCCATTTCCACCGGCTGTTTAAGTCCGTCACCGGGATGACGCCAAAAGCCTGGCAGCAGGCGGCGCGGGGGCAGCGTCTGCGCGCGGCGCTTGCACAGGGAAACAAAATTACCGATGCCGTGCTGGCGGCAGGTTTTCCCGACAGCAGCAGCTATTACCGCAAAGCCAACGATGCGCTGGGCATGACGGCGAAGCAGTACCGCAAAGGCGAGGTGGCGGTGCGTTACGCCATCGGCGACTGTTCGCTGGGACGCTGCCTGGTTGCGGAAAGCGAGCGGGGGATTTGCGCGATACTGCTGGGCGACAACGATACCAAACTGGCAGAAGAATTTGCGACGCTGTTTCCAAACGCGGAGCATGCCCCGCAGGAAGATGCCTTTGCCCAGCGTATCAGCCAGGTCATTGCCAGTATTGATAACCACGCGGTGCCGCTGGCGCTGCCGCTGGATATACGCGGCACCGCGTTCCAGCAGCGGGTCTGGCAGGCCCTTCGTGACATCCCCTGCGGGGAAACGGCCAGCTATCAGCAGGTGGCGAAGACGATTGGCCAGCCCAACGCGGTGCGTGCCGTCGCGGGAGCCTGTGCGGCAAACAGGCTGGCGATTGTGATCCCCTGTCACCGCGTGGTCCGCAACGACGGCGCGCTGTCGGGCTATCGCTGGGGGGCGGCGCGAAAAGCGCTATTACTGAAACGTGAGGCGAAACGCCGGGAGGGATAATGCTCGATCTTTTTGCAGATGCTGAACCGTGGCAGGAGCCGCTTGCGCCCGGGGCAGTGATCCTGCGCCGCTTTGCACTCTCCCGTGCGGCGGCATTGCTTGCCGGTATTGAAGAGGTCACGGCGGTTTCACCGTTTCGCCATATGGTGACGCCGGGCGGCTACACCATGTCGGTGGCCATGGCCAACTGCGGCGAACTGGGGTGGGCGACGAACGAACGGGGGTATGTGTATGCCCCGAACGATCCCACGACCGGCCGGCCGTGGCCTCCCATGCCTGCGGTGTTTCAGGCGCTTTGTCACGAGGCTGCCGTTGCAGCAGATTACCCTGACTTCCGGCCGGATGCCTGCCTGATTAACCGCTACGCCATCGGTGCGAAGCTCTCCCTGCATCAGGATAAGGATGAACCCGATCTGCGCGCGCCCATCGTCTCGGTATCGTTGGGTCTGCCCGCCGTCTTCCAGTTTGGCGGATTGCGCCGCAACGATCCGCTCAGGCGCATTATGCTGGAGCACGGCGACGTGGTGGTGTGGGGCAGGGAGTCACGGCTGTACTATCACGGCATTCAGCCCCTGAAGCCAGGGGTTCATCCCCTCACTGGCGAGTACCGCTATAATCTGACTTTCCGTCAGGCGGGTTTGAGCAAACAAAAATAAGAATTATTCTTGATGTCCGCTCAGGGCAGTTTACACTGCTGGCTGATTTTTATTGTCCGGATTGCCTGCATGCAACTACTTCTTCTTGTCTGGCGTCAGTACCGCTGGCCCTTCATTGCCGTAATGGCCTTAAGCCTTGCCAGCGCGGCGCTGGGTATTGGCCTGATCGCGTTTATAAACGTGCGGCTGATCGAAATGGTCGATACCTCACTCTCGGTTCTGCCGGAGTTTCTCGGCCTGCTGCTGCTGTTGATGGCGGTTACGCTCGGCTCTCAGCTGGCGCTGACCGCGCTCGGCCACCATTTCGTTTTCCGCCTGCGCAGCGAGTTCATCAAGCGGATCCTCGACACGCAGGTTGAGCGCGTGGAGCAGCTCGGCAGCGCCTCCCTGCTGGCGGGGCTGACCAGCGACGTGCGCGCGATTACCATCGCGTTTGTCCGCCTGCCGGAGCTGGTGCAGGGGATCATCCTGACCTTTGGCTCGGCGGCCTATCTCGCCTGGCTTTCGACCAAAATGCTGGCGGTGACCGCGGTGTGGATTGCCATCACCATCTGGGGCGGTTTCGTGCTGGTGTCGCGCGTCTATAAACACATGGCGGTCCTGCGCGAAACGGAAGATAAGCTCTATAACGATTACCAGACGGTGCTGGAAGGGCGCAAAGAGCTGACCCTCAACCGCGAGCGTGCCGAGCATATCTTTAATAACCTCTATGTCCCGGACGCGCGCGAATACCGGCACCACATTATTCGCGCCGATACCTTCCACCTGAGCGCGGTGAACTGGTCCAACATTATGATGCTGGGCGCCATTGGCCTGGTATTCTGGATGGCGAACAGCCTGGGCTGGGCGGACACCAACGTGGCGGCGACCTACTCGCTGACCCTGCTGTTCCTGCGTACGCCGCTGCTCTCGGCCGTCGGCGCATTGCCCACCTTGCTAAGCGCGCAGGTGGCGTTTAACAAGCTTAAGAAGTTCGATCTGGCGCCATTTAAGGCTGAATTCCCGCGCCCGCAGGCCTTCCCGAACTGGCAGACCCTGGAGCTGCGCGACGTGACGTTCCGCTATCAGGACAATGCCTTCTCCGTGGGACCGGTCAACCTGACGATTCACCGCGGCGAACTGCTGTTCCTCATCGGCGGCAACGGTAGCGGAAAATCCACGCTGGCGATGTTGCTCACCGGACTTTACCAGCCGCAGTCGGGCGAGATCCTGCTGGACGGTAAGGCGCTGAGCGCGGAGAAACCTGAGGATTACCGCAAGCTTTTCTCAGCGGTATTCACCGATGTCTGGCTGTTTGACCAGCTGCTGGGGCCGGAAGGGCAGCAGGCCAATCCGGCGCTGGTTGAGAAATGGCTTGCGCAGCTGCAGATGTCGCACAAGCTGGAGCTCCAGGACGGCAAAATCCTGAACCTCAAGCTCTCTAAGGGGCAGAAGAAGCGCGTGGCGCTGCTGCTGGCGCTGGCGGAAGAGCGTGACATCATCCTGCTGGATGAATGGGCGGCGGATCAGGACCCGCACTTCCGTCGCGAGTTTTATCAGGTGCTGCTGCCGCTGATGCAGGAGATGGGCAAGACCATTTTCGCCATCAGCCACGACGATCATTACTTCATTCACGCCGACCGTCTGCTGGAGATGCGCGACGGCAGGCTGAGCGAGCTGACCGGCGACGAGCGCGATGCGGCGTCGCGTGACGCGGTGGCGCGCACGGCCTGATGTCCTCACCCTAACCCTCTCCCACAGGGAGAGGGGATAATCGTGGCCGTAATGCCGCTTTTTTCTCCATCCCGCCTCGCTGTTTATTCTTATTTACATATCCTCGCGCTATGCTTAGTCTCAACTCATTTAATGGATTTATGATTGATGTCGGTATTAAAGAAAAACAGCGCCAGGCAGCGTGACCAGGAACGTGCGCGACTCATCTGGCTTCTCACGACCGATAAAGCGGTCACGTCTACGCTATTAGGCAAACTGACCCTGGCTGAGCAATATGATGTCGGCACCTTGGCCGACGATATTGCTGAGGTAGGTGCGCTGGTTGCTCATTTACCGCCGCCGGATCTGGCGGATACCCTGGAAGCGCTTCCTTCGGAAGAGCGTCACGCCCTCTGGCGCCTGGTACAGGATCACGAGCGCGGCCAGGTTCTGCTTGAAGCCTCCGAAAACGTCTGGGATGACCTGATCGACGAGATGAGCGATCGGGATATCCTCGACGCCCTGCAAACCCTGGATATCGACGAGCAGATTTACCTTGTACAGCATCTGCCGCGTAACCTGACCGGCCGCCTGCTGGCCTCTCTACCTGCCGATGAACGTGCGCGTGTGCGTCAGGTGATGCACTACGAGAAAAACAGCGTCGGCGCGATCATGGAGTTCGGCGTTATCACGGTACGTCCGGACGTCACGCTCGGTACCGTGCAGCGCTACCTGCGCCGCCTGGGCAAAATGCCGGACAACACCGATAAGCTGTTTGTCACCTCGCGGGATAAAACCCTGCTCGGCGAGCTGGAGCTGAAAACCATCCTGCTCAACAGCGCCCAGCAGCGGGTGAGCGAGGTGATGGAAAACGAGCCGATGGTCTTCTCCCCGGAAGACGATGCGGAAAAAGCGGCGCGTACCTTTGAACGTGATGACCTTGTGAGTGCGGCGGTCGTAGACTCCGTTGGCAAGCTGATGGGCCGTCTGACCATCGATGAAATCGTTGACGTGGTTTATGAAGAGACCGATAACGACCTGCGCGCGCTAGGCGGGATTAGCGCCGAAGATGACGTCCACGCCTCCGTCGGTAAGGCGGTGAAAACCCGCTGGGCCTGGCTGGCTATTAACCTGTGTACCGCCTTCATCGCTTCCCGTGTGATTGACGGCTTTGAACACACCATCTCGCAGCTGGTGGCGCTGGCCTCGCTGATGCCGATTGTGGCCGGAATTGGCGGCAACACCGGAAACCAGACCATCACCATGATCGTCCGCGCGCTGGCGCTGGAAAATATTCAGCCCGGTAACTTCGCCTTTCTGATCTTCAGGGAAATGGGCGTGGCGCTGATTAACGGCCTGGTATGGGGCGGCATTATGGGCGGCATCACGTGGTGGCTGTATGACGATATGGCCTTAGGCGGCGTGATGATGCTGGCGATGGTGCTGAATTTGCTGGTGGCATCGATGATGGGCGTCATTATCCCGCTGACGATGACCAAACTGGGGCGCGACCCCGCGGTGGGGTCGAGCGTGATGATCACCGCCATCACCGATACCGGCGGTTTCTTTATTTTTCTTGGGCTGGCAACGATTTTTCTGCTTTAACCCGACGCTTAATGCGGGCGGGGATCAGTGCCATGACGATAATCCCGCCCAGCACGCCAACCGCCAGATTGCCGGTTGATACCGTGGCGGCTACCGTCACCAGCATCACCACCGTTTCGGCAATCGGGGCTTTTTTTATCGTGGCGGGCTGAAGGCTGTGCCAGCTGAAGGTTTTGACGGCAACAATCGCCATAATCCCCGCCAGCACCGCCATCGGGATTTTGGCCATCACTTCGCTGAGCGCCGTTACCAGGAGCAGCAGCACGATGCCCGCCGCAATGGTTGAAATGCGGCTTCGTCCTTTCCCCATCTCCACGTTAACGATGGTTTGTCCGATCATCGCGCAGCCCGCAATGCCACCGTAGAGCCCGGCCATGATATTCCCCACGCCCAGCCCGATGCTCTCGCGACGCTTGCTGGAGGGCGTAACCGTCAGTTCATCCACCAGTTTTGCCGTCAGCAGGGACTCCAGCAGACCGACGAAGGCAATACTCAACGCGCACGGCCAGATAATGTTCAGCGTCTGTAAATTAAGCGGCACCAGCAGCTCGGTAAATCCAGGCAGACCGCCAGTCATTGAGCCTTCATCACCGACAGTCGGCAGGATCTGACCGGTGGTGACGGTGAAAAGGGTTAACAGCACAATCGCAATCAGCGGGGAAGGGACGCTTTTAATATAGCGCGGCACCCACAGCACAATCAGCAGCGTCAGCACGAACAGGCCCACAATCAGCGGGCTTCGGCTCCAGAAATGCGGCACCTGAGCGAAGAAAATCAAAATGCCAAGGGCGTTAACAAATCCGGTCATCACCGACTGGGGAATAAAGCGCATCAGCCTTGCCATGCCCAGCACGCCAAACAGAATCTGGATCACGCCAGCCATCAGCACGGCGGGAAGAATGTACTGTACCCCGTGCTGATGCACCATCGGGCCAATCACCAGCGCTACGGAACCGGCCGCAGCCGTGACCATCGCCGGACGACCGCCCAGCACGGAGAGAGCAAGACACAGCACCACGGAGGCGATCAGGCTGACCTTCGGGTCAACGCCCGCCACCACGGAAAATGAGATCACTTCGGGGATCAGCGCCAGAGCGGTAATCACGCCCGCCAGCGTTTCACGCGCCAGTTGTTTAGGGGAGTGCAGCACGCTGGCTACACTGTCTTCAGGGGATACGGCAGAATGAGGTAAGGACATAACAGTTCGCTGGTTAGGGCAGGCTTCCGTGCGCGCGATCACAAAGTGCAGCATAGTAGCCATAAATTCCTCCTTATACCAGTTGCGCGCCGCAATCCCCTACAAACAATCCATCATTAAATTTCACAATTACAATAATTTCGTAACCTTTAAATAATATTTAAAAGTTGTTACCGTGCCCACGCAGCTTTTTTCACCTGCAATTTCCACGCATCAAGCACTTTTACACTAAGGCATAAATTATGAAAAAAATGACTGCCATGCTCTTTTCTCTGGCTGTCGGGCTCAACGCCGTCTCAATGGCAGCGAAAGCAGACGCACCAAAAGAGCAGGAAACGGACGTCCTTTTAATTGGTGGCGGCATCATGAGCGCCACGCTGGGAACCTATCTGCAAGAACTGCAGCCGGACTGGTCCATGACCATGGTCGAGCGCCTCGATGGCGTGGCGCAGGAGAGTTCGAACGGCTGGAATAACGCTGGTACGGGCCATTCGGCACTCATGGAACTGAACTATACGCCGCAGAAAAAGGACGGTTCCATTAGTATCGAGAAGGCGGTAGAGATCAACGAAGCGTTCCAGATCTCGCGTCAGTTCTGGTCCCACCAGGTCAACAGCGGCGTGATGCACGACCCGCACTCCTTCATCAATACCGTGCCGCACATGAGCTTTGTGTGGGGCGAGCAAAACGTGAATTTCCTGCGCGCGCGCTACGCTGCGCTGCAGCAGAGCACCCTGTTCCGCGGGATGAAATACTCCGAAGACCACGCGCAGATTAAAGAGTGGGCGCCGCTGGTCATGGAAGGCCGTGACCCGAACCAGAAAGTGGCGGCGACCCGTACCGAAATTGGCACCGACGTGAACTACGGCGAAATTACCCGTCAGCTGGTGGCGTCCCTGAAGAAGAAAGATAACTTCAATTTGCAGCTCAGCACCGAAGTGCGCGGCTTTAAGCGCAATGCGGACAACAGCTGGAGCGTGACCGTTGCCGATCTGAAAAACAACGAAGCCGAGCACGTCATTAAGGCGAAATTTGTCTTCATCGGTGCGGGCGGCGCGGCGCTGAAGCTGCTGCAGGAGTCCGGTATTCCTGAAGCTGACGACTACGCGGGCTTCCCGGTCGGCGGCCAGTTCCTGGTGTCCGAGAACCCGGAAGTGGTGAACCGTCACCTGGCAAAAGTGTACGGTCAGGCTTCCGTCGGTGCGCCACCGATGTCCGTCCCGCATATCGATACCCGTATGCTTGACGGTAAACGCGTGGTGCTGTTCGGACCGTTCGCGACCTTCTCAACCAAGTTCCTGAAAAACGGCTCCCTCTGGGATCTGCTGAGCGCGACCACCACCTCTAACGTCAAACCGATGATGGACGTGGGCCTGGATAATTTCGACCTGGTGAAATACCTGATTAGCCAGGTGATGCTTTCTGATGAAGAACGCTTCGAGGCGCTGAAAGAGTACTATCCGCAGGCGAAGAAAGAAGACTGGCGTCTGTGGCAGGCGGGTCAGCGCGTGCAGATCATCAAGCGCGATCCGAAAGAGGGCGGCGTGCTGCGTCTGGGGACCGAAGTGGTGAGCGATAAGGATGGCACGATTGCCGCGCTGCTGGGTGCGTCACCAGGTGCATCTACCGCTGCGCCAATTATGCTGCATCTGATGGAAAAAGTGTTTAAAGACAAAGTTGCCAGCCCGGAATGGCAGGCGAAGCTGAAAACCATTATTCCATCCTACGGCACGAAGCTGAACGGTAACGTGGATGCGACGGAACAAGAGCTGGAGTACACCAGTCGCGTGCTGCAGCTACAGTACGTGAAGCCGCAGGCTGCGGATGCTGCGCCGAAGGCGGAGCTGAAGCCTCAGCCGGTAAACAAGCCGGTTGCGGATATCGCGCTGTAAGGTAAAAGCAAAACGGTAACATCTGTTACCGTTTTTAGTTTAGCAGGTCGGGTAAGGCGAAGCCGCCACCCGACTTGTTTTTAACGTACTACCGCTTGTCCGACCGTCTCTTCTGCCTTCCACACGCGATATTTTACTTCCACGTTTTCAGGCGTATATACCACGATCGGCAACTTGCTGTTGTAGCGCAGCAGGCTGTTGTCGCCCAGATAGGCCGTCACAAATTTCTTCTCTTTCTTGCCGTCCGGGCAGGCCATCATGGTAGAGACCGGAGAGGTCACTTTATCAAAGACGTAATAGTCATAACCCCAGCCTTCCAGGGTTTTGCTTTCCAGCTGGCCGCCCAGACGATGCTGATTGCAGTCCACTTCCAGCGTCTTGCCAATTAACAGTTCGACTTTGTAATTCGCTTCGTCCTGCTGAACCGGCAGTTGAATCACCTGACGCTTCATGCCTTTTTCCGCTTGCGGATAGGGTGCAACTTTTTCCAGCGGCTGCGCTTTTTGGGCGTCGCTGGCGAAAGCGCTGGTGCTGACGCACGCGGCGGCGAGAAGCGCGATGGCAAATTTAGGTGCGTTTTTCATTGTCATTCCTTTATGTCAAAACGGTCCTGAACAGACTAACATAATGAGCATGAATGATTGGTGTGATTTACTTACATTTTCATTATATGCAGCGTAATAAACTTAGAATTAACCTTTTTGGCAGGTGTTTGTACTGGTGTGGAGTGTGACGGGCGTTCGTGTTATTTTAGTCCATCGATAATGTTATTCATCTGTGAAAGGGAAGAGAGATGGTTCGTGCAAAACTGAAAACACCTGAAGGCCGCAAGTTCCTCCTGGCGCTACTCGTCGTGTTTATGATTGCTGCCGCGTGCGTCGGGCGGGCCACCATTGTTGGCGTCATTGAACAGTACAACATTCCTCTCTCCGCCTGGACCACCAGCATGTATGTGCTGCAGTCGGCGATGATCTTCGTTTACAGCCTTGTCTTCACCGTTCTGCTGGCCATTCCGCTGGGCATTTTCTTCCTGGGCGGACGTGAAAAACACTGAGCATTCACCTGCTATAAGAAGCCAGCCTGCGGGCTGGCTTTTTTATGTGTGATGATATTTATTCGCATTTCCAGGGTATTCTGTGTCGAACAAGGTCGTTCGACATAAAGCAGGAGATGTTCAATGTTATCCCGGTTTGCAACGCTCAGCCGGATCCCGAAAGGCGTCTGGGTTGTGGGTGGGGTCAGTATGCTGATGGATATCTCCTCGGAGATCATTCACAGCCTGCTGCCGCTCTTTATGGTCACGACGCTGGGAGCCAGCGTGATTTTCATTGGCTTGATTGAAGGCCTGGCTGAAGCCACCGCGCTGTTTATCAAAGTTTTTTCCGGTGCCATCAGTGACTACCTGGGTAAACGTAAAGGACTGGCGGTGCTGGGCTACGGTCTTGGCGCGCTGAGTAAGCCGCTTTTCGCTATCGCCTCTTCGTCGGGCATGATTCTGGGGGCACGCTTAATCGACCGGGTAGGGAAGGGGATCCGGGGCGCGCCGCGCGATGCGCTGGTCGCTGACGTTACGCCGCCGGAACTTCGCGGCGCGGCCTTTGGGCTGCGTCAGTCGATGGATACCATCGGCGCATTTCTCGGGCCGCTGCTGGCCGTAGGCTTAATGCTGCTGTGGAACGATGATTTCCGCACGATTTTCTGGATTGCGGTGATCCCCGGCGTCCTCGCCGTGGCACTGCTTTTTTTCGGCCTGCATGAGCCGAAAACGCCCGTCGAACATAAACGCACGAACCCCATCAAAAAAGAGAACCTCAGGCGTCTCGGGAAAGGCTGCTGGTGGGTTATTGGCCTGGGCGCCATCTTCACGCTCGCACGTTTCAGTGAAGCCTTTCTTGTCCTGCGCGCACAGCAGTCGGGGGTGCCGCTGGCGCTGATCCCGCTGGTGATGGTGGCCATGAATTTGCTCTATTTCCTTTCAGCCTATCCGTTTGGCAAGTTATCGGACGGGATGAGCCACACCCGACTACTGCGGTGGGGCCTGGTGATGCTGATTGGGGCAGATATTGTGCTGGCGCTAAGCACCCACTGGGCTGGAATGCTTCTGGGCGTTGCGCTTTGGGGAGTGCATATGGGGATGACGCAGGGGCTGCTGGCGGCAATGATCGCAAAAACAGCACCTGCGGATCTGCGCGGTACCGCCTACGGCATTTTTAGTCTGGTTAGCGGCGTGGGATTGTTAGTCGCCAGCCTGGGCGCCGGGGCCATCTGGGAAACGTTTGGCGCGGAATATACGTTTTATGCCGGAGCCGTGATTTGTCTGGTTACGCTGATGTACCTGCGCAAAACACCGGACGAGGCGAAATAAAAAACCAGCGGTAAGAGGCTGGTTTTCAATGTGTTTTTGGTCGGCACGAGAGGATTTGAACCTCCGACCCCCGACACCCCATGACGGTGCGCTACCAGGCTGCGCTACGTGCCGACGCATAGAAAGAATACTACTCGATTCCGTTTCGAATGCAAGGGAATCCGTCGCTAACTGGTTTATTATTAATCAGTTAGCGATGAAGCGCTTCTCATCCGTCAGAACCTGTAACAGCAGGCTAAGCTGTGGTTTCTGGTCCTTCAGCCGTTCACCCTGCAGATTATAGGTCTGATAGTTCCCGTTGCTATTCAGCACCAGCGTCAGCTTCGGCGTGGTCACCACCAGCGTGTTGCCGTCGGCTGCAGTCACCCAGTTATGGCGGCGCGTGGCGCTGAAGAGATCCTGCCCCTGCGAATACTCGTTTGCTGGCGTACTGACGTGCAGCAGGCGCTGCATCAGGGTCGTCATGACGTCTTTATGTTCTGTGAGCATATTGATGCGCTGCGCCGGCGTTCCCGGCCAGTGGATCACCAGCGGAACATGCAGGTTTGGACGTGACCAGCTCATGCTCTTCGTCTCGTCGCCTAACGGTACGCCATGCCCCGCGGTCACGATCACGACCGTGTTATCAAGCTTGCCTGATTCACGTAGCGCGTCAAGCACGCGGCCAATCTGTGCGTCAACATCGCTGGCCGCGCGGCCGTAGCGGCGCGCAAAGCCAGCCTGGTTGCTGTCGTTAAGCGTTGTGCCGTTAAAGGCCACCCACGAGAACCAGCGGTTATCTTCCTGCGCGTAGCGCTGCAGCCAGTTTATCCACTGGTTTGCGGTCTGGGCATCAGACTGGCTCTGCGCGGGAGGCAGTGAGAAATCAGAGAGCAGCGCCTGGCGGTACAGTGAACTGTTGAAGCCGTCCGATGAGAACAGCCCTAACTGATAGCCCTGCTGATTAAGCCCGGTGATCAGCGCCGCAGGAATGCGCGCAGACAGCACGCCGTCCATGTATCCGGCAGAAATGCCATAGAACAGGCCAAAGATACCCGCATCGGTTGAGTTACCTGAACTCATATGTTGGGTAAACGATACGTTCTGACTCGCGAAATCGGCCAGCGCAGGCATCTGCTTCTCGTAACGAGAATAGTTGAGGCCATCGACGGTAATCAGCAGGACGTTTTGCCCGCGACCCATATCGCGATAGCGCAGATCGCTCAGTGGATACTGCACGCTAACCGCTTCCGGATTACCCTGTTCGACCAGACGGCGCTGGTACTCCTGGGCATCAAGCAGGCCATGTTTCTCAAGGAAACGACGGGCCGTCATCGGATAAGAGAGCGGCAGGTTAGCGCGCTGCATGGTAATAGGGCGATAGAAGTTCGCATCCGCCCAGATATACATGAGGTGCGAACTGATAAATGAGACGAAAAAGAGCGCGGCGACGGGCTTCGCGTAATGGCGGCGTCGGGTCAGGCTGCGGAGCTTTTGCCAGCTCCAGGTGGCAAACAGCATCTCGATCAACAGGATCACCGGGACGCTGATGAACATCAGTTGCCAGTCGCGGGCCGTTTCGTTCTGGTCGGGGTTGATCACCAATTCCCAGACGATAGGGTTGAGATGCAGGTGGAAGCGGGTGAACACTTCACTGTCGATAAGCAGCAGCGTCATCCCCACCGTGGCAAGGATTGCGGACAAGAACCGCATCAAACGCTGCGACATGACGATAAACGTCAGAGGAAACAGGATCAGCAGATAGGTGGCGAATACCAAAAAGCTAAAGTGACCAACAACGCTTATCCAGGAGTAGATACGCCCGGTTAGCGTTGTGGGCCAGTCTGCGACAAACAGATAACGACAGCCAATTACCGTCGCCAGCAGAATGTTGAACAGGGCAAACCAGTGTCCCCAGCTGACCATCTGGGAGACTTTTTCACGGTAGCGCTGACGATTCGTCACCATAAACTGTTGTTCGTTTCCCTTAATGGGCCTGGTCGTTGCTGACGGATGACTGTAACGCCTGGGCGAAAGATTTGGCGATCGCCTGACGCTGAGCCGGAGCAACGCTGGTGTTGATAAGGTTGGTGACCATATTTCCCAAAACCATCAGGGAGAGATCGGTCGGCGTTTTATGTTTTTCCAGTACGTTGACCAGCTCACTGAGCAGTTGTTCAACGTGTTCATCACTGTAGCGGGAATGTTGTGGCATAAATCAAAATCAGTTTGTTGATGAAAGGGCAACATATTACCGTAGCAACAGCTTTTTTTCCCCTTTTTTATCTGTTGTTGCACACATGTCCTGGTGGTGGTTGAATACCGCCCGGTCTAAAAGGAGAGTTTATCATGAGTCTGGAAATCAACCAGATTGCCTTGCACCAGCTTATCAAGCGTGATGAGCAAACCCTTGAAGTGGTGCTACGCGATTCGTTACTGGAACCCACGGCAACCGTTGTGGAAATGATGGCAGAGCTACATCGCGTCTACAGCGCTAAAAATAAAGCCTATGGTCTGTTCAGTGAAGAGAGTGAGCTGGCCGATAGCCTGCGCCTGCAGCGTCAGGGCGAGGAGGATTTCCTGGCGTTTAGCCGCGCGGCAACCGGGCGTCTGCGCGACGAGCTGGCGAAATATCCGTTCGCCGACGGCGGTATTGTCCTGTTCTGCCACTATCGTTACCTGGCGGTCGAGTACCTGCTGGTTACCGTGCTGAATAACTTAAGCAGCATGCGCGTGAACGAGCAGCTGGACATCAGCTCAACGCACTATCTGGATATCAACCATGCGGATATTGTGGCGCGTATTGATTTGACCGAGTGGGAAACTAACCCGGAGTCGACCCGCTACCTCACCTTCCTGAAGGGGCGGGTGGGCCGCAAAGTGGCGGATTTCTTTATGGACTTCCTCGGTGCCAGCGAAGGCCTGAACGCCAAAGCGCAGAACAAAGGGCTGCTGCAGGCCGTTGATGACTTCACGGCGGAAGCGCAGCTCGATAAATCTGAACGCCAGACCGTGCGTCAGCAGGTTTACAGCTACTGCAACGAGCAGTTGCAGGCCGGGGAAGAGATTGAACTGGAGTCCCTGTCAAAAGAGCTGGCGGGCGTCAGCGAAGTGAGCTTCCAGGAATTCACCGCGGAGAAGGGCTATGAGCTTGAGGAGAGCTTCCCGGCGGATCGCAGCACGCTGCGTCAGTTAACCAAATTTGCCGGCAGCGGCGGTGGGTTAACCATCAACTTTGACGCCATGCTGTTGGGGGAACGCATCTTCTGGGATCCGGCCACCGATACCCTGACCATAAAAGGTACGCCGCCGAACCTGCGCGATCAGCTTCAGCGCCGCACGTCTGGCGGTAAATAGCAGCCATAAAAAAACCCCGCCGAAGCGGGGTTTTCTCGACAGGTTTGCGATTACGCGCGAACGAAGTCGATGTGAGTCAGTTTTGGCTTGAACGCGTGACGCTGAACAGCCTGAACTTTCACTTTTTCTTCTTTACCGCCAACAACGATGGTCAGAACTTCGCTGTAGAATTCAGCTTTGGTCTGCATGTTCCATACTTTGTCGTGATCCAGTTCAATAGCAACTGGAGCAGCTTCGCCACCGTAAACGATAGCCGGGAACTTGTTTGCGGTACGCAGGCGGCGGCTCGCACCCTTACCCTGCACGTTACGTACTTCTGCTTCGATAGTGAACATTGATTTCTCTCTGTATTTAAAACCCTACTACAGGCGACCCAGCAGCAGGTGAGTGTTCTGCCCCACGGATGTGAAGCGGGCGGCATTTTATACTCAAATGCCCCGCACATCAATGAAAAGTCCCGTTAACCGCGCAATTCATTTGCCCTACGGAAGCGACCTTCATAGTCAAAGACCTTCTCGCGAACCTGCCAGAACTGGCCTTTCTTGCGGGCGACCACGAAGTCGGGGTGGCGCAGCAGCGCCTGCTGATGCACGATATCCGCCACGGTTATCCAGCGCAGCGGCACGCCAGGCGTACGGGTATGCGGCCGGATAAACAGCTGCTCAAATGCCGTGCGCTGGGCAGGCGTCTGAACCCTGAACCGTTCGCTGACGTCAGCGCCATCCTCATCGTAATAGGTGATTTTCAGCCATTCGCCTTTTTCATCCGCGCCGGGCTGCAGCGCCATGCCGGAGCAGCGCAGCACCAGCGCATCTTTCAGCTTCAGCGCCGCTTTCAGCATGTCGTCCGGGTCCACCAGCACCGTGTCGCACTCGCGGCAACGGCGAGCGGCGATGTCATTTTCGGCGTTGCACTGCGGGCAGTTTTTGAAGCGGAAGCGGAAATCGCACTGCTCGCGATGCCCCTCATCATCTTCAAACCAGCCCTGACAGCGGCGGCCAAAGTGTTCAATCAGCGTGCCGTCGGCGGTGGTTTTTCCCCAGAAGGTGTTGGCAAAGCCGCAGGCCGGGCAAAACACCTGTACCGGCACGTTGTCGCTTTTGCCTTTTGGCGCGCCCACTTCCGGGGAGTACAGATCGTGCGGGTTGCCGGCGTAATCCAGTATCAGGCAGTCGGTTTTGCCCGGCGCCAGGCGCAGGCCACGGCCGACAATCTGCTGATACAGGCTGACGGATTCCGTCGGGCGCAGAATCGCAATCAGATCGACGTGTGGGGCGTCAAACCCGGTGGTTAATACGGAGACATTCACCAGGTAGCGGAACTGCTGGGCTTTGAAAGCCTCAATCAGCCTGTCGCGCTCCGGGCCGGGCGTTTCGCCAGTGATCAGCGCTGCGTCGTCAGCGGGTAGCAGGCCGGTGATTTCGCGCGCGTGTTCGACGGTGGCAGCAAAAATCATCACCCCTTTACGCGTTTGCGCGAACTCTTCAATCTGGCTGATGATATGCGGCGTGATCCGCTTCTGTTTTTTCAGTTCATGGTTAAGATCCGCCTCGCTGAACAGCCCGTTGCTCTGCGCCTGTAAGCGGCTGAAATCGTACTGCACGACCGGCATATCCAGCCGCTCGGGCGGCGTCAGGTAGCCGTGCTTAATCATGTAGCGCAGCGGAAGTTCATAGATACAGTCGCTGAACAGCGCTTTCTCGTCGCCGCGCACCATGCCGTGATAATGAAAGCGGTAGATCCAGCCTTTGCCCAGACGAAACGGGGTTGCCGTCAGGCCGAGCAGGCGTAAGTGAGGGTTCACCTCTTTAAGGTGAGTGAGGATTTGCTGATACTGGCTGTCGTCGTCATCGCTGATGCGGTGACATTCGTCGACAATCAGCAACGAAAACTCGCTGCGGAACAGATCCAGGTTGCGGGCCACCGACTGTACGCTGCCGAAAACCACTTTGCCGTGGCTCTCTTTGCGCTTCAGCCCGGCGGCGAAAATGTCGGCTTCCAGCCCCAGCGCACAATATTTGGCATGGTTTTGCGCCACCAGCTCTTTGACGTGGGCCAATACCAGCACGCGACCGCGCGCCAGGCGCGCCAGTTCGGCAATGACCAGGCTCTTGCCTGCACCGGTCGGGAGGACAATGGCCGCCGGTTCCCGGTGTTTACGGAACCAGGCGAGCGTCGCGTCAACGGCTTCCTGCTGATAGGGACGAAGTGTAAAAGTCATGGGGTCTCGGTTTCGTTAATCCGCATATAGTATGCCACGAAACTTTTTCCCTTGAGTGGCGCAACCAGACCATTATACTGAACCGTTCCTGACTGCTTCTTTTTTCGGACGCACGGTCCGACATCCAGCACCATTAAGGCTAAAAAGATTTCATGCGACTTGATAAGTTTATCGCTCAGCAACTCGGCGTAAGCCGCGCTATTGCCGGGCGCGAAATTCGCGCCAACCGCGTTACCGTGGATGGCGACATTGTGCGAGACAGCGCGTTCAAACTGCAGCCTGACCATCAGGTTGAGTACGACGGCAATCCGCTGACCCAGCAGCACGGTCCCCGCTATTTCATGCTCAATAAGCCGGAAGGCTATGTCTGCTCAACGGACGATCCGGATCACCCAACTGTGCTCTATTTCCTCGACGAACCGGTGGCGCATAAGCTGCACGCCGCGGGCCGCCTCGACATCGACACCACCGGTCTGGTGCTGATGACCGACGACGGTCAGTGGTCGCATCGCATCACTTCCCCGCGCCACCACTGCGAGAAAACCTATCTGGTCACGCTGGAGTCACCGGTTGCGGATGACACGGCAGAGCAATTCGCGAAAGGCGTTCAGCTGCATAATGAAAAGGATCTGACCAAACCCGCCGTGCTTGAGGTCATCACCCCGACGGAGGTCCGTTTGACCATCAGCGAAGGGCGCTACCATCAGGTGAAACGCATGTTTGCCGCCGTGGGTAACCACGTTGTGGGCCTGCACCGTGAACGCATCGGTGCGATTGCGCTCGATACCGACCTGGCGCCCGGTGAATATCGTCCGCTGACGGAAGAAGAGATTGCCAGCGTCGGTCTGCCTTCGCACTAATTTCAGGAGAACCCTGTGACCACCAGGCCACACTCGTCGTTCAAAATTGTCTTCATTCTTGGCCTGCTGGCGATGCTGATGCCGCTGTCTATCGACATGTATCTGCCTGCGCTGCCGGTGATTTCCGCCCAGTTTGGCGTACCGGCAGGCAGCGCGCAGATGACTCTCAGCACCTATATTCTCGGTTTCGCGCTCGGACAGCTGCTGTATGGCCCAATGGCCGACAGCCTGGGGCGTAAGCCGGTTATTCTTGGCGGGACGCTGGTCTTTGCGGCCGCAGCGGTCGCCTGTGCGCTGGCGCAGAGTATCGATCAGCTGATTATCATGCGCTTCCTGCACGGGTTGGCCGCCGCTGCCGCGAGCGTGGTGATCAACGCCCTGATGCGTGATATCTACCCGAAAGAAGAGTTCTCCCGCATGATGTCGTTCGTCATGCTGGTGACGACGATTGCGCCGCTGGTGGCACCGATGGCCGGTGGTGCGGTGCTGGTGTGGTTTAGCTGGCACGCGATTTTCTGGATCCTGGCGCTGGCCGCGCTGCTGGCCTCGGCGATGATTTTCTTCTTTATTGATGAAACGCTGCCCGTCGAGCGCCGCCAGAAATTTCATATTCGAACCACGATAGGCAACTTTGCCTCGCTGTTTCGCCACAAGCGGGTGCTGAGCTACATGCTGGCGAGCGGGTTCAGCTTCGCCGGAATGTTCTCCTTCCTGAGTGCCGGGCCGTTTGTCTATATCGAGCTGAACCACGTTTCGCCGCAGCACTTTGGCTATTATTTTGCGCTCAATATCGTCTTCCTGTTTGTCCTGACCATCATTAACAGCCGCTTTGTCCGGCGGGTGGGCGCGCTGAACATGTTCCGCGCCGGGCTGTGGATCCAGTTTGTGATGGCGGTCTGGCTGGTGGTGAGCGCGTTTCTGGACGTGGGCTTCTGGGCGCTGGTGATCGGCGTGGCGGCCTTTGTCGGCTGCGTGTCGATGATCTCGTCCAATGCGATGGCGGTGATCCTCGACGAATTCCCGCACATGGCGGGAACCGCATCGTCACTGGCGGGAACCTTCCGCTTCGGGATTGGTGCCATCGTCGGGGCGTTACTCTCTATGGCGACCTTTACTACGGCCTGGCCTATGCTGTGGGCGATGGCTTTTTGCGCAACCAGCTCTGTGCTTTTCTGTCTTTACGCCAGCCGGCCGCGAAAAGCGGCGCACTAACGCGCAGATAAGGCCCGAAAGGGCCTTTTTTGTTGACGCATATCAACCAAACTCGCGTTCGTTTATTCCGTGTTTGTTTATTTTATGTAAAATCTATTTATGTAAAAAGTCACATCATTGTATTCAAAAAGGTTGAGTTAGATCGCAGAAACGGGTACATATAGCGCCGACGCGAGCCTTGATACCGATAAAAAAGCGCTGAATAGTGCAGGTTGGCGATGATGTGTTACTATAAATGTAAATAAATTGTGAAGTAAATTTTGCTTCCGGGGAACGAACGTGAATACATTACAACTCTCCATTGTCCATCGCTTGCCCCAGAGCTATCGCTGGTCGGCGGGTTTTGCAGGCTCGAAAGTTGAACCGATTCCGCAAAGCGTCGCGGGCTGTGAGAATTGCCTGGTGGCGCTCAAGCTGCTGAGCCCGAGCGACGAAAATGCGTGGCGGGTGATGGAGCGTCTCAGCCAGGCCCTGACGGATATCGAAGTGGACAGCTCCGTACTGGAGTGCGAAGGGGAGCCGTGCCTGTTTGTCAAAAGCCAGGACGAATTCGCCGCGACCTGCCGCCTGAAAAATTTTGGCGTTGCGATTGCTGAACCTTTCTCCGGCCAGTATCCGTTTTAAGCGCTAGTCTGCCGCGAGCAGCTGGCGCGTGTAGCTCTGCGTTGGCGCAGTAAATACGCGCTGGCAATCACCCTGTTCGACCACCTCACCCTGTCGTAGCACAATCACCTGATGGCATAGCGCCCGAACCACCTGTAGATCATGGCTGATAAAGATATAGGCCAGCCGGTGCTTTTCCTGTAGCCCTTTGAGCAGTGCCAGGATCTGCGCCTGTACGGTTCTGTCCAGAGACGAGGTCGGTTCATCCAGAATAATCAGCTCCGGTTTCAGGATCAGCGCGCGGGCGATGGCGATACGCTGGCGCTGTCCGCCGGAAAATTCCGCAGGGTAGCGGTGGCGAGTGTCGGGATCTAAGCCCACTTCCGCCATCACCCGCATGACCTCCTGTTCCCGCTGTTGCGCACTCAGGTCAGGCTGGTGAACGCGCAGGCCCTCTTCGATAATCTGCAACACGCTGAGGCGCGGGTTAAGCGAGGAGTTGGGATCCTGAAATACCACCTGCATGCGGGGCCGCACGGGCAGCATCTGGCGGCGGTTCCAGCGGTGCAACGGCATATCGTCAAACAGGATCTCGCCCTGAGAGGCAATTAAGCGCAGCAGCGCCAGACCGGTAGTGCTTTTCCCCGAACCGGATTCGCCCACCAGCCCCAGGGATTCACCCGGTCGCAGCGAGAAGCGGATATTTTTCAGCACCGGGTTCTGGTCAACGATGCGCCGCAGAACGCCTTTGCGGATCGGGAACGAGACGGATAAATTATCGACGCGCAGCAGCGGTGTGCTGTCTGCCGTGAGAGGCACCGGGTCGCCGGAAGGTTCGCTGTCGAGCAGGCGCTGCGTATAGGGATGCTGCGGCGCGTTCAGCAGCGTGGACGCGGTATTCTGTTCAACGCAGCGCCCGTTTTGCATGACCGCGACGCTGTCGGCCAGCTTTTTCACGATGCTCAGGTTGTGCGTGATAAACAGCAGGCTCATGTCCAGCTCGTCACGCAGCTCCCTCAAGAGCGTCAGAATTTGCGCCTGCACCGTGACGTCCAGCGCCGTCGTCGGCTCGTCGGCAATCAACAGTTCGGGGCGCGTGAGCAGGGCCATGGCAATCATTACCCGCTGGCGTTCGCCGCCGGAGAGCTGATGCGGAAAATCATTCAGCCGTTTGGCCGCGTTGCGTATGCCTGTACGTTCCAGACAATCCAGAATTTCGCCCCGCGCGGCCTCTTTGCGCATCCCCCGATGAAGTGACAGCACTTCATAGAGCTGTTTTTCCAGCGTATGCAGTGGGTTGAGCGACACCATCGGCTCCTGGAAGATCATGGCAATCTTATTGCCGCGAATACCGCGCAGGGTATGTTCATCAGCGTGCAGCAGCGAACTGCCGTGGAACAGAATATCCCCTTGCGGATAGCTCACGGGCGGGGAGGGCAGCAGACGCAGGATGGAGAGCGCCGAGACGCTCTTGCCCGAACCGGATTCACCCACCAGCGCCAGCGTTTCACCGCGCTGGATCTGCAGCGACAGGTCGGTGACCACGGTACGGGTCTCGCCCTGCTTCGAGAAGGCAATCGACAGGCGATCAATACTGAGAAGAGGCTGCGTCATCTTATACCGCCTTGTTGGGATCGAAGGCATCGCGCACGGCTTCGCCAATAAAAATCAGCAGCGAAAGCAGCACGGCCACGGAAAGAAAGGCGGTGATGCCCAGCCACGGCGCCTGCAGGTTGTTCTTGCCCTGCAGCAGCAGTTCGCCGAGCGACGGCGACCCCAGCGGCAGGCCGAAGCCCAGAAAGTCCAGCGAGGTGAGGGTGGTGATGGAGCTGCACAGAATAAAGGGCAGGAAGGTGAGGGTCGCCACCACCGCATTGGGAAGCATATGGCGGAAGATGATTGCGCGATCGCTCACGCCTAACGCCTGCGCGGCGCGAATATAGTCGAAATTACGGGTGCGCAGAAACTCTGCCCGCACCACGCCCACCAGCGCCATCCAGCCGAACAGAACGGTGATGCCCAGCAGCCACCAGAAGCCCGGCTGTACCACGCTGGAAAGCAGAATGATCAGAAACAGCGTTGGCATACCGGACCAGACTTCGATGATACGCTGCCCCCACAGGTCAATTTTTCCGCCGTAGTAGCCCTGAACGGCGCCGGCCACTACGCCCATTACGCTGGAGAAGACGGTCAGCATCAGTCCAAAGAGAATAGAAATCCGCGTACCGTACAGGATGCGCGCCAGCACGTCGCCGCCGTTGGCATCTGTTCCCAGCCAGTTTTGCGCAGAGGGCGGAGAAGGGAAGGGGGTTGTGGTCGCGAAGTTAATGCTGTTGGCGCCAAAGCGTACCGGAGCCCAGAGGGCCCAGCCGTGCTGTTCGATCTGCTGGCGCAGCCACGGATCCTGGTACTCCGCCGGGGTGGCAAACGGGCCGCCGAAGTCGCTTTCACTGTAGTTAGCCAGTACCGGCACGTACCAGCGGTCGTTAAAGTGCACCAGCAACGGTTTGTCGTTGGCGATCAGCTCCGAACACATGCTCAGGACAAACAGGACAGCAAAAATCCACAGCGACCAGTAGCCGCGGCGGTTATGGCGAAAACGGGCCCAGCGGGCCTGGTTAACGGGGCTTAAACGCGGCATCAGCGGCCCTCAAAATCAATTCGGGGATCGACCAGCGTATAGCTGATATCGCTGATGATATTCAGCAGCAGGCCAATCAGGGTGAAAATATAGAGCGTGCCAAACATTACCGGATAATCGCGCGATACGGTGGCTTCGTAGCCCAGCAGGCCCAGACCGTTGAGCGAGAACATCACCTCAATCAGCAGCGAGCCGGTAAAAAACATACTGATGAACGTGGCCGGAAACCCGGCAATCACCAGCAGCATGGCGTTGCGGAAGACATGTTTCCACATGATCTGTTTTTCGCTGACCCCTTTGGCGCGGGCGGTGACGACATACTGCTTGCGGATCTCATCGAGAAAGGCGTTTTTGGTCAACATGGTCAGGGCGGCAAACCCGCCGATCACCGTCGCCAGCACCGGCAGCGTGATATGCCAGAGATAGTCGGTGATTTTCTGGTACCACGGCAGCGTGCTGAAATCGGCGGAGACCAGCCCCCGCAGCGGGAAGATGTCGAAATAGCTGCCGCCGGCAAAGAAGACAATCAGCAGAACGGCAAACAGAAACGCCGGAATAGCATAGCCGATGATGATGAAGGTGCTGCTCCAGATATCGAAGCGGCTGCCGTTATGCACCGCTTTTCGGATCCCGAGCGGTATAGAGACCAGATAGATAATCAGCGTCCCCCACAGCCCCAGCGTGACCGAAACCGGCAGGCTTTGCTTGATCAACGTTAATACGGACGCACTGCGGAACAGGCTATCGCCAAAATCAAAGCGGATATAATCCCAGAGCATCTTGAAATAGCGCTCGTGTATCGGCTTATCAAAGCCGTAGCGATGGGTGATCTCGGCGATCACTTCAGGATCCAGCCCGCGCCCGCCGCGGTAGTGGCTTTCACTGATATTCCCCACGCCGGTTCGCGCATGGCTGGCGCCCATGCCTTCTCCGCCGCCGCCGGGCATGCCGCCGCTGTTGCCAAACTCAATGGCGGCAATGGCCTGGTCGACCGGCCCGCCCGGGGCAATTTGCACGATAAAAAAGTTAATGGTGATAATGGCCCACAGCGTGGGAATGACCAGCAGAAGACGGCGTATTAAATAGGCACCCATGATAATTCCTTATCGCCGCTCGGCGGGCAGTCTGGCGGCTTTATTCACGTCATACCACCAGGTGTCAAAGCCCAGAGAATAGACAGGGCGCACGGCAGGCACGGAGAACTTGTCCCAGCGCGCAAGGCGGTCTTCGCCCATATACCACATGGGCAGCATGTAGTAGTTCCAGGTTAACACCCTGTCGAGGGCGCGACCAAGCGGCAAGAGCTTATCTTTATCGCCTTGCGCCGCCACAATTTTCGCAATCAGGGCATCAATCGCCGGGCTTTTTACGCCTGGCGCATTGTACGAGGAGTCGATGTAGCTGGAGGCCCAGGAGATTTGCAGATCCGAGCTGGGCCACGGCTGTGCGGGCCACAGGCGTTGCATCATGTCGTAATCACGGCTGCGCATGCGGTTGGTGATCTGCGCGTTATCGACCTGGCGAATGTTCATGGTGATCCCCAGCCGCGCAAGGTTGTGCTTAAACGGCAGCACCCACTGATCGTTGCCGCCGGAGGAGAGCAGCAGTTCAAAGCTTAAAGGCTTGCCGGTTTTCGCATTGACGCGTTTCTGGTTCTTCAGCTGCCAGCCTGCCTCATCCAGCAGCTTGCTGGCCTTCAGCAGGTTGTCGCGGTCGTAGCCGTCACCCTTTGAAGCGGGCGGCTGAAATACCGTGGTAAACACCTCCGGCGGCACTTCCGCTTTCAGCGGCGCCAGCAGGAGCAGTTCGTCGGCTTTAGGGTAGTCGCGCGCGGCATATTCGGTGTTCTGGAAATAGCTGTTCGCGCGGCTGTACGCCCCGTAAAACAGGGCTTTGTTCATCCATTCAAAATCGAAGGCCAGGGAAATGGCTTCCCGAACGCGGCGGTCGGTAAATACCGGGCGCTGAATATTAAACGCCAGCCAGCGCGTGTCCTGGGCGGATTCGTTTTTGTGCTCGTCTTTGACGATGTAGCCTTTCGTGAAGTTTTTGCCGATATAGCGGGTCGCCCAGTTTTTGGCGCTGTTCTCCACGCGTAAATCGAAGGCGCCGGCCTTGAACGCTTCAAACGCCACGTTATCGTCGAGATAGTAGTCATAGCGAAGGGTGTCGAAATTCCAGCGCCCGCGGTTTACCGGCAGGTTAGCCGCCCAGTAATCTTTCACGCGGGAATAGACCACGTACTGCCCCATGCGCCAGTCGGTAATGCGGTAAGGGCCACCGGCCAGCGGCGGCGTGGAGAGCGGGTCGCTTAACTTATGGTTTTTCCAGAACGATTCAGGCATCACCGGCAGCGAGAACAGGCTAAGCATATTTTCTTTGTTCGGTTCGCTCAGCTCAATGCGTACGGTGAGTGGCGCAATGGCGCGCACCGTTGCGCCTTTATACACAATGCGGAACTGAGGCACGCCTTCGGTCATAAATTTATGAAACGTAAAAGCGACGTCGCTGGCCTTGACCGGCGTGCCGTCGTGAAAGCGGGCCCGGGGGTTTAGGGTAATTTCAGCCCAGGCGAAGTTATCCGCGTAGCGCACGTTATCGGCAATCAGCGGGTAATAGCTGCCGGGTTCATCATCCGACGTGACAAAAAGCGTGTCATAAAGCGATTCCGTTCGCGCCGCGGCCACGCCGCGCAGGGCGAAGCGGTTAAAGTTGTCGAACGTTCCCGTAGCCGAGAGCGTGACCTTTCCACCCTTAGGGGCGGCAGGATTGACGTAATCGAAGTGCGTAAAATTGACCGCGTATTTTGGCTCGCCAATCACGGCGAACGCGATGTTCTCTTTGATGGTTTGCGCCTGGCTGGACAGGCTCACGACTGCCAACCAAAGCAACATAAAGCGCATAAACATCTCGCGGCGGCTCCCTCTTTTACAGACCGGCTCAGTTAAGCTGAATAATAAGTGACGCCACGGGCAATGTGAAATTATTCCCCGTCAGGCGACACTGTATTTTGCCACGTGCGGAACTGCTCCAGCGGCATCGGGCGGCTAATCCAGTAACCCTGCAGGTAATTAACCCCATGCTCGCGCAGCCAGGCCGCCTGTTCCGGTGTCTCCACCCCTTCCGCAACGGTCGACATATTAAGTCGTCTTGCCAGCGTCAGTACGGCATCCAGCACCGGGGAGGTCACGGTTTCTGTGCCAATGGCGTTGACAAAACCGCGGTCGATTTTCAGGTAGTCCATGGTGAAATGTTCAAGATAAATCAGCGCGCTGTGGCCGGTGCCGAAATCGTCGATGGCAATTTCAAACCCTTCGTTATGCAGCCATTCGAAGAGGCTGTTAGCTTCCCGATGGTTCAGCATATCGCGCTCGGTAATTTCCAGTACGATCTGGAAGTAATCAGGCGGCAGCAGGGCTTTGAAGGTGCGCATATCGTCTTTGAAGCTTTCCGCATGCAGATGCCCCGGCGCTATGTTGATGCCCACCTTTGCGCCCGGAGGTAACAGCGTTTGTAATACAGGAGCGTCGTGAATGATAAGATCAAAGAGATGCAGCGTCAGCGGGACAATTAGCTTCTGCGCTTCGGCAAAATTAATAAACGCGTCCGGCGGAATTTCTCCCATTGTCGGGTGTTTCCAGCGCATCAGGACTTCAAGCCCGGTCATCCTGAGCGATTTGGCATCGACGACGGGCTGATAGACCACATAAAACTGACCACGCTTGATGGCGCTTAAAATTTCTTTACCCGGGTTGAGACGCAGGGTGAGGATATAGAAGTTAAGCGACCCAGCCGCAATGCCGCATAATAGCCCGAAGAACAGGGCAAAAAGGATCTCCGCGCTTGTCCACTCCCTGGCGTACAGTTTGATGGTCAGAGGGACTTCTTTGAGCGTCGCGGTTCGCGCTGGCGTTTGATGTAAATCACTCGCCCTGACAATGTTGCTCGACGAGGTGGATAATGCCTTGTCGCCGATGATAATCGCGATGCCGGCAAACTCGTCCTGGCGTGCGGTATAAAGCAGGTACGGCGTCAGGTTGAGATTCACAGAGGTGAACACGCCGCCGTCTTTTACTAAAGGATTACGATACCAGATGGCAATGGCAGGTCTATGGGGCAGCATGGGCGTGCCGGGCAGAAGTGCGATATCAAGCGGCTTGTTGATGTGCAGTTCGGGTATCAGCTCCTCCATCGGGGTATTCATTGGCCCTGTGGCTGACGAGCAGAAGGCCAGTTTGTTTCTGACCAGCAGGAAGGCGCGCACGTTGATGCTGAAGGCTGCACGCGAGGTCAACTCCGCGTTAACGTCCTGGCAATTATTTAGCGTGAGCGGCTGGAGCACATCGATAGAGGTTTTCAGCTCCTCGAAATAGTTCTCCATGTAGATGCGCACGTCCTTAATCAGCGTATCGAACCGGACTTCCCGCTTGTGGTAGCTCCAGAAAAACTGCAGGGAACCCAGGAGCAGGGCTGCGACCAGGCCGGTAATAATGCTGAGGATCAGTATCTTTCTTTGACTGGAGAAGTAGCGGGTGAGCATAAACGTCGTGGTTCCTGAATTGCCGCTGATTGTATTCATTGTAACGGGCAAAAAAAAACACCGCCGAAGCAGTGCTTTTTTTTATTGTATCGCCAGCCAAGGGATAACCAACGATACAATTATCATATTAACTGCGGGTCAGTACGCGGCGCGCTTCGTTGTAGCGCTTCTTCCAGTACGGTTCATTCATGCTGGAAATGGTCACACCGCTACTGGTGGAGGCATGTACAAACTGGTCATTACCAATGTAGATGCCCACATGTCGACCGGTAGAGCCTGCACGGAACAGCACTAAATCGCCGGTGCGCAGTTTGGTACGTGAAATCGACTTGCCCATCTCCTGCTGTTCGTAGGTCGAACGCGGAAGATCTAACCCAAATTGCTCGCGGAAGGTACGCTGTACAAAGCCGGAACAATCAATGCCTTTTTTAGTGCTGCCGCCAAGACGGTAACGCACGCCTTTCCAGTCAGCATACTGGTCCATAATGCGGGACTTCACGTCCAGATTACGTACCATATTTTCAAATTCATCCTGAGAGGCTTGCAGTGAAGAGGAATCTTCCATTCCCACAACACGCGTCTCAGGATGCATATTCTTTGCGGTGTTCGATGTACTACATGCAGATAACAGTACCGCGACTGCTATCGCCGGGATCCCCCGTAAGATATATCTCAGAAACGGTTGAGATTTGACCATTTTGTTTATTTTCCCTTGAAGTCCTTAACGACAAATATCGTTATAAAAATGCCAAACGTGACGAGACTAATTATCTGTTCACATTGAGACAATTGTTTCTGGTGACATTTGTGGTGCAGCGCACAAAATTATTCACCATCGAAATAATTATCTCCATGGGGCAAAACGAGTTCGAGATTAACCGATTGCCAGGGCTATTGCGAGTAAAAAGAGCCTTTTTTTTATAAGAAATTGTGATACAGAAAGTAAAAATTTGTCATTGCACAAAATAGCGGCAGATCCGCCGCGTAATCGTGCAATTGCTTCATTTTTATCACGAATGTGATGACAAGAATATGACAGCGCAGAAAGATCGCGGGAAGGGCGTTATTAGGGATCGTGATGATCCCCGATAGTTTACGTTAAAAAACGGTAATTATTTGTTCAATTTTTGTTGCTTTCTACGCGGAAGATAGCGATCGAAAAGGGTAATTAGGCGATCGCTCAAAGGCGTAATCAGAACCCACGGCAGACCAATCAGCACCGCGGAAAGGGAACCCACGACAATATCCGTCAGCCAGTGCGCGCCAATCATCACGCGTGGGAAGGCAAATATCACCACAATAAGCAGGGCGATTGCGAACGCCTTCTTACCGAAATAGCGCAGCATGAACCCAGAAAAAATAAGCAGCATCATGCCGTGATCGCCCGGGAAACTGTCCTTCGAGGCATCTTTTGTTGGAATATGCAGCAGTTCACTCACGCGATAAATATTCGGGAAAAAGAGCGAAGGACTTGCACGTTTTACCGGCATCAGATGTTGCGCCAGCTGATTAATGATCACCGCAGCCAGAAGCATCACCAGTCCGATAATCAGGATGCGGCGACGCCCCGTGTCATCCTCTTTGAGCCAGAAAGAGAGCATCAGGCAGCCCATGGCCAGCAGGGAAAAGCCGTCGAAGGCGCGGTTATTGGTAATTGCCACCAGCCACAGAAAGGCGTCACTCTTCACCAGCCCCTGGTTGAAGAAATGAAACAGGGATGAATCCAGCGGGAACCAGAAACCGTGATTCACCGGGATATACCAGGAGAAAAAGAGCGCCAGACCGGCGACATTAAGCAGTAGTATCTGGGGAATTCGAGTCGTCATAACGTTCTGCATTGAGTGAAAACTGGGGCAACGTTAGCCGCCCGAACTTAAACGAAGCTTCAACAGGCTGGACTGCAGGGCATTCCAGTCGGCGTTAACCGCACTAATTAACTCTATACGGCTGTCAGGTGGCGCGACGTTTTGCGTTTCGATAAAGAAATCGTCGCCCTGGCGGTTGATCCGCACCAGCCCGTCTGGCGTGCGCATGATCCCTTTCACGCGGTCGACCGGCGCAAGCCTGGCCCACTCAAGGATCCCGATGGTGTCGAAAACGGTGTCGGCATCGAAAATCCATCCGCAGGCCTGATACCCCTGACCGCTGTTAAGGTTACGACGCCAGCGCTGGTGTTCCGGCAGGCTAAGCGCGGCCAGACCCTGCTTCGCAGAATGGTGATGCGCATGCTCTGCGCTGACCGGGAGTTGCGCCAGGTTCAGGCGGGGAAGATCCAGCAGGGCGCTATCAATATTCCCCTGAGTGGCCTGCACCCGCGTCCGATTGCCGCCGAAATGCTGCCACCACGCGTCCAGCGCGGCCCGGCTTTCCGCCGTGGCGCGATCTTCTTTATTGGCGACAATAACGTCTGCTGCGGCGAGCTGATCGCGAAAGTTCTCATTGGCCACCGCTTTTTCATCCAGAAGCTGACGCGGATCGAGCAGGCACAGCGTGGCGCGAAGATCGATCCACGGCTCGTAAACCGGGGCGGTCAGTAAATCGAGGATCTGCTTCGGGTGGCCCAGACCGGTAGGTTCAATCAGCAGGCGGTCCGGTTTGCCCTGACGCAGCAGCGTATTGAGGCCTACCTGCATCGGTAAGCCGTTTACGCAGCACATGCATCCGCCTGGGATCTCTTTAATCATTGCGCCGCTGGATGACAGCAACGCGCCATCAATGCCCACTTCGCCGAATTCATTGACCAGCACGGCCCATTTCTCGGCGGGATCTTTATTCGCCAGCAGATGAAGAATAGAGGTGGTTTTACCGCTGCCGAGAAAACCGGTGATGAGGTTGGTTTTGGTCACGTGCGCTCCGCAAGAGAATTGTGATGCTATAACACTATGCTCTTATCCTGGCGAAAAACGGGCGCAATGAGAAGGGGGAGGGCGAACGGAGGCAATGTCCGTTCGCATTAAGCGCAATAATCGCTAAAGATTTAACGTTTCAATAACAGCCTGGCGTGCGCCACGGCGGGTGATGCGCTGGTAGGCCTGGCTAACAGCCTCAGCGAAAACGCTATTTTGCGCGAGATCGTGACCGAAGACCTCGCTCAGCCCCAGCAGCGCATTGACGCGGTCGGCATCGCTGCTGGCCTCGACAATCGTGCGGATTTTATCGCTGAGGGGATCGCGAACGTCAATCGCGTTGCCGCGTTCGTCGAACCCGCTGACGTAGCGTATCCAGCCAGCGACGCCCAGCGCCAGCAGCGGCCATTCTGTTTTACGCTCAAGGTGGACGCGGATGCCATCCAGCATTCGCTGCGGCAGCTTCTGGCTACCGTCCATCGCGATTTGCCAGGTACGGTGCTGCAGCGCCGGGTTAGCAAAGCGATCGATCAGGCTGTCGGCATAGGCAGTCAGGTCGACATCCTTTATACGCAGCGTAGGCGCCTGTTCATCCAGCATTAGCCGCCGGGCGGCTTCGCGGAAGGTGGCGTCCTCCATGCATTCATTAATATGCGCGTACCCGGCGAGATACCCCAGATACGCCAGGAAAGAGTGGCTGCCGTTAAGCATGCGTAATTTCATCTGCTCCCAGGGCAGAACGTCCTGCACCATCTGAACGCCCGCCACTTCCCACTCCGGACGCCCGGCGACAAAATTATCTTCCACTACCCACTGAATAAACGGCTCGCAGCTTATGGCGCACGGATCGTCAACGCCGAGCGCGTCGGCGATCTCCGCAAGCGAGGCCTCCGTCGCGGCGGGAACAATTCTGTCGACCATCGTTCCCGGAAAACTCACGTGGCCCTCGATCCACTCCGCCAGCGCCGGGGAGCGCTTTTGCGCCATGCCAAGCACCGCATTTTTCACCACGTGGCCGTTGTCCGGAATGTTGTCGCAGGAAAGCACGGTAAACGCAGGCAAGCCGCGCTCGCGGCGGCGATTAAGGGCTTCGACCAGGATCCCCGGCGCGGAATGCGGCTCAGCGGGATTTTCCAGATCGTGGACGATCCGGGCGTTTTGTAAATCCAGCTTACCGGTCGCGGGATCGATGCAGTAGCCTTTCTCCGTAATGGTGAGCGACACAATCGCCACCTGCGGCTCGCAAAACTTCTCTATTATCGCGGGCAGAGAGTCCAGCTTTGCATTCAGGCATTCATGTACGGCCCCGACAATAATCGGCTGATTTCCTTCAGCACCTTTCTCCAGCACGGTAAACAGGTGATCCTGCGCGCGCAGCTGGCTCATCAGCACGTCGCCGCTGAACAGGCTAATCTCACAAATTCCCCAGTCGCCGCCTTTTTCATTCAGCACCCGGTTTGTTAACAATGCCTGATGCGCGCGGTGAAACGCACCGAAGCCGAAATGGACGATGCGGGAGCGCAGTTGATGACGATCGTAGCGCGGTTGTTGAACCTGGGCTGGAAGGGCGGTTGAGGCAATTGTCTTCATGAAATACACACCTGATTAACCATTAATTAACAATGCCAGTCTAAAGTTATATGACAGCAAATAAAATTGGTAAGCCGTAAATATCCCCGTTCTGTGAGTTTGATCAATCAATGTGTGGCGGCGTGTTGACCCTTCACAGTAAACATGTATGGTAGTCGTCATTGCAGTAACCCATATTGGTATAACAACTTGAGAGGATGAGGCAATGGAACAAACCTGGCGTTGGTACGGGCCGAACGATCCGGTTTCTCTTGATGATGTGCGTCAGGCTGGCGCAACGGGTGTCGTCACGGCGCTGCATCACATTCCTAACGGCCAGGTATGGCCAGTTGAGGAGATTCAACAGCGTCAGGCGCTGCTGGCGGAGAAGGGGTTAACCTGGTCTGTGGTAGAAAGCATTCCGGTTCACGAAGATATCAAAACCCATTCCGGGGAATACCGGACCTGGATTGCAAACTATCAGCAGAGCATTCGCAACCTGGCGGCCTGCGGCATTGATACGGTCTGCTATAACTTCATGCCGATTCTGGACTGGACGCGTACCGACCTGGAATATCAGATGCCGGACGGCTCGAAAGCGCTGCGTTTTGACCAGATTGCCTTTGCGGCGTTTGAGCTGCACATTCTGAAACGCCCGGGCGCCGAAGCGGATTACACCGCTGAAGAGCAGCAGCAGGCCCTTGAATGGTTCAATGCCGCCAGTGAAGCGGACGTTGAGAAGCTGACCCGCAATATCATTGCTGGCCTGCCGGGTGCGGAAGAGGGGTACACGCTGGACCAGTTCCGCGCGCGTCTGGCGGAATACGGCAATATTGATAAGCAGCAGCTGCGTGAAAACATGGCGTATTTCCTGCGCGCTATCGTTCCGGTTGCGGAAGAAGCCGGCGTGCGTCTGGCGGTACACCCGGACGATCCGCCGCGTCCTATCCTCGGCCTGCCGCGTATCGTGTCTACGATTGAAGATATGCAATGGCTGAAAGAGACGGTCGACAGCATCTATAACGGCTTTACCATGTGTACCGGCTCCTACGGCGTGCGCGCTGATAATGACCTCGTGCGGATGATAGAAACCTTTGGCGATCGCATTCACTTTACGCATCTGCGTGCGACCTGCCGTGAAGAGAACCCAAAAACCTTCCATGAGGCGGCGCACCTTGGCGGTGATGTGAATATGGTGGCGGTGGTGGACGCTATTCTGGCTGAAGAGGCGCGTCGCAAGCAGGCGGGCGATGTGCGTCCTATTCCGTTCCGTCCGGATCACGGACACCAGATGCTGGACGATCTGCGTAAGAAAACCAACCCGGGCTATTCGGCGATTGGCCGCCTGAAGGGGATGGCGGAAGTGCGAGGGGTCGAGCTGGCGCTGAAGATGACGAAGTATCCGGAGCTTCTGTAACCGGAATTGTCGGGTGGCGAAGCCGCCACCCGACAAATGCCATAATCAGTCAGCACGACCCATATAGCGTTTTTCTTCAATATGGATGCGGATCTTCTCGCCAGCGGAGAGATATTCCGGCACCTGCACAACCAGCCCGGTAGTCAGGGTCGCTGGTTTGTTGCGCGCACTTGCTGACGCGCCTTTGATGCCCGGCGCGGTTTCAACGATTTCCAGATCCACGGTCTGCGGCAGTTCAAGCGCCAGCAGCACGCCGTCCCAGGTCAGCACCTGCATGTCTGGCATACCGCCTTCAGGAATGAACAGCAGCTCTTCTTCGATCTGATCTTTGGTGAAGATGTACGGGGTGTAATCTTCTTTATCCATGAACACGTATTCGTTGCCGTCGATGTAGGAGAAATCAACGTAGCGACGGGTCAGAGTCACGGTATCAACGATATCGTCACCTTTAAAACGTTCTTCCACCTTCAGGCCGGTACGCACATCGGCGAAACGCATTTTGTACAGCGTCGCTGCACCACGGGCGCTTGGTGCCTGAATGTCGATGTCTTTCACAATCAGCAATTTGCCGTTGTAATTCAGTACCATACCTTTCTTAATTTCGTTCGCTCTTGGCATTGCAGTAATCCTGTCTACGGGAGGTAAAAAATATCGCGCCAAATTACTCGCGCGCGGCCTTTCAGGCAAGTGGAATTCGTGGCTTTTGCTATCAATACGCAAAAGGTGTTACTGTGCGCCCGATGCCCGACTGTACGGGTGTTCGCCACCGAGAGAGCATGTATGGATTGTCGTCCAGATTGCGGCGCGTGCTGTACCGCTCCGTCCATTTCAAGCCCCATTCCAGGCATGCCTGAAGGCAAGCCTAATAGTCAATTATTCGCAGTATAAAAATGACATAGCTAAGCAGAAATGACTTTTTTGCTAAGAGTTTCGATTGAATGTGAAAAGCTTTCTCCATAGCCAGTTTTAGACAGTTGTAATAACTCATTTAGTCCAGAATTACTTGTAAACGAAAGGTTTTCATACAGACATATAGGAAGTTCTGAATTGTCTTTAAATCTTCTGTCTGGGCCTCCAGACTTGTTCACATACTTCCATGTCCTGCCAACGACTATGGCATCTCCAGGTACACCTTCGCTTTCAATGAATCGGCTATCACCAACATTAACGAATAGCTGGTTATAAGCAACAGCGCCTACACCTTCACGGTCATAAACGAGTACTCTATCTGGAAAAAAATGTAATGTTTGGCGACCAACATTGATAGCAATCGTCTCAATATTTGTTTTAACAAAGGGAGGCTTTGATTTGCTGATAGAGGTTACTTTTCTGCGTAGTAAGTTACCAGCTCCGGCATGATACTTGGGGTCATAAACGGCTCCAGAAGCCTCTATATGCCATACTTTTGAGCAGCTTGCGAGCTTTGCTCCACTATCATGAAGTTGCTGGTAACATGCCATCATTTGATCATCAAAGTCATAAAAAAGCACAGTAGTCTTTCTTAGCTGATCGTACATGTAAGCAAAAACAGAGATTGCTACCCCTGCGATAAATCCTATAGCGATGCACCACTCAGGCCATGCCTGTGAAAAACCGTAAAGTAACAGCGCAATCGAAAGGCACATGACCAAGGGCCATATTTGTGACTTCTTACGTTTGTTGTTCAACTCTTCAAGAAGTTCTCGGGAACTTGAATCAACGATTTCCGAGATATGGGATGACTCGATTTCCTCAAGAGGTGCATGTGTAGTGGCATGTTCTATTGGGGAGTCGTCTGGTAAATGTTGAACCTTCTTTCTGTTCTGTGGGACCAGGCTTGGTGAAAGCGAAGCACGATAATAGACCCCGCCAGCGCCGATGTGGATGTAATTTCCTCTTGGGCCAGTACCAAACCTCAGCCCTTTTATACCAATAGATGCACCGACTCCTGATTTGGATAGGTTGAATCTCATCGGTCCAACGCGAATGCTCTTCTTAACATAAAAGCCCATAGTAACTCCTTGTAATAAGTTGCATGAAAATGCATCTGAGCAAGATTTTACACTGAAAAAATGAAGAGGTTAAGAAAAGCATATGGGGGTATTTATGCTTCTATTCCCATATTTTCAATACATTGAAGATGAATAGTCACATTACTTTAAAATGTGGACATATACGGCAGACTATCAGCCAGTAAGACATTCTGTTACTGTCAATGACCAATGGACGATGAGCAAGGAATCAGTAATGAAATGTCGTACCGATTGTGGGGCTTGTTGTACTGCCCCATCGATTTCAAGCCCAATCCCAGGAATGTCGCAGGGTAAGCCTGCTAATGTAAGATGTGTTCATTTATCTGAAGATAACCTGTGTTGCATCTTTGGGTCGCCCCTACGCCCAAAAATATGCAGTAGTCTTAAACCATCAATAGAAATGTGTGCTACGAACCGCGATGAGGCTATGATTTACCTTATACAGTTGGAAGAGGCAACAGCGCCTTCGGATGAGAACGGCGTCCACCTATAATTTTAAGTGACATTGTTTTGTTTTTTTAACCTCTCATTTTCTTTGCGCAAAGTTTTAACTTCCTCTAATAAGGAGGCGTCGGAAGCTGCAGTTAGCGACGATTTTTCAATCTTCGATGGCCCACGTCTTTTCGTGACAAGTTTATATTCAGAATCAAAACGCAGGTTAACGTAACTATGCTTCGAATCGGGTTTGGTGACCTTGTAGGTCGTTTCATAAACCGAGCATCTTTTTGTTGAGCTTATGAACATAGAATCGCCACAGAAAACCATTTCAGGTGCTGACAGGTATGCTACGTTGCCTTCACAGACGAAAAGATAACACAACGCTGATTGGCGATTTTTTAATATAGTTATGCTCAGGCGAGCAACGCCTATGTGTTTGTGCTGAGGAAGACGTTGTTTAATCTTTCTAACTCGATCTACTTCGCTTTTATCGAGTCCCCGCCTTTGGGCTATGGTTGAGAAAGAACGCTCAAAATCGAGATGTAAATCAACTTCTTTATTGTCAACCCGGTTCAGTTTTACGTTGGAATCGCGAAGAAAATAAGATTCGCTTTCTGTTCTTTTGGGAAAGATTGTAAAGTACAATTTCATGGTTACATCCATTTGGATTTGTTGTTGATGCCATTATTTATCATCTTTCACGGACAATCAAAATTTGTATGTCCCATAAGTCGTGACATATAAAGACATGTATTTATAACTTATTGATATATATGGTTTTTTATTTGCGTTAAAATCCTCGAATGAGACATGCAAAGGACATCTATTTTTGTATGTTATTGTTTTTTTAAATCTTAATTTTGCGTTATAATATATAGCAACTTCGGCTGCGCCTCGTTGAAATCATACCCAAGCAATAATTCTGAAAGAACTCGAGCGAAGCGAGTTCAGACGTGAGTGTAGCGAACGGATGACAGGGATCAGCTTAATCAGAACTTTTAATAACATAATATAACTACTACGAGTCGCGTAGCGACGAAGTATCACGCAGTGAGCGAAGCGAACAAGTGATAGTCTTACTGTCAACATTCAAAAATGCTGTGTGTCACTTCGGCTTCGCCTCGTGAAACTTCGTCGCTACGCGACTCGTCGGTAATAATTAAGTCGGTAGATTTGGTAAGGTAAAAGACAGTGATCTGAATATACGTTAATTGTATTTGTTTAAAGCTGTAATGTTCTTCGTTCGTGATTCATCATCCTTCCAGATCTTACACACTGGTTTTCCTGTATCGTTTCATTGCTGTGCTCCCCAATTTCAAAGAGGATACAGTCTTCGATTGGCTCAACCTTTTCGCTCTAACGAATACATACGCAAACTGTTCAAACGATTACGTGCCCGCCTGGAGTCAGGGAACAACGGTTTATCGGAACCTATTATCGATTTTGCTTACGGTTGGGTTTGCGGACAGGAAAAGGCATCACAGCCCCATTACCATTGCTGGATTGCACTTCCACATCGTTCGGTAAGGTGGTTTGGAACTCCTGAAAGAGGGATCGCTGGTATTATTACGGAAATCTGGATGAAACTGACAGGTGGAAAAGCAACGCTGGTAAACTTGTCTAAAGCTACGAAGGACTATCCCGATCACTACGTCATTCATCGTGAATATCCTTCATCACTTGAAGGTCCGATATTCTGGCTTTCTTACCTGGCAAAAGAACGCGGTAAGTTGCAAACAGGGAAGGGAACACGCATGTACTCAACATCGAAATTAAGTAGTAAAGCACTGAATTCGTAAATGTCGAACAGGAAGCCCGTAGAGCGCTTTTCTTTCCAGGACGTGCAATCCCATTGCCCATATCATAAAAATCGCTTGCAGCCTCGCACAGGGCGTTTTAAAGCATGATTTGTACCTGATTAACTGTATGCTTCGATCAGTGGCTTGATAGCTCACCGATAATTGCTTTGCTTAGAGAATCATACATTACTTCAAGATTCCGAGCGAAGCGAGGGACGCGAACGTAGTGAGTGTCTAACTACATAACTACACTTTTAAATTTTTATATTTTATATATAGAGAAAAATGTAGTTTTTTGACTATTTCTTAACCAGTATTCACTGTCCGTCTTCGCTTCGCTTGACGGAACTCGCTTCGCTCGTAATTCAGGACATAACTTCAAAAGTTGAAGCGAGTGTTTATGTTTTCACAAGTGGCAGAACGTTTTGTTCAATGATCATTGTCCGGTCAGAATCGAAGAAAAAGTATTAGATTTGGCCTGACACTGCTTTGGCGCAGATCCTCTCCCAATTTGACACTCCGCCCCGTGCCAGAAGCGGAAGTTGAACAACCATCTGAGCGATCAAAATATAACAATATTTTGATGATGCAGCGGGTATCACTACCTTAAAACATGATATGTAAGAGGGATTGATTGCTGCCAGGAACCCAGACGGGATTTATCGTTGATGGAGCCAACTTGAGATATCCAATATGAAGAGAGCAATAGCGCACAAAAATGATCGTCTGCCAGCGCCGAGAATAAATCACTTTACCCCTGAAGCGAGGCAGCGTGTTATCAATGGACTTGTTGCGACGGCTAAAGCTGACTTTGTATCCTTAGTTTACTGGCTGAAAACAGGTAAACAGAATGGTGAACCTATTCCGTTAGATAAATGCGAAAGTCTTCGAACCGCTATTCTTAATCTTGGAACCCTTAAAGCTGGTGTGCAAACCGACTGGAAGCATGCGATCCAGTTGATGGAAAAAGAAATCAAAAAAAGCCATCAACTGCATGCCTCGGTTCATGCTCCCTCGCAGCTTGTTACTGGTGTTTTAAGAAATCTTAATGATATCAGTGAGAAGATCGCTGCGGGTAAAGCTGTTCCCGAGATGCTTGGCAGGCTCGAAAATATGCAGCAAATGATTGCCAACCTCAAGGGTAATGAGGGTCTGATTAAAAGTATCAGCATTCTAACCCGAAGCGCACAGGATGCCTTGCGTGGCTATAGCAAGAAGCAGCCAAAATCAAAAGTTAGGAAGCCTGAAAAAGCAAATCCTCTCCTTCGTGACGAGCAATCCTTTCGTGCCGAGTGTGCCCCTCTAGTCGGGGAAAACGATATTTTCATAATCGCTAGTTGCCTTATTTCAATGTCGGCTCGGTTGGGGCAGTCACCTATTAGCTTGGCTAAAAGAGCAGCCGCTTTAAAAGGTGTCATCAAAACTGAGCTTTTGACCGAACTGCTGGAGTTACTTCAACAGGATGTAGAGTTGAATGCCTTAGTACCGCTCCACAGAGACAAAGATGACAATACTCGTAGTGATGGTGGTAAGCTTGTTGGATTGACAGGGGTCGTTGAGGGGGGCTCCTCTATCGGTGTGGAAGCGCAGCGCATTATTACCGCAGAACTTAAAAAGCTCGCGTATATCTCCGCAGTTCAGCGCGTTTATCTGGATACAGCTCGTTTAGGACTGGCTTTGGAAAACGATACGTTTAAGGTTATCGATGAGGTAAAACGTATTGCTGAGAAGCACAATTGGAGTCCATTATCGGTTGCGGTGTATGCGACTTACAAAACGCCTGGCATAAGACCGGATATCGCCGGAGATGTGATTACTTTACTGGCACAGGATGAGGTTCTTTCAGCGACCGTCAAACGATAACTTTATTTGTATTAGCTCAGATTTGGCCTGACTGAGGTGTGGCGCAGGGCCGGACTTAATCTGACAGTCCGCTCCGTGCCATAAGCGGAACTTGCTAACACCATGCTAAATTAGTTAGCTGGGAGCACATGATATAAGCCATAACAATGTCCTTTTTACAAATCTTATGAAATAAGAAAAAATAAATCGGAAATTTCCCTGTGATAAATGCGGGGTTCAAATGGATACTAGAGCAGAAAAGAGAAACCCTGTATAAACAGGGTTTTTTATTTTCCGCCTGATGATAATTTAACCTCGGAAAAATTCACCTTCATTATAATCAATGTTTATAATTATCGTCGGAATTATAGGTCCCTGCTCTGAAATAAGTAAATTTAAATATTGCTCAAACTTATGTTGTATTAACTTTGCAACCTGAATGCCATATTTTTTTAGAAAATAATCATAACGAGTGCGATAATACCAGACAAAATCATCATAATCTATTTGTAAGAGGCTCAAAAGACTGACATCATCGGTCATCAAACCAAGGTTTTGAATATGGCTAGGAATATATCCAGATGACTTATAGAAACGCCTTTGACGATCATAGCCCTTCATAGTTACGCCATGATAACTTGTCAGCAAGTCATCTATCATTTTTGACCATTCGCATGTCCTGTCTATATCGCCATTTTTGAATTTAACCTCTCTTCCCATGGTTTGAAATTTGAGCATTTCATCGATGATTGCATCTAAGTAATTTTTTGTTACACCGAGACTTTTACTTGACGAATTTTCTGGCCAACCTATCACGTAAGGTCCTGTATTTTCAGGAGATTTGTAGTTCCACGCTTCATATTTCGGCATCATCAGATACTTGGCGCAATCAGCGAGTCCCGGTTGATATCCACCAAGTTTGTACGTCCCTATTTCATTACCAGATGCTTTAGTACCAGGATATAAGGTCAGCAATTCTTCCCGGTTAACCGATTCAAGTAACTTCCTTTCTTTTTCTGTTGAAGGTCCATCCGGCAATAAATTGTTTTTTTCTGAGCACTTGCCCTGTAATAAAACGGCACGGACTTTTTTAAAACCATTTTGGCTGTTAAATTCATTGAAGATAAACAAAAGGTCTGCTAGTTCGCAGTTAAGGACTTCATCTTTCCTAGCTTTAAGACTTACCTGATTCGTGTTGCCGTAACTCGTAGAGGAGTTTTTCACATTTTCGTGCTTGCTTACGGTAAACTTTGCCTGAGGTGTCCCATCAACCCAAACTGAGTTTGCGCTGACTTTAATGTATGGATTGTTGTTTAAGTATGTTTTTTTAACTTCAGAAACAATGTGATCAAGAGTTTCTACAGAATGTAGGTTTCGTAGCCCCCACCGTTCAAGCGAGGCTCTTTTTTTGTTTTTCTTGTTCAAGTAAACCTTGCGCCAGCACTCCCAACTTAAAGGTTCTGTCATCATATTCATTCCATCGAAGATTCGAATAATGATTATATACGGATTATCTAGAGCCTTGCGACAGGAATATCATTCCAGCGTGATCTGCTCCGCGTTGATTAACACGTCGCAATGTTAGTAATGCGACTATTTGGCTACGAGCTCAACTGCTAGCCTCCGCTCCTCGTTCACCGCAGACCTTCAGTCCAGTGAACTTGTCCGCTCTGTGCCAAAAGCGGACGATTCAGAAGCCAGCTCTTAATAAAAGCTGACGCATTATCGAACCGGATAACCATGCGTAAAGGCTGTGGATGGCCATATCGAGATGTGTTTCAGCGCTGGAAACAGAATGACAGCAATCAACAACCTGTATGACTGCTGCGATTTTAAACTCTTCGGTATAACGCTAACCACTCATGGTAACCTCTCTTTAAGTCATCTTAATTGACTCTGAGGTATCTGTTAAACCCGTGGCGATTCAGCTGGCTGTCATCGGCCCTGACTGGAGTCGTCTGGAAGAATAAATTGCACAAATCAGTGATGGCCTCCCGGAACAACGCAAAAGGCACGGTATCCAAACCAGAGAAGACTCGCGCCTGGCTTATGCTAACGGGCGGCTAGTCCGGGACAATCTGGCTCAGATTGCATAATATCCTGAACAACGGATGTAAATCATTTGACTGTTTCTCAGGACGATGCGCTATGGCGATCTTTGATATCGAAAAAGATGAATTACTCGGACTTTCGGATACTCTTCTCGAAGAGTTAATTGCTCGCCTTTCTGAGGCCGACGTGGCGGCCTGCGGTCACAGCCCGGCGCGGGTGCGCTGGGCAGGATCGATCAATGCACCTGATGGGGGAGTGGATGTCCACGTGCAGCTGCCGGTCGAACAATTCATCTCCGGATATATAGAACGACCGGATACCGTCTTCCAGGCCAAAAAGCATAAGATGCGAAGGGCAGATATTCTGCGAGAGATGGCACCTTCTGGCGTCCTTTCTTCCATGGTATCCGTACAGGCCGCAAAGGGGGGAAGCTATATCATTGTCAGTCTGGACGAGGACTGCTCCCCCTCCATGCTTGCCGAACGCGTCAGAGCGATGCAGGAGGCTGTCAGGCACGATCCCTGTCATGCAGATCTTCATCTGGCCTTCTATGATCGCGCTAAACTCGCGCAGTGGATACGTCAATATCCGTCGGTGATGCTCTGGGTGAACAGAATACTGGGGCGGGGATATTCCGGCTGGCAGCCCTATGGCGCATGGAGTTGCCCTCCTGAGGGGGCGGACGATACCCTGATTACCGCCTCCGGTATCAGGATCTCACTTCCGTCGGAGCAAGCTCGCCCCATGAGTATTCAGGATGCCATCGGGCCGATACGCCAGCTTATCCGGACCACCCGGAAAGCCGTGCGTGTTACCGGTTTATCGGGCGTGGGTAAAACGAGGATCGTTCAGGCCTTGTTTGAGAGATCCATCGGTACTGATGCCCTGGACCGCACCCTGGCGGTGTATGCCGATACCGGTGACGATCCGAACCCTTCTGCCGCAGCCATGCTGGAACGCCTCATCGCTGACCAGCGCAGCGCAATAATGGTTCTCGATAACTGCCCGCCTGAAATTCATGCCTCCCTCGCGGCAAAAGTCACCTCTCACGGAAGCATGATCAAACTTATCACCGTTGAGTATGATATTCGGGAAGACAAACCCCAGACCACTGAGGTGATCCACATCGAGGCGGTAGGGCCGGACGTTGCGGAAAAACTTCTGCTGCGCCGTTTCCCCGGTATCGGACAGTTTAACGCCCGTCGGATCGCGCAATTCGCTGACGGGAATGCCAGAGTCTCACTGGCTATCGCCGAGAGAGTGGAGGACGGGGAGTCGCTGGCCGTTCTGTCTGATGCACAACTCTTCAACCGGCTTTTTGAACAGCGCCACGGACCGGACGAGGGATTACGGGAGCAGGCCGAACTCCTTTCGCTGGTCTACTCATTTTCGAGTGACGTTTCTGAAGCCAGCGACAGTGAGCTGGGGATCCTGGGCTCGCTCGCGGGTTATTCATATCACCAGCTCTACCGGACGCTTAACAAGCTGACCTATCGCCACATTCTTCAGGCCAGGTCGCACTGGCGGGCCATCTTACCGCATGCTATTGCGAACAGGCTGGCCGCCTCGGCGCTGGACAGCTTTCCGGTCGCGTGTCTCAGGTCTGCCTTTGAAGCGCCGGGACGCGAGCGCCTGCTTATGTCCTTTGCTCACCGGCTGGGGCTTTTACACGATCATCCGGTGGCAAAGGCGATTTCTGCCGCGTGGCTTCAGTCGGAAGGGGTGTTGGGTAATCTGCTGGGCTTAGGGGATGAGCCGGTTCGTATGCTGGAGTACATTGCGCCGGTGGTGCCGGACGTTCTGCTTAACAGGATTGACGCGGTCCTCAGGATCTCAGACTTTAAAAGCCGGGAGAGACATTACGATCCGCGCTGGAGCACTATCCTCAATCTTTTGCAGGTTCTTGCGTGGGAGGCATCATACTTTGACCGTTGCGCCAGCCTTCTTCTGCACATCGCCGATAACGAAACGGATAAACCTGGTCAGCAGAATGCACGGGAGATACTGACTCTGTTCTGTCAGCCCTACCTGTCGGGTACACACGCGTCTCTTGAACAGCGGATTACGCTTCTGGAAAAATGTCTCTCATCAGGTATGCCACAGCGTCGGGCGCTTGGACTGAGAATGCTTTCTGCCGGACTTAGCGGTTCGACGTGGACAGGCTCGGGGATCTGTGAGTTTGGTGCCCGCCCGAGGGATTACGGGGCAGAACCAGACTATGAGGCGTTGATAACGTGGCGACGTGCGTTCATTGCGATTGCCGTTCGCGCAGGAAACGACAGCGAGAATCATCTTGCCAGCGGTGCACGGACTATTCTGGCAAATTCACTCAGCGGCCTGTGGAGCGACAAGAAGATGGGCTCCGTGCTGGTTGATGCCGCCCGTGCACTGCATGCCCGTCTTCCCTGGGGAGAGGGCTGGAAGGCGATTCGGACCCGACTGCACTTTCTGCGAAAGGATCCTCAGGTCTCGCACCTGTTGCTGGACACGCTTGATGCACTTGAAAAGGAGCTCAGGCCGAATGATTTGCTTTCTGGCATACGGCTTTATGTCCTGAGCAAAGGCCAGCACAACTGGGTGCTTGATGACGAATTTAACCGACATGGCCATGACCGATACGCTGAGGCAGAGCAGCGACTGACGGCCAGAGCAGAGCAACTGGGGCGTGAGTTTGCCGCATCAAGGCTTTGTCTTTCTGATCTGAGACCTAATCTGTTTTCTTCTGAGTGGATGCCTTACCGGCGCGCATTCGGGCAGGGGCTGGCTCAGGGCGCTGTGGATCCTCGTGAGCACTGGCATTTACTTTTAAGCGAGCTGGACCAGGACACTACTGAAAATAAGGATTTTTCGGTATTTCTGGGCTTTATCGACGGTGTGGATCGTATTAATGAACCCCTGGTCCATGAGTTTCTGGATCAGTGCGCAGTGCATCCATCACTGAGTCGGGTCCTGGTTAAAATTCATCCTCAGCGCGATTTTACCGAAACGGATTTGAATCGATGCATGTCGCTTCTGGATAAACCGGATATCCGCCCGTTTATGTTTGACACCTTTTTGTGGGATAAAAAATGCCGGCATCTGCCAGCCTCTCGGGTGCTCGAACTGGCCGAACGACTCTTAGTCCTGCAAAGCGGCGAGGAAGTGGTCCTGAATGGGCTCGGTATGAGGCTACATGGCAAAAAGACGTCAGAGGACATGCCTGGTCCCGAACTTCTTCACATCGGTCTCAGGGCGGCCATTCAGGTTTTACAGAAAGAGACTGACCTCCGGGGTAACCTCGTTGATGACTTTATGGAATCGGTCGTGGCGGCGGCACTGCAGTCAGATGATCGCGACGGGCTCAAACATCAGTGGCTGGATGCTGTCTTCTCTGCGATTGATAGGCACTACGGCTTTATGCATGATTATCGTAAAACAATACAGACAACCGTGGAACTTATCCCTGAAGCGTTTCTCTCCCGTCTCTTTACCGGTTCTGAAGACCTAAGGGTTATGCGCTTGTTCTTTATGCGAGGAAGCCTTGGGGATACTCCGCTGCTTTCAGGCGTTGACATCGAAACCCTCATTAACTGGTGCTCCTGCAGTGACGATCCGGGCTTGTGGGCATCTGTACCGCAGGGATTAGAACTCTGGGTAAGTGTTTCTGACTCAAGCGGGACGGTCTTACATAAAAATGCAGTCAAGTTACTTGAGGCGGCACCTGACCCTTCCGTGGTCCTGGAATCTTTTGCTGACTTAACGAGTCCGACAAGTAGTATTGGACGTACTGGCCATATTGCAAATATATTGCAGGCACGGGCTGACGCTTTCGGTGAACTCATCCACCACCAGCGGGCTGATATTTCAAAGGCTGCAAGAGACATCCATGAAAGCTTAATGCTTATGATAGAGCATCAACGGGATCGGGAACAGCTTGAAGATCGTAAAGGTGAACAGCGATTTGAGTGAAGACATTTAATCGGCGTCCGCAGACCGGCACGGCGTTTCACGCTTCAGAATCATGTGTTTTAAAGAATGTGGTGTTTTCCATCAGCCCTAGTCCGGGTAAACGGCGAGGTAGCCGCAGTTCGCCAGCAGTGCCTCGCCAGATATCCTGATGCAAAAACCCTTAATGATGATGGCGGAACTTCGGGACCTGGCAACAGTCGCTTACCGGGACAGATGAAAAACCTACAAGAATGTTGCGTAAGGATCTCATGGATGATGATGAATTCCGGGAGTTGCAGACATATTTGCTGGAAGCTCATGAGCGTGGAGACACAATCAGTCATACCGGGGGATGCAGAAAGATCCGCTGGAGTCGCCCGGGAATGGGCAAGCGGGGTGGGGTAAGGGTTATTTCTACCTTAGCCTTGCCAGCGGCAGGTTATACCTGTTGCTGATATATCCAAAGAACGCTAAAGACGATCTTAGCGAGAATGAAAAAGCTGCGATGAAGGCACTAATGCAGCAACTGAAATAGTCGTAACCCTGCGATGGCAGGCCTCTCCGTAACGAGGATAAATTTATGGAAAAGAAACTTTTTGACGCCTTGATCAACAGCATGGAGGAAATGGTGGCCATAGAAAGCGGTCAGATCCAGCCTGCCGCTGAAAATGTTCACCGTCACCCCCTGCCGGACGTGAAGGCTATCCGCAAACATGCGGGGATGAAGCAGGCAGAATTTGCTGAGGTTGTGGGGACCAGTGTCGATTTGATTCGTAGCTGGGACCAACAGCGGCGCGTACCCTCGGGTATTGCATAAAAAATGCTGTGGCTTATTGAGCGTGAGCCCGCTCTGCTTAATGTACTTCGTGGTATTCGCGTTTAATTTTTCGCTAGCGAATCATTCAGGCAGGTGCACACCGATTTTTTCAGATGGACACATGGTTTGCTTTACAAAGAGCACATATGCAGGGAGTGATGGGGCTGTTTCCGAAACATAGCTGTTTAAAGTGCGCCATGTTTTACACCCGCGCTGCCTCCAGGGCAAACGGTATGGTTGTTGGTAAGGGAAGCTGCCTTTGCAAGCGCGTCCAATACAGATGCGATTGTTTCAGTGGTCGATTTGTATAGCTATAGTGAAACCAACATAAAATTTTGCTATACCTATTCGCTACCTATGTGAAAAACCCACTGACTAGTAGGATGCGTATTGTTAACCCGGGACAAATCCTTGCCCGGAAAGAGCTGCAATTTATAGTCTTGTGGGTTTCTATTGGTAGCAAAGAGGCCCGTCTTGCTCGATGTCATCGAGTGTATAGCCATAATAGATGATAAATTAGGACGGTTCTGGAGTCGTCATAATTGTGTTCACATATGGGCTATTGATATAGATTAAGCCATCCTGAATAGCACCCTAACTGCAGAAGTGCCGTAGAGTGGAGCACGTGAAATTTTCATGAAAAAAACGCCTACATATGAAGAATATCTGAACCATACAGGACTCCATTATCATAAACTCTGGAAAGCAACGGGAGACTCTTGGATCTGCCCAGGATGTGGACGCAGCAAATTTCAGATCATGAGATGGACCCTCCGGTTCCCGAATACGCCTGACGCCTTTATGGATTGGGTTGCCGCATTGCACAAACATCACGACCATTCTAATGATTACATGAACTTAGGAGAGCCTCGGTTTCCTGAAACACTAATTTGTGGTCAGTGTAATTCTGCGGATGGAACAGTAAAAAGAAAGCTAAAACTGCCGAGGAAATTCTCTTTCTCTCCTCAGGAGATGCGGATGTTCATCGAGGCGACACCACACGGAAAACATAAAATTAATTACGAACGAGCACTTGAACTCTTCACTCGACAAAGGAGCAACAATGATCGTGAATGAGTTTAGCACAAAAAATCAACAATATATTTTACGAGTTAAAATCAAATGGTACATATGACAAACACTCTTTTTTTTGGTAATGGAATAAACAGACTTTCTGAAAATCACGTCACCTGGAGTAATTTACTCGATAACATAAAAGGTATCAATAAGTTCGAAAGCGGCCAGTTGCCAAACACTATGGTGTATGAGCGAATCTATCTAGAAAAACATGCGCCAGATAGAAGCGAAAAAAAAGATGAGCTTGAAATAAAAAATGTTATAGCTAACGAACTACGAGAGCAAGGATCAAATGATGTTCTTGAGGAGTTAGCATCGCTACCTTTTAAGCATTATCTTACTACTAATTATGATTACGCCTTAGAAAAGGCGCTTGATATTTCGCCAGTAAAGCTAAGTTCAGAGGAAATTTATAGCTTGAGAAGAAAACGAATGTATGAATCACAGAATAATTCAAAATTCCTGTGGAATATACATGGTGAAATAGACAACCCCAAATCTATTATGCTTGGTTTAGATCATTATTGTGGTTCAGTGAGCAAAATCGATGCTTATGTTAAAGGCAACTACTCACATAAAGTTAATGGCGCTGACGTTTCTGTTAAACCGATGTTAGAAAAACTTAGAGATGCTTCATTTTGTCACACATCATGGGTGGATCTATTTTTCTCAAGCAATGTACACATTATCGGCTTTTCATTAGACTATAGCGAGACTGACATATGGTGGGTGCTAAATAAGCGAGCCCGTTTTTCATCTGAAGCAACAATTAATAACAAAATATATTTTTACACTCATACTATCAGTGATGAAAAAAAAGGACTGCTTGAGGCATTCGGTGTTGAGGTTATTACAATTGATGTGATTGATGATAACTTTGAGGGTATGTATTGGTCTGCTATAAAGAAAATAAAAAATAACCTCAATCGAGATACAGAAAACTGACTTAACGTATTGTATTGAAAGGAACTAAATAAGGAAATATTCACTTATAGCAAAAATAACATAGCGCGCCTGACCTGTTCTCCGTTGATTGACACACGGCGATGTTATCGACATCCATGGCGACCTAATTATGAATGTCTTCTGGACGCTCATTACTGAACTGACGATGCGTATCTGCAAAGTTAGGTGTTGTTATCTCAAAACGTTCAGAGCCTACTGGTGCGACAGGCACCGGTTAGACAACACGGTATGGCGGATTAAGCCGCCCTGAGGCGGCTTGTCATTATTTGCGCGGCTTCCCGGCATCCGAGCGTTTTTCTCGAACTCTACCATCATTGTTACGATCACGGGGCTGCGTACCACCGCCGGGTTTAGGAACAACTACGCCTGGATTAAGAGGTCTTCTGTCCGCCATATATCTGTTTCCTTAAAGAATGGCAAAGTTGCCGTCTCTTTTGATACGCCTGGTGTCGTTACCTTTCAATCATTATGGGATGATATGTTGCGCAGCATCAACTTTTCCCTCACTCCACTCATAGCGAACATTCCACATATGTCCATCCGCTTTGTGCCAGAAGCTGATGTTCTAACTCTATACTGTGTCAATCTAAGGGGAGAAGGTCAATATTATTAATAAAGGCAAAACCATCTAAGTTATGTCTGGGGATTTATATTTTATACGAATCAATTTGAATGATTATTGCTTTCGTATCCCACTCTTTGTATAGTCACATTGAGTGAAATGGACGATTTATAATTTGATATTATTAACCACTTTTTTGAAAGGAGTAACACACTGTGGAAAAAAATAGCAAAGGTCTAAGAGTTCGTAATTTTTTTGATATTGAAGCTAAAGAAATCATGGAAAGATATCGTGTGATAGAAACTTTATTGCCTAATACAAATTCCAAAGGCGCTTATCACCGAGGTGAGGAAGGACGTTATATTGAATCCTTGTTAAGATCGTTTCTTAATAGCCATCTTCCCTCTAATCTAAAAGCCATGTCTGGATTTATTCTTAGCCCCTCAACTAAAACAGGAATAGAGGATAATACTCGTGTTGAAAACTTTCCAGATCGTCATTCAAGGCAATTAGATATTATAGTGTATGATGTTGCCAATTATCCAATCTATGAAAGATTTGAAGAATTCTGTATTGTCCCACCTGAAGGTGTTGTGAGTATAATATCCGTAAAAAAGAAATTAAAGACAAATGACATTCACCATGAGGTTAAAGCATTAAGAGATGCTGCCACCTTATGCTCTGGAAATAAAAAAAGAACGCCTCACACAGCTATTTTTTCTTTTGATAGTGACATCAAAACATTGAGAGGTCTCAATGCGAAAATATTCTCAAGCATTTCAAAGGAGAATGGAGGGTCTTTTTCCACTCTTATTAACGAAGTTATAGTTGCAAATAAGACTTGTATATTTAAACTTAGAAAGGACAACACGACTGTAGAAGGTCATGCTCAATATGTGGGTGTGGATTGTACAAAAAGACCTCATATCACGTTGCAGAGAATACTTCAAAGCATATTATCGGTTCACTATGATACCTCTAGAGGTAGTACAATTAATAGACCAGGATTTGTATCTTTCGAAAAAAATACATTTGCCGATTCTCCCAAAATTGGTACAATTCCATATGATTATGACTAGGTAAAAGTACTTATATTTACAAACACCAGTTACTTAAGTTGTCTTTTTGCAATATAATTTAATTTAGCACGAAGACATAATTAAAATCATCATACCTGACTAGTCCTGGTTTGTAATTAGGTGGCCAGCTCTCTATGTCTCAAGGCATTTTGTTATAAGTATGCATTGCGAACCCCGCGGCTCGCTCACAGCGGAACTTTTGCTCAGTCAGTTAGTCCGCTCCATAGCAGGAGCGGACGTGGAGAACAACAGTCTTAGTTGAGCAACGGGGAGCTGGTTAGCATTTTTACTCATCACTTTCGCAGACCAACCCTTATAAGATCATGAGGGAATAAAGGCTTAATCATTATCTTATCGTTAAAAATAAATAGTTTAGGTGACAGGGCGATGACATCGTAGATATTATCGACAATGAGTTGTAGATGGGTTCTGAACACGGGCACATTCGCATCATCCGCTACGACAAATACAGTTTCATTGCCTAAGTCGCTCACGTTAAACATCTCATGACTAGGTTCATAATCGCTAAAGTCCATTTCCGACCATTTGAGATCACCGCTATACCATGGATATTGAAGAAAAATATCCATTACCGCACTCAAATCATCCCCTTCCATAACATTAAAATCTGTCTTGAGAAGGTCCTTACATTCCTCAAACAATGTCATGTCCATTCCCTTTAGGCTTTATAGCTGAATATTCTTATCATATCCTCCCTGGATGATTGTTTAAAGGAATTAGGAACGTCCTCTGATCGCTCAAAGCAGACCTGAGGACCAGGCAGCCTAGCCTCTGCGAGCCAACAGCAGACGTTAAGCGTTAGTTGACGGATCATAATCCCACTGCGATTCGTCACTGTAAATCGTACCATCATCATCCATTACTTGGGCATTAAGGTGTCTTGCGATCCGTAACATTTTTCTGTATAGGTATGTATCGGGCCATGTGGTATAAATATTACCTGCGCTCCAGTCAAGCCATGGTTCTTCGTACAAAGAGTGCCCTAACCACAAGGCGTTGTAATCGCCGTTTATAATATATCTGCTTAATTCATTATCGTTATTTATGTAGTTAAGCCATTCATCAGCGGTTATCTGCGCATCCTCATTATCTGCCCAAAATTCGGCTCTCGTTATGTGCAATTCAACACCCATAGCATCTCCTTAACGCTGGTATAGACTTCAAAAACTAGCATAGTGATTTATTAAAACCGAGGTGATTAACACTACAGAGTCTATTGACTTGAACGATATGTCTGCTCTTCGCTCAGAGCGGACAGTCAGATTTGATTGTACTCTTTCTGCGGTAACTGTCAGTTCGAGTCCGAGCTGATACACTTATTTGAACTAGCTTACCAATTCCTTTTTGATCCTGTAGAACGTTGCACGACTTATATCAGCAGCTTTCATTATGTGGGCTGGTTTAACGTTCTGTGCCAACATTTCGCGTACCACTTCACGGGCTTGCATATCCTTTTCTTTCCCCGTATACAAACCTGCCTGTTTTGCTTTCGCGATCCCCTGTGCCTGGCGTTTACGACGGGTTTCATAATCTTGTCGTGCCATTGTTGCGAGGATATCGATCAGCATGGCATTGACTGCTCTCAGAATGCCGTTGGTAAGGTTGTTACCGGACATTTCAACTATCTGCCAACTGGTCGGTAAGTCAATTGATACAATAACCAGTCCTTTACTGTTCAGCGTAGCTTTGAGTTCAGCCCATTCTTCATGGTGAAGACGACTGAGACGGTCAATCGCTTCAATTAGAAGCAAATCGCCAGGCTGTGCTTCCGCAAGTAGGCGCATCAGTTCCATACGCTCCAGCTTCGCACCACTTGCATTCTCAATGTATTCTCCGGCAATCAACCAGTTTTTGCTTCGCGCAAATTCGCGCAGGCTAACTAATGCACGATCAGCATGTTGGCCTTCAGTAGATGCGCGACAGTAGATACGGACATTCATTATGGATTCTCTTTTAAATATCAATTTAATACCCATATGATACATCACATTGTTTTGTTGTCAATAGAGTTAAATTAAACCCTATTGAGACTTTATGTCATGGTCTTTATCAGGTATACCCAAAAGAGATATCTTATCAGCAATTTCCCTTGCGGATATTTGGGGGCTTGATGGTACAAAACAGGGTAGTCAAAAAATCTAGGCTAAATTCATTCTCCAATCGCGCCCCTAAATGGGCTTCCTTGTAAGTGTTGTTGCGCATCATCATTGTTCAGGTGTAATTTTAGGTAACCTCCTAAAAACACAGAACATCAAATGATGAAACGCCTCGTAAGAAATCCTGGAAAATTTGAAGCTCTGGAAGTATTTACAGCATTTAGCCGTGAACATGACTACAAACTAAAATCACCAGAGGACACTGAAAAATTTCTTGAACAGTTTGGCGAATCGCTCAAAGCTTCACAGGAAAATCAGATACTACTTCACGGGAAACGCATGGAAGCGTGTTTTGGTCAAGTTGCCGCCGGACTACAAGGGTGTCGCCTGATAAAAATTGAAGACACTGGTGACGTCATTTCTGATGATGCTGATATTTTACTACCTGACTATAGACTCGTCCTGAAGGACGGTCGGCAGATATTCGTTGAGGTGAAAAATACTAGTGTCCCAAACCCAACATCAACATACCTACTGAGAAAGGACTACGTAGCAAAACTACAACGCTATAGTGAGCTAAATGGTGTTCCATTGTATTTTGCAATCTATTACCGTTGTCTCAGGATGTGGACATTGCTGCCTGTGAATTCATTTATTGAACTGAAACACAAGTACGAAACAACACCGATACATTCACTTGCAAACAATGAAATGGCGATGCTCGGTGACGTGAACGTCGGGACTAAGCCCCCTCTTGTTTTCGAACTGGTAGCTGACAATAGTAAAGATGCCTCTGTCGATGAAGAAAATCGTGCAAGTTTCATTTGCGGTGACGTGAAGATGTACTGTGCCGAGAAAGAGATTGAAGATCACGATGAGAAGAATATTGCTTTCTACCTGATGCGGTTTGGTCGCTGGGAATGTGGCGAACCAGAGGGAGAAATGGATGAAAACGGGAAACTTCACAGCGTGCGCTTCACGTTTAACCCTGAATCATTAGAGGACTTTGAACGCAACGGTTTTGCCATGTTTGGTAGCCTCAGTTCGATGATAACTGAAGCATACAACGAGCATACCGTATATGAGCAAGAAGTGACTGCTATAACTCCGAAAGCTGACCCTGACGTATTCTCTGTTGAGATTCCCAAGGATTACAAAGGTAAGGCTCTTGGTTTGTGGTGTTTCATTATGCAAGCAAATCCTGATTTCAAAATAGGGTCTGAGGAGAAAATGCATTACAAGTACACGGTGGATAAATCATGACATTCACTGACTGGCTAATTCTAAACCAGCACACCAGCGATATATCTAAAGCCATTGAGTCATTACGACCAACAACAGATTATGTGAAAGATTACATCTTCCCTGTTACGATGGCATTTGCTTCAGCCTTTCTGGGAGGGGTGTCAGCGGTCTATATCAACAAAAGACAAGAGCAACAAAAAATCGCTAGAGATAATCTGATTACTTCCATACAAGCTGTAGCGCTAGCACAAGATTGCTTGAGTAACCTAGTTGCCATCAAAACCAATTACCTTAAGATAGACAGTGATGAGCCACTTGTAAGGGCTGGTGCTTTTACAACGATAATCACAAAGTTTGATGATGTAACATTTAGTACAAACAGCTTGTATTTTATACGTCCAATACCGACCGCGAACAAAAAACTGTATGAGTCAGTCGTATGGAAAATTAAGCATCGTATTTTACGAATGAAGATTAGAACCCCGTCATCTGAAGAGCTAAGGGGAACCTGGCGAAACAGTGTCAGAGTAGGGGCTATGTTCGGAAACTACAACGAGGCAATGGGTTTACTCAGATACAGAAACGAGTTGAACGAACAAGTTAAAGATAAGATTTCGATGTATGGTGACATTCTGACGCTCGAACATGTCCAACAGACGCTTGGAAAAAAACTTTGTGGGGGCTTCATTGACATCACTGAAACCTCTATCGCGCTGATAGATCATGTAATCGTTGAACTTTATCACTTTCTTTCTGAGTTTCCTGCTATCGCAGAAAGCAACATTGAGTTAAGTCGAGTCAGGGAATGGGGAGGTGTGCCGACTTATGAGAACAAACAAGCGGCGTTTTTGAAGTGTATAGAACCAATTAAGAAACCAGACTTTAAAAAGTTCTTTGCTTACACAGGGATGTCAGAGCAGGAAGCGCGGGACAAGTACACGTTCAAGTCATGGTTTGACTAATAGAGAAGCGTAATCTTAGTGTTAAGTATGACTCTCGTGACACAAAATGTCCCGTAAACTTGTTCCAGTTACATTGCTGTAGATGTGCAAGAAACTTGTTAATGGTTAGTCAGATCAGAAGCAAATACACACCTACTACAAATGAGATACAGAATGGGATACATTGTGGGCAACAACCCGCATTCCACCGCCCCTGGTGCCTGATGAAATGGGATACAAAGCTGACTTATCGGTCGGGTATACTTTTTTATCGAATCCTAAACAGCAGAACATGTATTGATTAAATAACTTAATCCGTTGGCAAGTAATGCAGGGGGGATTCGCCCCTGCATTTGAAAATCCTATAGAACGTTACTTATGGCAAATTTCCCGGTCATAGACTCCACCATTTACAGCCAGCATTTGCCTTTTCTTCTTTGAAATCATACCCGTCATGATTTGCGAGCCATCTAAAAAAATACCTTCAAATGTTCCAGGGCGTGCATTCCTTCCGGCAATAATCACAGTATCTCCCACGTTTAACGCAGAAACTTTATCGTTATCATAATCCGTATTTTCGAAAATGAATTTTAATCCTTCATTCGAATCAGGGACATATAACGTTACTAACGGTTTTTTGCTGAAAGTAGCTGTACCGATGCTTTTAATTTTACCAATCACCATCAAACGACACTTCTTGAAATCATTCGTTGCCCTGAATTCGTGTTCTTTAAACCGCGCATAAACCTCCCCGGTAGTATACGCCCTTGGAAGTATATCGATTATTGATGGTTTGGATGGTTGTTGTTTTTGTTGAAAATAAGTTGAGCCTTCGTTTGATACCTGTATTGATTCGGATGTACTGGCTTGGCATGGTGTTATTAATAATCCGTTCAACACATAAAGCCCGAAGGAGATGGCGACAGTTGCAATCGATTTTTTAAAGTGACGTTTAGAGTGTGCTCTCATTTTGCTTTTCCATAACTTCTATCTTAACAATATGTTCCCCATTGCGGTATATTTTCACGTTGTCAGTTGGGGACTTAACTGCATTACGGATCTCATTCATTGTATCGTTAGATAACATACCGCAGCCTTCCATATACATAACCTTACGGGTATTGGTATCTGATGTATTAGTGAAGCAGCTGCTTATCCATGAAACAGGTATTTCGACTCCATGTATCAGCTTCATATATTCAACGATAAACGTATCTGTCAAGTGAAAATGTCCAACCATGTATTTCCCGTTATAGGTTTGACTAGAAGACGAAGTTATCCAGTCGTTTTTTAAAACCAAAGTCAGTGCATTATTTTTCATTTTCAGACTCTAGTTCAAGAATACGGTTATTCGTCATGTCGGTAAGACATTTCTGTTCATTATTGCAACCGGATTTTTGCTTTATCCATTCTCTTTGGGAAGGGAGTAATCGTTTTCTAGTTTCAGGGCTAAGGTTTTTCCAGACCGAATTTAGTTTCTCATCGCTTGCTTTATAACTGTGTGTATCGGCATTTGAGGTTACTGCATTGTTTTTGGTGGCTTCGCGGTTGTTATTATAGAAAATGGGGGCGCGAACTCCCTGAGCGTAGTCTTTAGCTGCTTTGTCCCACACACCTTGACCATTGGCAGTCAGTATTTTTCTGAACTCTGTAGTGTTGAAACTGTAACTGCGGATCTCGCCATTGAAATCTAGTTTCACGTTGACGGTGGTTGACTTCGCAATGCCAGTCAAGAAATCCCCAGCTTCTGAACCAAGTGAACAGACTAATTCCTTCGTATCGTCGTTATTCTTTGGGCGTAGTCCGTGCATCGTGAATCTGCCGTTATCAGTTGTAGCAGTGATATCTACCAGCGGCACGATCGAAGATGATTGCTTTGTTATCGCGAAGCATATTCCCTTCAGATTTACATCCCTGTCCATTCCGAGAAACATCAGGGCGTTTTTGTCGTTGCTGGCGACACCTGCTGATTTCGCCTCTGGCAAGAAATAGACGGTACTGGAGGCGGCGGTTATAGCTGAAATGAGAACAACGCCTGATGCCATGATTTTTAACGTTTTTATAAGGGTAGTCATTCTGGATACCTTCTTTCTATTGCACTCCATCGGGGGCAGATCACCATCCCGTGAGTCTTGCTAGTGAGAAACACTACTCGAAGAATCATGATCTTACATTGATCTATAAAATCTATCAATAAAGTAAAATTGATCTATAAAAACGATCGATTGAGGTGTGTATAATTCCGAGATTGCTTTGATGTAACGGAAACGGAGACATGGCTATTGGGGGCGTTGGTAGGCTTCCCCTTGATAGGTATGCAAGGGGAGAGTGATTTACTGTAACAGTTTTTCTAAGTCTTCCAGCGAGTTAATCTCGTATTTAATACCGTTGACAGTTACATACGATTTACTTGTAGTGCTAGCTACCTTGATAGCCAATCCATTACCTTCGTTTTGGTTTACACCATCCTCCAGCTTGGTTATAAACGTCGGGTTTAGAATGCTGACTTCATGCTTGTCCTTAATATGCTGTGCAAATTTTTCAGGTGAAATCAGTTCATCAATAAAGGAGTGCAACACAAGTCCTTGCATTTTTAGTAAGTCATGATCATTTACTGTCTGTGCTTCTACATACGAAACACCAGGTGATCGGTTTCGATTGAACTTAATCACGATTCTCTGTTTTGTCTCGTCGGCGAAGGTTACTTCAAAATGACCATACCGCCCATCAATGTCATAGCAATCAATACGTTTGATAGCTTGCTTTATCTTCAGCCTAATTCGCTTACGATCAGGGTTTTTAGTGTCATGAACATCGAAATTTCGGAATTGATCCCAGCCAGTAGTTTGAATTTCTGAGCGGCTGATTTTGTACTGTTGATATTCTCGCTCAAGCGTTATTTTTTTCTGTTTATTGGCATTAATCTGATCTGCCAATTCTTCGAGGTCATCTATCAAAGTTGCCAGCTTTAGCAGCTTTTTAACAGTTTCAGATGCCTTTTCAATCTCAGATTCGTACCAAGCCGTTTTATCTTCTTGGTGGTTGTTCCAGACGTGATCAGCGATTAGTTGCAAAACAGTGTGCTCAAGCTGGTATGACGTAAAACCTTTTTTACCGCAAGGTTTACCCTGAACGATTTTTGAACCACATATATAACGGTACTTGTTTTCACTTGAACCAGATTTGAACATGAAAGAACCACATTTTCCGCAAAAAAGAATACCGATACCTGAGAGTAGCGGGATTTCTGGTTCAGGATTACCTGCTGGATATTTTGATGAATTACGAGTAATGGCGCGGTGTCGATCTAATTTCGAAAGTGTCAAGTAGTCCACCTCCGACATAAGAGCAGGGTAGTAATCAGGGATAATGAATGTTTCTTTTAACGGCTCATCTGATTCGGAATCGTATATGATGACACCTGATTCATCGCGTTTATCCAGCGTAAAGGTTTTTTGTCCGTGAACAGTGGGGTTCAAAAATGTCCTGATCAAATGTTTACCCCATTGTTCAGTTTTGGGTGTCAGCGCTTGACCTGTCTGGTCTTTATAAACCCTCTTTTTAGGGGCAGGGTAATGTTCGTTAAGATATCGTTGGATTCCAAGAAGAGTTTCACCGTTTTGTTTAAGTTCGATAATCTTCTGAGCTGCGGTAAAATATAGAGGATGTGGAGTAACGTATCCTGATTTTGTATCTACCCACCAAACATTCTGACCGACGGATTCTATTGCTTTTGCTGGTGTTCCCGATTCTCTTGTCAGGTTGTGTCGTATCAACGAACGGGCCTGGGCTTCAACTCGATTCTTTTTTGTCAACGACTCGTCGTGGGCGCGTGTGAACATCAACAATGAAATGATTAAATCGGTTGGATTATTCTTTACGTCCGCGTACTTATAGACCTTTTCATCCATGCCAGTAACAACGACTATCCCCCTGCTAAGTATGTTCTTGAATATATCCAAAGCGCTCCAGGCATCATCACGACTAATGCGGTCAAGATTTTCGACGACTAACCACGAGCCAACGGGAACCTTAGCCCCAATCTGCTTGATGAACTCCGATAACTTCCCTTCATGAGCATTTTTTCCTTTGAACGCAGACATGCCGAGATCGTGGAAAGCCGTTGTATCAAGTTCGAGATTATAACGGGCCGCAATTTTTAGAGCGGTATCTTGCTGACGCTCCAGGGAGTTACCTTCCCGTTGTTTCATAGATGAAAAACGCACGTACGAATACAGCTTGGGTTTCATTGAGTGTGATTCCCTTCGGATGGTATTGATTGATCAGATAGACCTGATGCTAACAGCAGGAATGTGAATTTTAAACAGTGAATAATTATATGTTAGGCAAGCCTGCAAATGTAAGGTGTGTTCGGTTATCTAACGATAATTTATGTAAGATTTTTGGATCCAACTGAATCGCCACGGCTTTAACAGACACCTCCGAGTCATTTAAGATGGCTTAAAGAGAGGTGCCCATGAGCGGTAAGCGTTATCCCGAAGAGTTTAAAATTGAAGCAGTCAAACAGGTTGTAGGTCGCGGTTATTCAGTTGCCAGCGTTGCAACACGTCTCGATATCACCACCCACAGCCTTTACGCCTGGATAAAGAAGTACGGTCCGGACTCATCCACTAATAAAGAACAGTCAGATGCTCAGGCCGAAATCCGCCGGCTCCAGAAGGAGCTGAAGCGGGTTACCGACGAACGGGACATATTAAAAAAAGCCGCGGCGTACTTCGCAAAGCTGTCCGACGGAGGTACGCCTTTATCCGTGACAACAGCAGTTGCTGGCCTGTTCGTCTGCTCTGTCGGATGCTGGATGTTCATCCCAGTGGCTTTTACGCCTGGCTTCAGCAGCCGCATTCTAAGCGCCACCAGGTAGATCTGAGACTGACGAGACAGATTAAACAGTTCTGGCTGGAGTCCGGTTGCGTTTATGGTTATTGCAAGATCCATGTGGACTTGCGGGATAGCGGGCAACAGTGCGTAGTGAACAGAGTCTGGTGACTGATGATGCGTGTCGGGATAAAGGCCCAGGTCGGGTACCGGAGCCCGCGGGCACACAAAGGCGAGGCCAGTATCGTGTCGCCCAACAAGCTCCAGCGACAGTTCAATCCGGATGCTACGGATGAGCGTTGAGTAACGGACATAACCTACATCAGGACTCACGAGGGCTGGCTGTATCTGGCCGTGGTTGTTGACCTGTTCTCACGCAAAATTATCGGCTAGTCAATGCAATCCCGGATGACAAAGGACATTGTCCTGAACGCACTGCTGATGGCTGTATGGCGGCGTAATCCGCAAAGAAAGGTGCTGGTCCACTCGGACCAGGGCAGTCAGTATACAAGCCATGAGTGGCAGTCATTCCTCAAATCACACGGCCTGGAAGGGAGTATGAGCCGTCGCGGTAACTGTCACGATAACGCGGTTGCAGAAAGCTTTTTCCAGTTACTGAAACGAGAGCGCATAAAGAAAAAGATCTACGGAACGCGGGAAGAAGCCCGCAGCGATATTTTTGATTACATCGAAATGTTTTATAACAGTAAGCGTCGGCATGGTTCGAGCAATCAGATGTCACCGACAGAATATGAAAATCAGTATTATCAACGGCTCGGAAGTGTCTAGATTATCCGTGGCGATTCAATTCTTACAAGCAATGCTTTATGAATATGTTCTTCATCCGATGAAAATGAAACTACTCCTCTAATTGATTTTCAAAAAATAAGAACACCAGTGCTTAACACTTCGTCAACTGAATCAAGGTCATATTGGTTTTGATCCGTTGTATAAGCTTTAGAGCAGTGTTCAGATAAATCTATAGAGTCCTTACTGAGCTGTGTAACTATCAATTCAAAACTTTTTATAAATAAATGTTTATCTCCTACTGTTATAGCCCATCGGGACTTTTCAGTTGCATGAATAGCAACAGAGTCTAAGTTATTGGCTTGAATAGGCAAGCTGACCATGGATAATATATTTATAAATAGAAATGCATATAATTTCATCATTCTATTTAAGCATATAGTGATAGTGGGTTATGTACTGTTCTTGTTATTTTTATAGTACAAGTTCATAGTTAAACTAAAGTTAAATAGAATACTTCTTGCAAAAAATAATAACGAAAAACATCTGAAGGATTTGCATATTTAGATTTTCGTAATTGAGCGGTGATAGGTAGATTGAATGAAGAAAAAGGACACTGCTTTAAAAGCCATGATGAAGGAAATATTGTGTTGTTCACATGTATTTGAACAATGAGATTTTAGTGCCACGATAAAATTTACTTTGTGTGGTTTATTTAGTAAACTGTTTTATTATAATGTCGATAATGATTTTTTGAGATTAAGTGCTATAATTATAATTGGTTTATAAAACTACTGCGTAATAAAAAAGGGATACAATGAATAAAATCCATTTTGAAGAAAAGCTTGAGAAATCATTGTCACTTATGAAGGAAAGAAACATGTGGGAGTTAAACTATGCACCACCATTATATAAAAGGTTATGGAAAAAAGGTTATCAAATCCCGCCACCTCCATTTGCATCCGTATGGCTAAATACATTAATATTTGGGTTGTATTTTTCGATTGTATGGGGTGGGCTTTTGTTAGCCTTGCTATTATTACTTGATATCTTCGAGATTAAAATATTTCTAATGTATTCTGTCTCGGCCGGTATTCTTTTTGGTATATCAATGAGTATTTACCATTTATGGCGCAGAGTGGTAAATCAATTGCCTGAATGGGACGATTTATAATGGATTGTAGATAATATTTGGATATGCAGTTACTTAGGTAGCGAAAATACACTGCATATCCTTTTTTAAACCAATAACTTGTATTTAACTTTTTTATAATATTAAATCATCGTCGACCATTACTTCTCTGACAAATCGAACAGGATAAGTCATTTCAATACTATGGCCATCAATATAATGATTGATCATGTCAAATGTATAATACAAGTAAGGTATGCTTTGAATTTGCGTTGAACTCCAATAAGGCGATGCTCCTTCACCATTATCTTGGGGTATGTCAAAATATGATTTGAAAAGGTCATTTTTAAGACAGCTTTTTGAAGATAGTAAAGATAATTCCTCGATACTTGGCAGTCTCCACCCATTCCCTTGTTTTGTTGCTTCACCAAAAGCTGCACTCAAAGTAAGGGGAGTTGGTTCTCCAGTACATCCATTTTCTTTATTCCATTGCATGCCGAAAGTGCAAGCCTGCCATTCTAGGTTGTTTTTGATATCTATCACTGTCGAATTTTTGGTGATGAAATCACACTGAGCATATGTAGACAAACTACTCATAGCTAATGATAAATAGATGAAGATTTTCATTGTTTTCATGATGAAATTTAAGCCATCACAATGAAGTGATGGCTACAGTTAGGTTTATTTAAGGTTATCAATTGCGATTCTTGAAGCTTCTGCGATTACTTTATCGTCATGCTTGGCTTCTTTTTCGTTTTTTGTAGTGTATACAGAAATTATAAGAGGAGCTCGGTTCTTTGGCCAGACTACCGCATAATCATTTGCCGTACCGTATGCTCCGCAACTACCAGTTTTATCGCCAACTACCCAATCGCTTGGTACGCTAGCACGAATACGTGCTGCACCGGTTGTGTTACCCTTTAACCATGTCTGATAGGTTTCCTTTTCACGCTCATTAAGTATGTTACCCAGAGCAAGGGTTTTCACGCTCTTAGCTACTGCTGCAGGTGTAGATGTGTCACGTTCATCGCCAGGAATAGCTGTGTTTAGATCTAACTCCCAACGATCGAGTCTAAAATCTTTATCTCCAATCGACCGCATGAATTTAGTCATACCCTCAGGACCACCGATATATCGTTCAAGAATAATATTAGTAGCACCATTGTCGCTATATTGTAAAGCGGCAGCAGCCATATCACCTAATGACATTCCATTATCTTTATATTTAGTTGTGATGGGTGAATGGAACTCTAAACTTCTTGTATTGTAATTCACGATCTGATTAAGATTTAGTTGATTATCTTGAGAGCCTTTTAATACAGCAGCAGCTAAAAAACCTTTGAAAGAACTACATAATGGAAATCGTTCATTTGCTTTGTATGAAAATGATTTACCTGAGCCAGTGTCTAAAGCGTAGACACCAATTCTACCATTGAAATCTGTTTCAAGGTTTTTAATCTCATCGATGCCCTTTGTATTGGCCTGTGAGAAAAATGATATTGAAACTAAACAAGAGCTAAACAAGATGGCTATTCTACTTGGTTTTACATTAAGTGACATGGTTTTACCTTATATACAATTTTCTATATTAACTAGGACATAGCGGGTATTAACTTTCAACAGAGGGCGATTATACAGTTGTTATTTTTTCTTTGAAGCAATATAATTTTTATACAGCCATAACTTTTTCTTTGGGTTACTATGCGTGCCAGATTACCTTTAAATGCATTACGAGCTTTTGAAGCTTCTGCAAGATATCTAAATTTTACTAAAGCCGGACTAGAGCTTCATGTAAGTCAGGCCGCCGTAAGCCAGCAGGTAAGAACACTTGAACAGATGCTTGGTGTGGCCCTTTTTACAAGAGTACCGCGTGGGTTACAGTTGACAGACGAAGGCTTGCATCTGTTGCCTTCGATTACAGAAGCTTTGCAGATGATGAGTTCTGCCATGGATAAATTCCATGAAGGTAAGATTAAAGAAGTGCTTACTATTGCTGTCGTTGGGACTTTTGCAATAGGTTGGCTTCTTCCTCGGATTACTGAGTTCCTTAATGAAAATCCATGGATTGATATTAGAATTTTAACGCATAATAACGTTGTCAATCTTGCTGCAGAAGGTATTGATGCATCTATTAGATTTGGATCAGGCGGCTGGATTAATACGGAAAATATTTTACTCTTTCAGGCGCCGCATACAGTATTATGTTCCCCAGAAACATCCAAGAAACTGAGCATTCCATCAGACTTAAAAAAAGTTTGCTTACTGCGCTCCTATCGAAAGGATGAATGGAATAATTGGTTTAAAGCTGCTGGGATCGACCCTTGGACTGTTAACGGGCCTATCTTTGATTCTACCAGACATATGATAGATGCTGTAAAATTAGGTGATTATGCAGCATTAGTTCCTTATCATATGTTTCAAAAAGAATTAAATGAGCGCTCCGTAGCAAAACCTTTTGAAATTTATGCCACGCTTGGCGGTTATTGGCTGACTTTACAGAAATCTAGGGTTAATCATAATAGTGAAGCACTTAATGTTTTTAAGGAATGGATTATCGAGCATAGCAGAGAGTTTGTACTCAAATCCTAATCTCTGCTAAAGATATATCAATGCTTATTATTTAAGTAATCGTACCAAAAACTTCTCTTACCTTTATAATTGACTGTTGTAAGACATCTGATGATATGCCGGCTAATTTTTTTTGAATCAATGTTTAAGATTTCACTAACCTGATAATAATCAAGCTGTAAGTAAAAATAGTAATAAAGAACTTTTAATCCTAAGAAATGATGTTTTTTATATCTCATAAATGATTCAACATATAAACTACTTAAAACGTTATCTATAGACAAGGTTTCACTTTGAAAGTGAAACGTAGAGGCTTCATTAAACATTAATGAAATCAAGTCACGATATTTTTTATCATAAATTACAATTAGTTTATAGTGTGTTGAAATAGATAAAATATCTATAAAGTCAATAAACTCCTCTTTTGTATAAACTAATGCATCGCTACGCGATATTCCATTGTATACACCCAATGATAAATAGCTGTTCTCACTAAAGATTAAAATTAAGTTTTGTTTATTGTTCATGTAAATTTGTAAGCTAAATAGATTATTTATAGGTTGTGTAAATTTTTTCAGTTTGTGTAAATTACAAGTAAAATTTTTGCGAGTGAAATGCTCCTTGTGAATTTTATAACTTTTGTTTTATGATGCTATCATTAAATTTATTATTCAAAACCATTAAATGTTAAACGCTTGCTAAACGAATGCATTATTGCATAACAATTAATTGCAGTTTTTAACTTTTTGTTTATGATGCTTCAAGGGAAAATTGTTTTTAATAAAATGTGTATATCATAAACTTTTAAAGATAATGCTATGTTAGAAAAGAAGAACGTTTTTTTTAATCATAAGAATTTTATTCTTATTACAGTTATTTTAATGTATCTACCCGTTTCTTTAGATGCTACTATTCTACATGTTGCAACGCCATCTTTAGCTTTAGATCTTAAAGCTTCTTCAAAAGAAGTTTTATGGATTATAGATATCTATTCGTTGGTTATGGCATGTCTTTTGCTGCCAATGGGTGTATTAGCAGATAAAATTGGTTTCAAAAAGATATCTCTGATTGGCGTGTTATTATTTTGTGTTGCATCATGTTTAGCATATATATCTTCTAATACCATCATGTTAATTTGCGCAAGAACTTTTTTGGCCATTGGGGCTGCAATGATCATTCCAGCAACCCTCTTGGCATTAAGACTATCTTTCGTTAAGCCAAAAGAGCGTGCTGTTGCACTCGGCGTATGGTCCGCTATAGGCACTGGTGGCGCTGCATTCGGTCCATTTGTAGGTGGGCTTTTAATAGAAAATTATTCGTGGAACTCAGTCTTTTTTATCAATATCCCTATTTGCTTCATTGTTTTTTTTATGTTAGGGAGTCTTAGGGAATATAAAGTATTAGGCACTTCTAAAATTATTAATTTACTAGATCCTTTGCTTTTGATGTTTTCTATATTAATGATTGTGTTAGGTGTTAAAAACTTAGGGGCTTCTGATGAGTTTATAAAGTATTTATCATTCATTATTTTGGGACTAGTTTTGCTAATGATATTTTGGAAAAGGCAGATAAAGCATGTTCATCCAATGATTGATATTGAGCTCTTCAAACATAAGCCTATATTAGCGGGGCTAATACTTGCGTTTATCGCTATGGCCACCCTGGTTGGGTTCGAATTTTTTGTTTCTCAGGAATTACAATTAGCATTTGGGTTATCACCTTTTCAAGCTGGATTATTTCTATTTCCATTTATTATAGCGAGCTCTATATCTGGTCCTTTCGTTGGTTTCACACTTACATGGTTAGGAGTTAAAAAAATTGGATTTTATGGTGTTTTATTAAGTTCGTTATGTTTCTTTTTCATGGCGTTTATGGACTTTAGTTCTAATGGATGGGAGGTTTGGGTTGCAATGATTATATTAGGGTTTTGTATAGAAGCAGCTCTAATATCCTCTACATATGTAATTATGAATGCCGCAAAAAAAGAGAAAGCGGGGGAAGCTGGAGCAATTGAGGGAATGGCGTATGAACTTGGAGCAGGAACTGGTATCATATTATTCGGAATGATTATGTCGGCTTCATTCACAGCCAATCTGTCTGTTGATTTTCTTGCTGATATCAAACAAGCTCCTCCATTATCATTAAGTGAGGCGTTCAGTATTGCAGATTTATTACCTAGCTGGCAAGGACAAGAATTAATTCATGCTTCAAAAAATGCCTTTTTAAATTCTCACGTTAATGTAATGCTTGTTGCAGCGATTTTGTTAATTTTATTATCATTTATTATTTCACATTTACTTAAAGAGTACTCTGACACAAATGAATAGTATTTTATGTACTTCATTAATCATTATATGCGTACATTAGCTAAGAGATTGAAATGTTTTATTGAGAACTTCCAATGCATAGGGGTACATCTAATATCAAAGCCAATTTAGTTAGACATTCATCTCGACTAAGTTCTAACAATATCGGTTTGATTAGTATTTTATCGGTTTTAAGATGTTAATTATTAGCTGTTGTTGACTAACTTAAGCTATGCTTTACTTAATTTTTATTCGCTAATTATAAACTAATGGTTTGGTATTACATCATGCATATTCTTGAACAATATCTCCGAACAGTGTTATTGCAGAAAGAAAGAATCACAGATTATGAAAGGGAACAATACCCCTATAACATTCCAGCTTTGAAAAATTTTCATTGTTTGGATCTGCATCCGCGGGTAACTTTTCTCATGGGAGAAAATGGTAGTGGAAAATCAACTTTGGTTGAAGCTATTGCAATAGCCGCAGGATATAATGCAGAAGGAGGGTCACGTAATTTTAACTTTCATTCAAATGAAAGTCATTCTTCACTTCATCATGCAATTCGACTAGTAAGAGGAGTAAGGCGACCAAAAGATGGATTCTTTTTCAGAGCTGAAAGTTTTTATAATGTTGCAACAGAGATTGATAGTTTAGGTGTGCAAGGAGCCTATGGTGGACGTTCCCTTCACGAACAATCGCACGGGGAATCTTTTATGTCATTATTATTGAACCGCTTTGCACCGAATGGCCTGTATATTTTAGATGAACCTGAGGCAGCTTTATCACCTACCAGACAAATGGCTGCGCTCGCTCATATCCATCGCTTGGCTCAGAGCAATTCACAATTTATAATAGCAACCCATTCTCCTATACTAATGTCATATCCAGATTCGAAAATATTGCATTTTAGTGAAAACGGGATTGAATCTATTAAATTAGAGAATACAGAGCATTACATTGTGACTCGTCGGTTTGTAAATAACCCTCAAGCTATCTTAAATGAGCTCTTAGACTATGATTAAAAAGCCTTTGTTGAAAAGGAACATAAACAATTGCTTAGTACCTTTTATTGTGTTTTTTTAACTGTAAATTAACAATATAATATTGGTAAATAGAGATAATTACTAATTGAATACGATTGCTCTTCTCGAATTCTTTTTTATCGTTATTTATGACAGCTGTTTTCTTATGTTTTGAACACGGAGTTAATTAACCATCATTCCTATTCCTATTCCTATTCCTATTCCTATTCCTATTCCTATTTTTGTGTCGTTATTTTATAAATGATAAATTACGGGAGGGATATGTTATCTTTATATCCAAAATAACCATTTTCATAATCATACAAAATGTCATATCTATTTAAAAAATTGAATCCTGTATTAACGAATATTTGTTGCCTTGTCGTGTTTAAAAATATCTCTTTGGGAGAAATGTTTGTTTTGTGTGCTCCGGTAATAATTTCATATTCTATTCCTTCTGCTAGTTTAATATTTAATATTGTTCCGTTAGGTAATTGCTCACCATTAACACTATAGTTAGGTATTGTTAAAAACATACTTGTTACTCCTGTGTCAATAAGGACCGTACCACATTGATACCCTTGCCAACCAGTTATTTTGATACAAGCTGGCGGTGCGATCCATTCGTGTTTATTTTCATTTGAAGGTTGTAATTTAATAAATGAAAATCCTTTGGCTGTATCCTTATTAATTCCAACATATATGCCGTTGCGCGTTAGTGTATATCCATTGTTGCTTCCTGATTTTGTATTTAAAAGGGGGTTTGTATTTGGAGTGCTTTCGCTCTGCAAGCTACTTTCTCGATCAAAACCAATGCCCATCATTGACACATGCTCAGGGTTTAGTTCAGGTTTACAATTTCTTGCCTTAGCAAGGCACTGGATTTCGTTAACAGCCAATACTGGGATAATATTCGTAGATATGAATTTTTCCCCATCACCAATTGTGAGAGTAGTATTGAGCCAAGAACCTAACATAATACGTCCGGAACTATTGTACGTGATTTTACCTGGTCTAGCTGATAAATTATTTGCATTTGGTATTGCTGAAGATGAAATCACTAAACCTGTAGAGCCAGTATCAACTACTACCTCTCGTTCAGCACCGTCAGGAAATGAGACAAACAACTTCGGCGTAGTCTCATCACCACTTAAATTGTCGTTGTTTATAAATTTTAAATATACTGAATCATTGTTTTCTGAATAAATCGGCTTACTTATTTCTGCTTCAGATACTGCAGCATAAGAAGCTATTCCAAACGGAAGAATTAGACAAATAATGGCTAGGATGTTTACTTTTATCGCTATTGGGTGTATTTGCATGTTAACGGCCTATAAAGATTCAGAAAAAACGTGAAATTTGTACCATGTATTATGTATGATATATCGCGTCCTTTTTAAATATTCTTATCCTATACAAATATTCAAAGTAGCAGACATCTAATTTTTTTCCAGAGAAATTCAAAAAACAAAGTATGTGTGATCTCGATCTGATTTTTTGATTATACAATGTAATTTTTTAGCTGCGTCTTGACATAATAGTACTAATAACTAAAATTTAATATTACTGAAACTAATACTGTGCAAGTGTTAGTTTCTGTCGAATAAAAAATAGTTTGGTCTAACCCGTAACCCGTAACCCGTAACCCGTAACCCGTAAAGTTTAAAGTACCGATTTTTCTTCTATGAAATAATTACATACTACTACAATACTTGGAGTAATCGAATGAAACTCGCAAAATATTTCTGCTGTTTTATGGTAATGTTTAATACTACTGTATTTGCTGCTGAGGAAATTGATGCGGAAAATGCAAGTAAATATACCAAAATTGGAACGTTATCAGTGAGTGAAGATGGTTTTACAATGTCTGACGATGATCTTTCGCAAAAGGTTGATGAAAAGGGAGGAAAGTACTACGTTATTACTTCGAAGGAAGGAAAAGAAGAGCATAAGACTATTAACGCTGACATTTACAAGTGATGCCTTAGAAGGTGGCGATTGTTTTTGCCACCTTCATTGATAGTCTTAAAAAATGAATTAACCAATTCCAATTTTATATTTTTTTGCGTTTTGTGCGGCATCGTGTGAATGTTTGTATTTTATTTGAGCTTTCTAATTGTTTGTCAAATGATTAAATGATTAATGTTGTTTTTGTTATTTTTTTAGTTCTTAAATTGTTGCTTCCAATCAAACTGTTTTTCCTGTGTATGCTAAAAATACTAAGAATGTGGTACATGGTTGTAAGAACTTTATGTTGTTTTGGAATTTAAGATTCAAACGGAGTTGATGTTCGATTAGGTTGACTTGATATATTTCGATAAATTAGTAAGTTACAGCCGAATAAAGGCTGGGAAACATACAATACGATCAACTTAGCGTGGCATAGAATAGATTAATTAAATCAGATATGAACTGCAGCAATGTTAATCATAAACTAAGAATAATGGTTCATTAGGCAAGCCCGCCAATACCCGCTGCGTTCAGCTCTCTGAATCCAACCTGTGTATGATCTTTGAGTCTCCCCTGCGCCCGAAGGTCTGTTCCGGGCTTCAGCCATCAGCTGAAATGTGCGGCAGCACGCGCGCGCAGGCAATGACATGGCTGCTGGAGCTGGAAGCGCTCACTGCGCCTTAAACGTCTTTGATCCTCGCCAGACAGCCAATCGTCAGCGTACACATCACCAGTGCAATCCAGAACACCGTGTGGTAGTTCCAGATCTCGGCAACGATACCGGCCATCGAGCCCGCAATAATCCAGCCCACGCGGGTGGTATTAGTATAAAGGGTGGTGGCGGCACCTGCCTGCCCCGGCATCAGATCCTGGAAGTAGAGCATGCCAATCCCCGCCAGGATGCCGATATACACGGCGTTCAGCAGCTGTAAAGCAAGAAGCAGGGCTGGCGTATGGACCGTCAGCATGCCAACGTAGAATAGCAGCCCGGCGACGGCCGCGATGCGCATTAAAAAACGCTTTCCAAAACGCTTCGCATAATAGCCTGCAATCAGCATGGTCGGGATCTCAAGACCCGCGGCGGTGCCCATCATAATGCCGGCCAGCTTCTCCGGCAGGTGTAGCTCATCAATAATAAACAGCGGCATGTTAATGATATACAGGCTGTTGGTGCCCCACATCAGCGTGCAGATAACAAACAGGAGCAGGGCATCGCGGCGGTTACGACGCGGCGCTTCCAGCACGCCCGTTGCCACTTTGGGCTCTTTGCGCATTGACGGCAGAAAAAACCATACCATTGCGCCGCACGCCACAAACGCGACCGCCGCGCTCAGGTACATCACCGTAAAGCCAAACCCCATCGCCAGCGCGTAGGCCAGCGGCGGGCCAATTACCCATGCCAGCGACACCTGAGCGCGCAATATCGAGCTGAACATCACCGCTTCCCGCCCGGTATGGTCGGCATGTTCGCGGGCAAGGGCAAACAGCTGCGGGTTGGCGGTTGAGCCAAAGCTGCTCAGAAAAACGCCGATGAACAGCAGAATGAAATAGTTACGGTTCCAGGCAAACAGGACGCAGGCCAGCACCCCCAGCAGACAGCAGAAAACGATCAGGCTTTTACGATCGCCTTTGCGGTCGGAACGACCGGCGAGAAACTGGCTGACGAGAATGCCGATGATGGCGCTTCCGGTAAAAAAGAAGCCAACCATCGCCGGACGGGCGTGAACTTCGTTGGTCAGGAACAGGCTCAGCGTCGGGGTTTGCAACGCACCGGCGATGCCCGTAAAGAAGGCAACAATCAGGAACGCCGTTGACGTCAAATCAAAGGGCTTCGGCGCGGTGGCCGCAGGGGTGTTATGCATGTTTTATAATTAGCGAGTAACAGAGAGGGGCGGAGTTTACGCCGTCAGTTAAAAAATAAACAGTGGGTGAAGTCAATTACCCCACGAAAAATCAAAATGGCATTTCAACTTACTCCCCACCTGGCTGAACTTAGCTGAAACTGGTTTGCTGAAGTTCAGCAAAATTTAGCTGAACGCAGAAGAAATGTGCAGTATCTCTAAATTCTGATATCGGAAATACGACATTTCTTGCAAGCCATTGCAGAAAGCGCAAGACTTTTTGAAACGTTTCAGCGCTATCTTGTTTTAACAAACGGAGCAGGCTAGCGCATTTTTTCTCATGTAAGCTGAAACGATTCAATTTCAGCAGGAGAGGAGAACCATGTTCCAGTTATCTGTTCAGGATATTCACCCGGGCGCTCAGGCCGGGGATAAAGAAGAGGCTATTCGTCAGGTTGCCGCTGCCCTTGTGCAGGCGGGTAACGTCGCGGACGGCTACGTAAACGGTATGCTGGCGCGCGAGCAGCAGACCTCCACCTTCCTCGGCAATGGCATTGCCATTCCGCACGGCACAACTGACACCCGCGACCAGGTGCTGAAAACCGGCGTTAAGGTCTATCAGTTCCCGCAGGGCGTGCTCTGGGGCGACGGCCAGGTGGCTTATGTTGCTATCGGTATCGCGGCGAGCAGCGACGAACACTTAGGCCTGCTGCGTCAGCTGACGCATGTCCTGAGCGATGACTCCGTGGCTGAACAGCTGAAGTCTGCAACAACCGCTGAAGAGCTGCGGGCGTTGCTGATGGGCGAAAAACAGAGTGAAGCGCTGAAACTGGATAACGACACGCTGACGCTGGATGTTGTGGCCTCCGATCTGGTCACGCTGCAGGCGCTGAACGCGGGTCGCCTGAAAGAAGCGGGTGCCGCTGATGCCACCTTTGTGACGCGCGTGATTAACGATAAACCGCTGAATCTCGGCCAGGGCATCTGGCTGAACGACAGCGCTGAAGGCAACCTGCGCAGCGCAATTGCAGTGAGCCGCGCCGCCACCGCGTTCGACGTTGAGGGCGAGACAGCAGCCATGCTGGTGACTGTGGCGATGAACGATGAGCAGCCGGTTTCGGTGCTGAAGCGTCTGGGCGATCTGCTGCTGAACAATAAAGCTGAAAAACTGCTGAACGCTGATGCGGCGACCGTGCTGGCGCTGCTGACCAGCGACGACGCGCTAACGGACGACGTGCTGAACGCCGAGTTCGTGGTGCGTAACGAACACGGCCTGCATGCCCGTCCGGGCACCATGCTGGTCAACACCATTAAACAATTTGAAAGCGAGATTACCGTGACCAACCTGGATGGTTCGGGCAAACCGGCCAACGGCCGTAGCCTGATGAAAGTCGTCGCGCTGGGCGTGAAGAAAGGCCATCGCCTGCGCTTCACCGCGCAGGGCGCAGATGCTGAACAGGCGCTGAAAGCAATTGGCGACGCCATCGCGGCAGGTCTGGGGGAGGGCGCATAATGAGCAGACGTGTTGCGACTATTACGCTGAACCCGGCTTATGACCTGGTGGGGTTTTGCCCGGAAATTGAGCGCGGCGAAGTTAACCTCGTGCGTACCACTGGCCTGCATGCTGCGGGCAAAGGGATTAACGTCGCGAAGGTGCTCAAGGATCTCGGTATCGACGTCACCGTAGGCGGATTCCTCGGTAAAGATAACCAGGATGGCTTCCAGCAGCTGTTCAGCGAGCTGGGCATTGCCAACCGTTTCCAGGTTGTGCAGGGCCGTACCCGCATCAACGTTAAGCTGACGGAAAAAGACGGCGAAGTGACCGATCTTAACTTCTCCGGTTTCGAAGTGACGCCAGCTGACTGGGAGCGCTTTGTGACCGACTCCCTGACCTGGCTGGGCCAGTTCGACATGGTGTGCGTCAGCGGCAGCCTGCCGTCCGGCGTCAGCCCGGAAGCGTTTACCGACTGGATGACGCGCCTGCGCAGCCAGTGCCCGTGCATTATCTTCGACAGCAGCCGCGATGCGCTGGTGGCGGGTCTGAAAGCCTCTCCGTGGCTGGTGAAGCCAAACCGCCGCGAGCTGGAGATCTGGGCAGGCCGTAAGCTGCCGGAATTAAAAGATGTGATTGAGGCCGCCCATGCGCTGCGCGAGCAGGGTATTGCTCACGTGGTGATCTCGCTGGGTGCAGAAGGGGCGTTATGGGTTAACGCTTCAGGTGAATGGATTGCCAAACCGCCGTCAATGGAAGTGGTGAGCACCGTTGGCGCAGGGGATTCTATGGTTGGCGGCCTGATTTACGGCCTGCTGATGCGTGAATCCAGTGAACATACGTTACGTCTTGCCACCGCCGTTGCAGCCCTGGCCGTGAGCCAGAGCAATGTCGGTATTACCGATCGTACCCAGTTAGCCGCGATGATGGCGCGCGTTGACTTAAAACCTTTTAACTAACAGCAGGAGAGGAATAATGAAAACGCTGCTGATCATTGACTCCGGTCTCGGACAGGCTCGCGCCTACATGGCGAAGACCCTGCTGGGCGCGGCGGCACAAAAAGCACACCTGGACATCATTGATAACCCAGGCGATGCCGAACTGGCGATTGTCCTGGGCGATAAAATTCCCGCTGACAGCGCGCTGAACGGCAAAAAAGTGTGGCTGGGCGATATTAATCGCGCGGTGGCACACCCGGAACTGTTCCTGAGCGAAGCGAAAGGTCACGCGACCGTCTACAGCGCGCCTGTCGCGGCGGCTCCTGCTGCGGCCTCGGGTCCGAAAAGCGTTGTCGCGGTCACGGCCTGCCCGACGGGCGTGGCGCACACCTTTATGGCGGCTGAAGCCATTGAAACCGAAGCGAAAAAACGCGGCTGGTGGGTGAAGGTTGAAACCCGTGGCTCCGTGGGGGCGGGCAATGCCATTACGCCGGAAGAGGTCGCTGAGGCCGATCTGGTGATTGTGGCGGCAGATATCGAAGTGGATCTGGCGAAATTTGCCGGCAAACCGATGTACCGCACCTCTACCGGCCTGGCGCTGAAAAAGACCGCGCAGGAGTTTGATAAGGCCCTGGCAGAAGCCAAACCGTATCAGGCCACCGGCGCAGCAAAAACGCCGACCGAAGGGAAAAAAGAGTCTGCGGGCGCATACCGTCACCTGCTGACCGGCGTGTCCTACATGCTACCGATGGTGGTTGCGGGCGGCCTGTGTATCGCACTGTCGTTCGCGTTTGGTATTACGGCATTTAAAGAAGAAGGGACGCTTGCGGCTGCGCTGATGCAGATCGGCGGCGGTTCAGCGTTCGCGCTGATGGTGCCGGTGCTGGCGGGCTTTATCGCCTTCTCCATTGCTGACCGTCCGGGTCTGACCCCGGGTCTTATCGGCGGTATGCTGGCGGTGAGCACCGGCTCCGGCTTTATTGGCGGTATCATCGCCGGTTTCCTCGCGGGTTACGTCGCGAAGCTGATTAGCTCGAAGCTGAAGCTGCCGCAGAGTATGGAGGCGCTGAAGCCAATCCTGATCATTCCGCTCATCTCCAGCCTGGTGGTCGGTCTGGCGATGATCTACCTGATTGGTAAGCCGGTTGCGGGTATCCTGGCGGGCCTGACCCACTGGCTGCAAACCATGGGCACGGCGAACGCGGTGCTGCTGGGCGCAATCCTCGGCGGCATGATGTGTACCGACATGGGTGGCCCGGTGAACAAAGCGGCATACGCCTTTGGCGTTGGCCTGCTGAGTACCCAGACTTACGCGCCGATGGCGGCGATCATGGCGGCCGGTATGGTGCCACCGCTGGCGCTTGGCCTGGCGACGATTATTGCCCGTCGTAAGTTCGACAAAGCGCAGCAGGAAGGCGGTAAAGCGGCGCTGGTGCTGGGCCTGTGCTTCATCACCGAAGGTGCGATTCCGTTCGCGGCGCGTGACCCAATGCGTGTTCTGCCGTGCTGTATCGTCGGCGGCGCGGTAACGGGCGCCATCTCCATGGCGATTGGCGCGAAGCTGATGGCGCCGCACGGCGGTCTGTTCGTCCTGCTGATCCCTGGCGCCATCACCCCGGTACTGGGTTATCTGCTGGCGATTGTTGCCGGTACGCTGGTGGCAGGCCTGTCTTACGCGGTGCTGAAACGTCCGGAAGCGGAAGTTGTGGCAAAAGCAGCGTAAGCAGTAAGCAATAAAAAAGCCGGGTGCTAATGCAACCCGGCTTTTTTTATGCCGCCTGTTCTGCGGTTTGCTGTGCCTTCAGCCAGGCAATCTCTTCCGCCCAGATATCCGGATTGATGGTTTCCAGCACCATCGGAATACCGTCGAAGCGGGCGTCCTGCATAATAAAGCGGAAGGCATCGTGACCGATATTGCCTTCTCCCAGGCTGTGGTGGCGGTCAACGCGGCTGCCGAACGCGCTTTTCGCATCGTTCAGGTGCATACCGCGAAGATATTTAAAGCCAACAACGCGCTCGAACTCCTCGAAAGTATTTTTCGTGGCCTCGGTTGTGCGCAGGTCATACCCGGCGGCAAACGCGTGGCAGGTATCAATGCACACGCCCACGCGAGACTTATCTTCCACGCCGTCAATGATTGCCGCCAGATGTTCAAACCTAAAGCCGAGGTTGCTGCCCTGACCAGCGGTGTTTTCAATCACTGCGGTGACGCCTTTGGTTTTATCCAGCGTCATGTTGATGGATTCGGCAATGCGCGCCAGACAGGCATCTTCATCAATCTGCATCAGATGACTACCCGGATGGAAGTTCAGCAGCGTCAGCCCGAGCTGTTCGCAGCGCTGCACTTCATCAAGGAACGCCTCGCGGGACTTATCCAGCGCTTCCTGCACCGGATGCCCGAGGTTAATCAGATAGCTGTCGTGAGGAAGGATCTGGCCCGGCCCGTAATGGTATTTTTCACAGGCGGCTTTGAAATCGTCAATGACCTCAGCGGTGAGCGGCGCGGCGCGCCACTGGCGCTGGTTTTTGGTGAACAGGGCGAAAGCGGTCGCCTCGATTTCGGCGGCGCGAATGGCTGCATTCGCCAGGCCACCTGCAGCGCTGACGTGCGCTCCAACGTATTTCATAAAAAAACTCCTGTTAACCCGAAACGCTTATGATAGCGGGTTAACAGGAGAAGGACGAGATGGTTTATGCCATCAGGCTGTGCACGGCGAGGTTAATCGCACCGCCGCCAACAATCAGCCAGATGAAGAGCACCAGCGCCATCAGCAGCGGCTTTGCACCGGCTTTTTTCAGCGCGCTGACGTGCGTGGTCACCCCCAGCGCCGCCATCGCCATCGCCAGCAACACCGTATCCAGCGTCACCAGCATCTCCACTACCGCTTTTGGCAGCAGGTGGAAGGAGTTAAAGATAGCGACCACGATGAACAGGATCGCAAACCACGGAATGGTGATTTTGCTCTTCTCGCTGCCGCCAGCCGGTGCCAGCTGTTTAACACGGGCCGCGAGGAAAATCAGGAACGGGGCCAGCATCATCACGCGCAGCATTTTGGCAATGACCGCCGCGTTTTCCGCTTCCGGGTTAATGGCGTGACCTGCCGCCACCACCTGCGCCACTTCGTGCATGGTTGAGCCAATATAGATTCCGTAGGTTTCCGGGCTAAACCAGTGCGCCACCAGCGGGTACATGGCCGGATACAGGAAGATCGCCAGCGTACCGAAGATAACCACCGTCGCGACCGCCACCGTCACTTTACTGGCTTCGGCTTTAACGACGGGTTCTGTTGCCAGCACTGCCGCCGCGCCGCAGATGCTGCTGCCTGCGCCGATTAACCAGCTGGTTTGCTTATCCAGGCCAAACACTTTCTGACCGATAAAGCACGCCAGTAAAAAGGTGCTGGTCAGCGTCAGGACGTCAATGGCAATCCCGCTGACGCCCACGTCCGCAATCTGCGAAAAGGTGAGACGGAAGCCGTAAAGGATAATCCCGAGACGTAATAAATGTTGCTTGGCGAAAATCACGCCGCCGTCGCAGGATTTCCAGATATGGGGGTAAACGGTGTTCCCGACCACCATGCCGAGCAAAATGGCCAGCGTTAACGCGCTGAACCCTGCACCGGCCACTGCCGGAATACTGCCGCCCCATAAGGCCACGCCGGTGACGACGGCGCTGAGCGCAAGGCCGGGCACGAAGTGCCACACTGTACGATGATGTTGTAAGGTGATTTCTGACATAACCTTCTCCTTTGTCTGGCTAAAGGTTACGGCGCGCTGGCTTAAAAATAAAATTGATTATATATTTATAATCAATCTTTATAAGTGGTAAGCAACCATGCACATTACATTGCGTCAGCTGGAAGTGTTTGCCGAGGTGCTGAAAAGCGGCTCGACGACCCAGGCGTCACAAATGCTGGCGCTCTCGCAGTCTGCCGTCAGCGCGGCGTTGACCGATCTCGAAGGCCAGCTGGGCGTCCAGCTGTTTGACAGGGTAGGGAAGCGACTGGTGGTCAACGAACATGGCCGCCTGCTTTACCCGCGCGCGCTGGCGCTGCTGGAGCAGGCTATTGAAATCGAGCAGCTGTTCCGCGAGGACAACGGCGCGATCCGCGTTTTTGCCAGCAGCACCATCGGCAACTACATCCTGCCGGAAGTGATTGCCCGCTACCGCCGGGATTTCCCGACCCTGCCGCTGGAGATGAGCGTGGGTAACAGCCAGGACGTGATCAACGCGGTGATTGATTTCCGCGTGGATATCGGACTTATCGAAGGTCCTTGCCACAACGTCGATATCATTGCCGAGCCCTGGCTGGAGGATGAGCTGGTGGTGTTTGCGTCTCCGGCCTCGTCGTTATTGCAGGGCGAGGTGACGCTGGAGCGGCTGGCGCAGGCGCAGTGGATCCTCCGCGAGCAGGGTTCCGGCACGCGTGAGATTGTCGACTACCTGCTGCTGTCGCATCTGCCGCATTTCCAGCTGGGAATGGAGCTTGGAAACTCAGAGGCGATTAAGCACGCGGTGCGTCATGGCCTGGGCATCAGCTGTCTTTCCCGGCGGGTGATTGCCGAACAGCTGGAGACCGGATCGCTGGTGGAAATCCCTGTTCCGCTGCCAAAACTGGTGCGCACGCTGTGGTGCATCCACCATCGTCAGAAACACCTGTCCAGTTCGCTGCAGCGTTTTCTGCGCTACTGCGAGATGTAAAAGCGCCCCTCACCCCAAAGGAGAGGGAAAAATAATGCGTTACTTATAATCCTGGACGCGTCATGAAGCTCTCTTATAACAGGGTATTTCTGCCGGAAGGAACGCAGATCGTCTGCTACAATCGCGCCTCATTTATTAAATGGACAGCATTTTCACATGGTTTCAGAAACTAAAACCACAGAAGCGCCCACGCTACGTCGTGAACTCAAGGCGCGTCACCTGACGATGATCGCCATTGGCGGCTCTATCGGTACAGGTCTTTTCGTTGCCTCTGGCGCAACGATTTCGGCAGCCGGCCCGGGTGGGGCATTATTCTCTTATATCCTGATTGGCCTGATGGTTTATTTCCTGATGACCAGCCTGGGCGAACTGGCGGCATACATGCCGGTGTCAGGTTCGTTTTCGACCTACGGACAAAAATACGTTGAGGAAGGCTTCGGCTTCGCGCTGGGCTGGAACTACTGGTACAACTGGGCCGTCACCATCGCCGTGGACCTCGTCGCCGCGCAGCTGGTGATGACCTGGTGGTTCCCGGACACGCCGGGCTGGATCTGGAGCGCCCTGTTCCTCGCCGTCATCTTCCTGCTGAACTACATCTCCGTGCGCGGCTTTGGCGAAGCGGAATACTGGTTCTCTTTGATCAAAGTGGCCACCGTCATCATCTTTATCGTCGTCGGCGTGGCGATGATCGTGGGTATTTTCAAAGGGGCTGAACCTGCGGGCTGGAGTAACTGGACCATCGGCGATGCGCCGTTTGCCGGGGGCTTCTCGGCGATGATTGGCGTGGCGATGATTGTCGGCTTCTCCTTCCAGGGCACGGAGCTGATTGGTATCGCGGCCGGTGAATCCGAAAACCCGGAGAAGAACATTCCGCGCGCGGTGCGTCAGGTGTTCTGGCGTATTCTGCTGTTCTACGTGTTCGCTATTTTGATTATCAGCCTGATCATTCCGTATACCGATCCAAGCCTGCTGCGTAACGACGTGAAAGACATCAGCGTCAGCCCGTTCACCCTGGTCTTCCAGCACGCGGGCCTGCTCTCAGCGGCGGCGGTAATGAATGCGGTGATCCTGACGGCGGTGCTGTCGGCGGGTAACTCCGGCATGTACGCCTCCACCCGTATGCTTTATACCCTGGCCTGCGACGGCAAAGCGCCGCGCATTTTCTCGAAACTGTCCCGCGGCGGCGTACCGCGCAACGCGCTGTATGCCACCACGGTGATTGCCGGCCTGTGCTTCCTGACCTCCATGTTCGGCAACCAGACGGTGTACCTGTGGCTGCTTAACACCTCCGGGATGACGGGCTTTATCGCCTGGCTGGGCATTGCCATCAGCCACTACCGTTTCCGTCGCGGCTACGTCATGCAGGGTCATGACCTGAATAACCTGCCGTACCGTTCAGGGTTCTTTCCGCTGGGGCCGATTTTCGCCTTCGTTCTGTGCCTGATCATTACTCTGGGTCAAAACTATGAGGCCTTCCTTGCGGACACCATTGACTGGGGTGCCGTCACGGCGACCTACATTGGTATTCCGCTGTTCCTGATCATCTGGTTTGGCTACAAACTGACGAAAGGAACCCGCTTCGTTCGCTACAGTGAAATGGATTTCCCGGAACGATTTAAACAATAACCGCGCTTCCTCTCTTTCAGCCCGCTCACTCGAGCGGGCTTTTTTATCTCCACAGTATGCATTCCGGATATATTTTTTAACAATTTAATTGATAATAATTATCGTTTGCTTTATCGTTATCAAAAAATAAGCGTGCTGCCGACCCACCGCAGATGTGGGCGGACAACAAGGCACTGTGAGCGATGATTTTTTGATTGAGTTGTATTTACCTCATGGAGATATGGAATGTTTAGGTTGAATCCCGTCGTCAGGGGAGGGCTATGCGCGTCCGCAATGTCCCTGGCACTGCCTGTCATCGCAGCGGAATCTGGCGACACAATGGTTGTAACGGCATCCGCGACCGAGCAAAACCTGAAAGACGCACCGGCAAGCATCAGCGTAATTACCCAGGAAGATTTGCAGCGCAAACCCGTTCAGAACCTGAAAGATGTGTTACGGGATGTGCCGGGCGTACAGCTCACGAGCGAAGGGGACAACCGTAAAGGGGTAAGTATTCGCGGTCTGGACAGCAGCTATACGCTCATCCTTATCGACGGCAAGCGCGTCAACTCGCGCAACGCGGTCTTCCGCCATAACGATTTCGACCTCAACTGGGTGCCGGTTGATGCCATCGAACGCATTGAAGTGGTGCGCGGACCAATGTCTTCTCTCTACGGCTCTGATGCTCTCGGCGGCGTAGTGAACATTATCACCAAAAAAATCGGCCAGAAGTGGACAGGCACCCTGAGCGCGGATTCCACCTTTCAGGAACACCGCGATCGTGGCGATACGTATAACGGTCAGTTTTATACCAGCGGTCCGCTGGTGGACGGCCTGCTGGGACTGAAAGCCTACGGCAGCCTCGCGAAGCGTGAGAAAGACGGGCAGCAGAAATCCTCCACCACGGCGAGCGGTGAAACGCCGCGCATTGAGGGCTTCACCAGCCGTGATGCCAACGTGGAATTCGCCTGGACGCCAACAGAAAACCACGACTTCACCGCGGGCTACGGCTTTGACCGCCAGGATCGCGATTCAGACTCCCTCGACAAAAACCGCCTCGAGCGTCAGAACTACTCTCTCAGCCATAACGGCCGCTGGGGCGTCGGCAACAGCGAGCTGAAGGTTTACGGTGAGAAAGTGGATAACAAAAATCCGGGCAACAGCAATCCGATCACCTCAGAGAGCAACGCGGTGGACGGGAAATACGTGCTGCCGCTGGGCGACATTAATCAACTGCTGACCTTTGGCGGCGAGTGGCGTCACGATAAGCTGAAAGATCCGGTCAACCTGACGGGAGGCTCCGGCAGCAGTACGTCGACAAGCCAGTACGCGCTGTTCCTCGAAGACGAATGGCGTATCTTCGAGCCGCTGGCGCTGACCACCGGCATCCGTATGGACGACCATGATACCTACGGCGACCACTGGAGCCCGCGTGCTTATCTGGTCTATAACGCGACCGATACCGTAACGGTGAAAGGGGGCTGGGCCACCGCGTTTAAAGCACCGTCGCTGCTGCAGCTGAGCCCGGACTGGGTTACCGGCTCGTGCCGCGGCGCCTGCGAGATTGTTGGTAACCCGGACCTGAAGCCGGAAATCAGCGAGAGCTTCGAATTTGGTCTCTACTATAGTGGGGAGGAGGGCTGGTTAGAGGGCGTGCAGGCCAGCATCACCACCTTCCAGAATAACGTGGATGACCGCATCAGCATCAGCCGTACGGCCAATGTGAAGCAGGCGCAGAGCTACCCTAACTACGTTGGACTGAACGCGGACGGTGAACCGATTTTCCGCTACTACAACGTCAACAAGGCGCGCATCCGTGGGGTGGAGACCGAAGTGAAGTTCCCGGTGGCCGAAGACTGGAAAGTGACGCTGAACTACACCTATAACGACGGCCGCGATATCAGCAACGGCGGCAACAAACCGCTGTCCGAGCTGCCGTTCCACACCGCCAACGGGACCGTTGACTGGAAGGCGACGCAGGACTGGTCATTCTATGTTCAGGGCAATTACACCGGCGAGAAGCGCGCGCTGACCAGCAGTGCACCAACGCCGGGTGGCTACGTCATCTGGAATACCGGCGCGGCGTGGCAGGCGACGAAAAGCGTGAAGCTGCGCGCGGGCGTGCAGAACCTGCTGGATAAAGATCTGAGCCGCGACGATTACAGCTACACGGAAGATGGCCGTCGCTACTTTGTGGGCGTGGATTATAAGTTCTGATGTGACCTGAATGCCCGGTGGCGCTTCGCTTACCGGGCATCCAAAAACCGCGAACGTAGGCCGGGTCAGGCGCAGCCGCCACCCGGCAATAACGCGCACTTACCCAAACAAATGCTCCGCATGGAAGCGAAGATGATCCTCGATAAAGGACGCCATAAAGTAATAGCTGTGGTCATACCCGGCCTGAATGCGCAACGTCAGCGGCCAGTCCTTCTGGCGCGCCGCCTCAGCCAACACCGCAGGCTGTAGCTGTCCGGCGAGGAACTGATCCGCATCGCCCTGATCGATAAGCATCGGGAGCGCGTTCGCCGAATCGCTTGCCAGCATCAGCGCGCAGCTGTCCCATTCCTGCCATTTCTCTTCATCTTTACCCAGATAGTTTGTGAAAGCTTTTTGTCCCCACGGCACCTGCGTTGGGTTCACAATCGGCGCGAACGCAGAGACGCTGGTGTATTTCCCCGGGTTTTTCAGCGCCATGATTAACGCCCCGTGCCCGCCCATGGAGTGCCCGCTGATGGCGCAGCGGTCGCTCACCGTAAATTCGGCCTTAATCAGCGCAGGCAGCTCGTCGCGAATGTAGTCATACATGCGGTAATGGCTCGCCCACGGCTGCTCGGTGGCGTTGAGATAAAATCCTGCACCTTTGCCCAGGTCGTACCCGGCATCGTCCGCCACATCATCGCCGCGCGGGCTGGTGTCGGGCATCACCAGCGCAATGCCCAGCTCGGCCGCAATACGCTGCGCGCCCGCTTTGGTGGTGAAGTTTTCGTCATTACACGTCAGGCCTGAAAGCCAGAACAGAACCGGCGGATTTTCCGTCGGCGGCAGGAAAATGCTGAACGTCATGGCGCAGTTCAGCGTGGTGGAGTCGTGCCGCCAGCGCTGCTGTCGACCTTCAAAACAACGGTGCTCTTCGAGCAGTTCCATGCAGGGCTCCTTAATGAGAATAGCTATTCATTAGAGCCATAATACAGCGTTTTCATTTACCTGTGAGCAACTTTCACTTTCGCGGAGCGGCGAGATGCTGCATCATAAATTTACTTTTCTTTAACAATTGGAGCAGTCATGGCGCTGCGTATTGCGCTTAGTGGGTTTGTCGTTCTGGTGGTGGCGATGGGGATAGGGCGCTTCGCCTTTACGCCTCAGGTGCCACTGATGATTGCCGCCGGGCAACTCACGCTCACCAGCGCAGGTCTGGTGGCGGCGATGAATTATCTGGGCTATCTGGTGGGCGCATGGGATGCCATGCGGGCGCACCGCTTTGTTGAAACGCGACTCTGGCTTGGCATCACCGGTGCGGTTGCGCTGACCCTGCTCTCCGCCGCCGCGGATAACGCCGTTGTGCACGGCCTGCTGCGCTTTGTGATTGGCTGCATGAGCGGCTGGTCAATGGTGCTGATTGCCGCCTGGAGCAACGAGCGGCTGGGGCAGCTGGGTAAACCGGGGCTCAGCGCCGCCGTGTTTGCAGGACCAGGCGCGGGCATCGCCCTGAGCGGCCTGCTCGCGGTCTATATTCAGGCTAAATCCCTTTCGGCCGGTGCGGCATGGCAAATCTACGGCGTGCTGGCGCTGGTATTGGTCGCGCTGGTGGCGCGCTATCTGCCGCGTTCCGGACAGCTTCATCGACCCGGCAGCGCGCCAGAGCCGCTGGTGCTGACGACGGATCTCAAGCGCCTGGTCTGGAGCTACAGCCTGGCGGGATTTGGCTATATCCTTCCGGCGACCTTTCTTTCGCAAATGGCGGCGGTGCGTTTTCCCGGCAGCCTGTTTGCCCAGTTTGTCTGGCCGATTTTTGGTGCCGCGGCCGTGGTGGGGATTGCGCTCAGCATTCTTTTGCGCCACACCTCAACGGCTAACCGCAGGCTGGCGATAGTGCTGTGGTTACAGGGGGCGGGCGTGCTGGCAGCCTGGCTGCTGCCGGGCATTGGCGGCTTGCTGACGGGCGGGCTGCTGGTCGGCGGCGGGTTCCTCTGCGCGGTGCAGCTCTCTCTTTTATACGGCCGCGAGCTGGCACCGAACCACACGCGCTATATGGCGGGGCTGCTCACCACCGGGTATGCCATCGGGCAATTGGTGGGGCCGGTGACCTCGGCGTTATCAACCTGGCTAACCCACCGGTTGGAGCCTGCGCTGGGGCTGGCTGGCGTTGCGCTGTTTGTCGCGGGTGCCCTGGTCTGGAATCGCCACGCTGAAAGGCAACAGCAATTGCAATAATTATCGTCGTGAATACTGGATTATGTGCGTCGCCTCACGCACAATGAGCGCATACTTTTGCCACAACGAGGGCGAAAGACGCCACACCTGCAGGAGAACAAAATGTCATCACTCAGTAAAGAAGCTGCCCTGGTCCACGAAGCCCTGCTCGCGCGCGGTCTTGAAACGCCACTGCGTCCGCCCGTTCAGGATATGGACAATGAAACCCGTAAAAGATTGATTTCCGGGCATATGACCGAGATCATGCAACTGCTGAATCTCGATCTGAGCGATGACAGCCTGATGGAGACGCCCAAGCGTATCGCGAAAATGTACGTTGACGAAATTTTCTCCGGACTGGATTACGCCAACTTCCCGAAAATTACCGTCATCGAAAACAAGATGAAGGTGGATGAGATGGTGACGGTCCGTGATATTACGCTGACCAGCACCTGCGAGCACCATTTCGTGACCATCGACGGCAAAGCGACCGTGGCGTATATCCCGAAAGACACGGTGATTGGCCTGTCGAAGATCAACCGTATTGTGCAGTTCTTCGCGCAGCGCCCTCAGGTGCAGGAGCGTCTGACGCAGCAGATCCTGATCGCGCTGCAAACGCTGCTGGGTACCAATAACGTGGCGGTCTCAATTGATGCGGTGCACTACTGCGTGAAAGCGCGCGGCGTGCGTGATGCGACCAGTGCGACCACCACCACCTCGCTGGGCGGCCTGTTTAAATCGAGCCAGAACACCCGCCAGGAGTTCCTGCGCGCCGTGCGTCACCACAACTAATCAGACAGGGCAGGGACCATGGAGCGAAACGTCACGCTCGATTTTGTTCGCGGCGTCGCCATTCTGGGTATCCTGCTGCTGAATATCAGCGCCTTCGGTCTGCCGAAGGCCGCTTACCTCAATCCCGCCTGGTACGGCGACATCACCCGAAGCGATGCCTGGACGTGGGCGATCCTCGACCTGTTTGCTCAGGTTAAATTCCTCACGCTGTTTGCGCTGCTGTTTGGCGCGGGCCTGCAGCTTCTGCTCAAACGCGGCACGCGCTGGATCCAGTCGCGCTTAACGCTGCTGGCAATTCTCGGCTTTATCCACGGCCTGTTCTTCTGGGATGGTGATATTCTTCTTGCTTATGGGTTAGTCGGGCTAATCTGCTGGCGGCTGATTCGCGACGCGCACAGCGTGAAAAGCCTGTTTAACACCGGCGTGATGCTCTATCTCATGGGGCTCGGCGTCCTGCTTTTGCTGGGGCTGATCTCCGGTGACGCGACAAACCGTTCCTGGATCCCGGACGCCGCTAACCTCCAGTACGAGCAGTACTGGAAGCTGAAGGGCGGTACGGAAGCGATAAGCAACCGTGCGGATATGCTGGGCGACAATCTGCTTGCCCTGGGGGCGCAATACGGCTGGCAGCTGGCGGGCATGATGCTGATGGGCGCGTCACTGATGCGCACCGGCTGGCTGAAAGGGGAATTCAGCCTGCGGCACTACCGCCGCACCGGCGCGGGGCTGGTCCTGCTGGGCGTGCTGATTAACCTTCCGGCGGTAATGGCGCAGTGGCACCTTCACTGGGATTACCGCTGGTGCGCGTTCCTGCTGCAGACGCCGCGTGAATTGAGCGCGCCGTTCCAGACCATCGGCTATGCGGCGCTGATCTATGGTTTCTGGCCGCAGCTTTCTCGCCTGTGGATCGTCAGCGCCGTAGCCTGCGTTGGGCGGATGGCGTTAAGTAATTACCTCCTGCAGACGCTGGTCTGCACCACGCTTTTCTATCGCTTTGGCCTGTTTATGAAATTCGACCGCCTCGGACTGCTGGCGTTTGTTATTCCGGTCTGGATACTAAATCTGGCGTTTTCTGTCATCTGGCTGCGTTATTTCCGCCAGGGACCGCTGGAGTGGGTGTGGCGTCAGTTAACCGCACATGCTTCAGGGGTATCATTGAGTAATACATCCAGATAACGATCTGGATCACAATCATTAACAAAACGGATGTAAGCGTTTTCATGAGTGTGACCTTCTTCACGTAGTCCCCTTTCTCTCGCTGCCAAAATAGCCACCTTGCTAAACACAGGGGGTGTCTGTGAGTTGCTGCAATTCTTTGAAGGATGGTGAATATGATCACCATTCGTGACGTCGCCCGTCTGGCGGGCGTTTCTGTGGCTACCGTCTCCCGCGTGCTGAACAACAGCGCGCTGGTCAGCCCTGAAACCCGTGAAACCGTAATGAAAGCCGTGACCCAGCTCGGGTACCGGCCAAATGCCAACGCGCAGGCGCTGGCAACACAGGTCAGCGATACCATCGGTGTGGTGGTAATGGATGTCTCGGACGCCTTTTTCGGTGCGCTGGTGAAAGCGGTCGATGTGGTCGCCCAGCAGCATCAGAAATACGTGCTGATTGGCAACAGCTATCACGAGGCGGAAAAGGAGCGCTATGCCATTGAAGTGCTGATCCGCCAGCGCTGCAACGCCCTGATTGTTCACTCAAAAGCCTTAAGCGATGAAGAGCTGGCCGGGTTTATGGAGCAGATCCCGGGCATGGTGTTAATCAACCGCATCGTCCCGGGCTATGCCCACCGCTGTGTCGGGCTGGATAACGTCAGCGGCGCCATGATGGCCACCAAAATGCTCATCAATAACGGCCATCAGCGGATCGGCTATCTGGCCTCCAGCCATCACATTGAAGATGACGAGCTGCGGCGTGAGGGGTGGCAAAACGCCCTGAAAGAGCACGGTATTACGCCATCAGAAAGCTGGATTGGCACCGGCACGCCGGATATGCAGGGCGGTGAGGCGGCAATGGTGGAACTGCTGGGCCGCAATCTGCAGCTTTCTGCGGTGTTTGCCTATAACGACAGCATGGCGGCAGGCGCGCTGACTGCGCTGAAGGACAACGGCATTGCGGTGCCACAGCATTTGTCATTGATTGGTTTCGATGATATTCCGATTGCCCGTTACACCGACCCGCAGCTGACAACGGTACGCTATCCCATTGCTTCTATGGCAAAACTGGCGACCGAGCTGGCGCTACAGGGAGCGGCAGGGCTGCTGGATCCGGGGGCAACTCACTGCTTCATGCCGACGCTGGTGCGTCGTCATTCCGTCGCCGCCCGGCAAATTGTGGTTCCGATCACTAACTGATTACACCAGGTGATGTAACCGTTTTCAATCTGTGAGTAAATTCACAGTATCTTAACAAGGCGCTGACTATGATGTCAGCGTTTTAGGGGCTGAAACGCTATGTAACGGTGATTATTCGCTTTCACCATAGCCTATGTGCCGCAAACAACGAATAAAACGCATTTCTGGAGCGTTACCGACCACGGAAGATAGAAATTTTATAAGTGAACGTCGGCTGTCAGTAACGTTTTATTAACACCTGCCTGCCGATCGTTATTCACAAGAACTACCCTGCATAAAAAAACCGGAGATACCATGAATAAGAAGGTGTTGACCCTGTCTGCTGTAATGGCAAGCATGCTTTTTGGTGCAGCAGCGCACGCTGCGGATACCCGTATTGGTGTGACCATCTATAAATACGACGACAACTTCATGTCTGTTGTGCGTAAAGCAATTGAGAAAGATGCGAAAGCAGCGCCAGACGTACAGCTGCTGATGAATGACTCCCAGAACGACCAGTCCAAACAGAACGATCAGATCGACGTTCTGCTGGCTAAAGGCGTTAAGGCCCTGGCGATCAACCTGGTTGACCCGGCTGCAGCAGGCACGGTTATTGAGAAAGCGCGCGGCCAGAACGTGCCAATCGTCTTCTTCAACAAAGAACCTTCCCGTAAAGCGCTGGACAGCTATGACAAAGCCTATTACGTCGGTACTGACTCTAAAGAGTCCGGCATTATTCAGGGCGATCTGATCGCGAAGCACTGGGCGGCGAACCCGAACTGGGACCTGAACAAAGACGGTCAGATCCAGTTCGTGCTGCTGAAAGGCGAACCTGGCCACCCGGATGCTGAAGCGCGTACCACCTATGTTATCAAAGAGCTGAACGACAAGGGCCTGAAAACCCAGCAGCTGGCGTTAGATACCGCGATGTGGGACACCGCTCAGGCGAAAGATAAGATGGACGCGTGGCTGTCTGGCCCGAACGCGAACAAAATCGAAGTGGTCATTGCCAACAACGATGCGATGGCAATGGGTGCGGTTGAAGCGCTGAAAGCCCACAATAAATCGTCCATCCCGGTATTTGGCGTGGATGCCCTGCCGGAAGCGCTGGCGCTGGTTAAATCTGGCGCGATGGCCGGTACCGTTCTGAACGATGCCAATAACCAGGCGAAAGCGACCTTCGATCTGGCGAAAAACCTCGCCGACGGTAAAGGCGCGGCGGATGGCACCAACTGGAAAATTGACAACAAAATCGTTCGCGTGCCTTACGTGGGCGTAGACCAGTCCAACCTGGCTGAGTTTATCGGTAAATAAGATCTTCGTTTTGTCTTCACTGGGCGCAATTCGTTGCGCCCTTTTATAACGCGATATGCGAGGCCAACAAGGTATAATTATGGTCAGCACAACTACTCAGTCGTCCGGTGAATACTTGTTGGAAATGACAGGCGTCAACAAGTCCTTCCCCGGTGTTAAGGCACTCGATAATGTTAATTTAAAAGTCCGTCCTCACTCTATTCATGCATTAATGGGGGAGAACGGTGCGGGTAAATCAACGTTATTAAAATGTCTTTTTGGGATCTATCAAAAAGATTCTGGCAGCATTCTTTTTCAGGGGAAAGAAATCGATTTCCATTCAGCGAAAGAAGCGCTGGAAAACGGTATCTCGATGGTTCACCAGGAATTAAACCTGGTACTGCAACGCTCGGTAATGGATAACATGTGGTTGGGACGTTACCCAACCAAAGGTGTGTTTGTCGATCAGGACAAAATGTATCGCGACACCAAAGCGATTTTCGATGAGCTGGATATTGATATCGATCCGCGCGCCCGCGTGGGGACATTATCCGTTTCCCAGATGCAGATGATCGAAATTGCCAAAGCGTTCTCCTATGATGCGAAAATCGTCATCATGGATGAACCCACCTCGTCATTAACGGAAAAAGAGGTTAATCACCTTTTTACCATTATTCGTAAGCTGAAAGAACGCGGCTGCGGCATTGTGTACATCTCGCACAAAATGGAAGAGATCTTCCAGCTGTGCGATGAAATTACCATCCTGCGCGACGGCCAGTGGATTGCCACGCAGCCGCTTGAAGGGCTGGACATGGACAAGATCATCGCCATGATGGTCGGCCGTTCCCTGAACCAGCGCTTCCCGGACAAAGAGAACAAGCCGGGTGAAGTAATTCTGGAAGTACGCAATCTGACCTCGCTGCGCCAGCCGTCCATCCGCGATGTTTCTTTCGACCTTCACAAAGGCGAAATTCTTGGCATTGCTGGCCTGGTAGGGGCAAAGCGTACCGACATCGTGGAAACCCTGTTTGGCATCCGCGAGAAGGCCGACGGCACCATCACGCTGCACGGGAAGAAAATTAACAACCATAATGCCAACGAAGCCATTAATAACGGTTTTGCGCTGGTGACGGAAGAACGTCGCTCGACCGGTATTTATGCTTATCTGGATATTAACTTTAACTCGTTAATCTCTAATATTCGCAATTACAAAAATAAAGTCGGGCTGCTGGATAACTCCCGCATGAAGAGCGATACCCAGTGGGTAATTGACTCCATGCGCGTGAAAACGCCTGGCCACCGTACCCAAATCGGTTCGCTTTCCGGTGGTAACCAGCAAAAAGTTATTATTGGCCGTTGGTTATTAACCCAGCCAGAAATTTTGATGCTGGATGAACCGACCCGGGGTATTGACGTCGGCGCGAAGTTTGAAATTTATCAGCTGATTGCCGAGCTGGCGAAAAAGAATAAAGGGATCATTATTATTTCTTCCGAAATGCCGGAACTGTTAGGGATCACGGACCGTATTCTGGTTATGAGCAATGGTCTCGTTGCCGGTATTGTTGACACCAAAACGACAACGCAAAATGAAATTTTGCGTCTTGCGTCTTTGCACCTTTAAGATCAGGGGCTCCTCATGAGTGCGTTAAATAAAAAAAGTTTTCTCACTTACCTGAAAGAAGGCGGTATTTACGTTGTTCTTTTAGTCCTGCTGGCCATTATTATTTTCCAGGACCCTACGTTCTTAAGCCTGCTGAACCTGAGTAATATTCTGACCCAGTCCTCCGTGCGTATCATCATTGCGCTGGGCGTGGCGGGCCTTATCGTCACCCAAGGGACGGACCTTTCTGCCGGTCGTCAGGTCGGCCTGGCGGCGGTTATTGCGGCAACCCTGCTGCAGTCGATGGAAAACGCCAACAAGGTGTTCCCGGAGATGGCGACCATGCCGATTTTCGTGGTGATCCTGATTGTCTGCGCCATCGGGGCGGTGATTGGCCTGATCAACGGTATTATCATCGCTTACCTGAACGTGACGCCATTTATCACTACGCTGGGTACGATGATCATCGTTTATGGTATCAACTCCCTGTACTACGACTTTGTGGGCGCGTCGCCGATTTCGGGCTTTGACAGCGGCTTCTCCACCTTCACGCAGGGGTTTATCGCGCTGGGCAGCTTCCGCCTGTCGTACATTACCTTCTATGCGCTGATTGCGGTGGCGTTCGTCTGGATCCTGTGGAACAAAACGCGCTTCGGTAAAAACATCTTCGCTATCGGTGGTAACCCGGAAGCGGCGAAAGTGTCCGGGGTAAACGTTGCCCTGAACCTGCTGATGATTTACGCGCTGTCCGGTGTGTTCTACGCCTTCGGCGGGATGCTGGAAGCAGGCCGTATCGGCTCCGCAACGAACAACCTTGGCTTCATGTACGAGCTGGATGCGATTGCGGCCTGCGTGGTCGGCGGCGTCTCCTTCAGCGGCGGGGTGGGTACCGTGCTCGGCGTGGTCACCGGTGTGATCATCTTTACCGTCATCAACTACGGTTTGACCTACATCGGCGTGAACCCGTACTGGCAGTACATCATCAAGGGCGCCATCATCATCTTCGCGGTGGCGCTGGATTCACTGAAGTACGCCCGTAAGAAGTAATCGTCACTCGCCATACCCGGCCCGCTCACCGAGCGGGCTTTTTTATGGCCTATGCCAGATGGGACTCTTCTTGCGTCACAATGCGCTCAAACCACTCGAGTTCAGAAAGCTTGCAGGCGACCCACTGTTCGGAGAAGGCGTCGCCCAGGCTGTCGGTGAGATACTGACAGCGGGCGAAGGCCTCAATCGCCTCCTGCTGGAACAGCGGGAGTTCCGGTTGGTCCTGCTGCGGTTCCGGGAGTTCCCCCTCGTCGATATGTTCCAGCCCGTACAGCATGCCGGTCAGGATTGTGGCCGCCACCAGATACGGATTCGCATCGGCTCCGGCCAGTCGGTACTCGATACGACGGTTGCTCTCTTCCGAGCAGGGAATGCGCAGGGCAGCGGAGCGGGTGTTATAGCCCCACGAGTTAAAGACGGGTTCCGTCAGGTTTTTTCGCAGGCGACGAAAGGCGTTGACCCCCGGCGCAAGAATGGCGACGGAGGCGTGCATCAGCGCCAGCTGGCCCGCGATGCACAAGCGCATCATGCTGCTCAGCGCGTTCACCGGCGAGGCAAAAACGTTCTCGCCACGGCTGTTGTTCAGGCTGAAATGGATGTGCAAACCGCTGCCGGAGAGCTGGCTGAAGGGCTTAGCCATAAAGTTAGCCTGAAGACCGTGCTTTTCAGCGACATAGCGGGTCAGGCGGCGCAGGGCCAGCACGTTATCACAGACCTCTACGACGCGCTGGCTGTGCTTCAGGTTTAATTCGTACTGTCCGGACTCGGCTTCCGCTACCACCCCTGACAGCGGGATGCGCTGAAGGTGCGCCAGCTGTTCCAGCTCGTCAAAAAGCGCCGCGTGCGCCGACGAGGTGTCTATGTGAAAACAGCCCTGATTTTGCGGATCGCGATCGCCCTGTCCCGTCAGGTAAAACTCTATTTCCGGGGCAATGACCGGGAAAAGGCCGTGCTGGTGGAAGCGGGCCACGACGTTCTGCAGTATCGCGCGTGGCTCAAGCGGGCAGGGGTTACCGTCGCTATCCTTCATCGTCAGCAGGATCTGCGCAGTATGCTCCGGATCCTGCGGACAGGGACGCAGAGAGCCGGCGACAGGGAGGCACAGCCGGTCGGGTTCATCATAAAGCGGGGCGGCGATTTTTCCCTTCTGATCCATGGAGTAGACGGAAAGCGGAAAATAACAGCCTTTTTCCAGACTCAGCATGCTCTCCACCGTGAGGCGCTTGCCGCGCATCGTGCCGTTGATATCGTTCAGGTAAACGTCAACGTGTTTCGTCTGCGGGTAGCGTTCCAGATAGTCGGCCACTTCCACGGTAACATTGTGCTGCAGGGCGTCAATTTTTTCATCCAGCCAGAGACCAGAATTAAGTGCGCCGGGGAGTGATAATCCGGGAAAGTTAAAGTAAGGGCGGAGACTTTTGAGGAAAAACGCATTCATTATCGAGTTCATAGTCATTCTTCAATGAAGCCGTAGCGGCAGTGAACTCAGGTTAAAAGAGCTGGCGTAAAGGGCGGATAAAAAGCGTCAGTGCCGGCGTAAAGAAAGTATAAAGGCAGGCCTACTTTTTCTCTTTTTTCTGCATATCCAGCAGCTGCTCCGGCGTCACCGCCGGGTAACCCTGCGCGTCTTCCGGCACTTCGTGCATTGCCGGGATCGGCACCAGCGGGCCTAAAAAGCGCGGTTCGCGTTTGAAGATATACAGATCGGCCAGGGCGCCAAAGCGGGCACCAAACTCGCGGACGCGCACGCTCAGCATATCTTTTGGCGACGGCACCGCGTAGCACTGGGCCTGAATGCCCATGTGCAGGGCGATAAACAGCGCGCGCTCGCAGTGGAAGCGCTGCGTGATGATGATGAAGTCGTTGGTATCGAAGACCTTGCGCGTGCGCACGATGGAGTCCAGGGTGCGGAACCCGGCGTAGTCGAGCACGATATCGGCAGGGTCCACGCCTGCGGCAATCAAATCCTTCCGCATCGTCACCGGCTCGTTATAGCTTTGCAGCGCGTTATCGCCGCTCAGCAGCAGGTAGTTTACCTTGCCGCTGTTGTAGGCGTTCAGCGCGCCCTGAATGCGGTAGCGGTAATACTGGTTGATCACCCCTGTGCGGTAATACTTGGCGGTGCCGAGCACCACGCCCACCTGACGGTAGGGCAGGTCCTGCAGGTCATCAAAGATGTAGGGGGCCGTTTTCCAGCTCATCCAGCGGTCGAGACCCAGCACGATAAACAGCAGTATGCCGACCAGGACAGACAGGCTGTAAAAAACGCGCTTTAACATGAAGATGGCTCGTTCGTGGATGAAATTTAACTCAGGCTACTTTACCCGCCTGGTTAGCGCAAGAAACAGCGACTCAACTGAGGGGTTTTTCAGCAACGTGGCGGACATTTCTGTCCGCCGGAAGGTTTACGCCAGCAGGACGCGGTCGATTGTCGTGCAGCCTAACGCCTTGAGCGTTGCGGCGGTGGCATCCCACTGAATCAGCGGCGCATCGGCCTTTTCGGCCAGAACGGCACGCTGAATGTCCGGATAATCGTAGCCGTTCAGGCTCAGCAGGTTGAGTGCGCCCTGCAGCGGCGGCAGCGTTGGGTTAAACGCGGCGTTTTCCGCATAGCTGCCGGTGAAGATACGGCCTTCGCGGCACTGCAGTGCCACGCCGCTCGGGGAGTTGCTGTAGGGGGTGTGGCTCTTGTTCGCCGCGCGTATGGCCGCCTGGTTCAGGTCATCGCCGGACAGGGCGAAACCGTGATCCTGCTCGTCCATCAGCAGCGTTTTAATCTCAAGATCTTTCGGGCCGAAGGCGTCAGGCAGGTAGTCCCCCAGCGTGTGCGGCGCGCGGCCCGGCAGGTTAATGCGCAGCTGCAGCCCGCTGTTCAGCTCGTTCATAAACTGGCGGCAGTGGCCGCACGGAGTGTAGTTTACGGTGATGGCGCTCAGGGCTTTCTCACCGCGCAGCCAGGCGTGGCTGATGGCGCTCTGCTCGGCGTGAACGGTCTGCTGCATGGTTGCGCCGAGGAACTCCATGTTCCCGCCGAAGTACCAGGTTCCGCTGACGCCGCGCGCGATGGCGCCGACGTTGAAGTGGGAAAGATCGGCCCGGGCGCAGGCGGCAGCCAGGGGCAGCAGTGCGAAAGCCAGCGCGTCTTCATCCAGCCCGGTTGCCTGTTTAAGCACCGTGACCTGCTCCGCCGTCAGCAGGGCGGGGAAATGTGCATCTGCCAGAACGGGAGCGAGGGCTGACTGCAAATTCTCTGCAAGCTGAGCGAAGGCAGCTTGAAAACGTGGGTGCATGGCGTTTGCCTCATAAAGGTTAATGGATCGGTAGTTTACGGAGCCGCAAGGTCTTTATATGTGATCCAAATCTCATTATGTATGCAACTTATGAAATCAAACTGAAATTTGCACGACGCATCGCAAATTTTAGCCCATCACCGCCAGAATCAGCGGGAAAATGAACGGGGCGAGCAGGGAGGTGATAATCCCGCAGATCACCAGCGCAAGCGAGCTAAACGCCCCTTCCTGATAGTCCAGCTCCGCGCAGCGAGCGGTACCCAGCGCGTGCGAGGCGGTGCCCATCGACAGCCCGCGCGCCGCTTTGGTGTGAATACGCATCCCGTTCAGCAGGGTGTGGCCAAACACCGCGCCGAGAATACCGACGAAAATCACGCACATCGCGCTTATGGCCGGAATACCGCCGAGGCTGCCGCCTACCGCCATTGCGATAGGCGTGGTCACTGATTTAGGCAGGATAGAGGCGGCAATTTGCGGGGAGGCCCCCATCAACAGCGCCACCGACGTGCCGGTAATCATCGCCACCAGGCTTCCCACAAAACAGATAGTAATGATGGACTTCCACCGTGCGCGGATCTGGTGCAGCTGCTCATATAAAGGAAAGGCAAGCGCGACAACGGCGGGCTGCAGGAGGTCGTTTAAAATTTTGCTGCCCGCAAAGTAACGCTCATAAGGAATGCCGGTGAGCAGCAGGAAGGGAATAATCACCACCATCGCCACCAGCAGGGGGTTCAGCAAGGGCATTTTAAATCGTGCGGCAAGCTTGCGCGCGGCGAAGAATACCAGCAGGGTTAACGGCAGTGACCACCAGATATTAGCCATCATTTTTTTGTTTTCTCCCCGACCACGTTACGTTCTCCATGTATCAGATGAGAACTCCAGCTCACCACCAGGAAAACCACCAGCGTGCTGACCGCGCAGGAGACAACAATCGGGCCGAACTGCGCCTTGAGCAAATCAAAATACTGCATGACGCCCACGCCGATAGGCACGAACAGCAGCGCCATGTAGCGGATAAGAATGAAGCAGCCTGGATTGACCCACTTTGCAGGCAGAATTTGCAGCGCCAGTAAAACGAAGAGGATCAGCATACCGATAATGCTGCCGGGAATGGTGATAGGCAGCAGCGACGCGATGAAAATGCCGGCATACAGGCAGGCGTAAATCAGGACGAATGCGCGCAGATATTGCCAGATAATGTTCAATGATTTGCTCATGGTGAAAGTCCTTGATGAAACGCATTCATCATACAATTAAACCCGAAAATGTGCCACGGATCACATCATGAATTTTGAGCATACCAGACATTCCGAATTGGAACGTCGGGCTTTCCACACACAAACAGAGCAGATACTATAGCGCGTCTTTTTTCACAGGTACTGTTATGCGTGTTTTACTGGCCCCAATGGAAGGCGTGCTCGACTCTCTCGTACGCGAGCTGCTTACCGAGGTGAACGACTACGATCTCTGCGTGACGGAGTTTTTACGCGTGGTCGATATGTTGCTGCCAGAAAAGTCATTCTATCGTCTCTGCCCTGAACTGCATCGCCAGAGCCGGACCCCTTCCGGCACGCTGGTGCGTATTCAGCTGCTCGGCCAGTATCCTGAATGGCTGGCGGAAAATGCCGCCCGCGCGGTAGCGCTTGGCTCTTACGGGGTGGATCTCAACTGCGGCTGCCCGTCGAAGCTGGTGAACGGTAGCGGCGGCGGGGCGACGTTGCTGAAAGATCCTGAGCTGATTTACCGCGGCGCGAAAGCCATGCGTGAGGCCGTGCCCTCGCATTTGCCGGTGACGGTTAAGGTGCGCCTGGGGTGGGACAGCGACGCCCGACAGTTTGAAATTGCCGATGCGGTGCAGCAGGCCGGGGCCACCGAGCTGGTGGTGCACGGACGTACTAAAGAAGATGGCTATAAAGCGGACCGCATTAACTGGCAGGCGATTGGCGAGATCCGCAAACGCCTCAGCATTCCGGTTATCGCCAACGGTGAAATCTGGGACTACGAGAGCGCGCAGGCGTGCATGAAAGAGACGGGCTGCGACGCGGTGATGATAGGCCGCGGCGCGCTGAACGTGCCAAACCTCAGCCGGGTGGTGAAACATAACGAACCGCGCATGCCGTGGGCAGACGTGGTCACGTTGCTGCAAAAATACAGCCGTCTGGAAAAGCAGGGCGACACCGGTTTGTATCACGTCGCGCGCATCAAACAGTGGCTCAGTTATTTACGCAAAGAGTACAGCGAAGCGTTGGATTTATTTCAGGAGATCCGCACCTTACAAATTTCTGCCGATATTGCGCGTGTCATCCAGTCAAAATAATAAGCGTTAATTTGCTCACACTTTTTTAAAATATAAAACGATGCAGGTTTTCAAGGTGGCGCGACGATGTTAAGGTGCCACTGTTTTCAACGCAGGATTGTTACTGGTTAACAGGCAAAACCTAAGCGTTTCACAGCATTAACCGCTGTGGAGCGCTTAGGTTTTTTTTTGCCTGTCATTCACGAAGGAGGGCCATTTGGCCTAACGCTTTTTGCTGGAACGAATAATCAAAATACGACGGGAAATAACAAATTTCCTGCGAACGGTTACGCATTAATACTCAGCTACAGGTTGCTATTATGACAAATAAATATAATCTTTGTGCCCTCGCTTTATTGATGATATCGCCTTTAACAGTGGCGCAGGAGTGGAATGGAACGGTATTAGGGTTTGAAGCCCCGCCGGAGCCTGTTCTGGGCGAAATGCTCGGCATACGCAAAATCCTTAACGATAACGGTTTTACCTATAACCTCGGATACCTCAATGAAATTGGCTGGAACGGCGGCGGCGGATATAACCACGACTCCCACGTGGCCTATATTGACCAGTTCGCGCTGACCTTCAACCAGGATCTGGCGCGCTGGACGGGCATCCCGGATGCGCGTATTGAGGGGAATATCGTCAACCGCAACCACAATGACGACCTCACCACTAAACGCGTGCAGGATCCGCGCGTGAACTTCAACGATTTGACCCAGGAAAGCTGGGGCGGGCAATCCATAACCCGTCTGGGCTGGCTGACGTTTGCCCGCAGCTTTGACGACCGACGCCTCACCTGGCGTATCGGCATGATGAACAAGGTGCAGACCTTCGATCAAATCATCCCGTGCGACTTCCAGATGCTCTCCCAGTGCGGTGGGAAATCGGCCAACTCGCTGACCTGGAACAACTGGAACGTTCACACCTGGGGCACCACGCTGGAGTATAAGCTCACGCCAACCGTCACCTTAAAAGGCGGCGTGATGGAGCAAAACCCGGACGCCTCCAGCCGCAGCCACGCGTGGAGCTGGTCTACGAAGGGCAGCAAAGGAATCTTGCTCCCGGTCGAAATCGAAGCGCGTCCGCTGATTAACGGCCTGCCGGGCGCCTATAACCTCGGCGTGGTGTTTACCAACGCGCCGCAAACCGATCTCTATAGCGGTGCATCGGGCGGAGCGGGCGCCACCGATCCGGACGGTTACGAGAAGCATAACCGTACCTGGTTTATGTACGCCGGGCTTAACCAGCAGATCACGCAGCACAAGGACGATCCGAATCGCGGGTTGAGCACCTCGGTCAGCATGAGCCTTGCGGATCAGCGCAGCAATTACATGCATCAGGTCTACGCCGCCTCGCTGCGCTATCGCGGGCTGTTTGACGCTCGCCCGGAAGACTGGATTGGCTTCGGGCTGACCTGGATTGATATGAGCAGCCAGTACGCCCGCAACCAGCGCTATATGAACAGCCTGAGCGGCGTGTCGGACTATAACGATCCGGCGTACCATCCAGTGCCGGGCCACTCCCTGAACGGTGAGTTTTACTATCGCTTCCGTCCGGTGTCGTGGCTGGAGCTGCAGCCGGGCATTCAGTACTGGCACCATCCGGGCGGCGTATCCCGGACGCAGGATGCCTGGGTGACGGAGCTGAAAACCGTCGTGACGTTCTAGCAATGTCGATCTGCGTCACGTTTTTTACCCGTGACGCATTGAGGCTACGAATGAAACTGATAGAGTGCCAGAACTGGATTGTTACTGCTTCGGCAGGCAAAACCTGATTTTCTGGCTTCTGCCGGAGGTCAGGTTTTTTTGTTTCTGGGGTTCCGATGAAAATCGCCAAGATACTCAATAATAACGTGGTGGTTGTTCAGGATGAGCGCGGGCGCGAACAGGTGGTGATGGGCCGCGGGCTGGCCTTTCAGAGGCGCGTGGGTGAAGCGCTGGATACCGCGCTGATTGAAAAGGTGTTTGCGTTACAGAGCGATGAGCTGGTGCAGCGTCTCGGTGAACTGCTGAGCCAGATCCCGCTGGAGGTGATGACCACCTGCGACCGCATCATTGGGCTGGCGGCGCAACGGCTGGGGAAATTGCAGGAAAGTTTGTACATCACCCTGACCGACCACTGCTACTTCGCGATTGAGCGCCAGAAGAAAGGGCTGGCGATTAAAAACGTGCTGCTGTGGGACATCAAGCGCCTCTATCCGAAGGAGTTTGAGCTGGGGCAGGAGGCGAGGGCCATTATCGCCAAACGCCTGAACGTCGAGCTGGCTGAGGACGAAGCAGGGTTTATCGCGCTGCATCTGGTCACCGCGCAGTTGAACAGCGAAATGCCGGAAGTGATGCACGTAACAAGAGTGATGCAGGAGATCCTGCAGCTGGTGAAGTATCAGCTACAGCTGGAGTACGACGAAGAGTCGCTCAGCTATCAGCGTTTTGTCACGCATCTGAAGTTTTTTGCCCAGCGGATGCTGACCCGCACCGTGGTGGACGATGACGACGTCTCGCTGCATACCGCGGTAAAGGACAACTACGCGAAAGCGTGGAAATGCGCCGAGAAAATCGCGCAGCACCTGAACAAAAGCTATCAGCGCGAGCTGACGACCGAAGAAATTATGTTCCTCGCCATTCATATTGAACGGGTGAGAAAAGAGGGGCGTTAAGCCTCAAATCTGGATTGTTACTGCATAACGCAGGCAAAACCTGGGCGCGGCCTCCGCAAGGAGGACGTTCTCGGGTTTTTTTATTTTTATACTCAGTCAACACGTGCCTGCGGGCATCGGATGTAAGGAAATCGAGATGGAATACCAGGCGTTAGCAAAGGATATTCTCGGCCACGTTGGCGGAAAAGAGAACATTGTCAGCCTTGTCCACTGTGCGACCCGGCTTCGCTTTAAACTGAAAGATAAACAGAAAGCGGACGCTGAAGGGCTGAAGAAAAACCCGGGCGTGATTATGGTGGTCGAAAGCGGCGGCCAGTTCCAGGTGGTGATTGGTAACCACGTACACGACGTCTGGCAGGCGGTACGTAGCGAGGCCGGGCTCACCGACGACGCGCCGGCCGTGGAGGAGAAGGGCGAGAAGGGCAACCTGCTGGGCCGCCTGATCGACATCGTCTCCGGAATTTTCACTCCGTTTATCGGCATTCTGGCGGCCTCCGGTATTCTGAAAGGGCTGCTGGCGCTGGCGGTGGTCTGCGACTGGCTCACTCCTGAAAGCGGCACCTATAAAATCTGGTTCGCCGCGAGCGACGCGCTGTTCTTCTTCTTCCCGCTGGTGCTGGGCTATACCGCGGGGAAAAAATTTGGTGGCAACCCGTTTATTACGATGGTGATCGGCGGGGCCCTTACGCACCCGATGATGATCGCCGCGTTCAATGCCAGCCAGCAGCCGGGGGCGTTTACCGATGCGTTTCTTGGTATACCGATCACATGGTTTAACTACAGCTCGTCGGTGATCCCGATCATTCTCGCCGCGTGGGTAAGCTGCTGGCTGGAAAAACAGAGTACCAGGCTGCTGCCGTCCTCGATGAAGAACTTCTTCGCGCCGCTGATTTGCTTAGGCGTGACCGTGCCGCTGACCTTCCTGGTCATTGGCCCGCTGGCGACCTGGCTCAGCCAGATGCTGGCCAACGGCTACCAGTGGGTTTATGTCCTGGCACCGTGGCTGGCGGGCGCGGCAATGGGGGCGCTGTGGCAGGTCTGCGTGATCTTCGGCCTGCACTGGGGGCTGGTGCCGCTGATGATTAACAACCTGGCGGTGCTGGGCCATGACTCCATGCTGCCGATGCTGCTCCCGGCGGTGTTTGGCCAGGTGGGCGCGGCGCTGGGGATTTTCCTGCGCACCCGCGACGCGCGCCAGAAAATGCTGGCCGGTTCGTCCGTGACGGCGGGGATTTTTGGCATCACCGAACCGGCCGTGTACGGGGTTAACCTGCCGCTGCGCCGTCCGTTTATCTTTGGCTGCGTCGCGGGTGCCGTCGGCGGCGCGATAGTCGGCTTTAGCGACACTCATGTCTATTCGTTCGGCTTTGCCAATATTTTTACCATCGCCCAGATGATCCCGCCGGGCGGCGTAGACGCCACCCTGTGGGGCGGCATTATCGGCACCGTCGTGGCGCTGGTGCTGGGCTGCGTCCTGACGCTGGTGGCGGGCATGCCAGCACGCTCAGCGCCCGAGGCGGTTGCGCCAGCGGGTGAAAACGATGTGCTGGCACCGATGACCGGTACCGTGCTGGCGCTCGATCAGGTGCCTGATACCACCTTTGCCAGCGGCCTGCTGGGCAGCGGTGCCGCCATCATTCCCTCCGACAACAGGGTGGTTGCCCCGTTTGCGGGCGTTGTTGCCTCTCTTTTCCAGACCAAACACGCCATCGGCCTGCTCAGCGACAGCGGCATTGAAGTGTTAATCCACGTGGGGATCGACACCGTGAAGCTCGATGGTAAACCGTTTACCGCCCATGTGAAGGTGGGCGACAGGGTGCAGCCGGGCGACCTGCTGCTGGAGTTTGATCGTCAGGCGATTATCGATGCCGGATACGACCTGGCGACGCCGATCATTATCAGTAACAGCGACGAGTATCGCGCGGTGGCGACCGTGGCGGCAACGTCCGTCAACGCCGGTGCACCGCTGCTCAGCGTAAGCCATCAATAACAGGAGAACGTGATGAAAACTTTCCCGGATGATTTTTTATGGGGCGGCGCGGTTGCCGCGAACCAGGTAGAAGGCGCATATCTGGAGGATGGCAAAGGGCTTTCCACCTCAGACGTCCAGCCGCAGGGGGTCTTTGGCCCGGTGGTGGAGCGCATGGCGGGCGACAGCGGGATTAAAGATGTGGCGATAGATTTCTATCACCGCTACCCGGAAGACATCAAACTCTTTGCCGAAATGGGCTTTAGCTGCCTGCGCGTCTCCATTGCCTGGACGCGTATCTTCCCGAACGGCGACGAGCAGACGCCAAACGAAGCGGGTCTGGCGTTTTACGACAGGTTGTTTGACGAACTGGCCGCGCACGACATCACGCCGCTGGTAACGCTGTCGCATTACGAAATGCCGTGGGGGCTGGTGAAACAGTACGGCGGCTGGGGCAGTCGTCAGACTATCGGCTTCTTTGAGCGCTACGCCCGAACCGTCTTTGCGCGCTACAGGGAGAAGGTGAAGCTGTGGCTGACCTTCAACGAAATCAACATGTCCCTGCATGCGCCGATGACTGGCGTGGGCCTGCCGGAAACCAGCAGCAAAGGGGAAGTGTATCAGGCGATCCACCATCAGCTGGTGGCCAGCGCGCTGGCGGTGAAAGCCTGCCACGAGATTATCCCGGATGCAAAAATTGGCAACATGCTGCTGGGCGGCCTGATGTACCCGCTGACCTGCAGGCCAGAAGACGTGCTGGAGGCGCTACAGGAGAACCGCGCCTGGCAGTTCTTTGGCGACGTGCAGTGCCGCGGGGCGTACCCGGGGTATATGCTGCGCTTCTTCCGCGACAGCGAAATTGAGATTGATATCACCGACGCCGACCGCGAGGCGCTGAAATCCACCGTCGATTTTATCTCGTTCAGCTATTACATGACCGGCTGCGTGACGACCGATGACGAGTTGAACCAGCAGGCGCGGGGCAACATCCTGAGAATGGTGCCAAACCCGCATCTGGCAAGCTCAGAGTGGGGCTGGCAGATCGATCCGGTTGGCCTGCGTACGCTGCTGAACGTGCTCTGGGATCGTTATCAGAAGCCGCTGTTTATCGTCGAGAACGGCCTCGGCGCGAAGGACAAACCGGACGCCGACGGCGTGGTGCAGGATGATTACCGCATCAGCTACCTTAACGACCACCTGGTGCAGGTGCGCGAGGCGATTGACGACGGCGTTGAGGTAATGGGATACACCAGCTGGGGGCCCATCGACCTGGTCAGCGCCTCCAAAGCGGAACTGTCCAAGCGCTACGGCTTTATTTATGTGGACCGCGATGACAGCGGTAAAGGCACTCTGGCCCGCAGCCGCAAAAAGAGTTTTTACTGGTATAAAGAGGTGATTGCCACGAAGGGGGCATCGCTGAAAGCCTGAAAGGAATAACGTCGCCCGGCGCAGTGCCGGGCAAATAAATCAGAAAATCATTTTGAATACGCCGGTAACCACTAACAGCCCTATCAAAAATATAATTAAAATAACCCACAGTAATATTTTCATTCCCTTCTCCTGCCCGTGTATGACACTGAATAAGTGTAGCAGCCAATTCATAATTGGAATGGATATGTTGAATTTATTCATTGGGGTTAGGAATAAATTGCCGAATATGAAAATGTATGACAATTTGCGGATTGCCACGCGTTACTAAAAAACGGAATGGCATCAAGCGTAATTTGCGCCTTTAATTTTTTGAGTTATGGCGTAATGAAACGTTCTCTTATTTTATCTCTGAGTGCTCCTCTTGTCTTAATGCTGGCTGCCTGCGCGCAGGAACATGCCAGCGTGTCGCCGATTAAAACGCAAGCCGCTGCGGCGTCGGTGAATACACGGCTAAGTCAAACCAGCTGGCCGAAAAACGAATGGTGGAAAGACTATAACGATCCGCAGCTTAATTCTCTGATCGCGAAGGCGCTAAATGATGCGCCGGATATGCAAATCGCCCGACAGCGTATTACGCTCGCGGAAGCGCAGGCGAAAGCCACCCTGGCGGCAGACGGCCCTCAGATGGATTTTTCCGCCGATGCGGAGCGGCAGAAGATGTCTGCGGAAGGGCTGATGGGGCCCTTCGCCATTACCGATCCGGCCGCGGGCACCACCGGGCCGTGGTATACCAACGGTACCTTTGGCCTGACAGCGGGCTGGGATCTCGATTTGTGGGGAAAAAACCGCGCGCAGGTTGAAGCCCGTATCGGCAAGGTCAACGCCCAGAAAGCTGAGATGGAGCAGACGCGTCAGCTGTTGGCCAGCAGCGTCGCGCGGCTTTACTGGGAGTGGCAGACCCAGGCCGCGGTGGGGGACGTTCTCGCACAGATTAAACACGAGCAGGAAAATATCATCGGTGCCGACCGCAAGCTGTATCAGCACGGGATCACATCTTCGGTAGAAGGTGTCGAAACCGATATCAATGCCAGTAAAACCGAAGAGCAGATTGCCGGGGTAAAAGGCAAAATGAAAGCCGTTGAGGCACGTCTGCAGGCCCTGACTAATACCTCCTCAATGAAACTGACTCGCCATGCTTTACCGGCAGCAGAAGCGGCGTTGCCTACCACGCTGGGATACGAGCTGCTGGCTCGCCGCCCGGATCTGCAGGAGGCGCACTGGTACATTGAAGCTTCCCTGAGCGAAGTGGATGCCGCCAAAGCCGCCTTCTATCCCGACGTGAATCTGATGGCATTCTTGCAGCAGGATGCCCTGCATCTGAGCGATCTGTTCCGTTCCTCCGCCCAGCAAATGGGCGTCACCGCCGGGCTGACGCTGCCGATCTTCGACAGCGGCAGGCTGAATGCGAATCTGGATATTGCCCAGGCGCAGAACAATCTGTCGGTGGCTAACTACAACAAGGCAGTGGTCGATGCCGTTAATCAGGTGGCGCGCACGGCCAGCGAAGTTGAAACCCTGACCGCAAAAAATCAGCAACAGCAGCAGGTCGAGAAAGATGCCGCGCGCGTGGTGGCACTGGCACAGGCGCGCTTTAGCGTCGGGATTATTGCCGGTTCCCGCGTCAGCGAGGCCAAAATTCCGGCACTCAAGGAACATATCGCTGCACTGACCCTGAAAGGGCAGTACCTGGATGCCACGCTACAGCTGACGTCCGCGCTGGGCGGTGGCTATCATCACGGCTAAAAAGGGTGATTATCTATACTTACCTCTTTGCACATTTTCAGGAGGTGAGTATGAACAGAGTAGCGATTGTAACCGCATCGGATTCCGGGATCGGTAAAACCACGGCGCTGATGCTGGCAGAGCGCGGGTTTGATATTGGCGTCACCTGGCATTCGGATGAAAAAGGGGCGCTGGAAACCTGCCGCGAAGTCGAAGCGCGGGGGCAGCGCGCGGAGGCTATCCATCTTGATTTAGGCACGCTCCCGGACGGCGCTGAAGCCATTGAAACGCTCATTGCACGTTTCGGCCGGCTGGACGTGCTGGTTAACAATGCCGGAGCGATGACCAAAGCGCCATTTCTTGAGATGGCGTTTGACGACTGGCGGAACATTTTTACCGTCGACGTGGACGGCGCGTTTCTCTGCTCGCAGATTGCGGCACGGCAGATGGTGAAGCAGGGGGAAGGGGGGCGGATTGTGAACATCACCTCGGTGCATGAGCACACGCCGCTGCCTGATGCCAGCGCTTACACGGCTGCGAAACATGCGCTCGGCGGCTTAACCAAATCGATGGCGATGGAGCTGGTGAAGCACAAGATTCTGGTGAACGCCGTCGCGCCGGGGGCCATTGCCACGCCGATGAACGATATGGACGACAGCGAAGTGAAGGAAGGGGCAATGCCGGAAATTCCGCTGGCAAGGCCGGGCCACACCAAAGAAATCGCCAGCCTGGTGGCGTGGCTGTGTGACAGCGACGCCAGCTATACCACAGGGCAATCGTTTATCGTCGACGGGGGCTTTATGCTGGCGAACCCGCAGTTTAAGCCGGAAGGGTAACAGGTTTCCCCTCAATGTATCCCTCTCCCCAAAGGGGTGAGGGGCACCAGGCTGACTCACTCCTCATCCCGCTTCTTCTCTCTGTGCCGCATCCACAGCCTGACCCCAATCACCGCCACAACCACCAGAATCAACCACGCCCAGTGCTTCAGGTGCTGGTCAAGGTTATGCAGCCACGGGCCAATCACCTCGCCACCCACGTAACCAAGCGTCGTGAAGATCAGCGCCCAGGCTATCGCGCCAACAATATTCAGCGGAAGGAAAATTTTTGGCGGCAGGCGGCTGGCACCAATCAGTATCGGCCCGATAATCCTGAAGCCGTACATAAAGCGGGTGCCAATCACGAACAGATAAGGGTGACGCTGGATCAGGCGCTGCGCGCGGTTGATTTTCTTTTTGTGTTTAACGAAACGCTTGAGCAGCGTCGGCCCAAAGCGCAGCCCCAGGAAGTAGAGCAACTGATCGCCAATCATGCCGCCCAGCGCGACCGCAGCGACGACCAGCGGAAACTTGAGTAATCCCTGATGCGCGGCGACGCCGCCCAGCAGCGTGATGGTTTCACCTTCCGCCACGCTGCCGATGACCAGCGCGGCATATCCATATTGTTCAATGAGTGCGTTAATATCCATTACGTAACGGTTATCTCCCTCTGCGTACCTCGTTTAATCATATACCTCATGAATCAACCGCGCGGCAATCAACGGAAATTTCCCACTGTACATAAAATAATCTAAAGCCTGCATTATACTTAAGGTATCGCTGACGGGCCGACAACAAGGGGGCGCTATGAACCATGTCTGGGGACTTTTCTCCCATCCCGATCGTGAAATGCATGTCATCAAAAGTGAGAACGAAACGGTATCGCATCATTACACTCACCACGTGCTGCTGATGGCCGCGGTGCCGGTAATATGCGCGTTTATTGGCACAACACAAATCGGCTGGAACTTCGGTGACGGTACCGTGGTTCAGCTCTCCTGGTTTACCGGGCTTTATCTGGCCATTCTTTTTTATGGCCTGATGCTGGCAGGGGTGGCGGTCATGGGGCGCGTCATTCACTGGATGGCGCGTAACTACCCGCAGCGCCCATCGCTGGCACACTGTATGGTCTTCGCCGGATACGTCGCGACCCCGCTGTTCTTAAGCGGTATTGTTGCGCTCTATCCACTGGTCTGGCTGTGCGCGCTGATCGGTACTGTTGCGCTCTTTTACACCGGTTATCTGCTGTATCTGGGCGTTCCAACCTTCCTGAATATCAATAAAGAAGAGGGCCTGAGCTTCTCCGGCTCCACGCTTGCCATCGGGGTGCTGGTACTGGAGGTGTTACTGGCACTGACGGTTATTCTTTGGGGTTATGGATACCGTCTCTTCTAAGCTCACTGCATTGCTGGCGTAAATGCCAGCAATGCAGCATCTGTTCACGATTATCCGCTGGCGACAAAGCACGGTGACCGCTATGATGCCGAAGCCAGCCTGTGTTTATCCGTCGACACAGGCGGTGTACGTCATTACGTGCGTGAATAATTATCAGAAGTCTCACCATGCTGAAATTTCGTGTCTCCTTACTTAGCCTGGCGCTGCTGCTGGGTGCGTCCGCTGCCGTGCCAGCCGTCGCCAAAACGCCCGCGGTGACCACCGCTGCTGCTCAGCCGCAAATTGCGTCCGGCAGCGCGATGATTGTTGATCTCAACACCAATAAGGTGATTTACGCCAGCCACCCGGACCTGGTGCGCCCGATCGCCTCAATAACCAAATTAATGACCGCGATGGTGGTGCTTGATGCTCGCCTGCCGCTGGACGAAAAGCTGAAAGTGGATATCAGCCACACGCCGGAGATGAAAGGGATCTACTCTCGCGTGCGCCTGAACAGTGAAATCAGCCGTAAAAATATGCTGCTGCTGGCGCTGATGTCGTCCGAAAACCGTGCGGCGGCAAGTCTGGCGCACCACTATCCTGGCGGTTACGATGCCTTTATCCGCGCGATGAACGCCAAAGCCAAAGCGCTGGGGATGAGCAATACTCATTTTGTTGAACCGACGGGTCTGTCGATTAACAACGTCTCCACGGCCCGCGATCTGACGAAACTGCTGATTGCCAGCAAGCAGTACCCGCTGCTCGGCCAGCTCAGCACCACGCGTGAGGACATGGCGACATTCTCGAATCCGTCTTACACACTGCCGTTTCGCAACACGAACCATCTGGTGTACCGCGAGAACTGGAATATTCAGTTAACCAAAACCGGGTTTACCAATGCGGCAGGCCACTGCCTGGTGATGCGCACCGTGTTTAACGGTAAGCCGGTGGCGCTGGTGGTGATGGATGCCTTCGGGAAATATACCCACTTCGCGGATGCGAGCCGCCTGCGGACCTGGATTGAGACCGGGAAAGTGCAGCCCGTTCCGGCTGCGGCATTGACCTATAAAAAGCAGAAAGCGGAGCAGATGGCGACGGCGCAAAACGATTAATTCCCCTCTGCGCGTTGATGCCCTCACCCCGACCCTCTCCCACGGGAGAGGGAGAAAACACTAAAAACGGTAACCCAGGTTACCGTTTTACGTTTATTCCGGCAGCGTCCAGTCCCCATCGTTGAGCGGGCGCTGCATTATCACCGTATCCCGCCAGTCGCCTTTCTTATACCCCACGCTGCGAAGCTGACCGACAATCTCAAAGCCGTGTTTTTTATGCAGCCGTAACGAGCCGGAATTATTATTGCCATCTCCCACAACGGCAATCATCTGCCGCCACGGGCCCTGCTCGCAGCGCGCGATCAGCGCGTTCATTAATGCGGTGCCAAAACCGCGTCCGGTGATGCTGGCATCCACGTAAATCGACTCTTCCAGGGTATAGCGATAGGCCTGACGCGGTCGGTAAGGGGTGGCGTAACAATAGCCCACCACGATGCCGCGATAGAGCGCGATGAGCCACGGTAAACCGTTCTCGGCCACGCTTTTCATGCGCTGACGCATTTCGTCGATGGTGGGGGGGACTTCTTCGAATGACGCGCGTCCGTGAAGCACATGCCAGGCATAGATGGCGGCGATGGCATGCACATCATCGGGAAGGGCGTCGCGCACTTCCAGTTCGGTTTCGGATAAAACATCAACAGCCGACATGATGCGCCTGCTCCTCGTTATAGAATGCCGGAGAAACATTTCTCCGGCGACAGACCGCTACTCTATTACGATTAAGGCGCGCGAAACAATCTCTCAAATTTGGCTGTAGGGTTTAATCAGACGCTTGCGTTATGCGCTGCTCCGCGTCTGCACTCTCTTTCCAGTATTTCTTCCGCGTTGTTTTCCCTATGCCGGGATTCATGCTGTTTGTAGGGTCATTCTCGCGATAAAACTGCTTAAGGGCGTCAGGGGCTTTATAAAGATGCCCGACGTTGTGTTCCGCAGGATATTGTGCGCCACGCTCGCGCAGCAGGGCGAGCATCTGCTCCTTCAGTTCGTGAGCATCTACCCCTTTTTTGACGATATAATCCTGATGGAAGACGTAGCACATAAAGTGGCCGTAATAGAGCTTATGCACCAGCTTGCTGTCGATTTCCGGCGGCAGATGCTCAAACCATTCGGTGTCGTTGCGTCGCAGGGCGATATCCAGCGCCAGAATATCTTCCACTTCTTCGGAATGCACCGCCTGGTAACGGATAGCGGCACCCGCCGCGGCGAAGCGGTGCAGGAAGGCTTTGCTGCCTTCTTCCGGCGTGCAGGCAAAGAAATCACCCTCAGCCGTCCTGAAGAACTCGGTCAGCCAGCTCTGCGCTTCGGCGATCCCGTCCCCGGCCATTTTCAGCAGCAGGTGATGTTCGTACTTATCACGCCAGGTTTTCATTCGCTCCGGCAGATGCGCAGGGAAAACGTTGCCCAGCTTCTGCATAAAGCGGTCGGTGAAGTGGGGCTTGAACAGCGACACTTTCTCCAGCATCGCGTCGGTGCGGCCCTTCATGGTGAAGAAAAACGGCATTTTGTCGGTGCCAAGCTTATCGATCATCAGGAAAGTGTCTTTCCCGTAGCGCTCCGCGATGTCGTAAATATCCCGATGCATGTACTCGCCCGCCACCGGCAGGTGGGTGAATTCGCCCAGAATATGGCGACGAATTTCGGTCAGGACCTCAGGCTGATTGGTGCCGATGTAAAATACTTGCTGCTTTTTCTCTGCCGGGAAGGTGTCGAGACGCACCGCAAAAACGGCCAGCTTGCCCGCGCAGCCGGACGATTCAAACAGGCGATCCGGATCGGCGTTGTAGCGCGCCGGGGTATCGGCCTCGATATCGCGTACGCGGGTGATGTAATCATGGTCGTGCGCGTGGCGACCATCGTGCTGCACGTCTTCGTCCCTCACGCGGTCGTCGTCGAGCTTGCTGAGGATCTGTTCCGGCGTCACGCCCAGATCGATGCCCAGGTGGTTCACCAGCGTCAGCTTGCCGTTTTCATCGATGCGGGCAAAAAGTGACATTTCGGTGTAGGCCGGGCCGCGCTGGACCAGCGAACCGCCGGAGTTATTGCAAATCCCACCGACCACCGAGGCGCCAATGCAGGAGGAGCCGATCACCGAGTGCGGCTCGCGGCCCAGCGGCTTAAGCGCTTTTTCCAGCGAGTACAGCGTGGTGCCCGGGAACGCGAGCACCTGCTCGCCTTTGTCCAGCAGGTGCAGCTTGTCGAGGCGCAGGGTGCTGATAATCACGATATCGCGATCGTAATCGTTGCCGTTCGGCGTGGAACCTTCGGTCAGGCCGGTGTTGGCCGCCTGCATTAAAATAATCTTGTCCGCCGCAACGCAGGCGCTCAGCACGCGCCACAGCTCCAGCAGCGTGCCGGGGAAGACCACCGCCAGCGCGTCGCCCTGGCCGGAGCGGAAACCCTTACGGTAGCGGGCGGTTTTGGCCGGGTCGGTAAGCAGGTGAGAGGAGCCAATCAGGCGCGACAGTTCGTTAATAAATGTTTTGTTATCGTCAGTTCGAACAGAAGTCATCTTCCACTCCTTGTGGTGGGGCAAATTTCTCGCTGTAAAGCATAGCGCGATTAACTGTTCAGCGGTCGAGTATTCACGAGAAAAATCAGAGAATAACCCTGCAACGTTCAGAGGGTTTATGGCACACTGCGCTTTTCGCACGGTCTGGCCGGGTGCTTCCCACGGTTATTGATGAGAGAGAATAACAACATGAAATGGCTATGTTCTGTAGGTGTCGCCGTCAGCCTGGCGCTGCAACCTGCGCTGGCAGAGGATTTGTTTGGTAATCACCCGCTCACGCCTGAAGCCCGCGACGCGTTTGTCACGGAGTTGCTTAAGAAGATGACGGTCGATGAAAAAATCGGCCAGCTGCGTCTGATCAGCGTTGGCCCGGATAACCCGAAAGAGGCCATCCGCGAGATGATCAAAGAGAACCAGGTGGGCGCGATTTTTAACACCGTCACCCGCCAGGATATCCGCGCCATGCAGGATCAGGTGATGCAGCTCAGCCGTCTGAAAATCCCGTTGTTCTTTGCCTATGACGTGGTGCACGGCCAGCGTACCGTCTTCCCGATCAGCCTCGGCTTAGCCTCCTCGTTTAACCTCGACGCGGTGAAAACCGTCGGGCGCGTGTCGGCCTATGAAGCGGCGGACGACGGCCTGAACATGACCTGGGCACCGATGGTGGACGTCTCGCGCGATCCGCGCTGGGGCCGCGCCTCGGAAGGCTTCGGTGAAGATACCTATTTAACGGCCACGATGGGCAAAACCATGGTGGAAGCGATGCAGGGCAAGAGCCCGGCGGACCGCTACTCGGTGATGACCAGCGTTAAACACTTCGCGGCCTACGGCGCCGTGGAAGGCGGTAAAGAGTACAACACCGTCGACATGAGCCCACAGCGCCTGTTTAACGACTACATGCCGCCGTACAAAGCAGGGCTGGATGCGGGCAGCGGCGCGGTGATGGTGGCGCTGAACTCGCTGAACGGCACGCCTGCGACCTCCGATTCCTGGCTGCTGAAAGACGTCCTGCGCGACCAGTGGGGCTTTAAGGGCATCACTGTTTCCGACCACGGCGCGATTAAAGAGTTGATCAAGCACGGCACGGCGTCCGATCCGGAAGACGCCGTGCGCGTGGCGCTCAAGTCCGGCATCAACATGAGCATGAGCGACGAGTACTACAGCAAATACCTGCCGGGGCTGGTGAAGAGCGGCAAGGTAACGATGGCGGAGCTGGACGATGCCGCGCGCCACGTGCTGAACGTGAAATATGACATGGGGCTGTTTAACGATCCGTACAGCCACCTGGGGCCGAAAGATTCTGACCCGGCGGATACCAACGCCGAAAGTCGCCTGCACCGTAAAGAGGCGCGTGAAGTGGCGCGCGAAAGTCTGGTGCTGCTGAAGAACCGCCTCGACACGCTGCCGCTGAAAAAATCCGGCACTATTGCTGTGGTCGGCCCGCTGGCTGACAGCAAGCGCGACGTGATGGGGAGCTGGTCTGCTGCGGGCGTGGCCGATCAGTCCGTTACCGTCCTGACCGGCATCAAGAGCGCCGTCGGTGAAAACGCCAAAGTGGTGTACGCCAAAGGGGCGAACGTCACCGACGATAAAGACATCGTCACCTTCCTCAACCAGTACGAGGAAGCGGTGAAGGTCGATCCGCGCACGCCTAAGGAGATGATCGACGAAGCGGTCAACGCGGCGAAGCAGTCTGACGTCGTTGTCGCGGTCGTGGGGGAAGCGCAGGGTATGGCGCACGAAGCCTCCAGCCGTACCGACATCACCATCCCGCAGAGCCAGCGCGATCTGATCGCCGCCCTGAAAGCGACCGGCAAGCCGCTGGTGCTGGTGCTGATGAACGGTCGTCCGCTGGCGCTGGTGAAAGAGGACCAGCAGGCTGACGCCATTCTGGAAACCTGGTTCGCCGGCACCGAAGGCGGTAACGCCATCGCCGACGTGCTGTTTGGCGATTACAACCCGTCGGGCAAGCTGCCGATGTCCTTCCCGCGCTCCGTCGGGCAGATCCCGGTTTACTACAGCCACCTGAACACCGGTCGCCCGTACAACGCCGACAAGCCGAACAAATACACGTCTCGTTACTTCGACGAAGCTAACGGCCCGCTCTATCCGTTTGGTTATGGCCTGAGCTACACCACCTTCAAGGTTTCTGAGGTGAAAATGTCGGCGCCGAGCCTGAAGCGTGACGGCAAGGTCACCGCCAGCGTCGAGGTGACCAACACCGGCAAGCGTGAAGGGGCAACGGTGATTCAGATGTACGTGCAGGATGTCACCGCCTCGATGAGCCGTCCTGTGAAGCAGCTGCGCGGCTTTGAGAAGGTCAATCTCAAGCCTGGCGAAACCAAAACCATCAGCTTCCCGATTGACGTGGATGCGCTGAAGTTCTGGAACCAGCAGATGAAATATGATGCGGAACCGGGCAAGTTTAACGTCTTTATCGGGGTGGATTCCGCCCGCGTAAATAAAGGCGAGTTCGAGCTGCTGTAACCTTTCCCTCCTTTGCATCCCCCGTCCATCGGGGGATGCGTCTTACCTTATGCTAAAAAGGCATTTTGCCGGGTAAATCCGCCGTTTTAAGCTACGCTTTTCTCTCAAGCCTCTGAAAAAGGCAGCAAAAAAATGAGGATAGCGGAATGACGATTAAATCGGGGATGGTAGTTTCTGCGGCGCTACTCGCGGCGCTAAGCCTGCCGTTACAGGCGGCGGAGCCGGTAAAAGTGGGCTCAAAGATCGATACCGAGGGCGCGCTGCTCGGGAATATTATTCTCCAGGTGCTGGAAAGCCACGGCGTGAAAACCGTCAATAAAGTTCAACTGGGCACCACGCCCGTCGTGCGCGGCGCGATTACCTCCGGCGAGCTGGATATCTATCCTGAATATACCGGCAACGGCGCGTTCTTCTTTAAAGAAGAGAACGATCCAGCATGGAAAAACGCCAAAGCTGGCTATGAAAAAGTCAAAAAACTCGACGCGGAACAGAACAAGCTGGTCTGGCTGACCCCGGCCCCGGCCAACAATACCTGGACTATCGCCGTGCGTAAGGACGTGGCGGAGAAAGGGAAGCTCACCTCGCTTGCGGATCTCAGCCGCTACCTGAAAGAGAAGGGCGACTTCAAGCTCGCGGCGTCCGCGGAGTTTATCGAGCGTCCTGACGCGCTGCCGGCGTTTGAAAAAGCCTACGACTTCAAGCTCGACCAGGCACAACTGCTCTCGCTGGCGGGCGGAGATACGGCGGTAACCATTAAGGCGGCGGCGCAGCAAACCTCCGGCGTTAACGCGGCGATGGCCTACGGCACCGACGGCCCGGTCGCGGCGCTGGGCCTACAAACCCTGACCGATCCAAAAGGCGTTCAGCCGATCTACGCTCCAACCCCGGTTGTGCGTGAGGCGGTACTGAAAGCCTACCCGGATATTGCTGAATGGCTCAAACCGGTCTTCGAAAAGCTGGATGAAAAAACGCTGCAACAGCTGAACGCCAGCATTGCCGTCGAGGGACTGGATGCCAAAAAAGTGGCCGCCGACTTCCTGAAACAACAAGGGCTTGTGAAGTAACGGGAAAGGGCTGTGCCAATAAAATGTCATAACCGCGTACTGCTGCTGTTGGCCTGCGTGGCCATCGCGGCGGTCGCGTTACCGTTTGTGAACGTCGCGCCTAACCGCCTGATGTCGGGGGAAGGGCGTGCTCTCTGGGACGTATGGTCGTTCACGCCGTGGTGGCTGGCGGCTGCGCTGGCCGCGTGGGTTGGACTGTCGCTCTGGCAAGGGCGAACGGCGCAGTGGCTAACGCTGCTGCTCTCGGAAGGTCTCTTTATCGCGCTGTTCTGGAGCGCGGGGCTGGCGGCAACGCATATGGCCTCGGCGGAAAGTCCGCTGGCGAGAACCACGCCAGGCAGCGGCCTGTGGCTCTGGCTGGCTTTGTGTTTACTGGCCAGCAGCGATGCGATTCGTCGTCTCATCGCCAGTTCTGTCTGGCGCTGGGTGCTTAATGCACAGATATGGTCTATTCCGCTGCTGTTATTGTTCAGCGGTGAACTGAACAACCTCTCGCTGTTAAAAGAGTACGCCAACCGTCAGGAGGTATTTAATGATGCTCTGGCGCAACATCTGACGATCCTTTTCGGCACGCTGATCCCGGCGCTGCTGATCGGGATACCGCTCGGCATGTGGTGTTATCGTCATCCCTCACGTCAGGGTAGCATCTTTGCCGTGCTCAACGTCATCCAGACCATTCCCTCCGTTGCGCTGTTTGGCCTGCTGATTGCCCCCCTGGCCGGGCTGGTGAAGTCGTTTCCCGCGCTGGGCGCGGTGGGTATCGCCGGAACGGGGTTAACACCCGCGCTGATTGCGCTGGTGCTGTACGCGCTGCTCCCGCTGGTGCGCGGCGTAGTCGCCGGCTTAAGCCAGGTTGCGCCGGATGTGCTGGAAAGCGCCCACGCGATGGGGATGAGCGCGCGACAGTGTTTCTGGAAGATACAGCTCCCGCTGGCGCTGCCCCTGCTGCTGCGCAGCCTGCGGGTGGTAGCGGTTCAGACCGTTGGCATGGCGGTGATTGCCGCGCTGATTGGAGCGGGCGGCTTTGGCGCGCTGGTGTTCCAGGGGCTGCTGAGCAGCGCCCTCGATCTGGTGTTGTTAGGCGTAGTCCCTACCATTGCGCTGGCGGTTGTCGTCGACGCCCTGTTTGCCTTATGGCTCGCGCTGCTCAGGAGAAGAGCCAATGATTGAATTTCATGATGTGAGTAAAACCTTTGCCGGCCGCCCGGCGGCAAGCCATCTGAACCTGAACTTTGCCGAGGGGGCATTTTCCGTGCTGATTGGCACTTCGGGCTCGGGAAAATCCACCACGCTGAAGATGATCAACCGGTTGGTGGAGCATGACAGCGGGTTAATTCGCTTTGCCGGGGAAGAGATCCGCAGCCTGCCGGTGCTGGAGCTGCGCCGCCGAATGGGCTATGCCATTCAGTCTATCGGCCTGTTTCCGCACTGGACGGTGGCACAGAACATCGCCACCGTGCTGCAGCTGGAGAAATGGTCGCGGGCTAAAATCGCTGACCGCGTTGATGAACTGATGTCTCTGCTGGGGCTGGAGCCCGCGTTGCGCAACCGCTATCCTCACCAGCTCTCCGGTGGACAACAGCAGCGCGTGGGCGTGGCGCGCGCGCTGGCGGCTAACCCGCAGGTGCTGCTGATGGATGAACCCTTTGGCGCGCTGGATCCCGTTACGCGCGGGGCGCTGCAAACGGAGATGACCCGCATTCACCGCATTCTTGGTCGAACCATCGTCCTCGTGACGCACGATATCGATGAAGCCCTGCGCCTGGCCGACCATCTGGTGCTGATGGACCACGGCGAGGTGGTGCAGCAGGGCGCGCCGCTTGCGCTGCTGACCAGCCCGAAGAATGACTTTGTACGCGAGTTTTTTGGCCGCAGCGAGCTGGGCGTCAGGCTGCTCTCCCTGCGGACGGTCGGAGACTATATGCGCCGTGAGAATGCACCGCCCGGCGGGGAACCGCTACAGGAGCAGATGAGCCTGCGTGATGCCCTCTCCGCGTTTGTCGCGCGCCGGTGCGAAGTCCTGCCCGTGGCGGATGTCCGGGGTGCGCCGTGCGGCAGCCTGCATTTTCGCGATCTGCTGGCCGGGGAGGTGACGCGTGAAGGCACTGCGTGATCCGCTCCTCTGGCTGGTAGCGCTCTTTGTCGCCTTACTGTTTCTGATGCCTCACAGCGCGGCGCTGTTTAACACTCTTTTTCCGGGGCTACCGCGGCCGGTGTATCAGCAGGAGAGCTTTATTAACCTTGCCCTGGCGCATCTCTGTCTGGTGGCGCTCTCAAGCGTCATCGCGGTGGTGCTGGGAGTAGGGGCGGGCATCGCGGTCACGCGACCTGCGGGCCGGGAGTTTCGTCCGCTGGTGGAGACGGTTGCGGCCATTGGACAGACGTTTCCGCCGGTGGCGGTGCTGGCGATAGCGGTGCCGGTTATGGGTTTTGGTCAGCAGCCCGCGATTATTGCGCTGATTCTGTACGGCGTGTTGCCCGTTCTGCAGGGCACGCTGGCGGGCGTTGCGGCGGTCCCGGCGTCTGTTTTAAGCGTGGCGGAAGGGATGGGGATGAGCCGCTGGCAGCGGCTGCGCAAGATAGAACTGCCGCTTGCGGCACCGGTTATTATTGCCGGGATCCGCACGTCGGTGATCATTAACATCGGGACGGCGACCATTGCGTCTACGGTCGGTGCCAATACGCTGGGAACGCCGATCATCATCGGCTTAAGCGGGTTTAATACGGCTTATATTGTGCAGGGGGCGGTACTGGTCGCGCTGGCGGCCATCGTCGTCGATCGCCTTTTTGAGCGGCTGGCGCTATACCTCAGCCGACACCGCCACGAACGATAAACGAGTATCCTGCAAGCATCACGCCGCCGATACCGCTTACGGCCATCAGGACAAAAAGGGTAATAATGGCGAGTTTGGTTGCCTTCATCATGTGCTCCTGTTGTTAACGGAACAATTATACGGTGAAGCGCAGCTGTTAATGAACCATTAAATGCCGTTATGGCTCATCCGGGCCAAGGGAATAAACCGGATAACCATGCTCACGCCACTCCGTCAGCAGCTGTTGCTGCGTGGCGGACGGCACTTCGCCACACCAGACCAGCAGGGTCTGGCCGTCGAAAAACTCGGGTTTGAGCTGCCCCAGCGAGTGCGCAAGGACATCCACGCGCCAGCCCTTTTGGGTGGCGATCCACGCTTCCAGCCACAGACGGGTGGTATCGTGCACGTTCCAGCCGACCACCAGCGCATCTTTTCCTGCCTTGTTCTTCGCCGAGGCAAGACAGACGGCAATATAGTTGATCAGCACCCCGTCAAGCATGCTGAGCAGCGCCTGCAGGGTAGACTGTTGGCACTGCAGGCGCCGACGGAGCGGAATGAAAAGATGGGTGATAAGCGTTTTCGCCGGATAATCGCGACCCTGCTCTTTGATCCAGGCGCGCAGTCGCTGCAGGTTACCGGCCTGCAGGAGCCGCAGCAGCGTTTCCTGCTGCTCGCGCCAGAGGCGTTGCGTGTCCGGGTCGTCGTGGCTCAGCAGGGACTTCACTTTCCCGACCTGCACCCCGTTGTCGATCCAGCTTTTGATTTCACGGATCCGGTCGATATCGGTATCGTTGAAAAGGCGATGACCACCGTCCGTCCTCTGCGGTTTGAGCAATCCATACCGTCGCTGCCACGCCCGTAGGGTAACGGGATTGATATCACAAAGGAGTGCCACTTCACCGATTGTGTAAAGCGCCATATTTGCCCCCTGGCTTACGCGTCCCCAGCTTAACTGTAGACCCACTTTGCCGAACCAGGAAGAATTGATTAATTTTTAAACAAATAATGCGAACCATGCACGATGTGCAGAAAAAGATGTGATAACGGACACGATTTTACGCTTTTTTGGGGCGCTTCAAAGAAAGTTCAGCCGCATCCGTGTATGTTACGCGTTTTTTAGCGTGTGCGGTTTTGAGTATGTACGAGTTTAACCTTGTGTTGCTGTTGCTTCAGCAGATGTGCGTGTTTCTGGTCATTGCCTGGCTGATGAGCAAAACGCGTCTTTTCATTCCGCTGATGCAGGTCACCGTACGCCTGCCGCACAAGCTGCTCTGCTACGTCACCTTCTCTATTTTTTGCATCATGGGGACCTACTTCGGCCTCCACATCGAAGACTCTATTGCTAATACGCGTGCCATCGGCGCTGTGATGGGCGGGCTGCTGGGCGGCCCGGTCGTCGGTGGCCTTGTCGGTTTAACCGGTGGGCTGCATCGCTATTCCATGGGCGGGATGACGGCGCTCAGCTGCATGATCTCGACGATCGTCGAAGGGCTGCTTGGTGGCCTGGTGCACAGCTATATGATTAAGCGCGGTCGCCCGGACAAGGTGTTTAGCCCGCTTACCGCCGGGGCCATCACATTTGTGGCTGAAATGGCGCAGATGGCGATCATTCTGCTGATTGCCCGCCCGTTCGAGGATGCTCTGCACCTGGTCAGCAGTATTGCCGCCCCGATGATGGTGACCAACACCGTCGGCGCGGCGCTGTTTATGCGTATTCTGCTCGACAAGCGCGCCATGTTTGAGAAGTACACCTCGGCCTTTTCCGCCACGGCGTTGAAGGTTGCCGCCTCGACCGAAGGGATCCTGCGTCAGGGGTTTAACGAAGAGAACAGCATGAAGGTCGCGCAGGTGCTCTATAAAGAGCTGGATATCGGCGCGGTGGCCATTACCGATCGCGAAAAGCTGCTGGCGTTTACCGGCACCGGAGACGATCACCACCTGCCGGGCAAACCGATCTCGTCGACCTATACGCTGCGCGCCATTGAAACCGGCGAAGTAGTGTATGCCGACGGTAACGAAGTGCCTTACCGCTGCTCGCTGCATCCGCAGTGCAAGCTGGGCTCCACGCTCGTCATTCCGCTGCGCGGGGAAAATCAGCGGGTGATGGGCACCATCAAGCTGTATGAGGCGAAAAACCGTCTGTTCAGCTCCATCAACCGCACGCTGGGGGAGGGTATCGCCCAGCTTCTTTCCGCGCAAATTCTGGCCGGGCAGTATGAACGGCAGAAAGCCCTGCTGACGCAGTCTGAAATTAAGCTGCTGCATGCCCAGGTCAATCCGCATTTCCTGTTTAATGCCCTCAACACGCTCAAAGCGGTGATTCGCCGCGACAGCGATCAGGCCGCGCAGCTGGTGCAGTTTTTGTCGACCTTTTTCCGTAAAAACCTGAAGCGCCCGTCAGAGATCGTGACCCTCGCCGATGAAATTGAGCACGTGAATGCCTATCTGCAAATTGAACAGGCGCGGTTTCAGTCCCGCCTGCAGGTGTCGCTCTCCGTTCCGGACGAGCTGGCGTATCAGCATCTTCCGGCCTTTACCCTGCAGCCTATTGTGGAGAACGCCATCAAGCACGGTACCTCGCAGCTGCTGGGGAGAGGGGAGATAACCATTGCCGCCAGCCGTTTTAACCACCATCTGGTGCTGGATATTGAAGATAACGCCGGGCTGTACCAGCCTTCCGCTTCGGGCGGATTAGGGATGAGCCTGGTTGATAAACGTCTGCGCGCCCATTTTGGCGACGACTGTGGCATTACCGTCGCCTGCGAGCCTGACCGTTTTACCCGTATTACCGTTCGACTGCCGCTGGAGGAAAACGCATGTTAAGAGTGCTGATTGTGGATGACGAGCCGCTGGCACGGGAAAACCTGCGCGTTCTGCTGCAGGAGCAGCCAGACATTGAGATTGTGGGGGAGTGCGCCAACGCCATTGAGGCCATCGGTGCGGTGCACAAGCTGCGCCCGGACGTGCTGTTCCTCGACATTCAGATGCCGCGCATCAGCGGGCTGGAGATGGTCGGCATGCTCGACCCGGCGCATCGTCCCTACATCGTGTTTCTGACGGCGTTCGACGAATATGCCGTTAAGGCTTTTGAGGAGCACGCGTTCGATTATTTACTCAAGCCGATTGAAGAGAAGCGGCTGGAAAAAACGCTCACCCGCTTACGCCAGGAGCGAACCGTCCAGGACGTTACGCTGCTGCCGGAAAACCAGCAGCCGCTGAAATTTATCCCTTGCACCGGGCACAGCCGGATTTATCTGCTGCAAATGGATGATGTGGCGTTTGTCAGCAGCCGCCTGAGCGGGGTGTTTGTCACCAGCGCGGAAGGGAACGAAGGGTTTACCGAGCTGACCCTGCGCACGCTGGAGAGCCGTACGCCGCTGATTCGCTGTCACCGTCAGTATCTGGTGAACATGGCACACCTGAAGGAGATCCGTCTGGAAGATAACGGTCAGGCCGAGCTGGTGCTGCGCGCCGGGCAGACCGTCCCCGTCAGCCGCCGCTATCTGAAAAGTTTGAAAGAGGCGATTGGCCTGTAAAACTGGTACACTGCGCGCCATTGCATCATCGACATTCGAAGGCTCTATGCTAAGTAACGATATTCTTCGTAGCCTGCGCTACACCCTGAAAGCAAACAATAACGACATGGTGCGCATTCTTGCGCTGTCCGACATTGAATCCACGTCTGCAAATTTTGATACCTGGATGACCAAAGAGGACGAAGAGGGCTTCGTCCGCTGCCCGGACATCATTCTGTCGGGTTTTCTGAACGGGCTGATTTACGATAAACGTGGAAAAGATGACTCCGCGCCCGAGCTGGCGCTGGAGCGTCGGGTGAACAACAACACGGTGCTGAAAAAGCTGCGTATCGCCTTCTCGTTGAAAACGGACGATATCCAGGCGATCATGACCGAGCAGAAATACCGCGTGTCGATGCCGGAAATCACTGCCATGATGCGCGCGCCGGACCACAAAAATTACCGCGAGTGCGGCGACCAGTTTCTGCGTAATTTCCTGCGCGGGCTGACCCATCGGGTGCATCACCCGAAACCATAAAAAAGCCGGAGATTATCTCCGGCTTTTTTTTTATTTCACCTGCTGGCCCGGCTTCGCGCCTTCGTCTGGGCTTAACAGGAAGATATCCTTCCCGCCAGGGCCTGCTGCCATCACCATCCCCTCGGAAATGCCGAAGCGCATTTTGCGCGGCGCCAGGTTAGCGACCATCACGGTTTGACGGCCGATCAGCACCTGCGGGTCCGGGTAGGCAGAACGGATGCCGGAGAAGACGTTGCGCTTCTCGCCGCCGAGATCCAGCGTCAGGCGCAGCAGCTTGTCAGAGCCTTCCACGAATTCTGCGTTTTCAATCAGCGCCACGCGCAGGTCGACTTTAGCAAAGTCATCAAAAGTGATGGTTTCCTGAATCGGATCGTCCGCCAGCGGGCCGGTTACCGGTGCTGCAGCCGCTTTCACCTCTTCTTTAGAGGCTTCGACCAGCGCTTCAACCTGCTTCATCTCGATGCGGTTATACAGCGCCTTAAAGGTGTTCACCTTGTGGCCGAGCAGCGGCTGTGCCATTGCATCCCAGGTCAGTTCGGTGTTCAGGAACGCTTCAGCGCGGGCTGCCAGCTGCGGCAGAACTGGCTTCAGGTACGTCATCAGTACGCGGAACAGGTTGATGCCCATGGAGCAGATGGCCTGCAGATCGGCATCGCGGCCTTCCTGTTTAGCGACAACCCACGGCGCCTGCTCGTCCACATAGCGGTTAGCCAGGTCAGCCAGCGCCATGATTTCACGCACTGCTTTACCGAACTCGCGCGTTTCCCAGGCTTCGCCAATGGTGGCTGCCGCGTCGGTGAAGGTTTGGTACAGGGCAGGGTCCGCCAGCTCAGCGGCCATTACGCCGTCAAAGCGCTTGGCGATAAAGCCCGCGTTACGGGACGCCAGGTTCACCACCTTGTTGACGATGTCTGCGTTCACGCGCTGCACGAAATCTTCCAGGTTCAGGTCGATATCGTCGATGCGGGAAGAGAGCTTCGCGGTGTAGTAGTAGCGCAGGCTATCCGCGTCGAAGTGGTTCAGCCAGGTGCTGGCCTTGATGAACGTCCCGCGGGACTTGGACATCTTGGCGCCGTTCACCGTGACGTAGCCGTGTACGAACAGGTTGGTCGGCTTGCGGAAGTTGCTGCCTTCCAGCATGGCCGGCCAGAACAGGCTGTGGAAGTAAACGATGTCTTTGCCGATGAAATGGTACAGCTCGGCGGTAGAGTCTTTCTTCCAGTATTCGTCGAAGCTGACGGTGTCGCCCCGCTTGTCGCACAGGTTCTTGAAGGAGCCCATGTAGCCGATTGGCGCGTCCAGCCAGACGTAGAAATATTTGCCCGGCGCATTCGGGATTTCGAAGCCAAAGTACGGCGCATCGCGGGAGATATCCCACTGCTGCAGGCCGGATTCGAACCACTCCTGCATCTTGTTCGCCACCTGCTCCTGCAGCGCGCCACTGCGGGTCCACGCCTGCAGCATTTCGCTGAAGGACGGCAGGTCGAAGAAGAAGTGCTCGGAATCACGCATCACAGGTGTGGCGCCGGATACCACGGATTTGGGCTCAATCAGTTCGGTCGGGCTGTAGGTCGCGCCGCAGACTTCGCAGTTATCGCCGTACTGATCCGGGGATTTACATTTTGGACAGGTGCCTTTGACGAAACGGTCCGGCAGGAACATGCCTTTTTCCGGATCGTACAGCTGAGAGATAGTGCGGTTTTTGATGAAACCGTTCTCTTTCAGACGGGTGTAGATCAGCTCCGACAGCTCGCGGTTTTCTTCGCTGTGCGTGGAGTGATAGTTGTCATAGCTGATGTCAAAGCCAGCAAAATCGGTCTGATGCTCCTGACTCATTTCGGCAATCATCTGCTCCGGGGAAATCCCCAGCTGCTGCGCTTTCAGCATAATCGGCGTGCCGTGGGCATCGTCCGCACAGATGAAGTTAACCTCGTGGCCGCGCATTCGCTGGTAACGGACCCAGACATCAGCCTGGATATGCTCCAGCATGTGGCCGAGGTGGATTGAGCCGTTGGCGTACGGCAGGGCGCACGTTACCAGAATTTTTTTCGCGACTTGAGTCATAGTAGGCATTACTTCTTTTAACTGTGAAAAGGGTTTTCGATATTACCAAAAGGGGCATTATTAAGTAAGCACAAACCACGGCCTTTCAGGTAAACTTGTTTGTCTAAGGTCTTATTCACAAGAACAAAGGAGTCGGGATGAGTTCTCAATCCCAGGCCAAATCACCGGAAGCCTTACGAGCAATGGTCGCCGGGACGCTGGCTAACTTTCAGCATCCAACCCTGAAACATAACCTCACTACGCTGAAAGCGTTGCACCACGTCGCGTGGCTGGACGATACGCTGCACGTTGAAGTGCAGATGCCGTTCGTCTGGACCAGCGCCTTTGACGCGCTGAAAGAGCAGACCAGCGCCGAGCTGCTGCGCATTACCGGTGCGAAAGCGATTGACTGGAAGCTGAGCCACAGCATTGCCACGCTGAAGCGTGTGAAAAATCAGCCGGGCGTCAACGGGGTGAAAAACATCATCGCCGTGAGTTCAGGTAAGGGTGGGGTGGGTAAATCCTCTACCGCCGTCAACCTCGCGCTCGCGCTGGCGGCGGAAGGGGCAAAGGTCGGTATTCTGGATGCCGATATCTACGGTCCGTCTATTCCAAACATGCTGGGTGCGGAAAATCAGCGTCCAACCTCGCCGGACGGCACGCATATGGCGCCGATCGTGGCGCACGGTCTGGCGACCAACTCCATCGGTTACCTGGTGACCGACGATAACGCCATGGTCTGGCGCGGCCCGATGGCCAGCAAAGCGCTGCTGCAGATGCTGCAGGAAACGATGTGGCCGGATCTGGATTATCTGGTGCTGGACATGCCGCCGGGCACCGGTGACATTCAGCTGACGCTGGCGCAGAACATCCCGGTAACGGGGGCCGTTGTGGTCACCACGCCGCAGGATATCGCGCTGATCGACGCCAAAAAAGGCATCGTGATGTTCGAGAAAGTGGAAGTGCCGGTGCTCGGCATCGTCGAGAACATGAGCATGCACATCTGCAGCAACTGCGGACACCATGAGCCTATCTTTGGTACGGGTGGGGCGGAAAAACTGGCAGCGCAGTATCACACCCAGCTGCTGGGGCAGATGCCGCTGCATATTTCCTTGCGTGAAGATCTGGACAGCGGGAAGCCGACGGTCGTCAGCCGTCCGGACAGCGAGTTCGCTAAGATGTATCGCCAGCTGGCGGGGCGCGTTGCGGCGCAGCTCTACTGGCAGGGTGAAGTGATCCCGGGTGAAATCGCCTTCCGCGCGGTGTAACCCCCCAGCGCTGGATTGCCGGGTGGCGGTTTCGCCTTACCCGGCCTACGAAATACGATTTTGTAGGTCAGGTAAGCGAAGCGCCACCTGACTTTACCCAAGCCGGTAATGCATAAGATAGTACTCTCCCTCAGGAGAATTCCCCGTCGCCTCAATGTGCCAGCCGTGCCGCTGGTAAAACGTAATAGCCCGCGCATTTTTCACCAGACACTTGAGTGAGCCCGTGCTGGTAAACGTCTTCTGTACGTGCTCAAGCAACACATGTCCGACGCCCAGGCTCTGATACTGCGGGTCGACAAACAGGTTGTGCAGAAAATTATCGTTCGTCCAGACTGAGGCGAAGCCAAGTCGGTGCCCATCCTGCTCCGCCACCCAAATCTCTTCGTCCAGGGTTGCCGCGTCAAAATCTTCAAGCTGCCACGCAGAACTGTCCAGCCACGGCCAGGCTTCACGCCGGGCGTGGAGGTAGAGCGTACGCAGGAAAGGGCGGTCGCTCTCCTGCCACGGACGGATTACGATCGTATCAGCGATGATAGAAAATATCTCCATTGTAGGCTTTGTAGATTTTGCCATCCGCATCGCCAATCAGGACGTAGTTTTCGCCCATGTAGGTCCAGTGGGTACCGGCATCCGGTGCCGGAAGGTTACGCAGCTGGTACTGTTTAATGGTGTACTCCGGCGTTTGATATTGCGCCGGTGCCGTATCGCCGATTTTAAACTTCGTGAAATCGGCGATGAACTCTTGTTCTTCATAGGCCTTGATGCCCGATGGCGCAGCGGCGGTTTGCGGGGCAGAAAACGCGGAGCCCGCCAGAGACAGTAATACACCCAGAAGCAGCAATTTACGCTTAGCCATTTTTTCTCCAGTGATATTGTTTCAGAGACTTTCGTCTGCAGGGCACACAGCACAAGACAGACGGTCTATTTTAAGTATCAAAGCATGATGCGTTTGATAAAAAATGTAACAAAAGTGGAGGGGTTTGGGTAGTCGATAGCGGTGATGCTCATCATTGCGGTGAATGTTGATTGTGCGGAATATTTGTTATTTTTATTATTTTATTAATCTATTCTGAAAATAAGTTTATACGTCAAAATAGCACCGTTAAGCGAATGCTTTCGTAAGGGATAACATTTAATATCGCGGCGCATAAAGTATTATTACTCTCCGTTTTCTTGCGCAATTGTGCGCTGTTTTTTAACTTTTTAAACGACAGCGAACGTGTGTTTTACAGTATCACGGTGAAATAATAAATAACTATATTTCAAGGGCTTGCTTGCTTTCTTTTGCGAGTTAACTACCCAGCGCAACGATAAATCAACATTTTATATAAATGAAAAATACAACTGCTCTTTTACTGTCCTTTCTGACTCTCAGCCAGCTAACAGGATGTGTATTTTCACCAGGCCAGAACTTAAGTCTTTCCGGGAAAAAAGTCACTACCGGTGAGGAAATTAACGATCCGCTGGACAAACGCGTGGAAGTTTTTCCTTTAACCCCTGGATTGATTGAAAAACTGCGCCCACCCGTTTCTAAATCTCAGGCAAATCCTACTCTGGATGAGCAGCTCAAAAACTGGGAATACCGCATTGGCTCAGGGGACATTTTGACGGTCACCGTCTGGGATCACCCTGAACTCACGACGCCCGCAGGGCAGTACCGTAGCGCGAGCGACGCGGGTAACTGGGTTAACGCCGATGGTACGCTTTTCTACCCCTACGTCGGCAAGCTGAAAGTGGCGGGCAAAACGGTTTCGCAGGTACGTGAGGAGATCACCGCGCGGCTGGATGAGGTCATTGAGAGCCCTCAGGTGGACGTCAGCGTTGCCTCCTTCCGTTCTCAAAAAGCCTATATCACCGGAGAGGTTGAGAAATCGGGCCAGCAGCCAATAACCAATATTCCATTGACGGTAATGGATGCGGTGAACGCCGCGGGCGGTCTCTCTGCGGATGCCGACTGGCGTAACGTCGTGCTCACGCATGATGGCCAGGACTCGCGCCTTTCCCTCTATGCTCTGATGCAACATGGCGATTTAACCCAAAATAAGCTGCTTTATCCGGGCGATATCCTGTTTGTTCCCCGGAACGACGCGCTGAAAGTGTTTGTGATGGGCGAGGTGGTTAAACAGAGCACCCTTAAGATGGATCGTAGCGGCATGACGCTGGCCGAAGCCCTGGGGAATGCAGGCGGGCTGAACCAGAATATGGCCGATGCAACCGGGATTTTTGTTATTCGCCCGGTTTCACGAAAAGGCGAGAAAGACAAAATCGCCAACATCTATCAACTCAATGCGGAAGATGCCTCAGCCATGGTGCTGAGCACAGAATTCGAGCTGGAACCGTACGACATTGTCTATGTCACGACGGCACCGCTTTCACGCTGGAATCGTGTGATCGCCCAGCTGGTACCCACCATCAGTGGTGTACATGACCTGACCGAAACCGTCCGTTACATCAGGTCGTGGCCGCAATAATGTTCAATTCAATTCTCGTGGTTTGCACCGGCAATATTTGCCGTTCACCGATTGGTGAGCGGCTGTTGCGCCAGCAGCTACCCGACGCGCAGGTGACCTCGGCAGGTATTTTCGGGCTTGAAGGACGCCCGGCGGATGCGACTGCAAAGGCAGTCGCCTTACGTCATGGCGTTTCGCTGGAAGGTCACGTGGCGCGTAAGGTCACACGTTTTCTGTTACAAAAATCCGATTTGATTCTGGTGATGGAGCCAGAGCATCTCCGTTTTATTGCCTCAGTGGCGCCGGAGAATCGGGGGAAATCGCTGTTGTTTGGTCAGTGGCTGGAAACAAAGGACATTCCCGACCCGTATCGCAAAAGCCGGGAAGCCTTCGAATATGTTTTCGAGCAGTTAGGAAAAGCCAGTCAGGAATGGGCTCGTCGTTTGCGTCAACAAGGAATGAAGCAGTAATGTCGTCTCATAAATCAGACAAATTTGGTGCTGCGACACCGCATGATAAAGAAATTGATCTCATTCAGCTGTTGGCTGAGATGTTTGATCATCGGGTAATGATAGCGTGCATCACGCTCCTGTTCACCGTATGCGCCGGGATCTATGCGTATAGCGTCACACCAATCTATCAGGCTGATGCCCTTGTGCAGATAGAAGCGAAGCAGGACAACTCGTTGCTCAAAAGCTTAAGCCAGTTTGGTACCGATCTTTCACCTGATGTTGCGCCCGAACTCTTGCTGCTCAAGTCGCGGATGATTCTGGGGGAGACCGTTGATAAGCTGGGGCTAACGTACAGCGTCAAACGGCGCGTGCTGCCCGTCATTGGGCCGCTGCTGGAACGAGGGCGTAAAGCCGGTGAACTGACAATTGGCGCGCTTACCCTTCCTCTTCTGAAAGACAAGCCACAGGAACTTTTACTGACCGTTCAGGAGCAGGGCCGGTATCACCTCGAAGGAAAAACGCTTGAGGCTGATGGCGTTGTTGGGAAAACGCTGGTTAAAGACGGAGTAACGCTGCTTGTCACCTCGCTCAGTGCGGCACCAGGCACCCGGTTTGCCCTCAAAACCGTCACAAAGCTTGAAGCAATTAACGCCCTTCAGCGCCGACTCATTGTTTCTGAGTCGGCGAAGCAGAGCGGAATTATCAGCTTAACGCTGACGGGCGAGGACCCTGACAAGATCGCCGTGGTGCTCAACACCATTGCTGAAAATTATCTCAGCCAGAATATTGCGCGCCAGGAAGCTAAAGATACCCGCAGCCTGACGTTTTTACAGGACCAATTACCTAAAATCAGGCGCGAACTGGATGAAGCCGAAGCACGACTGAACGCCTACAGAGAGCAGCGCGATTCTGTCGATCTATCCCTTGAGGCGAAGACGGTTCTCGATCAGGTTGTTAATGTTGAAAATCAGCTTAACGAGCTGACGTTCCGCGAAGCAGAAGTTTCTCAGCTTTTCAAAAAGGATCACCCAACCTACCGCGCCTTACGGGAAAAAAAACAGACCCTGGAGCAGGAACGTACGCGCCTGAATAACCGCGTCTCATCCATGCCTTCTACACAGCAGGAAATTTTGCGTTTAAGCCGTGACGTTGAGTCCGGGCGCACCATCTATCTGCAGCTGCTGACGCGTCAGCAGGAGCTGAATATCTCGCGCTCCAGCGCCATCGGAAACGTGCGGATCATTGACCCTGCAGTAACGCAGCCTGGACCCGTCAAACCGCACAAAGTGATTATCATTGTGTTCGGTATGCTGGTGGGATTGATGCTCTCTGCAGGAACGGTGTTGGTGCGCTCTGCGTTTAAACGGGGCATCACCTCGTCTGAACAGCTGGAAGCGCAGGGAATGCCTCTTCTGGCTACGCTCCCGCGTTCAGTGTGGCTATGGAAAAAAACGCATTTACGCAGAAGGACGCTGTTTGCTTCCCACTGGAAGCACAGGACGTCAAACGTACCTTTCCCGCCCGTTGACCGTCCGGCGGATATATTTGTCGAGGCGGTTCGCGGGTTACGCACCAGTCTGCATTTTACCATGATGAATGCCGTTAATCGGATAGTGGTGATTTCAGGCCCTTCGCAGGACTGCGGAAAGACTTTGGTGAGCACCTCGCTGGCGTCGATTGCCGCTCAGGCAGGTCAACGGGTACTGTTTATTGATGCGGATATGCGCAAGGGATATGTTCACAATATTTTCAAACTGAACAACCAGCATGGCTTGTCCAGCGTGCTGGGGGGAAGCGTAGAGTGGCAGGATGCGATTCAACGCTCCGAGAAAGGTGGCTTTGATGTCTTGACCTGTGGGCCTCAGCCTTCACATCCTGTCGAGCTGCTCATGAATGAACGCTTCCAGACGGTAATGTCGCGAATAGACAAAGAGTACGACATCGTGATTGTTGACACGCCACCGGTGCTGGCCGTAACGGATGCGTTACTCGTCGCCAGAGCCGCGGCAACCACATTGCTGGTTGCCCGTTTCGGTAAAACCAGCGTCAAAGAGATCGAAAACTGTCGGAAGCGTCTGCAGCAGATGGGCGTCCAGGTTGAAGGCGCGATTCTCAATGATATTGTGAAATCCGCTGCGTTCTATTACCACTCGGGTTATAGCCATTACAACTACGGCTATACCCCGGAATAAAGTGACGCGACACTTCTTTACAGCATGACGCCGAATAGCCGGCTAAGATGACCTCCGTTAAATCGAGAGGTCATAATGGATAACCGTAAATTGAGTCGCCTGCGCCGCTGGGCGCGGGAAGGGATCATACTCATTCTGCTTACGCTGGCGGTTATGTGGGGCGTGGATCAATACCGAAAGCCGTCATTACCCGCCAGCTTTAGCGCAACGCCTATGCAGAGCATCGACGGTAACATTCACGATATCGCGGCGCTCAGCAAGGAGCGCCCCCTGCTGATTTACGTCTGGGCAACCTGGTGCAGCATCTGTCGTTATACGACACCTGCGGTCGATAAGCTGGCAAAAGAGGGCGGTAACGTCGTAAGCATTGCCATGCGCTCCGGTGACGATGCAAAGCTCGCTCGCTGGGTTGAAAAGAAAAACCTGAGTATGCCGGTGATTAACGATGCAAACGGTGCCGTGTCGCAGCAGTGGCAGGTGAGCGTAACGCCGACGCTGGTGATTGTGTCAAAGGGGAAAGTAGTCAGTACCACAACGGGCTTGACGAGCTACTGGGGATTGAAAATCAGAATGTGGTGGGCAGGCGTATAAAGATAACCCCTCTTCCGTCGGAAGAGGGGTTTTGTATTACTTCGCGAGAACTTCCTGCGCGGTGCGCTCAACCAGCGACAGCAGGATTTTGATATCCTCCAGCGTCACGGTTGGGTTCAGCAGAGTCAGCTTCAGGCAGGTGATGCCGTTATGCTCGGTCACACCGACGTTTGCACGGCCGGATTCCAGCAGCGCATCACCAATTTTCTGGTTCAGCAGGGCGATGCCCGCGTCGTCCATCTGCACCTGGCCACGGAAGCGGAACAGCACGCTTGCCAGCTGTGGCTGCATAACCAGTTCCAGAGCAGGCTGCTCTTTCACGTAGGCCGCAACCTGCTGCGCCAGCGTTACGCCGTGATCGATGATCGCCGCGTATTGCTCCTGACCCAGCGCTTCCAGGCTCATCCACAGCTTCAGCGCGTCGAAACGACGGGTGGTCTGCAGAGATTTGGACACCAGGTTAGGCACGCCCGCTTCTTCGTCGAACTCAGAGTTCAGGTAGGCCGCCTGATAGCGCATCAGCTCATAGTGACGCGCTTCTTTCAGCAAGAACGCGCCGCAGCTGATGGTCTGGAAGAACTGCTTGTGGAAGTCCAGGGTGACGGAATCCACCAGCTCGATGCCGTCCAGGTAGTGACGATACTGATCGGACATCAGCAGCGCGCCGCCCCAGGCCGCGTCAACGTGTACCCAGATGTTCTGCTTCGCCGCCAGTTCAGCAATGGCACGCAGCGGATCGATAGCACCGGCATCGGTAGTACCTGCCGTCGCGACGATGGCCAGAATCTGCTCCCCGTTCGCGTTGCACTGCTCGATTTTCGCCGCCAGATCGGTCAGATCCATGCGGGAGAACTCGTCGGTTTTCACCTGCACTACGGACTGATAGCCCAGGCCCATCAGCGCCATGTTTTTCTGCACGGAGAAGTGCGCGTTTTCGGAGCACAGCACGCGAATTTTGCGCAGATCGCCCACCAGACCGTCCTGCTGAACGGAGTGGCCCTGACGCGCGAAGAATGCGTCACGCGCCAGCATCAGACCCATCAGGTTGCTCTGGGTACCGCCGCTGGTGAACACACCCGCGTCGCCAGCCTGATAACCCACGCGGGTACGCAGCCACTCGATCAGTTTGATCTCAATAATGGTTGCGGACGGGCTTTGATCCCAGGAGTCCATACTCTGGTTAGTGGCGTTGATCAGCACTTCCGCCGCCTGGCTTACCACCAGGCTTGGGCAGTGCAGGTGCGCCACACACTGCGGGTGATGAACGGACAAGCTGTCTTTCAGGAAGAACTCCACGGCGCGTTCAATCGCCGCTTCGTTGCCCAGCCCTTTCGGGTTGAAATCCAGCTTAATACGGTCGCGCAGCTCCGCGACCGTTTTTCCCTGGTACATCTCAGGCTGCTTCAGCCACTGCATCACAGCCTGAGTGCTTTGTTCAATCGCCTGCTGGTAAGCTTCAATGCTCTGCGCAGAGGAGAACAAAATTGGGTTTGAATCTGACATCGTAATCAACTACTCCGGTTACGCCGGGCGAACGCCCGCAGCAAGCAGTGCCTGCTCGAATTTATCCAGGAAGATTTTCAGTTCTTCGTCGCTGATCAGCAGGGAAGGCAGCAGGCGCAGAACGATACCGTTACGACCACCACGCTCCAGAATCAGACCGGCTTCAAAGCACTTCTTCTGAATCAGCGCAGACAGCTCGCCGTCGCCAGGGAAGCAGCCCATATGGTCAGCAGCTTCGTGTGGCTTAACGATCTCGATACCGATCATCATGCCCAGACCGCGCACGTGACCGATGACCGGATAACGTTTTGCCATCTCTTTCAGCTGGCCTTTCAGCCATTCGCCTTGTGCAGCCACTTTGCCCGCGATGTTCTGGTCTTTCAGGATTTTCAGCGTCGTCAGGCCGGTTGCCATTGCCAGCTGGTTGCCGCGGAAAGTACCGGTGTGGTGGCCTGGCGCCCATGCGTCGAACTGCTTTTTGATACCGAGCACGGCCAGCGGCAGACCGCCACCAACCGCTTTAGACATCACGATGATGTCTGGCTCGATGCCTGCGTGTTCGAAGGCGAAGAATTTACCGGTACGGGCAAAGCCAGCCTGAACTTCGTCGAGGATCAGCAGAATGCCGTGTTCCTGAGTCACTTTACGAATGCGCTGCAACCACTCAGCCGGAGCCGGGTTCACGCCGCCTTCGCCCTGAACGGCTTCCAGGATCACCGCGGCAGGTTTACGCACGCCGCTTTCAACGTCGTTGATCAGGTTGTCGAAGTAGTAAGTCAGCGCTTTCACGCCCGCTTCACCACCGATACCCAGCGGGCAGCGGTACTCGTGCGGGTAAGGCATGAACTGCACTTCTGGCATCATACCGTCAACAGCTTCTTTCGGAGACAGGTTACCGGTCACGGACAGTGCGCCGTGGGTCATGCCGTGGTAACCGCCAGAGAAGCTGATGATACCGCTACGGCCGGTCACTTTTTTCGCCAGCTTCAGCGCCGCTTCAACGGCGTCGGCACCGGATGGACCGGTGAACTGCAGGCAGTATTCTTTGCCCTGACCAGGCAGCAGAGAGAGCAGATATTCAGAAAACGCGTCTTTCAGAGGCGTAGTCAGATCCAGAGTGTGTAACGGCAAGCCGCTGGTAATGACATTTTGGATGCTTTTCAGCACATCAGGATGGTTATGGCCAAGCGCAAGGGTCCCTGCGCCTGCTAAACAGTCAAGGTATTCTTTATTATCTGCATCGGTGATCCACACGCCTTCTGCTTTAGTAATCGCTAAAGGCAGTTTGCGCGGATAACTCCTGACGTTAGATTCAAACTCGGCCTGACGGGCCAGATAGGTTTCGTTGCTTTTGTGGGCATCTACGGTGTCAATACGGACTTTATCCGTCATCATATCACTCCTACAACCGCCGCTTCGCTATGAGCCACGATTGAATAAAAAGTTAAAAAACAGATGGGGCCTGAAAAAAACGCCGCCAATATAGAGCCTTTTGTCACGGGGCTCAATGGTTAATTTGTTTACTGTTTTGTGACATGGAGCACAGGAGAGGCAATATCACCATTTTTAAAAAGAAAATTGCACTTTATTGGCAATAAAAACAATTACTTATTCGGCATTTGTTCGGGTTGTTAAATGACAGAAAAGAGTGTGACAAATCGTGCCATTGGCTGACAAAAGAAGGGGGTATGCTGCCTTCATACCCCCTTCTTTTTCCATCAACGACAAAAAGCGGTAGTCACATGGCGCGCGCCATGGAATCACGCATTAAAAATGGACTTTCAACGCGCGTCGTTTCCCGGTGTTGTGCTCCGTTAATAATGTGCAGGGCGCTCAGGCGACCAATTTCGTAGTGGGGCAACTGAACCGTTGAAAGAGGCGGCAAAAACAGCTCGCCAATGCCCACCATATTGTCATAGCCGATAACCGCGACATCTTCAGGGATGCGAAGCCCTTGCGCCAGCAGCGTCTGGTACACCATAAACGCGATACGATCGTTACCGCAGATAACGGAATCAAACCGCGGGATGCCGTTCCGGATACGCGCCAGCAATGCGGACGGAATATCACGATAATGCTCATCCCCGTGCGCCATATACGCATGTTCCAGGCTGTCCGGGTCGATTCCGGCTTCACGGCAGGCGCGTTCAAGCCCCTGACGGCGCCGGGTTGTGGCCAGATGGCCCACAGGTAAATGCAGACACAGGGGCTGCCGATAGCCTTCCGCGAGTAATGCCCTGACGGCGGCGTACTGCCCCTGTTCATCATCCGGGATATAGCTGGCGACCTTTTCACCGACACTCTCACAGTTGGCCAGCACGCAGGGGAGGGTGAGCAGCTTGGCAGGAAGAGGAACCTGACGTAACCCCATCGTGGTGTAGATAATCCCGTCTGGCCGGTGGGAGAGCAGAAGATCGACAATGGCATCCGGATTGTCGTCAGCAAACATATTCATGACGAAGCTATTCCAGCCGTGCATCCTGGCCGTCTCTTCAATGGACAGCGTAATCTCCACCGAAAAAGGTGTCGTGACCGTATCGAGCGCCAGCACGCCTATGGTTTTAGGCGAAGCATTCGCGCCGCGTATTTTCTTGGCGGACAGATCGGGAACGTAGCTGGTTTGCTCGATAGCCCACTGTACGCGCGCCAGCGTTTCCGGTTTAAGCCGCTCCGGGCTGTTAAGCGCGCGGGAAACCGTCATCAGCGATACGTTAGCCAGCTTTGCGACGTCCTTCAGGGAAGCCATTTTCTTACTCCGTTAATGCTCTGTGAGAGGGTATACAACTAAGTCGCTGATGTAAAAGGAAGGCTGATGACCAGGTTAAGTCATGCTTACCTCAGTTATGAATTTATGATCGCGATCTCACTTCCTTAATGTTAACGTTAACTTTCGTGATTAACATCTTAAATCTTAATCAGGCAGCATGAGAAAACATGGATGTTAACGTTACCATTGGGGTCATTACTCCAACACGAGAATGCCATGATGAAAACGCATCACTCTCACAGCTATCCCTTACTGAGCGCATTACTGTTTTTCTTTTTTGTCACCTGGTCATCTTCCGGTTCGTTGCTCTCTATCTGGCTCCACCAGGAAGTGGGGTTAAAAGCGGGGGATACGGGCGTTATCTATGCCGTGCTTTCCGTCTCCGCGCTGTTTGCTCAAATCTGCTATGGATTTATTCAGGACAAACTCGGCCTGCGCAAAAACCTGCTCTGGTTTCTGACCAGTCTGCTTATTCTTTCCGGTCCGGCCTTTTTGCTGTTTGGCTATCTGCTGCAAATTAACGTGTTGCTGGGCAGTATTTTCGGCGGGATTTTTATTGGCCTGACGTTTAACGGTGGGATTGGGGTGCTGGAATCCTATACCGAACGCGTGGCCCGTCAGAGCCAGTTTGAGTTTGGCAAGGCGAGAATGTGGGGATCGCTTGGCTGGGCGGCGGCAACCTTTTTTGCGGGGCTCCTGTTTAACATCAATCCGAAGCTGAATTTCGCTGTCGCGAGCGGCGCCGGTCTGGTGTTTTTTGTTTTGCTCGCGCGCCTGCGGGTCTCTTCTGCACCGCACGCCATGCAGGAAGCGGTGTCCGGTGGCAAGGTGACGCTGGAAGACGCATTGCGCCTGCTGACGCTGCCGCGTTTCTGGGCGCTGGTGTTTTTCGTTATCGGCACCTGCATTTACGGCGTTTACGATCAGCAGTTCCCGGTCTATTTCTCATCACAGTTCCCGACGTTGCAGGAAGGGAACGCCATGTACGGCTATCTCAACTCCTTCCAGGTTTTCCTTGAGGCGGCGGGCATGTTTTGCGCCCCGTGGCTGGTGAACCGCCTCGGCGCGAAAAACGGCCTGATATTCTCGGGAATGGTGATGGCAATGCGTATGGTGGCATCCGGTCTGGTTGAGGGGCCGGTGCTCATCTCCATTACCAAGCTGCTGCACGCGGTAGAACTGCCCGTATTGCTGGTCTCGATATTTAAATACAACAGCTTACATTTTGATAAGCGGCTCTCTTCCACGCTCTATCTGGTGGGCTTTGCCTGTACAAGCTCGGTGATTGCGTCTGTGCTGTCGCCGCTGGCGGGTTACAGCTATGAGAAATACGGCTTTGCCCAATCCTATCTCATTATGGGGCTGTTAGTTTTCAGCACCACGCTCATCTCCATCTTCCTGTTGCGCTCGGGTAAGTCTTCTTCTGACCCGCTCATGCCGCAACCCTCCACTATCTGACTGAAAAGAGTAAACAAATGATGTATTCCATTTCCAAAGCTGAACAATCATTACAGGCCAAACGCGGCGATCTTAACCTGCGCTGGTATCCGCGTTACCACCTCGCCGCGCGTGCCGGCTGGATGAACGACCCGAATGGTCTGGTGTGGTTTGACGGCTGGTATCACGCGTTTTACCAGCATCATCCGTACTCGACCCAGTGGGGGCCGATGCACTGGGGCCATGCGCGCAGCAAGGATTTAGTTCGCTGGGAACACCTCCCGGTGGTGCTGGCACCGGAAGGGCCAGAGGATAAGGACGGCTGTTTTTCCGGCTCGGCGGTGGTGGATGGCGATACGCTGGCGCTGATTTATACCGGCCACAAATTCCACGGCGATCCGGATGACGAGGCTAACCTTTACCAGGTGCAGTGCCTGGCAACCAGCCGTGATGGCGTCCATTTTACGCGGCAAGGAACGATCGTTGACACGCCGCCTGGGCTGCATCACTTTCGCGATCCAAAAGTGTGGCGGGAAGGGGAGCGCTGGTACATGGTTGTCGGCGCGCGGGATGGCGAGACGGGCCAGGTGCGCGTTTACCGTTCTGACGACCTGCGCGAATGGCAGGATATGGGCGTGCTTGCGGTGGCTGAAAAAGAGATGGGTTATATGTGGGAATGCCCGGACTTTTTCACCCTCAACGGCAAACGCGTGCTGATGTTTTCACCTCAGGGGCTGGCTGCGGAGGGATTCAAAAATCGCAATCTTTTCCAGAGCGGTTACCTGCTGGGGGAGTGGCAGCCCGGCCAACCTTTCGTGCGTGAAGGTGAGTTTGTGGAGATGGATAGCGGGCATGATTTCTATGCGCCACAAAGCTTCCTGACGCCTGACGGCCGCCGCATCGTTATCGGCTGGCTGGACATGTGGGAATCTCCCCTTCCGGAACAGCAGGACGGGTGGGCTGGCATGCTCTCCTTACCGCGCGAGCTGACGCTAAGCGCGGATAACCGCCTGCAGATGCGGCCAGCCAGAGAAGTGGAAAGCTTGCGGGGAGCGTGGTTCCCCTGGCCGGTGAGCACGCTCAACAATCAGCAGATCGTTCAGGTGGAAAGCTGCGATGCGATGGAGATCATTCTGCAGTGGGACTGTGCTAACAGCAGCGCGGAGCAGTACGGCATTCGTCTTGGCGACGGATTCCGTCTCTACGTTGATGCGCAGATGCAGCGCCTGGTGCTGGAGCGTTATTATCCGCAGTATGGCCTGTGCGGTACCCGAAGCGTCGCGCTGAACCTGAACGACACGTTAAGCCTGCGCCTGTTCGTTGACAGCTCGTCAGTGGAAGTGTTTGTCAATGAAGGGGAGGCGTGCCTGAGCAGCCGCATTTATCCTGATGAAGGGGCGCGCGAACTGACAATGTTTGCCTGGACGGGAACCGCATCGCTTATTGATGCTGGGGCGTGGCAGCTAGAGTAATTCGTTAAGGCCTGCAAATTAAAAAGGCGACAGGTGTCGCCTCTTTTTCTATTTAATCTTTGTTGCGTAGCCTTCAAACTTTCCTTCTTTACTCACCGCTAATTTGCCTTTAGCTGGATAGTAAATGAAGGTGTATAGCCCTTGTGAATAAACTTTTGCCTGAGGCTCATTTTCATCCAGCGCGCCCAATACGCCATCGACATCCAGGATCTCGCCTTTAATTGTGATCTTCATTCCTTCCCATTTAAAGGCGTGTACCGCTTTGGCCGCCTGAGCATGTTGTTTCACGTCTTTTTTAGCCCAGATACCCGTACCCGCTGCGGCATCACGCGCGTTCGCCCATGTTGCATTTTGTGCGGCTTCATTATAAGCATTCTGGCGATTTTGCTCAGCCAGGTAGCAGGTATCTTTGCTAATGCCCTGGCGCTCACATTCGGCCATGCGCTGAGCAGTTGAAGTACACGCAGAAAGCAGGATGGCAGCACCAGCTATTAATACCGCTAAGAGTGACTTTATCATTACGATGATATCTTTGGTGAAATATATTCTATAGAAGAAGGTTTAATGGCCGCAAATATAATAAGCCTGATACATAATTCCTAACCATGCGCCAACGATAATAAGCATCAGGTACACTATTACAGAGATAACAATGTATTTTGTCATACTGGTTATTTATTAAAAGCCAATCCCTACGCCGACTGAAGCCCCCATATTATTTGCTGTGTCATCAGAGAAGCTCACTTTACCAACCATATGTTCGTTAAAGTTAACCGACGCCCCAACCGCTAACGCGCTTTCACCGTTGTAAGTCGCACCGCCAGCCGAGAACATCACGCGCTGATTTGTTTGCACCTGAGGTAAACCGGCCATCGCCATCGCGCCGCTGATACCTGCGTTTGCTTCTTCCTTGTTATTATCGACTTCCTCACGCAGCGATTTAAATTGCTGGTTAGCGTTGTTATTCAGAGCCTGTAATGTCTGTTTGGTCGCCTGCAGCTCCTGAACCTCGGCCGTAACCGCCTGACTATTAGTAGTGACTTTAGCTTGTGTTGTCGTGTCTACCTGCGTGCGTGTCACAGTGGTCATCACGCCATTTTTTCCATCTTTGCCGTCTTTACCGTCTTTACCATTCGCTCCGTCACGTCCGTTAATTCCGGCTACGCCCTGTGCGCCGGTATCGCCTTTCTCACCCTTAGCGCCGTCTTTTCCATCAACGCCGTTAGTTGGTTTTGGTGCATTCTCAAGAGCTAACAGGCGGTCATCTTGTATACCGTTAGTAGTTTCAACAGTTGCAAGGCGGCTATCCTGGACAGCGTTAACAGTTTCAATATTAGTAATTGCAGTTCCGTTAGTCAGCACGCCGTGTAACGCCGCATCACCTTTTTTATTAGCGGTGTCAGCAAGAGCGCCTGCTAATTTAGCTTCATGATCGACACCAGAAACAGAAGTGTGAAGAGAGGAAATATTATTGGCGTTAGTGCTGATATTACCTTTACTAGCGTCAATCTCGTTTTGCATACGCTCACGATCGCCTTGTAAGTTATAGATCTGCCCGTCTTGTTTTACATTCTCAGCTTTCATATCATCCAGATTATAAGCGGTATTGTCAGTTCCCTGAATCTGAATAAAAGTACCTGAATTGAATACGTTATCGTTAAGGTTTACGTTTACATCAGCTGCTTGAGTTACGTTCATAGAGCCAGTGAAAATAACACCAAATACAAAAGCAGTACGGGCATTTTTAACAACTTTCATTTGTAAAACACTCTTCATTTAAAAAGTAAAAAAGGGCAAGGCTGGCTATCCTGGCGTGTTGATGTAACGTCTGGTTACGCCCGATTTAAATACGGAGTTACGTTAAATTTTGAATAAATGACTTAATTCGTAACGTGCAGTAACTATCAATTAATGCGAGCTTTTGGATATTGATCTAAATCATAGATGGCATGAATAGCTAAAGTGATTTTTTAAGAGGTGAAGGAAAATATCTCAATGTTTACATTAACTTATAAGGCAAGGGGGCAACCGCGAGTTTCGCAGTAACCCCTTGATAGAGAGGCTAAATGTTTAGCGGGGTTAAACGGTTTGGGACTCACTTTATATTTCATTCGAAATAAGATTTAATACTTTATGAAACATAAAATAGACTAACTGAAAGCGGAAAAAATTATGTTGGTAGAGCTGTTTCTTACACCCTGAAAAAGTGGATGTTTTTTGGACGTAATGGAAATGTTATAGCGAATGGTATTGATTTAAAGAAGTGGCATATTGTTCTGTAATTATCGCTGCCAGCCCTTTCTTTCGCACCAACCCTGCGTGAAGATGCGATCCCCACAAGGGCGCTTGCGTCAGCCAGCAACTTCCCCTAATCTGGCAAAAAGTAAGTCAATTCTTACCAAATGACTCGGGGTGCCCTTCTTCGTTGAAGGCTGAGAAATACCCGTATTACCTGATCTGGATAATGCCAGCGTAGGGAAGTCAGATGCCCTCCCGGTCATCGCTTCTTCACGCAAGGCAGGAGCGAACCCATGCAGCCTGACCTGCTCGATTTACACGTTTTACACCACTTCCGTACCCGTTCTCCGCTGACCCACTGCATGACCAATGACGTCGTACAGACCTTTACGGCCAACGTTTTGCTGGCCCTTGGCGCATCCCCGGCGATGGTGATTGAGGCCGAAGAGGCCGAACAGTTTGCCGCGATAGCCGATGCGCTGTTAATCAACGTCGGCACGCTGACCGCACCGCGCGCCCAGTCGATGCGTCGTGCCATTGAAAGCGCGGTGGCGGCAGGCAAGCCCTGGACGCTGGACCCGGTTGCGGTGGGTGCCCTGACGTTCCGCACCCGTTTTTGCCATCAAATTTTGGCCCTGAACCCGACCACCATTCGCGGCAACGCCTCCGAAATCCTGGCTCTGGCCGGAATGAGCGCGGGTGGGCGCGGCGTTGATACCACCGACACCGCCGCCAGCGCGTTGCCTGCCGCTCAGGCGTTGGCCCGCCAGACCCATGCCATTGTGGTGGTCACCGGCGAGGTGGACTACATCACTGACGGAGAACGGACCCGAACGGTAACGGGCGGAGACCCGTTAATGACGCGCGTAGTGGGCACCGGGTGCGCGCTTTCTGCCGTTGTGGCGGCGAGCTGCTCGCTGCCGGGAGACAGGCTGGATAACGTTGCCGCCGCCTGCGGATGGATGAAGCGCGCCGGAACGGCAGCCGTTGCGCGCTCGCGCGGGCCAGGCAGTTTTGCCAGCGCCTTCCTGGATGCGCTCTACACGCTGGAGGAACAGGCATGAAGCGGATTAACGCCCTGACCATTGCCGGTACCGACCCCAGCGGCGGCGCAGGCATCCAGGCCGATTTGAAATCCTTCTCGGCCCTTGGCGCGTATGGCTGCTCGGTGATTACCGCGCTGGTAGCGCAAAACACGCGCGGCGTGCAGTCGGTCTACCGTATCGAGCCGGATTTTGTTGCCGCGCAGCTGGATTCGGTGTTCAGCGACGTGCGGATTGATACCACCAAGATCGGCATGCTGGCCGAAACGGACATTGTGGAGGCGGTGGCCGAGCGGCTTAAACGCTATCAGGTGCAAAACGTGGTGCTGGATACCGTGATGCTGGCGAAAAGCGGCGATCCGCTGCTCTCCGCCTCCGCCGTTGAGACGCTGCGCAATAAGCTGCTGCCGCAGGTGGCGCTCATCACGCCCAATCTGCCGGAAGCCGCCGCGCTGTTAGGCACGTCGCACGCGCAAACTGAACGCGAAATGAAAGAGCAGGGGTATGCGCTGCTGGCGATGGGCTGCGGGGCGGTGCTGATGAAAGGCGGTCATCTGGATGACGCTGAAAGCCCGGACTGGCTCTTTACCCGCGACGGCGAGCAACGTTTTACGGCTCCGCGCGTACAGACCAAAAACACCCACGGCACGGGGTGCACCCTCTCCGCCGCGCTGGCGGCGCTGCGCCCGCGGCATGACGGCTGGGCTGATACGGTGCGAGAAGCGAAAATCTGGCTGTCGGCGGCGCTGGCTAAAGCCGATACTCTGGAAGTCGGTCACGGTATTGGGCCGGTTCATCATTTTCATGCGTGGTGGTAACCCAGTATACTGGCAGGAAACACCACGCCTGAGAAAACAGAGATGGAACAAGCGCATACCCGGTTAATTGCTCAACTGACTGAACGGATCGCCGCGCCTGACAACACGCCGCTGTACCTGAAATTTGCCGAAACGGTAAAAAACGCGGTGCGCAGCGGCGTGCTGGAGCACGGGAACATTTTGCCCGGCGAGCGCGATCTGAGCCAGTTAACCGGCGTGTCGCGGATCACCGTGCGCAAAGCGATGCAGGCGCTGGAAGCCGAGGGCGTTGTCACGCGTGCCCGGGGTTACGGCACGCAAATTAACAACATCTTCGAATACTCGCTCAAGGAAGCGCGCGGGTTCTCTCAGCAGGTGGTGCTGCGCGGTAAAACGCCTAATACGCTGTGGGTCAATAAACGCGTGGTGAAATGCCCGGAAGAGGTGGCGTGCCACCTGTCGCTGGAGCCGAACAGCGACGTCTTTTTGCTGAAGCGTATTCGCTATGTGGACGACGATGCGGTGTCGATTGAAGAGTCCTGGGTGCCGGTTGGGCTCATTCCCGAACCGGATGCGATAGGGATTTCGCTGTACGACTACTTCCGCAGTCAGAATATCTTCCCGCAGCGCACCCGTTCACGGGTCAGCGCCCGCATGCCGGACAGCGAGTTTCAGACGCACATTAAGATGGACGAAAAAATACCGGTGCTGGTGATCAAGCAGGTTGCGCTTGACCAGCAGCACCGGCCGATTGAGTACAGCATCAGCTACTGTCGCAGCGACCTATACGTCTTTGTGTGCGAGGAGTAATTCCTCACGAGTGGGCGCGCAGTCGCCGCCGCGATGGCTCACCACCCAGGACGCCACGGCATTCCCCAGCAGAACGGCGTCTGCCAGCGACCATCCCGCCGCCAGCCCGGCAAGCGTGCCGCCCGCGTGGCTGTCGCCAGCGCCAATGGTGTCCACTACCGTGGCGGGAAACGCCGGAACAACGCCCGATGCCTCGCCATCATACCAGGCAGCCCCGTCTTTATCATGCCGCACAATCAGCGCGGCGCCGAAGCGCTGCTGCCACTCCTCGCCCAGGTTTTCAGCCTCAACGCCCAGCCTTTCAGCAGCGAGCTCCGCTTCCTGGCGATTAAGCGACACGATCGGCCTGCAGGCCATAATCCGCGCCATCAGCGCGTCGGGGATATCCGCGATGCGTGGGCCGAAATCGATAAGCGCCGTCACGTCCTCCAGCCCTTCAAGCCAGCCCGTCAGCAGCTCGCCGCACGGCGAGGCCAACTGGTAGCCGGAGAGATAAACCAGGCTATTTTGCGGGACGTTTAGCTCGTCAAGCCAGCGCTGCTGCCACTGGTTCTCGACGCCGCTAAAGGACATAAAGGTGCGCTCGCCGTCAGGCTCCACCAGCGCCAGACACCAGCCGTTGTCGCCGGTTTCAGCCTCCACGGCGCTGTGCAGATCCTGCTTCGCCATTGCGTTACGAATAATATCCGCCCACACGCCGTGGCCGACGGGAAGGGCGTTTTGCGCCGCAATGCCGAGCCGTTTCAGGGCGATGGCGATATTCAGCGCGCAGCCGCCAATATTTACCCCCTGCTGTTTAAGCTCGATATCGCACCCGCGCCAGGGCAGGGCGTAGGCGTCGGCGATGACGTCAATCACCGCCGCGCCCAGCACCGTCACCGGGCGCGTGGCGTGCAGGGTGTCGAGACGTTGGGCAAAAGAATTCATACGCCCTCCCTTTGCTCCCTGAAGTGCAGCAGTTTTTCACAGTAGTGACCGAAATCGAGCTGATTAACGGCGTCGAGCTCGGCCTTCAGCGCCGGGTCAATGGCCTGCACGCCGTGGAGCGCGCCGCAGATGGCCGTCGCCATCGCGCCAATGGTGTCGGTATCGCCACCCAGATTGGCGCATAAAATGGCGCAGCGGTTCGGGTCGGTTCCCGCCAGCTCAACCATCGCGATGGCTGCCGGAACGGACTCAATGGTGCTGGTACCTGCGCCAGTGAGCTGATAAATCTGCTCGCTGGCGGAGTCGATGCCGTTGGCGTCCCGCACGGTTTTAAGCGCCAGCTCAATGCGTGCCGCGAGCGACGCGCTGAAGGTGGTGGTTTTCGCCTCCTGCGCATAGCGGGCGATCCCCGGCAGGGCATCGACGATGTTCTGCCAGCGTTCCCCATCGATGGCGCGGGAAACCGCCCAGGCAATCACCACCGCGCCGGCAATGGCGAGATCCGATTTATGCGTCGGGCTGGAGGCCTGCGCCACCTGGTCCACAAAGTGCTCCAGCCGCGTCGCCGGGAGCAGGCAGCCCAGCGGGGAGGCGCGCATCGCCGCCCCGTTAGTCACGCCGTTGTTGTCCAGCTCGCTGACCGGCTTCCCGTCACGAATCGCGTTAAGCGCGATTTTCGAGGTCGGGCCGAGCACGTTCTTGTTGAACGCGTCGAAGTCGAGCGCCCAGTTCAGGATGTGCTTGCCGATAACGTCTGCGTTAATCTCCCCGTCGCACTCGATGATCGCATCGGCCAGGCACAGCGCCATCGAGGTGTCATCGGTGAACTCTGCCTGTTTGAAATAGCAGGCCGCGTTATTCTCTGCCGGGCCGGGTAAAAAGCGGTCGATCCAGCCGAAGTGCGCCTTGACGCGCTTTCTCGGCCACAGCTCCGACGGCATGCCCATCGCATCCCCTAACGCCTGGCCGTAAAGGGCCCCGAGAATACGGTCTTGTTTCATTTAACTTCCCCTTGTGTCAGCGCGGTATCGCCATCAACCACCTCAATTGCGGTGATCTCTTTATCCGATTCGCGGAAAAACAGCATAAACAGCACGGCAATCACGGCAATCATGACTGCACCAAATGTCCACATTCCGGCCCAGTTGAAGGTCAGCCCATTCACCGGCTCTTTGTAAGCGAACATTTTTTCCATCATCACGCCGCCCAGGCGGTAACCCAGCAGGCTACCAAACCCCTGACAGCACAGCGTAATTAGGCCTTGCGCGGCGGTGCGCATGTGCACCGGCGCTTTTTTATCCACGTAGATGTACGCGGTCACGTAGTAGAAGTCATAGCTCACGCCGTGCAGCAGGATGCCGAGGAACAGCAGGGCGTAGGTGAAGTACTGCTCCGCACCGCCGTACATGAAGAAGCCGTAGCGGATGGCGGCGGTAATCAGGCCCAGCAGCAAGACCTTCTTAATACCAAAGCGTTTGGTAAAGAACGGCAGGGCGAGCATAAAGAAGATTTCAGAGAACTGGCCGAGCGTCATCCAGCCGGTGGCGTTTTTCATCCCCACTTCGGTGAGATAGCCGTTGGCGAAGATGTAGTAGAAGGCCAGCGGCATGGCGAACAGGAACGAGCAGAAGAAGAACACCAGGAAGTTTTTGTCGCGCAGCAGGACCAGCGCATCAAGCCCCAGCATCACTTTGAAATCCAGCTTGCCGGTACTTTTCGGTGGCGTGTTCGGCAGGAACAGGGCAAAGACGCCGAGCAGGCCGGAGCTGGCTGCGGTCATCAGCAGCGGAATATTGGTATCGGAAATATCGCTGTAGCCGAGCATCTGTGGCAGGAACCCGCACGCCAGCCCCGAGGCGATCCAGCCGATGGTGCCCATCACGCGGATACGCGGGAAATCAGCCTCAACGTCGTCCACGTTCGCGAAGGCAATGCTATTGGTCAGCGCGATGGTCGGCATATAGGTCAGGGAATAGACCAGCAGCAGCGGGAAGAAGGTGCTGAACTGGGTTTGCTGCGCGGCGAAGTACATCAGGATCGCGCCGGCGAACATCAGCACCGACAGCACTTTCTGCGCGGCGAAGAAGCGGTCCGTCAGCGAGCCGACCAGGATAGGAGAGAGGATCGCGGCAATCGCGGTACAGGCGTAAGACCAGCCAATTTCCCCGGCGGTAAACCCGCTTTTGCTCAGCCACAGCCACAATGGCACAAACCACGCGCCCCAGATAAACCATTCAACAAACATCATGAATGACAGTTGGACTTTCGTTTTCATTTTTTAATCCTGCATGTCAGATAAGGTACGCCTTTAACATACCACTCAATAATACCTTTTAAATACCTTTGTGGCGATTGTTTGATCAATGTAACAGTTTTGTTGTACACGAATCGAGCCAGCAGATTGTGCTGAAAAAAAATGCATATGGTGGAAAATCTGTTAAGTCGGTACCAGGCTTAGTCTGCCCATAAAAGATGGGACTGGATAAACACACACCGACACGACGTCGGATTTACGGGAGTATCACATGACTGATATTGCGCAGTTGCTTGGCAAAGACGCCGACAGCCTTTTACAGCATCGTTGTATGACCATTCCAGCCGACCAGCTTTACCTGCCTGGTCACGACTACGTTGACCGCGTGATGGTGGATAACAACCGTCCGCCTGCGGTTCTGCGAAACATGCAGACCCTCTACAATACCGGACGGCTCGGCGGTACCGGGTATCTCTCTATTCTGCCGGTGGACCAGGGCGTTGAGCACTCGGCGGGCGCCTCTTTCGCGGCGAACCCGCTCTACTTCGATCCGAAGAACATTGTTGAGCTGGCGATTGAAGCGGGCTGTAACTGTGTAGCCTCCACCTACGGCGTGCTGGCTTCGGTTTCGCGTCGCTATGCCCACCGCATTCCGTTCCTCGTGAAGCTGAATCACAACGAAACTCTCAGCTACCCCACCGAGTATGACCAGACCCTCTACGCCAGCGTCGAGCAGGCGTTCAACATGGGGGCGGTGGCCGTCGGGGCGACGATTTACTTCGGCTCTGAACAGTCCCGTCGTCAGATTGAAGAGATCTCCGCAGCGTTTGAGCGCGCGCACGAGCTGGGCATGGTGACCGTGCTGTGGGCGTACCTGCGTAACTCGGCGTTCAAAAAAGACGGGGTGGATTATCACGTCTCCGCCGACCTGACCGGCCAGGCGAACCATCTGGCGGCCACCATCGGCGCGGACATCGTGAAGCAGAAAATGGCGGAGAATAACGGTGGCTATAAGGCGGTGAACTTTGGCTACACCGACGATCGCGTTTACAGCAAGCTGACCAGCGATAACCCGATCGACCTGGTGCGCTACCAACTGGCGAACTGCTATATGGGGCGTGCAGGGCTGATTAACTCCGGCGGCGCGGCGGGCGGCGATACTGACCTGTCAGACGCGGTGCGTACGGCAGTTATCAACAAACGCGCGGGCGGCATGGGGCTGATCCTTGGCCGTAAGGCGTTCAAGAAATCAATGGCCGACGGTGTGAAGCTGATCAATGCGGTTCAGGACGTCTATCTGGACAGTAAAGTCACAATTGCCTGACGTCTCCATCTCCCTCTCCCTGTGGGAGAGGGTTGGGGTGAGGGCATCATCGCGCACCGTGTGAAACATCAGCGCAAAAGCACACAGTCCGGCGGCAGCCTGCACTGCAGCGCGCCGGGTAATACCTCAATGCGGAACTGCGTCCCGCTAAGCGGCTCTCCGTCGAGGTTAAACGTCATCCCGTGCGGCGCATTCACCTCGAACCACGCCGATTTACCGTCAATGATATTCGGGCTCTCTTCCGGCTGCGTCAGCGTGGTAAACAGCGCGGGCAGCAGACCGTCGCCGGTGAAAATGCGCAGCTGTAGCTGACCATCGTTAATCAGCGCCTCCGGGCAGAGCTGCTGTCCGCCGCCTGCCTGACGTCCGTTGCCAATCCCAATTACCAGCGCGTCGCCCTGCCACTGAAAATCCTCACCGCGAATTTCGCATCGGTCCGGCTTGAGGGTGTCCATACGCATCAATCCGTGGATCAGGTACGACACGCCGCCCAGCGCCGCCTTCAGTTTTTCCGGCGTTTCGCTGGTAATGCGCGTGCCGAATCCACCCGTCGCCATATTGATAAAGCAGGTTTTGTCATTCACCTGGGCGATATCCACGGCGGTGGCTTTGCCGAGGATCGCCAGCTGAAGCGCCTTCTCTAAATCTTCCGGGATCCCGGCGCTGGTGGCAAAATCATTGGCGGTGCCGAGCGGTAATATGCCCATCACCGGGCGATCTGACGGTGGCAGGTCGATAATCGCAGAGGCGATCTCATTGATGGTGCCGTCGCCGCCGCCGGAAATGATGGTGCTGATACCTAACGCTAAGCCTTCGTTGATATAGCGTGCCGCGTCGCCTTTTTCCCACGTCACGCGCACGTGGATACGTGCGCCGTCGTCACGCAAACCCATAATCGCCTGACGCAACGGATCGTTGCCTGCACTTTTGCCATTGAGAATCAATAAACTGTCTGGATAGGTTGCCATCCTCGCTGCTCCCTTTTTTAGCGTTAATAAGAGTGTATAGCAGAGAGGGAAAAAGCGGGTAAGAACAGGATGAAAGACAAAAATATGGCTGCGGAAAGGGGGGTATCCCCCTTTGAGGCGTTTACCTTTTATAGGCCGGTCTCTCAATTGACTCTTGCTGTCAACGTTTGAGCCCTGTCATGTTCCTGTTCTCAATTTTCAGCTGCTTACGCCACACCCGATTATGTAGCGTTAGCGCAATTGAACGGTAAAAGACCGATGTATTCATCCACACGATATTCAAGCAGAAAAATCCCAACCCTAATAATGAAGTTATTTGCGGTGTGTAATTCTCTACAGAGCTGAATAAAAGCGAAACCCACGTCCAGATAAAATAAACGATGCTCATCAAGCCAGTCAGTGTAATGACAGAAATATGCAGTTTAAATCCCGTCAATGACCCTCTGGCAGTTAAAAACATCGTGCACATCACAACCATGCAATACACCACTGCTCCAAGGAATACACCCATCATTACTTGAAATTCAGGTAAGCCGATCAAGCGAAATAGCAACATCCAGACAGAAACTTGTAGCATAGCGTAGCAAAAAATACTGAGTAAGGTACTTATTGCTAAGGGTATGCCAGTCATATGTACACCCACAGGTACACCGTGCTGATCTTTTAAGCGATCTTTCAATGATTCAAGCCGTTGACAATCGTCAGTCGCCATTTCACCTGTTATCACAGTACTTAATGCAAGGCTCTTCTTGATGTAATTTATCATGTCCGGGTCAATAACTTCCTGTAAATGAAAAAGACTGAATCAGACCAAAAACGTATTTACCAGATTGTGTAATATTCTGAGGATTCCGGATTGTACCCGAGAGAGCACTTCCAACAAATGCTGAGGAGTTTGAAATAGCATTCAACAGCTCTCGCTGTAAGAGCAACTGCAGCGCTTCCGATGGATAACGTTTAGGGTAAACCCCAGCTTTCATTGCCGCCTTAACCCCTGAATTCGAGATCCCGGGATTTCGGATACGAATGATCTCCTCCGTTAACCGGGTGCGGTCCGCTCGGCTCATTTTTTGTAATAACGAGAGTAAACTTTCAGACGTCGAGCGATTAAGAAGGCGGTAGGTTAATACAGCGCTTTTTAGACCTGCAGCTGCCCCGGCAAGTGAAATCGCATCCAGAGCAGTATTGGTTGCGGTATACCACTCCTGGGAGTCCATCCAGGCAACATAGTCATTATGATTCATGGCAATAAGTGACAAGCGGCCAAGCCCGTTTGCACACTGAATTCCTGTTGCTACACCGCCTGCGACAATCACAGCGGCAACAGCACCGGAAGAACCTGCGGTGAGAGGAATGGCCATACCTGCGCCTGCAGCAAGGACGACAGTAAGAATGGCGGCTCCGCAAGAAATCGCCGTAGAACCTATTTCAGTCGCTAATGACGGTGACTGAATCGTCGTCGTCGTTGCCTGGATGGGATTATTTGATGAGGCATTTACTTTAGTGATGACGACATGGCTTACCGAGCTTTCGTTTGGTGTCGCAATCCGCCTTGAGGGTCTTACTAACCACTGACGCGCACCGTCTGAGTAGATGATCCCAACCTGGCTAAAGTTACGGCTACAGTCCAACTGATTGGCAAGGGCGGTGAAATTTATATCCCCGCCGGAGGCAAGACCCAGACTACGTGCGAGTTCATAATCCGGAAAATCCTTTGAAATCTGACCAGGAAATGTCATGTCGTCTCTCCATCCATGTGAAATCGTATATCGTCAAGAAATCAAGAGTAAAGGGCATGTTGTAGACCGGAATTAGGAATAATTCGAATAATGCGCCATCCCGCCAGATTCATTAAAAGTTGTGATGAATGTCGTATACCTGCCCGATTCTCGAAAAGATCTTCCAGCAGACGCTATCACGAATCAACACCCTTCAATTGGTGGGTCTACGCAATTTGATTTTTAATAAGTGGACTGAATGCGGCAAAAAATAAGCCCGCGTAAGGGAGATTACGCAGGCTAAGGAGGTGGTTCCTGGTACAGCTAGCATTTATGGGTTATGTTTTTCAGCGGGGGGATAATACCCGTATTGAACGAAGCGGTATGTGATCCGATTCTAAGAATTATCCCAGCGCGAAAAAATTTCCCTGATTGACTATTTGCCGTGTGGATTACGTGTGCTTTCACCGTTGAAGTTACGCATCAGCAGCGCGAACTTCAGCTCCACTTCTTCCGGAACCGGCAGCCAGACGGTATGCCCGTCGCCCGGCGCAACCTCAATCGCTTCGCCTTTGCCGTTTTCCAGATGCTCCAGCGTGAAGTTCATGTTGCCCTGCGGGGTCATCAGCTCCAGGCTGTCGCCTTTGGTGAACTTGTTTTTCACCGCCACCGCCGCCAGCGCGCCTTTGCGCTCGCCGGTGAAGTCGCCGACAAACTGCTGGCGCTCGGAAACGGAGTAGCCATGCTCGTAGTTCTGGTAGTCGTCGTGGGTATGGCGGCGCAGGAAGCCTTCGGTATAGCCGCGGTGCGCCAGGCCTTCCAGGGTTTCCAGCAGGCTGGTATCGAACGGTTTACCGGCCGCCGCATCGTCGATGGCTTTGCGGTACACCTGCGCGGTACGCGCGCAGTAGTAATAGGATTTGGTGCGGCCTTCGATCTTCAGGGAGTGCACGCCCATCTGCGTCAGGCGCTCAACGTGGGCGATGGCGCGCAGATCTTTTGAGTTCATGATGTAGGTGCCGTGCTCGTCTTCAAAGGCGGTCATGTACTCGCCCGGACGTTTGGCTTCTTCAATCATAAACACGCTGTCGGTTGGCGCGCCGATGCCCAGCGTTGGCTCAACGTTGGTTACCGGGATCGGCTCATGCTTGTGGACGATGTTGCCGATGTCATCCTCTTTGCCTTCCTGAACGTTATATTCCCAGCGGCAGGCGTTGGTGCAGGTGCCCTGGTTCGGGTCGCGCTTGTTGATATAGCCAGAGAGCAGGCAGCGGCCGGAGTAGGCCATGCACAGCGCGCCGTGAACGAAGATTTCAATTTCCATGTCCGGCACCTGGGTGCGGATCTCTTCGATCTCTTCGAGGGAAAGCTCGCGGGACAGAATGACGCGGGTCAGCCCCATCTGCTTCCAGAACTTCACCGTCGCCCAGTTGACGGCGTTGGCCTGCACGGAGAGGTGAATGTCCATTTCCGGGAAGTTCTCCCGAACCAGCATGATTAAACCCGGGTCCGACATGATCAGCGCGTCCGGCCCCATATCCACCACCGGCTTCAGGTCGCGGATGAACGTTTTCAGCTTGGCGTTGTGCGGCGCGATGTTGACCACCACGTAGAATTTTTTACCCAGAGCATGCGCCTCGTTGATGCCGAGCTGCAGGTTCTCGTGGTTGAATTCGTTGTTACGCACGCGCAGCGAGTAGCGTGGCTGGCCCGCATACACGGCGTCGGCGCCATAGGCGAAAGCGTAACGCATATTTTGCAGCGTTCCCGCCGGGGAAAGGAGTTCCGGTTTAAACATGTTTGTTCTCGTTCTGATGACAGGTCAGATCCGCATGCACCAGGTGCAGCGGTAAGGGGAGATCCCCCACTTTAAGGGCGGGCATTGTAGCGCTGCGGGGCAGGGAGGTAAAGTTATTGTGCCGGGTGACGGCTTCGCCTTACCCGGCCTGGATTAACCAGCGGCTAACTAGGCAATCCTGCACGCATCCGCTTCCCAGCGATATCCCACGCCGTACACCGCGCGAATAAACGACTGCTCGGCGTCCAGCGCCTCCAGCTTGCGGCGCAGGTTTTTGATGTGGCTGTCGATGGTGCGGTCGGTCACCACGCGGTAATCGTCGTACAGGTGGTTCAACAGCTGTTCGCGGGAGAAGACTTTTCCCGGCTCGTGGGAGAGGGTTTTCAGCAGGCGGAACTCCGCAGGGGTGAGGTCCAGCAGCTTGCTGCGCCAGCTCGCCTGGAAGCGGCTCTCATCCACAATCAGCGGGCTTTCGGCGTCCAGCATCTGAAGCTCGCGCTGCGGCCTGCAGCGGCGCAGAATGGTTTTCACGCGGGCCACTACCTCACGCGGGCTGTAGGGCTTGCAGATGTAGTCGTCCGCGCCAATTTCGAGCCCCAGCAGGCGGTCAATCTCTTCAATTTTGGCGGTAACCATCACGATAGGCACGTCGGAGAAGCGACGAATTTCCCGGCACAGGGTCAGGCCATCAACGCCAGGCAGCATTAAATCCAGCAGGATAAGATCCGGCGGAGTCTGGCGCACGTACGGCAGCACCTGGTCGCCGTGGCTGATCAGTGACGGGGCATAGCTGGCCGCGCGTAAATAGTCGATCAGCAGTTGTCCCAGCTTGGGTTCATCTTCGACGATCAAAATGCGCGGCGTGTTTTCGTCAATCGGTAACTCGGTCATACTTCTCTCGATAAATCCCGTTCCAGAGGTAACTCTACTGTAATGCTAACCCCGCCAAAAGGCGAATGGGCGGCGCGAATGGTGCCATTATGCGCCTCGACGATGTTAACGCAAATCGCCAGCCCCAGGCCGGAACCGCCGCTGGCGCGGTTGCGGGAGCCTTCGGTGCGGTAAAAGCGCTCGAACAATTTTTCCAGCTGCGCGTCCTGCACGCCGGGGGCGGAATCGGCGAAGGTGAGGGCGAAGCGTCCGTTGTCCTGCCTGCCGGAGATATGCAGCCCGCCACCGCTGTCGGTGTAGCGCAGGCTGTTCTCCAGCAGGTTGTTGAACAGCTGCATCAGCCGGTCTTTGTCGCCAAACACCACCGCGCTGTCCGGCAGGGAGAGGTCGATTTTCAGGTTGCGGCTGGCAAACCGTTCCCGGAAGGCGCCGCTGGCAACTTCGAGCACGTTAATGACATCGACGGGCGCCTTCTGGTAGGCCAGCGCGCCTTCGTCGGACATGGAAAGCTGGTGGAGGTCATCCACCAGCTTGGTGAGCGTGCCCACCTCCGCCTGCAGAGAGGCCACCGATTCGGGGGTAAACTGGCGTACGCCGTCCTGAATCGCCTCCAGCTCGCCGCGCAGCACCGCCAGCGGGGTGCGCAGCTCGTGGGAAATATCGGCCATAAAGTCGCGGCGCATCTGCTGGTTTTTCTCAAGCGTGCTGGCGAGTTGGTTAAAGTCCTGCGCCAGCTTGCCCAGTTCGTCCTGGCTGCGGGTGTCGACGCGGGTGGTGAAATCCCCGGCGGCCAGCTTGTGCGTGCCTTCCACCAGCCGTTTCACCGGCGCGAGCAGACCGCGCGCCAGCGGGAAGGTGGCGAGCGCGGCGAGCAGGGTGGAGAGAGCGACGATCAGCCAGCTGGTCCGGCGCTGCTGGCGGTCAAAGTTGATATCGGTGTTGCGCGTCAGGCGCTCCACCGGTGAGGCGATAACCCAGCCGACGGTCGCGTTATTCACCTTAATCGCCCGGCGGGTGCCGTCCGGCGGTATCGGCGCGCGCGGCCCAACCAGCGTGCGCATATCCTGATCGATTACCCAGAACTGGGTGCGCCAGCCGTGCGGCGGCATGCCCGGGCCAGGCCGATCGTCGCCAGCATCGTGCTCCAGCGAGCGCAGGATCTGGAAAATAAAGCGGTCGTTATTGCGCAGAAAACGCCAGTTGCCGTGCTGGGCGTACTGTTCACTCAGCGCATCGCTTAAGCCCTGTAAACGCTGTTCATTGCCATGCTTGATGTAATCAATAAAACCGCGCTCAAAGCTGATCCGCACCGCCCAGTGCATAGTGATCAGCAGGACGATACAGGTGGCGAAGATCGCCACGAAGAGCTTGCCGGTAATACCCGGACGCCAGAATTTCATGAGCCACTCCTTTTGCCGCGCCTGATGACGACGTTCTTGCTGGTATCATCCGGCACTCGGGCAAAGATGACGGCGGGCAGGGCGATAATCACCGCCATGCTGATATAGGTATATAGAAAGACCTGATGCGCCACCGGCGTGTCGACGCTGAGATGGTGCTGGCCGTACATGCCGAGCAGTAAACCCGCGATGGTCACGCCGACGCTCATGGAGAGCTGCATGATCATCGACAGGAGGCTGTTGCCGCTGCTCGCCAGATCGTCCGGCAGGTCTTTCAGCGTGAGGGTATTCATCGACGAGAAGCGCATGGAGTTGACCATCCCCTGGCAGAACAGCACCAGCGGCAGGATGTAGTACCAGCCCATCAGCGCCACGGTCATAAACAGCAGGCTGACCAGCGACAGCCCCAGCGTGGCGGCCACCAGCACGTGACGGTAGCCAAAGCGGTTCACCACCTGCACCACGATGCGCTTCATCCCCATGCTGCCGAGCACCATCGGGATCATCATCAGGCCCGCGTGAAACGGCGAAAACCCCATGCCAATTTGCAGAAACACGGGCGTCATAAACGGCAGCATGCCGCTGCCGATACGTCCGGCGAAGCTGCCGAACAGGCCAAGGCGGTAGGTGGGATTTTTAAATAAGTTCAGGCTGAACAGCGCCTTATCATTCCCGCGAGCGTGCCACAGATACCACAGAATGGCGGTGATGCCGATAACCACCAGCAACCCGAGCGTCAGGGACGAAATGCCCAGCCCCTTTTGCCCGTCGAGCGCCAGGGTGAGCGTAGCCATGCCCGCCGCCAGCAGAATAAAGCCGAAGAAATCAAAGCGTCGGGTCTGCATTTTGTAGTTCGGCATCAGCGTCAGGGTGGCGATGGCGCCGATGATGCCCACCGGCAGATTGATCAAGAAGATCCAGTGCCAGGAGGCGTACTCCACCAGCATCCCGCCCAGCGCCGGGCCGAGCAGCGGCCCCACCTGGCCGGGCAGGGTGACGAAGGTCATCGCCGCCATGTACTGCTCGCGTGGCACAATCTTCATCACCGTTAACCGCCCGACGGGCACCATCATCGCCCCGCCGACGCCCTGCAGCACGCGCGCCGTCACCAGCTGGTCGAGGGTGCTGGCCTGGGCGCAAAACAGCGAGCCAGCGGTAAACAGCACGATGGCGGTAAAGAAGATATTCCGCACGCCCACTTTGTCCGCCAGCCAGCCGCTGGCGGGCAGCATCACCGCAACCGTCAGCACGTAGGCGACAATTACCATATGCATATGCAGCGGGCTCTCCCCCAGGCTTTTCGCCATCGAGGGGAGGGCGGTGTTAACGATGGTCGTATCCAGCGACTGCATAAAGAAGCCGAAGGCGACTATCCACAATTGCCAGCGAACGTTGCTGGGAAGCTCAGTCATTTACCCGTTTACCGTTTCTCTGTTTTTACGCGAAAAGCGCAGCCGCAGGCGGTCGAAGAACAGATAGACCACCGGCGTGGTGTACAGCGTCAGCAGTTGGCTCATCACCAGGCCGCCGACGATGGTGATCCCCAGCGGCTGGCGCAGCTCTGAGCCGTCTCCGCCCGAGATAACCAGCGGCAGTGCGCCAAACAGCGCCGCCAGGGTGGTCATCATGATTGGACGGAAGCGCAGCAGGCAGGCCTGGAAAATGGCCTCTTCCGGCGAGAGGTTGCCGTTGCGCTGGGCGTCCAGCGCAAAGTCCACCATCATGATGGCGTTTTTCTTTACGATGCCGATTAACAGCATAATTCCGATAAGCGCGATCAGGCTGAATGGCGCGCCAAACAGCTCCAGCGCAAGCAGCGCCCCCACGCCCGCCGACGGCAGCGTAGAGAGGATGGTCAGCGGGTGAACGTAGCTCTCATACAGGACGCCCAGCACAATATAGACCGTGGCAATGGCCGCCAGGATCAAAATCACCTGCGAGTTCATCGTCTCCTGGAACACCTGCGCGGTCCCGGCAAAGCTGCCGCGCACGGTGGACGGCACGCCAAGCTGGGTCATCGCGCGGTTGATCGCGTCGCTGGCCTCGGAAAGCGACGAACCGGCGGGCAGGTTAAAGGAGATGGTCGACGCCGCCGACAGCCCCTGATGGTTCACCGACAGCGGCGCGTTGGCTGGTCGCCAGCTGGCAAAGTACGAGAGCGGTATCGCCTTGCCGTCGCTGTTAATCACAAACATTTTATCCAGCGCGCTGATGTCCTGGGTGTAGCGCGGATCCACCTCCATCACCACCTTGTACTGGTTCATCGGCTGATAGATGGTGGAGATCTCCCGCTGGCCGAAGGCGTTATTTAGCAGGCTGTTGGCGGCTTCAACGTTGATGCCCAGCCGCGACATGGTTTCACGGTCGTAGGTCAGGGCCATCTCCGCGCCGTTGTCCTGCTGATCGGAGTTCACGTCCGCCAGCTCCGGCAGGGCGGCCAGCGCCTTACGGATCTTCGGCTCCCACTCGCGCAGGGCGGCTAAATCATCCGAGAGCAACGTGTACTGGTAGCTGGCGTTCGCCTGCCGCCCGCCGACGCGGATATCCTGAACGGCCATCAAAAACAGGTTGGCGCCCGGCTCTTTGGCGAGCTTCACACGCAGGCGGTCAATCACCTGCTGGGCGGTTTCGTTGCGCTCGCCGCGCGGCTTAAGGGTAATGAACATCATCCCGCTGTTAACGCGCGAGCCGCCGGTAAAGCCAGTGACGTTGTCTACAGCCGGATCCTCACGAATGATCTTCATAAAGTCCTGCAGCTTGCCGCGCATCGCCTGGAATGAAATGCTCTGGTCCGCCTGAATGCCGCCCATCAGCACGCCGGTGTCCTGCTCCGGGAAGAAGGTTTTCGGGATGGTGATGTACATCCAGACGTTGAGCCCAATGGTGGCGATCAGCACCAGACCGACCAGCCGCGTGTGGTTCAGCACCCACTTCAGCGATTTGCCGTAGCCTTCCTGCATCGCCATCAGAAAACGACCAAAGCCTTTGCGGCGCGGCTGCGAGTGAGGCTTGCTGCGCTTGAGCATCCAGCCGCACATCATCGGCGTCAGCGTCAGGGAAATCACCAGCGAAATCCCGATGGCGACCGAGAGCGTGACGGCAAACTCCCGCAGCAGCCTGCCCGGCAGCCCGCCCATCAGCAGCAGCGGCAGGAAGACCGCCACCAGCGACAGGCTCATGGAAAGTACCGTAAAGCCCACCTCGCGCGTGCCCTGCAGCGCGGCCTGCAGCGGTTTCACGCCCGCTTCAAGGTGGCGGGAAATATTCTCCAGTACCACGATGGCGTCATCCACTACGAAGCCCGTCGCAATCGTCAGGGCCATCAGCGACAGGTTGTTAAGGCTAAAGCCGCACAGGTACATGGCGGCAAAGGTCCCAATCAGCGACACCGGCACGGCCACCGCCGGGATCAGCGTCGCGCGGCCGGAGCGCAGGAACAGGAACACCACCAGGATCACCAGCGCGACGGAGATAATCAGCGTTTGCTCCACCTCTTCCAGCGAGGCGCGGATGGTCGGGGAGCGATCCTGGGCAATTTGCAGATCGATTGCTGCCGGGATGGTCTCCTGCAGGTCCGGAAGACGGGCGCGAATGCTGTTCACCGTCTCAATAATGTTCGCCTCCGGCAGCTTGCGGATCATCAGCAGGATGGCCGGTTTAGCGTTGGTCATCCCGGCGTTGCGCACGTCCTGCACCGAGTCGGTGACGCTGGCGACGTCGCTCAGGCGTACCGCCGCGCCGTTGTTGTAGTGAATAATCAGCGGCTGGTATTCCGCGGCGGTTTTTAGCTCGTCGTTGGTCTGGATCTGCCAGCGGTGGCTGCCGTCCTCAATCGCCCCCTGCGGTTTACGCACGTTGGCGCTGCTGATGGCGGAGCGCACGTCGTCCAGCGACACGCCCTGGTTGAACAGCGCCTGCGGGTTCAGGCCCACGCGCACGGCGGGCAGAGAACTGCCGCCAACGCTCACGTCACCCACGCCGTTGATTTGTGAGATCGTCTGCGCCAGCTGGGTCGACGCAAAATCGTACAGCTGCCCCTGAGAATAGGTGTCAGAGGTCAGCGTCAGGATCATGATTGGCGCGTCGGACGGATTGGCCTTGCGGTAGGTCGGACGGCTCGGCATCCCGCTCGGCAGAAGGCTTTGCGCGGCGTTAATGGCCGCCTGCACGTCACGGGCGGCACCGTTAATATCTCGGTCGAAGCTGAATTCCAGAATGATGCGCGTGCTGCTCAGCGAGCTGCTGGAGGTCATCTCGTTGACCCCCGCAATCCGCCCAAGAGAACGCTCCAGCGGCGTGGCAACGGACGAGGCCATGGTCTCCGGTGACGCACCCGGCAGCGAGGCGCTGACCATGATCACCGGGAAATCCACCTGCGGCAGGGGGGCTACTGGCAGCAGCCGGAAGCCCAGCACGCCGCACAGGGTAATGGCGATGGAGAGTAAAATCGTCGCCACCGGACGGTAAATGAAGAGGGCGAAAAACTTCACTTACGCCTCCTCTTCACGTTTCGGGAAACGGCTTTTGGTCCACAGCGCCAGGCGGTCAAACAGCAGATAGATCACCGGCGTGGTGAAGAGCGTCAGCACCTGACTCACCAGCAGGCCCCCGACCATACCGATACCCAGCGGGCGGCGCAGCTCCGCGCCGACGCCGGTGCTGAGCATCAGCGGCAGCGCGCCCAACAGGGCGGCCAGCGTGGTCATCAGGATCGGGCGGAAACGCAGCAGGCAGGCCTGGAAGATAGCATCGCGCGGCGACATGCCCTGCTCGCGCTCGGCGGCCAGCGCAAAGTCGATCATCATGATGGCGTTTTTCTTCACGATCCCGATAAGCAGGATGATGCCGATGATGGCAATAACGTCCAGCTCGCTGCCCGCCAGCATCAATGCCAGCAGCGCCCCCACGCCCGCCGTTGGCAGGGTAGAGAGGATGGTGATCGGGTGGATAAAGCTTTCGTACAGCACGCCGAGCACGATGTACATCGCCACGACCGCCGCGACGATCAGCCAGACGGTGTTGCCCAGCGCGGCCTGGAACGCCAGGGTGCTGCCCTGGAACTGGGTCTGAATGTCGGACGGGAAGCTGAGCGCTTTTTCAGCAGCCTGGATGGCTTCCACCGCCTCGCCCAGCGAGTAACCGTCCGGCACGTTGAAGGAAATGGTGGTGGACGGGAACTGATCCAGGTGGTTAATCGACAGCGGGGTATAGCGCTCCTCCACCGTGGCGATGGCGCTCAGCGGCACAATGCCGCCGTCTTTGCTGGTCAGGCGCACCGAGTCCAGGCCGGCCAGGCCGGGGGTGTGCTCGGTGTTGTGCTCCAGCACCACGCGGTACTGGTTCGCCTGGGTGTAGATGGTGGAGATCAGGCGCTGCCCGAAGGCGTTGTACAGGGCGTTGTCCACATCAGACATGGTGATGCCCAGACGGCTGGCGGTGTCGCGGTTAACGTTGACGTAGGCCGCCAGCCCCTTGTCCTGCCAGTCGCTGCTGACGTCGGCGAGCTGCGGCAGGGTGGTAAGTTTTTCAACCAGCTGCGGCACCCAGGTGCTGAGGGCATCAAGCGACGTAGCCTGGAGCGTGAACTGATACTGCGTGCGGCTGACCTGGGTATCAATGGTCAAATCCTGAATCGGCTGCAGGTAAAGCTCAACGCCCGGCACGCGGGCCACGGCGCTTTGCAGGCGCTCGATGACGGCGTTCACGCGGTCGTCGCGCTCATCCAGCGGCTTGAGGTTGATCTGCAGACGCGCGCTGTTGAGCGACGGATTGGTGCCATCCACCCCCACGTAGGACGTCAGGCTCTCCACCGCCGGGTCTTTCATGATGATCTCAGACACCTGCTGCTGGCGCTGCGCCATGTTCGCGAAGGAGACCGACTGCGGAGCCTGAAGCGTGCCCTGAATAATGCCGTTATCCTGGATGGGGAAGAAACCTTTCGGAATAAAAATCCACAGCATTACGCTGAGCGCCAGCGTGCCCAGTGCCACGCCAAGCGTTGCCCACGGATGGTTCAGCACTTTCGCCAGCACGCGACCGTAGGCGGCAATAATTTGCTCGAACATCCGCTCGGAGGCGCGGGAGAAGCGGTTTTGCTTGCGCAGGGACTCGTGGCTCAGCATGCGGGCGCACATCATCGGCGTCAGGGTCAGCGACACCACGGCAGAGATCAAAATGGCGACCGCCAGCGTCACGGCAAACTCGCGGAACAGCCGCCCGACGATGTCGCCCATAAACAGTAGCGGGATCAGCACCGCAATCAGCGAGAAGGTCAGCGAGATAATGGTAAAGCCGATTTCCCCTGCGCCCTTCAGCGCGGCGGCCAGCGGCTTTTCACCTTTCTCGATATAGCGCGAGATGTTCTCGATAACGACGATGGCGTCATCCACCACGAACCCGGTGGCGATGGTCAGCGCCATCAGCGTCAGGTTGTTAATCGAAAAGTCGAGGAACACCATCACCGCAAAGGTCCCGACCAGAGAGAGCGGCACGGCGACGGCGGGGATAATGGTTGCCGGAACGTTGCGCAGGAACAGGTAAATGATCATTACCACCAGCGCAATCGCCAGCATCAGCTCGAACTGTGTGTCGGTGACCGACGCACGAATGTTGGTGGTGCGGTCGGAAAGGACTTTTACGCTGACCGATTTCGGCAGGCTTTCAATCAGCTGCGGCAGCATGGTGCGGATGCTGTCGGCGGTTTCGATGATGTTGGCGCCCGGCTGGCGCTGCACGTTCATCACGATCGCCTGCTGCTTGTTCGCCCACGCGCCGAGCCAGCTGTTTTCCGCGCCTTGTTCCACGGTGGCGACATCGCCCAGGCGGATAGGCGCGCCGTTCTGGTAGGCCACAATCAGCTGACGGTATTCGTCGGCGGACTGCATCTGGTCGTTTGCCGAGAGGGTGACCGCACGGGTCGGGCCGTCCAGCGAGCCTTTCGCCGAGTTGACGTTGGCACTGCTGATGGCGGTGCGGATGGTTTCGCTGGTCAGTCCCAGCGCGGCAATCGCCTGTGCGTTAAGCTTGACGCGCACGGCCGGGCGCTGGCCGCCCGCCAGCGTGACGAGGCCGACGCCGGAGACCTGTGAAATCTTCTGCGCCACGCGGGTTTCGACCATGTCTTCGACCTGGGTCATCGGCATGGCGGAGGAGGTGACGGCCAGCGTCATGATCGGCGGATCCGCCGGGTTCACCTTGCTGTAGACCGGCGGGTTAGGCAGGTCCGACGGCAGCAGGTTGGTGGCGGCGTTGATGGCGGCCTGCACTTCCTGCTCGGCGACGTCCAGTGACAGCGTTAGCTGGAACTGCAGCGTCACGACGGATGCCCCGCCGGAACTCTGGGAGGACATCTGTTTTAATCCGGACATCTGGCCAAACTGGCGCTCCAGCGGGGCGGTAATGGCGGACGTCACCACGTCCGGGCTGGCGCCAGGATAGAGAGTGACAACCTGAATCGTTGGATAATCCACCTCCGGCAGCGCCGACACGGGCAGGAAGCGGTAGCCAATAATCCCGGCCAGCAGGATCGCCACCATCAACAGCGTGGTGGCGACAGGGCGGAGGATAAACAGGCGTGACGGCCCACCTGTAGAGCTCGGGGGCATAACCTGCATCAGGAGGTCGCTCCCTGTTTCGCAGGTTCAACCACCTCAACTTTCGCGCCTTCGGTGAGACGGTCGATGCCGTCGGTGACCACGCGGTCGCCGGCGGAGAGCCCGGCGCTGATGACCACCGTCTGGCTGTCCTGAATCCCGGTTTTCACCAGATGTTTGCTCACTTTATTGTCGCTGTTCAGCACCCAGACAAAGCTTCCTTCGTTACCCATCTGCAGCGCTGCGGTAGGGATCACTACCGCGTTCTCTTCGGTAGCGACCAGCATTCGCGCGTTGACGAACTGGTTCGGGAAGAGGGCATCGTCCTGGTTGTTAAAGCGCGCCTTCAGCTTGATGGTGCCGGTGGTGGTATCGATCTGGTTGTCCAGACTGAGCAGGGAACCCTCGCTCAGCTTCTGCTTGTTGGTGCGGTCCCAGGCTTCCACCACCAGGCCTTTACCGGCTTTTTGCGCCTGCATGACGGTTGCGATATCGCTTTCCGGCAGGGTAAAGACTAAATCAATCGGGTGGGTCTGGGTGATCACCACGATGCCCGTGGTGTCGCCGCTGGAGATCTGGTTACCGATATCGACCTGCTTCAGGCCCACGCGTCCGTCAATCGGCGCGGTGATGCGGCTCCAGTCCAGCTGCAGCTGCGCGCTGGCGACGGCGGCCTCGTCGGCTTTGATGGTGCCCTGCGTTTCGCTGACCAGCGACTGCTGGGTGTCCAGCTCCTGACGAGAAACGAGGTTGGTTTTCACCAGCTGCTGGTAGCGCGCCAGATCGCGACGGGCGTTGGCGAGGGTGGCTTTGTCTTTCGCGAGCTGCCCCTGCGCCTGAGCGAGGGCGACTTTAAACTGGCTCGGGTCGATTTCCGCCAGCAGATCGCCCGCTTTGACCTGCTGACCTTCCTGGAAGTGGATTGCGATGAGCTGACCGTCAACGCGGCTGCGCACCGTGGCGGTGTTGGCGGCGGTAATGGTTCCGAGCCCCGTCAGATAACGCGGAACGGCTTTGCTCACCGCCGTCGCCGCCTGAACCGGTGCCAGCGCGCCGCCGCGCATGCCGTGACGGCCGCCGCCAGCCGGGCGCTGGGCCTGGCTGCTGGCGCCAGCGGGAGCGGCGGAGTTCGCAGATTGACTGTGCCAGTACCAGGCGGCGGCAAGGACCACCACAATGATGCCAGCGGCGATTGCCCAGCGGGATTTGTTACTGCCTTTCATCGTTATACGTTCTCATCCTGAATACTTCGGGGAATGATACTAGTTTAGTCAGCTAACACAGCGGAAAAATGGAGGAAATATGGAAGACTGTCAGGAATGGTCTGAGTGTGGCGATCGTTTTAGCCGGGTAAGGCGAAGCCGCCACCCGGCACAACCGCACTAGCTAAACATCACCTGCGCCCAGCGCGCCAGCCCTGCGGTAACGGAGCCAAAGTCATCCCCACCGGCAATCGGAATCCCCGGCAGTTGTTCCGCCAGCGCTTTCTTGATCAGCGGCGAACGGGCGCTACCGCCGGTCAGGTAGATCACATCCGGCTTCTCTTTGCCGTTCTCCAGCGCCAGCTGGACCTGCTCCAGAATGCGCTGCAGCGGCTGAGCAAGCGCCGTCTCCAGCCCCTCCTGTGAAATCGCCGTGGCCAGATCCTCGCTGATAAACGGCAAGGAGACCGCATGTTCAGGACGGTCGGAAAGGGCGATTTTGCACTCCTCCGCAGTTCGCACCACGCGGTAGCTCAGGCGCTGACGCCACACTTTATAGAGCAGGGCGACCTTCTCGGCATCCTGCGCGTCGCGCACCAGGTCGTTGAGGAAGCGCCCGTTCGCGGTGCTGTAAAAATCACTCTGCGCCGGAACATCGTTGATGGCAATCGCGTTCCACCACGGCAGGATCGGCAGGGCAATGCCTTTTTCCGTTTGCCCGCCCATGCCCAGCAGCGGCATCAGGCTCTTAAAGGCCAGGGCGATATCCAGATCGTTGCCGCCTACGCGGCAGCCGCTGTGCCCGAGCAGGCTGTTTTCGCGGTCACGACGGTGATGCCACTGCGGCCCCATCAGCAGCAGCGAGCAGTCCGTTGTACCGCCCCCGATGTCGACGACCAGCACGCGCTTCTCTTCCGTCAGCGTGGCTTCAAAATCCAGCCCCGCCGCAACCGGCTCGTACTGAAACACCACGTCGCGGAATCCCGCCCGGTGCGCCGCACGTTCAAGGATCCCCTGCGCCTGCTGGTTGGCTTCGTCACCGCCCAGCCCCTGGAAGTTGATCGGGCGGCCAATCACCGCCTGGGTGATAGTATCCGGCACCTGCGACTGCGCCTGATTGCGGATATGCAGCATCATGGCGCACACCAGATCTTCAAACATCGCCACCTGCTGCGGCTTCAGGCCGCTCGCGCCGAGGAAGGACTTTGGCGATTTAACGAAGTAGACCTCTTCCGGATCTTCAATGTAATGCCCGAGCGAGGAGAGGCCAAACTGCACGCTGGAAGGGGTAACGTCGATGTCTTCCTCGCGGTTAAAGCTGACCGCCCGACGCAGCAGCGCCTGGGTCTCCGCCGCGGTAGCCGGAACCTGATGGTGGCGGAACAGCCACTCGCTCACCGCTTCGCGCGTCGGCGCGCAGAGCATTGATGGCAGCAGCGTGCTCTCTTTTTCCATTTTCAGAAGCTGCGGTTGGCCGTTTTGCATGATCGCAACCGAGCAGTTTGCCGTACCGTAGTCAAATCCAATAAACACGATTAATCCCCATGCCGGTGAGAAGGGGCGAGACTTTAACGAAATGTCTGCATCGCGACAACAGGAATATGAAAGCAAGGCAAAACAAGGTCTTTCCGTTTATGCTGATAAAAATAAAAAAGGAGCAGCGATGTATACCCTGACGTGGCAACCCCCTTACGACTGGCAGTGGATGTTTGGCTTTCTCGGCGCGCGTGCGGTGACGGGCATTGAAACCGTCACGAGCGACTACTACGAGCGCAGCTTTGCCTGCGACGGCCATCAGGGGATATTTCGCGTGACGCCGGATATCGCTACCCATACGCTGATTGTGACGCTCAGCCCGGGGGTGGTTCCGGTTGCGCAGACGTGTCTTGAACGCATCGCGCGCCTGTTCGATCTCGCCTGTAACCCGCAGCACATCGCGGATACGCTGGGGGATCTCGGCGCTGCCCGCCCCGGCTTGCGTCTGCCGGGGGCGATGGATGCGTACGAGCAGGGCGTACGGGCCATTCTCGGGCAGTTGGTCAGCGTGGCGATGGCGGCGAAACTGGCTTCCCGCGTTGTCGCCCTGTGCGGTGAGCCGGTGAAGGATGCACCGGGTTATGTCTGCTTTCCCTCCCCGCAAGCGCTGGCCGCTGCCGATCCGCTGGCGCTCAAGGCGCTCGGGATGCCGGTAAAACGCGCGGAGGCGCTGATTCATCTGGCGCAGTCGGTTGTTGACGGGACGTTTCCGTTGACGCCGCCCGAGGACGTTGAGGCGGGAATGAAGGCGCTACAGCAGCGGCCGGGCATCGGGCGCTGGACGGCAAATTACCTGGCCCTGAGAGGCTGGCAGGCGAAAGATGTGTTCCTGCCGGATGATTATCTGATTAAGCAACGCTTCGCCGGGATGACTCCCGCACAGATCCGTCGTTACGCCGAGCGCTGGCAGCCGTGGCGCTCCTACGCATTGCTGCACATCTGGTATACCGACGGCTGGACGCCGTCAGTTGATGGCGAAATAACTGGTGTTGAGCAGTAGATCCAGCGGCTGCGGCTCGGCGATGGTGTCGCCATAGATAAAATCAATGCCGATGCCGGAAAGCGTATCCATCATGATGGGCTGGTTGCAGGGGCCCGCGATGGTTTTCATCCCCAGACGCTGGGCGTGGCCCTGAACGATGGTCACCATCATCTCATCCATCAGATTACCATACACGTTGCTCACCACCTCGGCGTCCAGCATCAGATAATCGGCCATGTTCGGGCTCAGGTGGCTGAAGACGTTCATGTCGCGCCCTATCTGGCTGAAGATCACCCGGCAGCCCGCCTGGCGAAGCTTTTGCAGCCCTCGCTGCAGGTTCTCATCCGGGTTACACACTACGTCGCTCGCGATAACCAGATGCAGCAGACGGCCCGGCATGGGGCTGTTATCGAGCAGGTTGAGGAGTTCATCGACCAGCGTTACGCTGGCTAAACCGGCGGCAGAAAGGGGCAGTGCTACCCCCATCCCTTTACGGGCGACCTGTGCGGCAGAGGTACGGAAAAACTCACCAAAGATACGTCTGTCGAGGGCGTGCAGCAGTTCGGGCTCCGCCAGACCAGAACGGAAGGCGTGCTCCTCCTGGACTTCACCCTGGCTGGTCCACAGGCGTAGCGAAATCAGCCAGAAGTTACAGCTTTCCGGTATGCGCGGGGAGGCGACGCTGCGGGCTATCATCATCAGATGATTGTCTTTGATCATATGCCACTGTTCGTCCAGCGACATCATGCTGCGCGCGCTCCGATCCCGCTCCTGCTGCGGTTCGTACACCGTCACGATGCCGCGGCCGCTGTTTTTAGAGGCATAACAGGCAATATCCGCCTGCGACATCACTTCTGACGCCTGGTTATTATGCTCATCAATCAGCGTGATCCCTGCGCTGGCGCCAATCCGGTGCAGGCGACCTTCCCACATAAAGTGATAGTCATTGATGGTATGGATCAAACGACCAGTGATATAGCGCGCGCTCTCAATATTGCAGTCCGGCAGCAGCAGCCCAAACTCGTCGCCGCCCAGGCGCGCCAGCACGTCGCTGGATCGAAGCATGGTTAACATCATGGAAGAGAGTTCCCGCAACAGGGCATCTCCCGCCGCATGGCCTGCGCTATCATTGACGGCTTTGAAGCGGTCCAGATCGATAAAGACCAGCGCATGACGCTGACGCGTCTCGCGAACGGTTTGCAGAAGCCGTTTGAGATGGTTTTCGAAGCTGACCCGATTTGCCAGGTGGGTGAGGGCATCGTGCGACGCACTGTAGCTTAGCTGACGCAGCATTTTGCGCGACTCGGTGACATCCTGAATAACGATCACCGAGCCAATACTGTGCCCATCAAGGGTACTGAGTGGCGTAATGCTGTAGTGGATATCAAACGATCCGCCGGTGCGGCAGTTCAGCACTACATCCTGGTCGATATCGGAGCGTGACATATCGCCGCTGTGAATATTCTCCATCAGCGGGCCCCGTTCCCCAAAGGTGATGTGTAACACCTTCAGGATCGGCTGGCCGATGGCCTCGGTCTGCAGCCAGCCGCTCATCTTCTCGGCGACCGGGTTCATAAAGGTGACGTTCATGTCGATATCGGTACAGAGCACCGCTTCGCCGATGGAGTCGAGCGTGATGTGCAGACGCTCTTTTTCCTGAAACAGCGCTTCGTTAAGCTCCTTCACCTCGGTCATGTCCATATTGATGCCGAGCAAACGTTCGACTTCACCCTCTTTATTCAGCACCCGGTTGGCCAGGGATCGTATATGGCGCACGCCTTCCTTCACGCGGATACGGAATTCAAGCTTAAACGGCAGACGCGAAACCAGTGAATCCCGCAGCACCTGCTCCGCATGGGCGCGATCCTCCGGCAATATTCTTTCGTGCCAGAGCTGCCAGGTGGGCTTAATGTGCGGCGGAATTTCATACAGCTCAAACATCCGCTTATCCCAGCTGATGATGTCTGGCTCCAGATCCCACTCCCAGATACCGATGCCGCCCGCTTCGTTGGCCAGCGTAATGCGCTCCATCAGGCGCTTATTGACCCACTCGGTCTGCTTCAGGTCGTTAATGTCTTCAATCTGGGCGATGAAATAGAGCGGCGAGCCATCGGCATGGCGCACGACGGAGACGGCCAAAAGCGCCCAGACGACCTCTCCGTTGCGCGTGTAATAGCGCTTTTCAAGGGTGTAAGTGTTGATCTCGCCGTTGACCAGCTGTTCCAGCTGTTCCAGGTCGGTATGCAAATCTTCCGGCCAGGTGAGCTGCTGGAAGGTGAGCGACTGTAGCTCTGTCTGGCTGTAACCGAGGAAATTGCACAGCGCCTTGTTGGCCTGAAGCCACTGGCCCTCCATGCTGACTAACGCCATACCGATGGCGGAATACTCCATTGCATTACGAAAGCGCTCTTCGCTCTCGGTGATGTGTTTGCGTTCGGCACGGAAGGCATACATCACCATGGTCATCACGTTAGCGGGGAGGAGTAGCATCAGGAACGGCAGCCACGGCGCGTTCATCATCGGCCCGGCATGTTGGGTGGTCAGCGCCGAAGGGTTATGGGCAATCATCAGTGAAACGACCATCACGGTAACCAGAAACACCATGAACGCTTCCATCCGCGGCAAGCGCACGGCGCTCCACATCAGCAGGACAATCACGCAGGTAAAGGGCCACGGCAGCCAGGTGATGGATGCCCAACTGAGGGCCAGCGTTACGGCCATGGTAACCAGGGTTTCCAGCAGCAATCTCGGGTCACGGTGGCGGAGCAGGTAATGGGATTTAAACAGCAGCCCCAGCGGCACCAGCGCCAGCGCGCCAATGGATTCAGATAGCACCCAGACGATGAAATTACGCAGCGGCTCAGGGCCGGGGATCAGAAGCGTCATCAGAATACCGCCCACCAGCGGCGGCACCAGCGCGCTGCCTATTGCCAGGCGGATCCAGTCGTTTAGATTTTGCAGCGGGTTGTACCACGGAAGCAGCTTGCGCAGTAACACGGCACCGATGATGGCCTCAATAACGTTTATTGCGGTGTAGGTGGGGTTTATTGACGCCCAGGAGAACACCATCCACGAGGCCAGAATATTGCCAAATGAACAGGCCAGGGCTATCCCGGGCCACATTTTTCCTGCATGGCGGTAAAACGCCACCATCATAATGGCGGTAGGAAACCAGAGTGGCGCCAGCAGGGTACCGAAGCGGGTAAGCTCCAGCGAAAATAAGGTAAAGATAAAGGTGACCAGGCCCAGACAGACAAGTCGTAATAAAGGATGTGGGGTGGTAACCAAAACCCGCTGGTATTGTTTATTCATTACCGCTTTATCCAGAGACGCCATGCCGTCAGGAGAGAAGTGCGCACGAGTGAATTTGATAAGTTGGTTTATGCTAGTACAAACAATTTACAATTCATATGGCGACTGCTCATAATTTGACATCATAGACTTATTAAATAGTTACTCGCTAAAAAATCCCTGTTAAACGCTGAAAAAACGGTCATTAAAATTTCTCTCAGGGAGCAATGCGCCACTTTTCAGCCCGTCTCGCAGAACCTGCGCATTCGACTGGTATCACGCCCGCGAAATCCCTATAATTGCCGCGTTTGACGCTCCGGCGTCGTCCTTCCTTTACATCCAGGTTATTCAGGTCGCTAAATTTATGACTGATAAGTCTCATCAGTGCGTCATTATAGGCATCGCCGGCGCATCGGCTTCAGGTAAAAGTCTAATTGCCAGTACGCTTTATCGCGAACTGCGTGAACAGGTAGGTGATGAGCATATCGGCGTCATTCCCGAAGACAGCTACTACAAAGATCAATCCCATCTGTCGATGGAAGAACGTGTAAAAACCAACTACGACCACCCGAATGCGATGGATCACAGTTTACTGTTCCAGCATTTAGAAGCGCTTAAGAGCGGCCAGGCGATCGAACTGCCCGTTTACAGTTACGTAGAACACACCCGTACCCAGGAAACGATCCGCATCGAGCCGAAGAAGGTCATTATCCTTGAAGGCATCCTGCTCCTGACCGATGCCCGCCTGCGTGAATCCATGAACTTCTCCATCTTCGTCGATACCCCGCTGGATATCTGCCTGATGCGCCGCATCAAGCGTGACGTTAACGAGCGCGGCCGTTCGATGGACTCCGTCATGGCGCAATACCAGAAAACGGTCCGTCCGATGTTCCTGCAGTTTATTGAACCATCCAAACAATACGCCGATATCATCGTGCCTCGCGGGGGCAAAAACCGCATTGCTATTGATATCTTAAAAGCGAAAATCAGCCAGTTTTTTGAATAAGCCGCGCGAATTGTGTACCGTTCAGAGATAACCTGGTTTTACCCTGAGCGTTCAACGGCTCAGGGTACGATGCATGAAAGGAGAAAGTACCATGCGTCTTTGCGATCGTGATATTGAAGCCTGGCTGGATGAAGGCCGCTTGTCTATTACCCCACGTCCCCCCGTGGAGCGTATCAATGGGGTGACCGTTGATGTGCGGTTGGGGAATAAATTCCGCACCTTTAGCGGCCATACTGCGCCGTTCATCGACCTCAGCGGGCCGAAGGATGAAGTCAGCGCCGCGCTCGATCGCGTCATGAGTGATGAAATCATCATTGACGAAGGTGAAGCTTTTTATCTGCACCCGGGTGAACTGGCGCTGGCGGTGACGTATGAATCCGTGACCCTGCCTGCGGATCTCGTCGGCTGGCTTGATGGCCGTTCTTCTCTGGCCCGCCTGGGGCTGATGGTTCACGTGACCGCGCACCGTATCGACCCAGGCTGGTCCGGCCGTATCGTGCTGGAGTTCTTCAATGCCGGTAAACTGCCGCTGGCGCTGCGCCCCGGAATGATGATCGGTGCGTTAAGCTTTGAACCGCTCACAGGCCCGGCAGACAGGCCTTATAACCGCCGCCAGGACGCAAAATACCGCGACCAGCAGGGTGCGGTTGCCAGCCGTATTGATAAAGACTGATCGTTAGTCCATTGAGGATGCCATGAGAAGAGTTCTGACAACGCTGATGATTTTGCTGGTAGTGCTGGTTGCTGGCCTTTCGGCGTTGGTTCTGCTGGTTAACCCGAATGATTTCCGCGCTTACATGGTGCGGCAGGTCGAGGCACGCAGTGGTTACCAACTGAAGCTTGACGGGCCGCTGCGCTGGCACGTCTGGCCGCAGCTCAGCATTCTCTCTGGCCGCATGTCGTTAACCGCGCCGGGCGCGGCACAGCCGCTGGTCTCTGCGGACAACATGCGTCTCGATGTGGCGCTGATCCCGCTCCTCTCCCATCAGCTGCAGGTTAATCAGGTGATGCTGAAGGGCGCGGTCATTCAGCTTACCCCGCAGACCGAAGCCGTGCGCGACGCGAATGCGCCGGTTGCGCCGCGCGAGAATACCTTACCGGATGAACCGTCCGATACGGGCTGGTCCTTTGATATAGGCAAACTGAAAGTGGCCGATAGCGTGCTGGTGTTCCAGCATGAGGATCAGGAGCAGGTCACCGTTCGCAACATCAACCTGCAGATGGAACAGGATGAACACCATCTTGCGTCGCTGGAATTTAGCGGACGGATAAACCGCGACCAGCGCGATCTGTCCCTCTCGTTGAATGCAAACGTGAATGCGTCGGACTACCCGCATCAGTTGACGGCCGACATCAAGCAGCTTAGCTGGCAGCTGACGGGAGCGGATCTCCCGACCCAGGGGATCGCCGGGCAGGGGACGCTGCAGGCCGTATGGCGCGAAGAGCAAAAACAGCTGGCGCTGGATAACCTTAACCTGCAGGCCAACGACAGCAACCTGAAAGGGCAGGCGAGCGTCACGCTCGACGATAAGCCGAAGTGGGTGCTGAACCTGCAGTTTGACAAGCTCAACCTGGAGAACATCCTGCCACCGGTGCCGGCAAGCGCAACGGACAGCGATGCCGTGCAGACGGGGCAAAGCCAGTCACCGGTGTCGCGTCCGGTTATCTCATCCAACCTTGAACAGCCTGACTATAACGTGCTGCGCGGCTTCACGGCGGATATTCTGCTGAAAGCCAACAGCGTGCGCTGGCGCGGTATTGATTTTACCGACGTGAGCGGCCAGATGTTCAACCACAACGGGTTGCTGGTAATTTCAGAACTGAGCGGCAAAATGGGGGCGGGTCACCTGTCACTTCCGGGTACGCTGGACGTGCGTAAGGACGTTGCCAGCGCTGAATTCCAGCCGCGTCTCGACAACGTTGAGATTGGCAGCATCCTCAAAGCCTTTAACTATCCGATATCCCTGACGGGTCAGTTGACGCTGGCGGGCGATTTCTCAGGCACCAAAATTGATGCCAACGCCTTCCGCCGTGAGTGGCAGGGCGAGGCGCATGTTGACCTGAAAGATTCGCGAATGGAAGGGCTCAACTTTCAGCAGCTGGTTCAGCAGGCGGTGGAGCGCAGCAGCGATGTTAAAGCCCAGGAAAACTACGACAGCGCAACGCGCCTCGACAGCTTCACCACTGACCTGACGCTGGATAATGGGGTGCTGACGCTGGCCGGGATGCAGGGAACTTCATCTATGCTGTCGTTAACCGGAGAAGGCTCGCTGGATCTGGTCAAAGAGACGGCGGACACGCGCTTTAACGTCAGGGTGCTTTTCGGCTGGCAGGGCGAAAGCAAGCTGATTGACTTCCTCAAAGAGACGCCGGTTCCGCTTAGCGTATACGGCAAATGGCAGGCGCTGAACTACAGCCTTCAGGTAGATCAGATCCTGCGTAAGCATCTGCAGGATGAAGCGAAGCGTCGGCTCAACAGCTGGGCGGATCGTAATAAAGATTCCCAGAACGGCAAGGATGTGAAGAAGCTTCTGGATAAGCTTTGACGGCGGTGCGGCCTGATGCCCTCACCCAGACCCTCTCCCACGGGAGAGGGAGCAAACACTAAGACGGCAACGGGGTTGCCGTTTTGTTTTACCTAAACCTCAAAATCCAGCTCTTCCTCATCCCGCAGTGGAATAAGCTGTACTTTCTGCACGCGATGGTTTTCAATCTGCAGGGTTTTAAGCAGATAGTCGCCCACCTGAACCTCTTCTCCCGGCTGTGGGATACGCTGCAAATACTCCATCAGCAGACCGGCAATGGTGTGGTATTCCCGTTTTTCATCCAGCGGTAGCGGCACGTACTGCACAAGGTCTTCCAGCGGCATGTGGCCGTTGGCCGTCCACGAGCCGTCAGCGTTTTTCTGAATGTCGTGGCGGGCATCAATCTCATCCACCTCGTTTGGCAGATTACCGGCGATGGTTTCCATTACGTCGCTGAGCGTGACCAGCCCTTCCACCGAACCAAATTCATCCACCACAAACGCGAAATGGGTGCGCGCGTTGCGGAACTGCTCCAGCGCGGAGAGCAGCGGAAGCGCTTCCGGGAAGACCAGCGGCTGGCGTACCAGCGCGCGCAGGTTGAGCGGCTCGCCGTGCAGCTGCTGCTGGAGCAGGTCAATCACGTGTACCACCCCCAGCAGCTCCTCTTCCTCTTCACCGCCGGTGACCACCAGCCGGGTGTGCTGGTTTTTATCCAGCAGGGCGCGGATCTGCTCTTCTGGTGCCGTGAGGTCAATATGCTCAATGTCATGCCGGGAGGTCATGATGCTGCTGACCGTGCGCTGATTCAGGTTGAGCACGCGCTCGATCATCAGCCGCTCCTGCGTGTTAAAGATTTGCCCGTCGCTGTGATCGGCCAGCAGGGCAGAGGATTCGGCGTCCAGCTCGGCATCCTCTTTTCTGCCGCTCAACAGGCGCATCACGGTGTCGGCCGTGCGCTGGCGCAGGGTCTGATTCGCGGAGAGAAACCGGCGGCGGTTAAATATCGCCAGCTGGTTGAGCGCTTCGATCATGACGGAGAAGCCAATGGCGGCGTACAGGTAGCCTTTCGGAATGTGGAAGCCGAAACCGTCGGCGACCAGGCTAAAGCCAATCATCAGCAGGAAGCTGAGGCAGAGGATCACGATTGTCGGGTGGCTGTTCACAAAGCGGGTCAGTGCTTTGCTCGCCATCACCATCAGCGTGATGGCGATGATTACCGCGGCCATCATGACGGCGAGATGGTCCACCATCCCGACGGCGGTAATCACCGAATCCAGGGAGAAGACTGCATCGAGCACCACAATTTGCGCCACCACCGGCCAGAATCTCGCCCCGCGTCGCTGGGTCGGGTTCTCGCTGTCCTTGCCTTCGAGCCGCTCGTTAAGCTCCACCGTGGCTTTGAACAGCAGGAACAGCCCGCCGAAGAGCATGATCAGGTCGCGCGCGCTAAAGCTCAGGCCACGAACGGAGAACAGAGGCTGAGTGAGCGTGACCATCCAGGAGATAGAGGCCAGCAGCAGTAAACGCATCACCATCGCCAGCAGCAGACCCGTCACGCGCGCGCGGTCGCGCTGGGAAGGGGGCAGTTTTTCAGCGAGGATGGCGATAAACACCAGATTATCAATACCGAGCACTAATTCGATGACGACCAGCGTCACCAGCCCGGCCCAGATTGATGGATCGGCAATCCATTCCATAGTAATAGCAATACCTTCTGTTATATGACGAATGTCACACTTCGATCATGGATAAAGCTGGGGGAAAATGCAATGTCGGGCTGAGATTTCTCTTAATACGATGCGTAAAAAAGAGAGCAGTCTCAGGTGAGTGTAAATAAGCAAAATACGTATATTTTATTATTCTGAGTGCTTTTTAGGATATATCGCAGATAATGGTTTTTACTCTCTCTTTGTCAATATAAAGAAAATCCTAAAAGGTCAAAACTTTGCTCTTAATATTAATCTTAAAAACAGATATTAGGACAGTTGTCTCCTTGCCTGCTATTAGGTTAGCTGCAACAATTCTCCCAGCATCAAATGTTAAATCTTGTTGTTGCTATTATTGTTTTGGTCTTCGGAATGGTCATTCATTATCCGTTGTGTATTTCAAGCGGCTGATATATTTCCAGAAGACCTTACTCAAGAGGGTGTCTATCCATAACACATTGTTTAGTCAGTGGATTGGTAACTGAAAGCCAAGGGCGGTAGCGTGCCTGAAAGCGTGTGAATCAGCCTCGATTATTCTGTCAATAGCCAATGGATGAATAAGCTTTTTTTAGGACTGATGCCAGTTATATTTCTATTTGATTAACTGCATGCTGAAACCCAATACGTCTCAGGCTTATTTAAATTGCACAGGATAATTACTCTGCCAAAGTGATAAATAATCAATGATGAAATCCAAAATGAAATTGATGCCATTATTGGTGTCTGTGACCTTGATGAGTGGTTGCACGGTCTTTCCCGGCAGCAATATGTCAACAATGGGTAAGGATGTGATCAAGCAACAGGATGCCGATTTTGATCTCGACAAAATGGTGAATGTTTATCCACTTACGCCACGTCTGGTCGAACAATTACGTCCACGTCCGAATGTTGCCCAGCCGAATATGTCTCTGGACCAGGAAATTGCCTCCTATCAGTATCGTGTGGGGCCGGGCGACGTGATCAACGTGACCGTCTGGGACCACCCTGAACTGACCACGCCAGCGGGCCAGTACCGTAGCTCAAGCGACACCGGGAACTGGGTACAGTCAGATGGCACCATGTTCTATCCGTACATTGGTAAAGTACATGTCGCCGGGAAAACGCTTGCCGAGATCCGTAGTGATATTACCGGCCGCTTAGCGCAGTACATCGCCGACCCGCAGGTGGACGTTAATATCGCCGCATTCCGCTCGCAAAAAGCCTATATCTCCGGTCAGGTGAACAAATCCGGCCAGCAGGCCATCACCAACGTTCCGCTCACCGTTCTGGACGCCATTAACGCCGCGGGCGGCTTAACTGACGGCGCCGACTGGCGCAACGTGGTGCTGACCCACAACGGCAAAGAGCAGCGCATTTCGCTGCAGGCGCTGATGCAAAACGGCGACCTGACCCAGAACCGCCTGCTCTATCCGGGCGATATTCTCTACGTACCGCGCAACGACGATCTGAAAGTCTTCGTGATGGGTGAAGTGAAGAAACAGAGCACCCTCAAAATGGACTTCAGCGGCATGACCCTGACCGAAGCGCTGGGCAATGCTGAAGGTATCGATCTGACCACCTCTAACGCGACCGGTATCTTCGTCATCCGTCCGCTGAAGGGTGAAGGCAGCGCGAAGGGCAAGATTGCCAACATCTACCAGCTGGATATGTCCGATGCGACGTCTCTGGTGATGGCGACGGAGTTCCGTCTCCAGCCATACGATGTGGTTTACGTCACCACCGCGCCGGTTGCCCGCTGGAACCGTCTGATCAACCAGTTGCTGCCAACCATCAGTGGCGTTCGCTACATGACGGATACGGCGCGCGACATTCATACCTGGTAATCCGCGATGTTTAACAAAATTCTGGTGGTATGCGTGGGGAACATTTGCCGTTCCCCCACGGCTGAACGGCTGTTGAAACAGTACCAGCCCGAGTTAACGGTCGAGTCCGCAGGGCTGGGCGCGCTGGTGGGCAAAGGTGCCGACGAGCGCGCCACGAGCGTGGCCCGCGATCACAACCTCTCTCTTGACGGGCATATCGCCCGCCAGGTCACCGGCCGCATGTGCCGGGAGTATGACCTGATTCTGGCAATGGAAAAACGCCATATTCATGCGCTATGCGATATCGCTCCGGAGATGCGCGGCAAGGTGATGCTGTTTGGTCACTGGGACAACGAACGCGAAATCCCCGATCCGTATCGCAAGAGCCATGAAGCCTTCGAGGCGGTTTACACCTTACTTGACCAGTCTGCCCAACAGTGGGCGCAGGCACTGAAAGCTCAGCAGGGATAACAATGACAGAAAAAACAAGACCTTCTGCCGCCCCGACTTCGGGCAGTGATGAAATTGATATTGGTCGCCTGGTCGGCACGGTTATCGAGGCAAAGTGGTGGGTGCTTGGCATTACCGCCGTGTTTGCCGCAGCGGCCGTCGTGTATACGCTGTTCGCCACACCTATCTACAGCGCCGACGCGCTGGTGCAGATCGAGCAGAATACCGGCAACTCGCTGGTGCAGGATATCGGCTCCGCGCTGGCGAACAAACCGCCAGCATCCGACGCTGAAATTCAGCTGATCCAGTCGCGTCTGGTGCTGGGTAAAACGGTTCACGACCTCGGACTCGACATCTCCGTCACCAAAAATACGTTCCCGATCTTCGGTGCCGGCTGGGACCGTCTGATGGGGCGCAGCAATGACACCGTAAAGGTCACTGACTTTGTGCTGCCGAAAGGGGCGGGGGATCAAACCTTTACCCTGACGGTGCTGGGTCCGAAACAGTATCAGCTGACCAGCGATGCGGGCTTTAGCGCACGCGGCGAAGTGGGGCAGATGCTGAACAAAGACGGCGTTAGCATGATGGTTAGCGCGATCCACGCCCAGGAGGGCGGTGAATTCACCGTCACCAAATTCTCCACGCTGGGAATGATCAACAATCTGCAGAACAACCTGACCGTCACCGAAAACGGTAAGGACACCGGCGTGCTGAGCATGACCTTTACCGGTGAAGATAAGGATCAAATCCGCGACATCCTGAACAGCATTACCCGCAACTACCTTGAGCAGAACGTCGAGCGCAAGTCGGCGGAAGCGGCGAAAAGCCTAGCGTTCCTCGCTAAACAGCTCCCGGAAGTGCGTGCCCGTCTGGATGATGCCGAGAACAAGCTGAACGCCTACCGTCAGGATAAAGACTCCGTCGACCTGCCGCTGGAGGCGAAATCGGTTCTCGACTCGATGGTGAATATTGATGCTCAGCTCAACGAGCTGACCTTCAAAGAGGCAGAGATTTCCAAGCTTTACACCAAACGCCACCCGGCCTACCGCACGCTGCTGGAGAAGCGCCGCACTCTCGAAGAGGAGAAGGCGAAGCTGAACGACCGCGTGACCGCGATGCCGAAAACGCAGCAGGAGATCGTGCGCCTGACCCGCGACGTTGAATCCGGACAGCAGGTTTACATGCAGCTGCTGAACAAACAGCAGGAGCTGAAAATCACCGAGGCCAGCACCGTGGGTGACGTGCGTATCGTCGACCCGGCCATTACCCAGCCTGGCGTACTGAAGCCGAAGAAAGCGCTGATTATTCTCGGCAGCATTATTCTTGGCCTGATGCTTTCTATCGTTGGCGTCCTGCTGCGCTCGCTGTTCAACCGCGGCATCGAAAGCCCGCAGGTGCTGGAAGAGAGTGGTATCAACGTCTATGCCAGCATTCCGCTGTCTGAGTGGCAAAAATCCCGTGACAGCGTCAAGACCATCAAGGGCGTTAAGCGTTACAAACAGAGCCAGCTGCTGGCCGTGGGTAACCCAACCGACCTGGCGATTGAAGCGATCCGCAGCCTGCGTACCAGTCTGCACTTCGCCATGATGCAGGCTAAAAACAATGTCCTGATGTTAACCGGCGTCAGCCCGTCAATCGGTAAGACCTTTGTCTGTGCCAACCTGGCGGCCGTGGTGAGCCAGACCAACAAGCGCGTGCTGCTGATCGACTGCGATATGCGTAAGGGTTATACCCACGAACTGCTGGGCACCAACAACGTGAACGGTCTGTCGGAAATCCTGCTGGGTCAGGGAGAGATTAGCCAGAGCGCCAAGCCGACCTCGATTCCGAGATTCGACCTGATCCCGCGTGGTCAGGTGCCGCCGAACCCGTCTGAACTGCTGATGAGCGAACGCTTCACCCAGCTGATTGAGTGGGCGAGCAAAAACTATGACCTGGTGCTGATCGATACGCCGCCAATTCTGGCCGTGACCGATGCTGCCGTGGTTGGCCGTCATGCGGGTACCACGCTGATGGTGGCGCGCTATGCGGTGAATACCCTGAAGGAAGTGGAAACCAGCCTGAGCCGCTTCGAGCAGAACGGCATTGAGGTGAAAGGGGTCATCCTGAACTCCATCTTCCGCCGCGCGACCGGGTACCAGGATTACGGCTATTACGAGTACGAATACAAGTCTGACAGCAAATAACAAAACACCCCCCCTCACCCTAACCCTCTCTCCTGAGGGGAGAGGGAACTGTCCGGTGCCGCCTTTCACCCTCTCCCCTCAGGAGAGAGGGCCGGGGTGAGGGGTAGGAGGAAAAGATGACCACAAAACGCCCTTTAGTTTCTATCTATATGCCGACATGGAACCGTCAGCAGCTGGCGATCCGCGCTATTAAGTCGGTCTTGCGTCAGGATTACGATAACTGGGAACTGATCATCGTGGATGACTGTTCTTCCTCGTATGAACAGCTGCAAAAATTTGTCACCGAACTCAACGATCCGCGCGTGATGTACACCCATAACCCGATTAACTCCGGGGCGTGCGCGGTGCGTAATCAGGCGATTATGCAGGCCAAAGGGCAGTATCTGACCGGCATCGACGACGATGACGAATGGACGCCGAACCGCCTGTCCGTCTTCCTTTCGCATAAAGAGCAGCTGGTCACGCACGCTTTTCTGTATGCCAACGACTATGTCTGCCAGGGCGAGGTTTACTCGCAGCCCGCGAGCCTGCCGCTGTATCCGAAATCACCGTACTCTCGTCGCCTGTTCTACAAGCGCAACATTATCGGTAATCAGGTCTTTACCTGGGCGTGGCGCTTTAAGGAGTGCCTGTTCGATACCGAGCTGAAGGCCGCGCAGGATTACGACATCTTCTTGCGGATGGTGGTGGAGTACGGCGAGCCGTGGAAAGTGGAAGAGGCCACGCAGATCCTGCACATCAACCACGGGGAGATGCAGATCACCTCCTCACCGAAGAAGTTTTCAGGCTATTTCCATTTTTACCGCAAGCACAAGGACAAGTTTGACCGTGCCAGCCGCAAGTATCAGCTCTTTACCCTGTATCAGATCCGCAATAAGCGCATGAACTGGCGCACGCTGCTGACGCTGCTGTCGGTGCGTAACGGCAAGCGTCTGGCTGACGGGCTTCGGGGGAAATAATGTTTCTGGAAGATTGCCGCGCAAACAGCTGGAGCCTGCGCCCGTGCTGCATGGTTCTGGCGTACCGCATCGCGCACTTTTGCTCGGTGTGGCGCAAGAAAAACGTACTGAACAATATCTGGGCGGCACCTGTACTGGTGCTGTACCGCATCATCACCGAATGCTTTTTTGGCTATGAAATCCAGGCCGCTGCCACCATTGGCCGCCGCTTTACCATCCACCACGGCTATGCGGTCGTCATTAACAAGTTCGTGGTTGCGGGCGATGATTTCACCATTCGCCACGGGGTGACGATCGGCAACCGCGGGCCGGACAGCCTGGCCTGCCCGGTGATCGGCAATAACGTCGAGCTGGGGGCGAACGTGGTGATGATTGGCGACATTACGATAGGTAACAACGTGACGATCGGGGCGGGCAGCGTGGTGCTGGACAGCATTCCGGATAACGCGCTGGTGGTGGGAGAGAAAGCCCGCGTGAAGGTGATTAAATGAACATTCTGCAATTTAACGTACGCCTCGCAGAAGGCGGAGCGGCAGGCGTGGCGCTGGATCTGCACCAGCGTGCCCTGCAAAAAGGACTTCAGTCCCGGTTTATTTACGGCTACGGCAAAGGCGGCAAGAAAAGCGTCAGCCATGATAACTTCCCGCAGGTGCACAAGCACACGCCGCGTCTGACCTCTGTTGCCAACATTGCGCTGTTCCGCCTGTTTAACCGCGATCTGTTTGGCAACCTGAACAGTCTTTATCGCACCGTGACCCGCACTACCGGCCCGGTTGTGCTGCATTTTCACGTGCTGCACAGCTACTGGCTGAATCTGGAAGAGGTGGTGGCGTTTTGTCAGAAGGTGCAGGCCCACAAGCCCGACACCCGCTTCGTCTGGACGCTGCACGATCACTGGAGCGTAACCGGACGCTGCGCGTTTACCGACGGCTGCGAAGGCTGGAAAGATAGCTGCCAGAAATGCCCGACGTTGAGCAACTATCCGCCGGTGAAGGTGGATCGCGCGCATCAGCTGGTAGACGGAAAGCGTCAGTTGTTCCGCGACATGCTTTCGCTCGGCTGCACGTTTATCTCCCCGAGCCAGCACGTGGCCGACGCCTTCAACAGCCTGTATGGGGCAGGGCGCTGTCAGATTATCAACAACGGTATCGACGTGGCGACGGAAGCCATCCTGGCCGAGCTGACGCCGGTGGCGGAAACCGCGGGCAAACCGAAAATTGCCATCGTTGCGCACGATCTGCGCTACGACGGCAAAACTAACCAGCAGCTGGTGCGCGACATGATGGCGCTCGGCGACAAAATTGAACTGCATACCTTTGGCAAATTCTCGCCGTTCGAAGGCGCTAACGTGGTGAATCACGGGTTTGAAACCGACAAGCGCAAGCTGATGAGCGCCCTGAATGGTATGGACGCGCTGGTGTTCAGCTCTCGCGTGGATAATTACCCACTGATCCTCTGCGAGGCGCTCTCCATCGGCGTGCCGGTGATTGCCACCCACAGCGATGCAGCGCGCGAAGTGCTGGAAAAATCCGGCGGAAAAACCTTCGCCGGGCACGAGGTCCTGCCTCTGGTGCAACTGCCGAAGGCGCAGATCGCCGAGGCTGTTTTTGGCACTGACCTGGAATCGTTCCGCAACCGCAGCCGCAAGGCCTACAGTGGACAACAGATGCTGGAGGAGTATGTCTCGTTCTATCAGAATCTGTAGTTATCTTCTGCTGCCGCTGATCTACCTGCTGGTCAACGTCAAAATTGCCCAGCTCGGCGAAAGCTTCCCGATAACCATCGTGACTTTTTTGCCCGTTCTGCTTCTGCTGTATGTCGATAAAATCAACCTGAAGAAGCTGATGATTGCCCTGGGGCTGGGCACGGGCCTGACGCTGTTTAACTACATCTTTGGCCAGTCGCTGGATGCCAGTAAATACGTCACTTCAACCATGCTGTTTGTTTATATCGTTATTATTATTGGCATGGTCTGGAGTATCCGCTTCAAAACTATTTCACCGCACAATTATCGGAAAATCCTCAGGTTCTTTTATATTGCCGTTGCGTTAATTGTTGTGCTTGCCGCACTGGAAATGGCGCAGATTATTTTGACCGGTGGCAGCAGCCTGATGGAGATAATTTCGAAATATCTCATTTACAGTAACAGCTATGTACTGAACTTCATTAAGTTTGGAGGTAAGCGTACAACGGCGCTCTATTTTGAACCGGCGTTTTTCGCTCTGGCGTTAATCTCAATTTGGCTCAGCATCAAACAGTTTGGTATCAAAACGCCTAAGACCGATGCTATGATTCTTGCAGGAATCGTTCTGTCTGGATCGTTCTCAGGGGTAATGACATTTATCCTGTTTTACCTGCTGGAGTGGGCGTTCCAGTACCTGAACAAAGATGCGATTAAGAAAAAACTGCCGCTGGCGATAATCTCTCTGACGGTATTTTTAGTGGGCGTCATATTCGCGTTTCCGTACATTTCAGAACGTCTGGGTGATTTGGGAACGGAAGGGTCATCGTCCTATTATCGCATCATTGGTCCGCTGGTGATGGTGGGTTATTCCTTAACCCATATCGATGGTGTAGTAAGATTCGGCTCACTTTACGAATATGTTGCATCATTCGGAATCTTTAACGGTGCGGATGTCGGTAAAACCATAGACAATGGTCTGTATCTGTTAATTATTTATTTTTCATGGTTCGCCGTACTGTTGACGCTGTGGTATCTGTTTAAAGTTTTCAAAATGATGATCAACGCGTTTGGTGATAACCAGAACTTTCGCGTGCAGCTTTATCTTTTTACGCCGGTGTCGCTGTTTTTTACCGGGTCAATATTTAGCCCGGAATATGCTTTCTTGATTGTCTGTCCGTTTATTTTGCGTAAGGCGCTTAATATTACGAACGTATGACGAAATGAGGTGATTTATGTTTCTTAGCGTCATTACTGTCGCTTTTCGTAATTACGAAGGGGTGGTAAAAACTTGGCGCTCGCTGCGCAACCTGGCGCGCGATCCAAGCCTCACCTTTGAGTGGATCGTGGTCGACGGCGGCTCGAACGATGGCACGGCGGAGTTTCTGGAAAAACTCAACGGTGAGTTCAACTTACGCTACATCAGCGAGAAAGATAAAGGCATCTACGATGCGATGAACAAGGGCATTTCTATGGCCCAGGGCCGTTATGCCATCTTCCTCAACTCCGGCGATATTTTCCACGACGACGTGGCGCTGTTTGCTCGTCAGCTGGCGCGCCAGAAAGAGGATGCCATGTATATTGGCGATGCGCTGCTCGATTTTGGCGACGGGCATAAAGTCTGCCGCAGCGCCAAGCCAGGCTGGTATATCTACCACAGCCTGCCGGCCAGCCATCAGGCTATTTTCTTCCCGGTAAACGGTCTGAAAAAACAGCCTTACGATTTGCAGTACAAGGTGTCATCCGATTATGCGCTGGCCGCCAGCCTGTATAAATCAGGTTACCCGTTCCGTCGAATTAAAGGGCTGGTGTCTGAATTTTCGATGGGCGGCGTGTCAACGTCTAATAATCTGGAATTATGCCAGGATGCAAAAAAGGTGCAGCGTCAAATATTACGCGTGCCGGGATTCTGGGCGGAATTGTCTTATTTATTACGCCTGCGTACGACAGGTAAAACGAAAACCTTATATAACAAAGCCTGAATATAAGGAAAAGCAATGCAGGATTTAAAAGGTTTCTCCGTGCCGAAAGGTTTTCGGGGCGGGAACGGTATTAAGGTACAGCTATGGTGGGCGGTTCAGGCAACCTTATTTGCCTGGTCGCCGCAAATACTGTACCGCTGGCGAGCCTTTTTATTGCGCCTGTTTGGCGCAAAAATCGGAAAAAACGTAGTTATTCGACCTTCGGTAAAGATTACCTACCCCTGGAAATTAACCCTCGGGGATTACGCCTGGGTAGGGGATGACGCGGTGTTATATACCCTGGGCGAGATTACGATTGGCGCAAATTCGGTGGTTTCACAGAAGTGTTATTTGTGCACCGGCAGCCACGACTTTATGAGCCAGCATTTTGATATTACCGCTTCGCCTATTGTGATCGGTGAAAAGTGCTGGCTGGCAACGGATGTTTTTGTTGCACCAGGTATTTCTGTTGGCGATGGCACGGTAGTCGGTGCCCGCAGCAGCGTTTTTAAATCGCTACCGGCAAATAAAGTTTGCCGTGGCAACCCCGCAGTGGTGATACGCGAACGCGTTGAAACTGATTAAATTCATAAGTAGAGGAATATAAACATGTCTAAAGTCGCTCTCATCACCGGCGTTACCGGGCAGGATGGTTCTTACCTGGCAGAACTGCTGCTGGAGAAAGGGTATGAAGTGCACGGTATTAAACGTCGTGCGTCTTCTTTCAACACCGAACGTGTGGATCACATCTATCAGGATCCTCACGCGGCAAACCCGAAATTCCACCTGCACTACGGCGACCTGACCGATACCTCCAACCTGACCCGTATCCTGCAGGAAGTACAGCCGGATGAAGTGTACAACCTGGGGGCGATGAGCCACGTAGCGGTCTCCTTCGAGTCCCCGGAATACACCGCTGACGTTGACGCCATGGGTACCCTGCGTCTGCTGGAAGCGATTCGCTTCCTCGGTCTTGAGAAGAAAACCCGCTTCTACCAGGCATCTACCTCCGAGCTGTACGGCCTGGTGCAGGAAATTCCACAGAAAGAGACCACGCCGTTCTACCCGCGTTCCCCGTACGCTGTGGCGAAACTGTACGCCTACTGGATCACCGTGAACTACCGTGAATCCTACGGTATGTACGCCTGTAACGGCATTCTGTTCAACCACGAATCCCCGCGCCGCGGCGAAACCTTCGTGACCCGTAAAATCACCCGCGCGATCGCCAACATTGCTCAGGGTCTGGAATCTTGCCTGCACCTCGGCAACATGGACTCCCTGCGTGACTGGGGCCATGCCAAAGACTACGTGAAAATGCAGTGGATGATGCTGCAGCAGGAACAGCCAGAAGACTTCGTTATCGCGACCGGCGTGCAGTACTCCGTGCGTCAGTTCGTTGAGATGGCTGCGGCGCAGCTGGGCATCAAGCTGCGCTTCGAAGGCACCGGCGTGGAAGAGAAGGGTATCGTTGTATCCGTGACCGGCCACGACGCGCCGGGCGTGAAGCCAGGCGACGTGATTGTCCAGGTTGACCCGCGCTACTTCCGTCCTGCTGAAGTGGAAACCCTGCTGGGCGACCCAACCAAAGCGCACGAGAAGCTGGGCTGGAAACCAGAAACCACTCTGCAGGAGATGGTTTCCGAGATGGTGGCCAAAGATCTTGAAGCAGCGAAAAAACACTCCCTGCTCAAGTCTCATGGCTACGAGGTTGCCATCGCGCTGGAGTCCTGAGAATGACAAAACAACGTATTTTTGTCGCCGGTCATCGCGGAATGGTGGGTTCCGCGATTGTCCGCCAGCTGGAACAGCGCGGTGACGTAGAGGTGATTGTCCGCACCCGTGACGAGCTGAACCTGCTCGACAGCCGTGCGGTACAGGACTTCTTTGCCAACGAACGCATTGACCAGGTGTATCTGGCGGCGGCGAAGGTGGGCGGCATTGTCGCTAATAACACCTACCCGGCGGATTTCATCTACGAGAACATGATGATCGAGAGCAACATCATTCACGCGGCGCATCTGCACAACGTGAACAAGCTGCTGTTCCTCGGTTCATCCTGTATCTACCCGAAGATGGCGAAGCAGCCGATTGCCGAGAGCGAACTGTTGCAGGGCACGCTTGAAGCCACTAACGAGCCGTATGCAATTGCCAAAATTGCCGGGATCAAGCTGTGCGAGTCCTACAACCGTCAGTACAACCGCGACTATCGCTCGGTGATGCCGACTAACCTGTACGGACCGCACGACAACTTCCACCCGAGCAACTCGCACGTGATCCCGGCGCTGCTGCGTCGCTTCCACGAGGCGACTGCCGAAAACGCCCCGGACGTGGTGGTGTGGGGCAGCGGGACGCCAATGCGCGAGTTCCTGCACGTGGACGACATGGCGGCAGCCAGCATTCACGTGATGGAGCTGGATCGCGAGGTGTGGCAGGAAAACACCGAGCCGATGCTGTCGCACATTAACGTGGGCACCGGCGTGGACTGCACCATCCGCGAGCTGGCGCAGACCATCGCGCAGGTGGTGGGCTACAAGGGCCGCGTGGTGTTTGACGCGACCAAACCGGACGGCACGCCGCGCAAGCTGCTGGACGTGACCCGTCTGCATCAGCTGGGCTGGTATCACGAGGTTTCACTGGAGCAGGGGCTGGCCAGCACCTACCAGTGGTTCCTGGAAAACCAGCACCGCTTCCGGGGGTAATGATGTTTTTAAGTCAGGAAGATTTTGCCACGGTAGTGCGTTCCACTCCGCTCATCTCGATTGATTTGATCGTGGAGAACGAACGCGGCGAGTTCTTGCTGGGGAAACGAACCAATCGTCCTGCACAGGGCTTCTGGTTCGTGCCCGGCGGGCGCGTGCAGAAGGATGAGACGCTGGTTGATGCGTTTGAGCGTCTCACTCTGGCGGAGCTGGGCCTGCAGCTGCCGATGGCAGCGAGCCAGTTTTACGGGGTCTGGCAGCACTTCTATGACGATAACTTTTCGGGCACCGGGTTCTCCACGCACTACATCGTGCTGGGGTTCCGCCTGAAGGTGAGTGAGGCAGACCTGCGTCTGCCTGATTCTCAGCATGACGATTACCGCTGGCTAACGCCAGAGGCGCTGCTGGCAAGCGACAACGTCCATGACAACAGTCGGGCGTACTTCCTCGCGGAACGTCAGGCCGAGGTGCCAGGACTATGAAAATCCTCGTCTACGGAATTAACTACTCGCCGGAATTAACCGGTATCGGGAAATACACCGGCGAGATGGTGGAGTGGATGGCGAGCCAGGGACATGACGTGCGGGTGATTACTGCCCCGCCGTACTACCCGGAGTGGAAGGTAGGCGAACGCTATTCCAGCTGGCGCTATCGCCGTGAAGAGGGGGCCGCGACCGTCTGGCGCTGCCCGCTCTACGTGCCGAAACAGCCCTCGACGCTGAAACGTTTAATTCATCTGGGCAGCTTTGCCCTCAGCAGTTTCTTCCCGCTGATGGCGCAGCGTCGCTGGAAGCCGGATCGCATTATCGGCGTGGTGCCGACGCTGTTCTGCACGCCGGGCATGCGCCTGCTGGGAAAACTCTCCGGCGCGCGCACCCTGCTGCACATTCAGGATTATGAAGTGGACGCCATGCTCGGTCTGGGTATGGCCGGGAAAGGCAAGGGCGGCAAGGTGGCGAAGCTCGCCAGCGCCTTTGAGCGCAGCGGCCTGCATAACGTGGATTACGTCTCAACGATCTCGCGCTCGATGATGAACAAAGCGCAGGAGAAGGGCGTCCCGGCGGAGAAGGTGATCTTCTTCCCGAACTGGTCCGAAGTGGCGCGTTTTCGCGACGTGACGGAGCAAGAGGCTCAGGCGCTGCGCGCCCGGCTCGGTTTGCCTGAAGACCAAAAAATCATTCTTTACTCAGGCAACATCGGTGAAAAGCAGGGGCTGGAGAGCGTTATTGAAGCGGCCCAGCTGCTGATCGAACAGCCGTGGACGTTTGTGATTGTCGGACAGGGCGGGGGAAAAGCGCGGCTGGAGAAGATGGCCAGTGAACGCGGCCTGACCAACGTGAAGTTTTTCCCGCTGCAATCGTACGACGCGCTGCCCGCGCTGCTGAAAATGGCGGATTGCCATCTGGTCGTGCAAAAACGCGGCGCGGCGGATGCGGTGCTGCCGTCCAAGCTGACCAACATTCTGGCAGTGGGCGGTAACGCGGTGATTACGGCGGAAGCCGAAACAGAATTAGGCCAGCTGTGTGGCAGCTATCCGGGAATTGCCGTGTGCGTGGAGCCGGAATCGGTCCCGGCGCTGGTCACCGGCATTGAACAGGCACTCGCCATGCCAAAAGTGAACACGGTGGCACGTGAATATGCCGAACGCACGCTCGAGAAAGAGAACGTGCTGAGCCAATTTATTGCAGATATACGGGGATAAATCATGAGTCAAACCACTTTGTATCCGGTTGTGATGGCTGGTGGCTCTGGTAGCCGGTTGTGGCCGCTGTCCCGCGTGCTCTATCCAAAACAGTTCCTCTGCCTGAAAGGGGATCTCACCATGCTGCAGACGACGGTAAACCGTCTGCACGGCGTGGAGTGTGAAAGCCCGGTGGTGATTTGTAACGAACAGCACCGCTTTATCGTTGCCGAGCAGCTGCGCCAGCTGAACAAGCTCACGGAAAACATCATCCTGGAGCCTGCCGGACGTAATACCGCGCCCGCGATCGCCCTGGCGGCGCTGGCGGCAAAACGCAGCAGTCCTGACTGTGACCCGCTGATGCTGGTCCTGGCGGCAGATCACGTTATCCAGCAGGAAGACGCATTCCGCGACGCGGTGCGTGCCGCGATCCCTTACGCCGAGAGCGGCAAGCTGGTGACCTTCGGCATCGTGCCGGATCTGCCGGAAACCGGCTACGGCTACATCCGTCGCGGCAGCGTAACGCCGGGTGAAGGCGACAGCGTGGCGTTTGACGTGGCGCAGTTTGTCGAAAAACCGAATCTCGAAACCGCCCAGGCCTATGTCGCCAGCGGTGAATATTACTGGAACAGCGGGATGTTCCTGTTCCGCGCCGGACGCTATCTCGAAGAGCTGCGCAAATACCGCCCGGATATTCTGAACGCCTGCGAAAAAGCGATGGCGGTGGTGGACCCGGATCTCGACTTTATCCGCGTGGATGAAGAGGCGTTCCTCGCCTGCCCGGAAGAGTCTATCGACTACGCCGTGATGGAACGCACGGCTGACGCGGTGGTGGTACCGATGGATGCAGGCTGGAGCGACGTTGGCTCCTGGTCCTCCCTGTGGGAGATCAGCGCCCATACCCCGGAGGGTAACGTCCATCACGGCGATGTGATTAGCCACAAAACCGAAAACAGCTACGTTTACGCCGAGTCTGGCCTCGTCACCACCGTCGGGGTGAAGGATCTGGTGGTTGTCCAGACCAAAGACGCGGTGCTGATTGCCGACCGTAACGCCGTGCAGGACGTTAAAAAAGTGGTTGAGAAGATCAAGGCCGATGGCCGTCACGAACACCACATTCACCGTGAAGTGTACCGTCCGTGGGGCAAATATGACTCCATCGACGCGGGCGACCGCTATCAGGTGAAGCGCATCACCGTGAAGCCGGGCGAGGGGCTGTCGGTGCAGATGCACCATCACCGCGCTGAACACTGGGTGGTGGTGGCGGGTACGGCCAAAGTGACCATTGACGGCGAAGTGAAGCTGCTGGGTGAAAACGAGTCCATTTATATTCCGCTGGGCGCCACGCACTGTCTGGAAAACCCGGGAAAAATTCCTCTCGATTTAATTGAGGTGCGCTCCGGCTCGTATCTGGAAGAGGACGATATTGTGCGCTTCCAGGATCGCTACGGGCGCGTGTAGCACGCCGCATCATGCCCGGCGGCGCTGCGCCTGCCGGGCCTACGAATGACAAAAATAAATTTGGCCATTAAGTGGTCAGGGCCAACTGTTGCCTGAAAAAGGGGTCATCATGGAAAAATTAACCTGTTTTAAAGCCTACGATATTCGCGGCAAGCTGGGCGAAGAGCTGAATGAAGACATCGCGTGGCGCATCGGTCGCGCGTACGGCGAATATTTAAAACCTAAGACCATCGTGCTGGGCGGCGACGTGCGTCTGACCAGTGAATCTCTGAAGCTGGCGCTGGCAAAAGGGCTGCAGGACGCGGGCGTGGACGTGCTGGACATCGGCCTGTCCGGTACCGAAGAGATCTATTTTGCCACCTTCCACCTCGGCGTGGACGGCGGTATCGAAGTAACGGCCAGCCACAACCCGATGGACTACAACGGCATGAAGCTGGTGCGCAAGGGCGCGCGCCCGATTAGCGGCGACACCGGTCTGCGCGACGTGCAGCGCCTTGCGGAAGCCAACGACTTCCCGCCGGTGAACGACGCGAAGCGCGGCAGCTACAAGCAGATTAACCTGCAGAAAGAGTACATCGACCACCTGCTGGGCTACATCAACGTGGCGAACCTCAAGCCGCTGAAGCTGGTCATCAACTCCGGTAACGGCGCGGCAGGCCCGGTTGTCGATGCGCTGGAAGCACGCTTTAAGGCGCTGAACGTGCCGGTGACCTTCGTCAAGGTACACAACACGCCGGACGGTAACTTCCCGAACGGTATTCCTAACCCGCTGCTGCCGGAGTGCCGCGACGACACCCGTAACGCGGTGATTGAGCACGGTGCCGATATGGGCATCGCCTTCGACGGCGACTTCGATCGCTGCTTCCTGTTCGACGAGAAAGGGCAGTTTATCGAAGGCTACTACATCGTTGGCCTGCTGGCGGAAGCGTTCCTCGAGAAAAATCCGGGCGCGAAGATCATTCACGATCCGCGTCTTTCCTGGAACACCGTCGACGTGGTGAAGGCCGCGGGCGGCGAGCCGGTGATGTCCAAAACCGGTCACGCGTTTATTAAAGAGCGCATGCGCGAAGAAGACGCCATCTACGGCGGCGAGATGAGCGCCCACCACTATTTCCGTGATTTTGCCTACTGCGACAGCGGGATGATCCCGTGGCTGCTGGTGACCGAGCTGCTGTGCCTGAAGGGGCAGAGCCTGGGCGAGCTGGTGCGCGACCGTATGGCGGCCTTCCCGGCGAGCGGGGAGATCAACAGCAAGCTGGCGCAGCCGGCCGAGGCGATTGCCCGCGTTGAACAGCACTTTGCGATTCACGCGCTGGAGATTGACCGTACGGACGGTATCAGCATGGCGTTCCCGCAGTGGCGCTTTAACCTGCGTTCGTCCAACACCGAGCCGGTGGTGCGCCTGAACGTGGAATCCCGCGCTGATACGGCGCTGATGGAAGCCCGAACGAAGGACATTCTGGCGCTGTTGAATCAGTAACAATTGCCCCTCCCGGCGGGAGGGGGAACCGAATACAGGAACAACGATGACGAATCTAAAAAAACGCGAACGAGCGAGAACGAATGCATCGTTAATCTCTATGGTGCAGCGTTTTTCTGATATCACCATCATGGTCGGTGGATTGTGGGCGGTGTGTCGGATCAGCGGGCTGCCGTTCTTATATATGCATCTTCTGATGGCCCTGATTGCGCTGGTTGTGTTTCAGATGATCGGAGGAATGACCGATTTCTACCGCTCGTGGCGCGGCGTGAAAATGACCACCGAACTGATGCTGCTGCTGCAGAACTGGACCCTGAGCCTGATCTTCAGCGCCGGTCTGGTGGCGTTCAGCCATGATTTTGACAACCGCTTCGTGACCTATCTCTGCTGGTACCTGTTAACCAGCGTCGGCATGGTCGTGTGCCGTTCCCTGATCCGCTTTGGCGCGGGCTGGCTGCGTAACCGCGGCTATAACCGTCGTTTCGTCGCCGTAGCGGGTGATTTACCGGTCGGGAGAGTGCTGCTCGACAGCTTCCGCAAAGAGCCGTGGTTAGGCTTTGAGGTGGTGGGGATTTACCACGACGCGAAGCCGGGCGGCGTGCCTGCGGACTGGGCGGGCAATTACGCGCAGCTTATTGAAGACGCGAAGGCCGGAAAAATTCATAACGTCTATATCGCCATGCAGATGAAAGACGAAACCCGCATCAAGCAGCTGATGCGCGAGCTGGCGGACACCACCTGTTCGGTGATCCTGATCCCGGACGTGTTTACCTTCAACATTCTGCACTCCCGCATTGAAGAGGTGAACGGCGTACCGGTGGTACCGCTGTACGACACGCCGCTGTCGGGTATTAACCGCGTGCTCAAGCGCGTGGAAGATATCGTACTCTCTTCCCTGATTTTACTGCTCATTTCCCCGGTGCTGTGCTGCATCGCCCTGGCGGTGAAGCTGAGCTCTCCCGGCCCGGTTATCTTCCGTCAGACCCGCTACGGCATGGACGGTAAACCGATCATGGTGTGGAAATTCCGCTCCATGAAGGTGATGGAGAACGACAAGGTGGTGACCCAGGCGACGCAGAACGATCCGCGCGTCACCCGCGTGGGGAACTTCCTGCGCCGCACTTCGCTTGACGAGCTGCCGCAGTTCATCAACGTCTTTACCGGCGGCATGTCGATTGTTGGCCCGCGTCCGCACGCGGTGGCGCATAACGAGCAGTACCGTTCGCTGATTGAAGGCTACATGCTGCGCCATAAGGTGAAGCCGGGCATCACCGGCTGGGCGCAGATCAACGGCTGGCGCGGCGAGACCGACACGCTGGAAAAAATGGAAAAACGCATCGAGTTCGATCTGGAGTACATCCGCGAGTGGAGCCTCTGGTTCGATATCAAGATTGTTTTTCTGACCATCTTCAAAGGTTTCGTGAACAAAGCGGCGTACTAAGATGAGCTTACGTGAAAAAACCATCAGCGGCGCCAAGTGGTCAGCGATGGCGACCATCGTCATCATTGGCCTCGGCCTGGTGCAGATGACGGTGCTGGCGCGCATTATCGATAATCACCAGTTCGGCCTGCTGACCGTCTCGCTGGTGATTATCGCGCTGGCCGACACGCTGTCTGACTTTGGTATCGCCAACTCCATTATCCAGCGCAAAGAGATCAGCCATCTTGAGCTGACCACGCTCTACTGGCTGAACGTGGGGCTGGGCATTTTCGTCTTTGTGCTGGTGTTCCTGCTGAGCGACACCATCGCCAGCGTGCTGCACAACCCGGATCTCGCCCCGCTGATGCGCACGCTATCGTTTGCCTTTGTGGTGATCCCGCACGGGCAGCAGTTCCGCGCGCTGATGCAAAAAGAGCTGGAGTTCAACAAGATCGGCATGATCGAGACCAGCGCCGTGCTGGCGGGCTTTACCTTTACCGTGGTGAGCGCCCATTTCTGGCCGCTGGCGATGACCGCCATCCTCGGTTACCTGGTTAACTCTGCCGTGCGTACGCTGCTGTTCGGCTACTTTGGCCGCAAGATTTACCGTCCGGGACTGCACTTCTCTCTCGCGTCCGTCTCGTCCAACCTGCGCTTTGGCGCGTGGCTGACGGCGGACAGCATTATTAACTATGTGAATACCAACCTCTCGACGCTGGTGCTGGCGCGCATCCTGGGCGCGAGCGTGGCGGGGGGCTACAACCTGGCCTATAACGTTGCGGTTGTTCCTCCTATGAAGCTGAACCCCATTATCACTCGCGTGCTGTTCCCGGCGTTCGCCAAGATTCAGGACGACACCGAGAAGCTGCGCGTCAACTTCTACAAGCTGCTTTCCGTGGTGGGGATTATCAACTTCCCGGTGCTGCTGGGGCTGATGGTGGTTTCCAGCAACTTCGTGCCGCTGGTGTTTGGCGAGAAGTGGAACGGCATTATCCCGATCCTGCAGCTGCTGTGCGTGGTGGGGCTGCTGCGCTCCGTGGGCAATCCGATTGGTTCTCTGCTGATGGCGAAGGCGCGCGTGGATATCAGCTTTAAGTTCAACGTGTTCAAAACTTTCCTGTTTATTCCGGCGATTATCATCGGCGGGCATATGGCGGGCGCCATCGGCGTCACGCTGGGCTTCCTGCTGGTGCAGATCGTTAATACCGTTCTGAGCTACTTCATCATGATCAAACCGGTGCTGGGCTCCAGCTACCGTCAGTACATCCTGAGCCTGTGGCTGCCGTTCTATCTCTCATTGCCGACCCTGGCGGTGAGCTACGGTCTGGGCATTATCCTCAGCGGGCATCTGCCGCTGGCCGCGCTGCTGGCGGTGCAGGTTGCCGCGGGCGCGCTGGCGTTTGGCGTGATGATTGTGCTGTCGCGCAACGCGCTGGTGGTAGAGATGAAGCGCCAGTTTTGCCGTAACGAAAAAATGAAAACGCTGCTTCGCGCAGGCTAGTTCTTTAAGAGGCCATTATGAAATTATTAATTCTTGGCAACCATACCTGCGGCAACCGTGGCGACAGCGCCATCCTGCGCGGTTTACTGGATGCAATTAACACCCTTAAGCCTGAGACTGAAGTAGACGTGATGAGCCGTTATCCGGTCAGCTCATCCTGGTTACTGAACCGCCCGGTGATGGGCGACCCGCTCTACAGCCAGATGAAACAGCACAACAACGCCGCGGGCGTGATGGGGCGCGTGAAGAAAGTGCTGCGCCGTCGCTACCAGCATCAGGTGCTGCTTTCCCGCGTCACCGACACCGGCAGGCTGCGCAACATCGCGATCGCGCAGGGATTTACGGACTTCGTGCGTCTGCTTTCCGGCTATGACGCCATTATTCAGGTCGGCGGCTCGTTCTTCGTCGATCTCTACGGCGTGCCGCAGTTTGAGCATGCGCTGTGCACGTTCATGGCGAAAAAGCCGCTGTTTATGATCGGCCACAGCGTCGGGCCGTTCCAGGATCCGCAGTTTAACCAACTGGCAAATTATGTGTTTGGCCACTGCGACGCGCTGATCCTGCGCGAATCGGTCAGCCTCGACATGATGAAGCGTAGCGAAATTGACACCTCTAAAGTAGAACACGGCGTGGATACCGCCTGGCTGGTGGATCACCAGGACGATAACTTCCAGCCGAGTTACGCGGTGCAGCACTGGCTCGACGTGACGGCGAAACAGAAGACCGTCGCGATTACCCTGCGTGAACTCGCCCCGTTCGATAAGCGTCTTGGCACCACCCAGGCAGCCTATGAGAAAGCGTTCGCCGACGTGGTGAATCGCGTGCTGGACAGCGGTTACCAGGTGCTGGCGCTCTCAACCTGTACCGGCATCGACAGCTACAATAAAGATGACCGCATGGTAGCGCTGAACCTGCGCAATCTGGTGAACGACCCGTCCCGCTACCACGTGGTGATGGACGAGCTGAACGACCTGGAGATGGGCAAACTGCTCGCAGCCTGCGACCTGACCGTGGGTACCCGTCTGCACTCGGCGATTATCTCCATGAACTTTGGCACGCCGGCCATTGCCATTAACTATGAGCACAAGTCCGCCGGGATTATGCAGCAGCTTGGCATGCCGGAGATGGCCGTGGATATTCGTCATCTGCTGGACGGATCGCTCGGTGCGATGGTGGGGGACACCCTGGGTCAACTGCCCGCCATCAATGAACGCCTGGCGGTGGCGGTGAAAGCCGAGCGCGAGAAGGGCATTGGGATGGTGAAATCGGTACTTGACCGCGTGCGGGAGGGGAAATGAAGGTTGGTTTCTTCTTACTGAAATTTCCGCTGTCGTCTGAAACGTTTGTACTGAACCAAATTACCGCGTTTATCGATATGGGATATGACGTGGAGATCGTCGCCCTGCAAAAGGGCGACACCAAAAATACCCATGCGGCGTATACCCAGTATGGGCTGGAGGCCAAGACCCGCTGGCTGCAGGACGAACCGGCCGGGAAGCTGAGCAAGCTACGCTACCGGGCCAGCCAGACGTTACGCGGGATCCACCGCGCGTCGACGTGGCGCGCGCTGAACGTTTCCCGCTATGGGGCGGAATCCCGCAATCTGATCCTGTCGGCCATCTGCGGGCAAACCGCGCAGCCGTATCGTGCCGACGTGTTTATCGCCCACTTTGGCCCGGCGGGGGTCACCGCCGCGAAACTGCGTGAGCTTGGCGTAATTGACGGCAAAATTGCGACCATCTTCCACGGTATCGATATTTCCAGCCGCGAGGTGCTGAACCACTACACGCCGGAGTATCAGGAGCTTTTCCGCCGCGGCGACATGATGCTGCCCATCAGCGACCTGTGGGCCGGACGACTGAAAAGCATGGGCTGTCCGGTGGAGAAAATTGCCGTGTCGCGTATGGGCGTGGATTTAACGCGCTTCACTCGCCGCCCGGTTAAGGTGCCGGGAAAACCGCTGCAGATCATCTCCGTAGCCCGTCTGACCGAGAAGAAAGGTCTGCACGTGGCCATCGAAGCCTGCCGACAGCTGAAGGCACGCGGGGTGGCGTTCCACTATCGCATTCTCGGCATTGGCCCGTGGGAACGTCGTCTGCGCACGCTTATCGAACAGTATCAGCTGGACGATGTCGTGGAGATGCCGGGCTTCAAGCCGAGCCATGAGGTTAAAGCCATGCTCGATGAGGCTGACGTGTTCCTGCTGCCTTCGGTAACGGGCGCCGATGGCGATATGGAAGGCATTCCGGTGGCGCTGATGGAGGCGATGGCCGTTGGGATCCCGGTGGTATCGACGCTGCACAGCGGGATCCCGGAGCTGATCAAATCTGATCATTCCGGCTGGCTGGTGCCGGAGAATAACGCGATGGCTCTTGCGGATCGATTGGCTGCCTTCAGCGACATCGACCAGCAGGCGCTGGAGCCTGTGCTCCAGAATGCCCGACAAAAAGTTGAAACCGATTTTAACCAGCAGGTAATCAATCGCCAGTTAGCGAGCCTGCTGCAAACGCTGTAACGCCGAGGTTGTATGCTGAAAAAGATTACCCGACGCACCTTTGTCTCTTCTCTGTCTGTTCTGGCGGCCTCGCCGCTGCTGTCGTCCCGCATGGCGCGGGCGGCAAGCGGAAAGACGGTCTCCATTAATCAGTACAATAACAACGACTGGATCGCCGCTTTTAAGCAGGCGTTTAAGGACGGTGACACCGTCGTTGTCCCGGCCGGACTTACCTGCGAAAACATCAATACGGGCATTTTCATTCCCGACGGTAAAACGCTGCTGATCCGCGGAGCGTTGACCGGCAACGGACGTGGGCGTTTTGTGCTGCAGGAAGGCTGCAAAGTGATCGGTGAAGGCAGCGGGCGCACGGAGAACATCACGCTCGATGTTCGCGGCTCGGACTGCGCGATCAAAGGGCTGGCAATGAGCGGATTTGGGCCGGTGACGCAGATTTACATTGGTGGCAAGAAACCTCGCGTGATGCGCAATCTGGTGATTGATAACATCAGCGTGAGCCAGGCTAACTACGCCATCCTGCGCCAGGGCTTTCACAATCAGGTTGATGGCGCCCGGATCACCAACAGCAAATTCAGCCATCTGCAGGGCGATGCGATCGAGTGGAACGTTGCCATCAATGACCGCAATATCCTCATCTCCGATCATGTGATCGATAACATCAACTGCACCAACGGCAAGATCAACTGGGGCATCGGCATCGGCCTCGCCGGCAGCACCTACGATAACGACTACCCGGAAAAGCAAACCGTGAAGAACTTCGTGGTGGCAAATATCACCGGCAGCAACTGTCGCCAGCTGGTGCACGTTGAGAACGGGAAACACTTTGTTATCCGCAATATAAAGGCCAAAAATATTACCCCCGATTTCAGTAAAAAGGCGGGTATAGACAACGCAACGGTCGCCATTTATGGCTGTGATAATTTCATTATTGATAATGTCGACATGGTCAACAGTGCCGGAATGTTAATCGGCTATGGCGTAATTAAAGGCGATTATTTGTCCATCCCGCAGAACTTCAAGCTCAACAATATCCACCTGGATAATCGCCAACTTGCGTATAAGCTGCGCGGAATTCAAATTTCATCCGGTAATGCGACCTCCTTTGTAGCGATCACCAACGTGGAGATGAAGCGGGCGACGCTTGAGCTGCACAATAAGCCGCAGCATCTTTTCTTACGTAATATCAACGTGATGCAGGAGGCAGCTATTGGCCCCGCGCTGAAGATCAACTTCGACCTGCGTAAAGATGTACGGGGTAAATTTATGGCCAAAGACGAAACCTTGCTGTCGCTGGCGAACATTAAAGCGGTGAATGAGAAGGGGCAGAGTTCGGTGGATATTGACCGGGTGGATCAGCAGGTAGTGAATGTGGAAAGGCTGAATTTTGCGCTTCCGCACAGATAATCGACAACTTTCTTTTTTGAGACTATTCCTGGCACAGAAGTGTGATCTATTCAGATTACAACTACAGAAATTCGTGGGGCTAAGGCGTAACATTGTCAGAGGATTACGGCAAATCATGCTGGCGAAAACAGGTTTAAGAGCTATAATTCGTCAACCATTTTAAGGTGGAAGAAATAATGATTAATTTGAAAGCAGTCATTCCGGTAGCAGGCCTGGGCATGCATATGCTGCCCGCCACTAAAGCCATTCCTAAAGAGATGCTGCCGATCGTCGACAAACCGATGATTCAATACATCGTCGACGAGATTGTTGCTGCGGGGATCAAAGAAATCGTCCTGGTTACCCATTCGTCCAAGAATGCGGTTGAGAACCACTTCGACACCTCTTACGAACTCGAAGCGCTGCTTGAGCAGCGCGTCAAACGCCAGCTGCTGGCAGAAGTGCAGTCTATCTGTCCGCCAGGCGTAACCATTATGAACGTGCGTCAGGCACAGCCGCTGGGTCTGGGTCACTCGATTTTGTGTGCCCGTCCGGTAGTGGGTGATAACCCATTCATCGTTGTTCTTCCGGACATCATCATCGATACCGCTTCAGCCGATCCGCTGCGTTACAACCTGGCGGCAATGGTGGCGCGTTTCAATGAAACCGGCCGTAGCCAGGTGCTGGCGAAACGCATGAAGGGCGATCTTTCTGAGTACTCCGTTATCCAGACAAAAGAAGCGCTGGAGACGGAAGGGCAGGTGAGCCGCATCGTTGAGTTCATCGAAAAACCCGATCAGCCGCAGACGCTGGATTCGGATCTGATGGCGGTTGGCCGTTATGTTCTGAATGCCGATATCTGGGCGGAGCTGGAAAAAACTGAGCCAGGCGCCTGGGATCGTATCCAGTTGACCGATGCAATTGCAGCACTGGCGAAAAAACAGTCCGTTGACGCAATGCTGATGACAGGTGACAGCTACGACTGTGGTAAGAAGCTGGGATACATGCAGGCGTTTGTGAACTATGGGCTGCGCAACCTGAAGGAAGGGGCGAAGTTCAGAAGCCGGATTGAGAAGCTGTTGGCTAACGACTGATATTCCTTCCGCGTCCAGAACAAACGGCAGTTATCATTTTTGGTGTTGAGACATAACCAAAATGATAACTGCCGTTTTTTGTTATTAATTTTAATGATTACATAGGGTTATCTGATTCAAATCTCAGCAGCTTTGTAGCGATTTGTGCTTGTTTCTCTGGTCGTTTAGGACGACAATTAACGCCTGTTATTGTCTGTATCCAGACAAGCAAAATCATTAATCAAACATCGCTCAGTGCACTGGTAGCTGTTAAGCCAGGGGCGGTAGCGTGCCTGGCATTTACAATTGAATTTTAAACGAACAGTTGTGAACGAGACAGTTTCACGCAAATCTGCACTACGTGCGGGCGTAAATATCAGATTGAGCGGATAGGGGATGTCAATGAAAGTAATGGTGACGGGCGGGACCGGGTTTCTTGGAACTGCTTTAGTCCAGGCGTTGAAGTCATCAGGACACGAGGTGATATTAACAACGCGCAAGCAGGAGAACCCTGAACAGGGCATTTACAACCTGGGTGATATCTCAGCCAATACCAACTGGTTAAATCTCCTGCAAGGATGCGACACTGTCATTCATACCGCAGGAAGGGCGCATATCCTTAATGATGATGCTCAGGACGCTTTAGCGGAATTTCGCCGTGTCAATCACGACGCAACGATGAAATTAGCGAGCGATGCTGCGACCAGCGGAGTTAAACATTTTATCTTTGTAAGCTCAATCGGCGTTAACGGTAATGCCACCTCAGGGATCCCATTTACTGAGGCCTCGGAGCCACAACCCACTTCTGATTACGCCATTTCTAAGCGAGAAGCCGAGCAGAGTCTGCTTAATCAATTTGCAGAAAGCGATATGGCGATCACCATTGTTCGCCCGGCATTGATTTGTGGTGAAAATGCACCGGGTAATATACAGCGCCTTTTAAAACTGGTTTCTAAAAACCTACCGTTGCCATTTAAAAATGTCAGGAACAAGCGAGCGCTGGTATCTCTGGATAATGTCGTCAGTTTCATCAGCGAATGCGTGGTAAATGAGAAATCCAAAAATCAACTCTATTTACTCGCCGATGCAGAACGTCCTTCAACCGAAGATATGATTAATGCCTTTGCCTCAGGAATGGGCATTAAAGCGAAACTGGTCTCATTTCCAACGGGTTTCTTCAGGTTATTGCTTTCTTCAGTTGGTAAACGAGGTATTTACGATCAGCTGTTTGGCGATCTGGAAGTCGATGCCTCTAAATCCCGGAAACATTTAAACTGGACGCCCCCGATAACCCTTTTTGAAACGATGAAAAAAACGGCGAAATATTATATCGAAGGTAATAAATAATGATGAGTTTTGGGATTGTGATATTCGCTTTTTTAGTATCATGCGCGCTGACCTGGGGGCTACGTGGTTATGCCATTAAGCATAACGTTATTGACCGTCCAAACCAGCGAAGTTCGCATTCGGTACCAACCCCACGAGGGGGCGGAGTGGCTATCGTTCTGACGCTCCTGGCGGCGTTAGTCTGGTTTTATTTCAGCCGCGCGCTGACGCTGGATAGCTTCCTGGGTTTATTTATTCCAGGATTGATTGTTGCCATCATCGGTTTCCTTGACGATCACGGCCATATCGCGGCACGCTGGCGTCTGTTGATGCATTTCCTTGCGGCAGCAATCGGCATCTATTTCTTAGGTTCTTTCCCTGTCATTACGCTGTTTGGTTATGACGTTTCCTTATCCTGGGTTGGTATGATTCTGGGCTGCGTTTATCTGGTCTGGATGCTTAACTTATATAATTTTATGGATGGGATTAATGGCTTAGCTAGCTCGGAGGCCATCACCTTTGCTGCATGTAGTGCGGTATTGATGGCTATCAACCCGTATACAGACGCGCCAGGCTCTCTTTATCCTCTCACGCTTGCCCTTATTGGTGCCGGAGCTGGCTTTCTTGTCTGGAACTTCCCGGTCGCGAAAATCTTCATGGGCGATGCCGGAAGTGGTTTTCTTGGTATAACAATCGGACTGATGATCCTGCATATTGCGAAAGTTGACTCGCACTTCTTTATTGCAGAATTATGCTTGCTGGGCATATTTATCGTCGATGCCACGACAACGCTATTGAGGAGGCTCGTAGCAGGTAAAAAGGTCTATGAAGCACATGCCAGCCATGGCTACCAAATCCTAGCAAGAAAATATGGCAGCCACGTTCCGGTGACATCATTGGCAATTGCCGTCAATCTGCTGTGGCTTTTCCCCTTCGCCTTTTTTATTGCCTCAGGCAAAATTGATGGTGTTGTGGGGCTGCTCATCGCCTGGTTCCCGCTTCTCGTTGTTGCACTGAAATGTGGGGCAGGAGTTAAAGACAAAGAGAGCAACGTCAATGCATGACTTATTGATTTTGGGCGCGGGTGGTCATGGCCGTACGCTGTACGAGACAGCGAGACTGCTGGGATATAAGGATATCGTTTTCCTCGACGATAATACCTCTGCCTGCCAGGAAATTAATCAGCTCATTATTGGAAAAATTTCCGAACTACAGTTACATATTGGTAAGGTCAGTCATGTCGCTATTGGCATCGGAAACAATAAAGTCAGAGAGCAGCTCTATCAGCAACTGCTCGGCTTAGGTATTCATCCTGTAACGCTTATACATCCCTTTGCATTTGTCAGTCCATCGGCGACCCTTGCTGAGGGAACTGTTGTGTTAGCGGGAGCTGTAGTGGGTGCCAACGCAAAATTAGGTTTGGCGACGATTGTGAATAGCCACTCGACAATAGATCACGATGCCATTCTTGGTGATTTCGCTCATTTAGGTGTTGGTGTCCATCTTGCGGGCAGCGCTGTGATTGGGAAAGCAGCGTTTCTCCAGGCGGGGACAGTGGGCGGTTATAATACTAAAGTAGACGATTACTCAGTGTGTCCTGCTGGTACTATTTTATAAACTGAATGCAAGCTTTAGTGAGGCGACCAGTTTTTAGTATGCTAAATTATTTAATATCTTTACCCAGACCAATTAAGCGAATTATTACTCTCTTCATAGATGTTATACTGCTCTTATCCGCTTTTTGGTTTGCATTTTGGGTGCGTATTGATTCAATGACTCCGATATATAGTACGGAGCATTGGCTTTTTATTTTCTCAATAATTTTAGTTACTCTGGCAATATTTGTTAAATTAGGGCTATATCGGGCCGTAATCCGTTACATTACTGCCAAGATATTATTAGTAGTAACGATGGGGATGGTCATATCGTCCATTTTGCTTATTATCGCAGCGTTCTATACCAACCTCTATTTGCCGAGAACGATTCCTTTTATCTATTTCTCATTCGGTCTGCTGCTTATTGCCGGATCACGGCTTGGAATGAGGATGTTGGTGAATCGTGGGTTGAATCTGGGCACTCGGGTAGTTATTTATGGTGCAGGTGCTTCGGGTCGTCAATTACTGCCTGCGCTGAGCCAGATGGACGAATACTACCCCGTTGCTTTTGTCGACGATAATCGCGCCCTGCAAGGTCAGGTGATTCACGGAGTAAGCGTCTTCGCACCAGAAAAACTGCCCTGGCTGGTTGAGAAATACGAAGCGAAGAAAATTCTGCTGGCCATGCCAAGCGCAAGCCGGGCCAGAAAAAACGAAGTCATTAAAACCCTGGAAGGTCTGCCGTGCGAAGTGCTCTCGATCCCGGGAATGGTCGATCTGGTGGAGGGGAAGGCAAGTATTGATTCCTTGCGGAAAGTCGTTATTACAGACCTGCTGGGCCGCGATCCTGTCTCACCCATTCCGGAACTGATATCCCGTAATATCAACGGGAAAACAGTGATGGTTACCGGGGCAGGGGGGTCTATAGGGTCTGAACTATGCCGACAGATAATTAAAAATAAGCCAAACCAGCTTATTCTGTTCGAACTGTCCGAATTCTCCCTCTATTCCATTGATTCCGAACTGCGTAACCTGAATCTGGGTCAGGATTTTAAAGTTAAAATCTATCCAATCCTCGGAAACGTTCAGGATAAAGAGCATCTCGAAAGGTTAATCAGAGCATTCAACGTCGACACAATTTATCATGCTGCGGCGTACAAGCATGTACCGCTTGTCGAGTTCAACGTACTTGATGGCGTGCGCAATAATATCTTTGGTACGTTGAGTTGCGCTCAGGCCGCGGCAAGTTGCGGTGTTGAAAACTTTGTCTTGATTTCGACTGATAAAGCCGTTCGCCCTACCAACACCATGGGGGCGACCAAGCGCATGGCGGAGCTGGTGCTGCAAGCGCTGGCGAAGGAATCCAGTAAAACCTGCTTCAGTATGGTTCGTTTCGGCAACGTGTTAGGCTCATCAGGCTCAGTTGTGCCGTTATTTGAAAAACAGATTGCTGCAGGTGGACCGGTGACGCTGACTCACGAAGATATCACGCGTTACTTTATGACTATTCCTGAAGCGGCTCAATTGGTTATCCAGGCGGGAGCCATGGGCACGGGCGGCGATGTTTTTGTTCTGGATATGGGGGAACCCGTCAAGATCATCGACCTTGCGCACCGCATGATTACGTTGCAAGGGCTTACCGTTCGCGATGATAAAAACCCTTATGGTGATATCGCGATAAAAACAACGGGTCTGCGGCCTGGTGAGAAACTGTATGAAGAGTTGCTTATCGGCGACAATGTATCCGTTACGCAGCACCCGCGTATCAGGACTGCTAACGAGGTGATGTTGCCGTGGAGTGAGATGAGCATTATTCTCCGTGACCTCGACAACGCCTGCTGTCAGTTCGACTACGAGCGCGTGCGAGAGATACTTTTACAGGCACCTGCAGCATTTAATCCAACCGACGGTATCTGCGATTTACTTTGGAATGTAAAGGTAAGTTAAAATAGCAGATTGTCAGTTTCTCCGCCCTGGAAGCTTATCAATAGTTACCTGGGCGACAGCAACTAATTAATTGTTTCTGATAACATTAAGAGCGAAATAAACGTGAAAATTCTGGTCACTGGTGGAGCAGGCTTTATTGGGTCTGCGGTGGTACGACACATTATTAATGATACGCAAGATTCTGTTATTAACGTCGATAAACTGACTTATGCAGGGAATCTTGAATCGCTGGCCGATGTCTCGCACAGCGAACGCTATCATTTTGAACATGCCGATATCTGCGACAGCAATGCCATGGCGCGTATTTTTGCAGAGCACCAGCCGGATGCGGTGATGCACCTGGCGGCCGAAAGCCACGTTGATCGCTCGATCACCGGCCCGGCAGCCTTTATTGAGACTAACATTGTTGGTACCTATGTACTGCTGGAAGCAAGCCGCCAATACTGGTCAGCGTTAGATGCTGATAAAAAAGCGTCTTTCCGTTTCCACCATATCTCAACAGATGAAGTCTATGGCGATCTTCCGCATCCGGATGAAATGGCCAAGGGAGCTGAACTGCCGCTGTTTACTGAAAAAACGGCCTATGCCCCAAGCAGTCCCTATTCTGCTTCTAAAGCATCCAGCGATCATTTGGTCCGTGCCTGGCTGCGTACCTATGGTTTCCCTACCATTGTGACTAACTGTTCTAACAATTACGGTCCATATCACTTCCCGGAAAAACTTATCCCGCTGGTCATTCTCAATGCGTTGGAGGGTAAAGCCCTGCCTGTTTACGGTAAAGGAGACCAAATCCGCGACTGGCTGTACGTAGAAGATCACGCCCGTGCGTTATACACCGTGGTAACCCAGGGCAAGATTGGCGAAACCTATAACATCGGCGGCCACAATGAGAAGCAGAATCTTGATGTGGTAAATACCATCTGCTCATTGCTGGATGAAATCGTGCCGAAGGAAGGTTCCTATCGTGACCAGATAACGTATGTGGCTGACCGCCCGGGTCACGATCGCCGCTACGCGATTGATGCAGAGAAAATTGGTCAGGAGTTGGGCTGGAAGCCTCAGGAAACTTTCGAAAGTGGCATTCGTAAAACCGTAGAATGGTACCTGGCGAACACAAAATGGGTAGAGAACGTGAAAAGCGGCAGCTACAAGTCCTGGATTGAAGAAAACTATGGAGATCGCGCCTGATGAATATTCTTCTGTTCGGTAAAACCGGTCAGGTGGGTTGGGAGCTACAGCGTGCTCTGGCACCGCTGGGCAATTTGATTGCGGTTGACGTCCATTCGCAGGAGTATTGCGGTGATTTCAGCAACCCTGAAGGCATTGCAGAAACGGTGCGCCGCATTAAGCCTGATGTCATCGTCAACGCGGCTGCGCATACCGCCGTCGATAAGGCCGAGTCAGAACCCGAATTTGCTCAGCTGCTGAATGCCACGAGTGTCGAGGCGATTGCCAAAGAGGCCCAAAAATTGGGGGCCTGGGTTGTTCACTACTCTACTGATTACGTATTCCCGGGTAATGGCGATACGCCGTGGCTTGAGACGGACGCCACAGCGCCGCTTAATGTGTATGGCGAGACCAAACTTGCGGGTGAAAAAGCCTTAAGTGAAAATTGCTCACGCCATTTGATCTTCCGGACTAGCTGGGTTTATGCCGGTAAAGGGAATAATTTTGCGCGTACCATGCTGCGACTGGCAAAAGAGCGCTCTGAGCTGTCTGTTATTAACGACCAATTCGGGGCCCCTACGGGTGCTGAATTATTAGCAGACTGTACGGCTCATGCTATTCGGGTTGCCCTGAATAAACCTGAAGTGGCGGGAACTTATCATCTGGTTGCCAGTGGTACAACAACCTGGTACGACTATGCCTCTCTGGTATTTGATGAAGCGCGCAAAGCCGGAATTGAACTGGCATTACAGCAGCTTCATGGCGTGCCGACCAGTGCGTACCCAACGCCTGCAAAACGTCCGGCAAACTCGCGCCTCAATACGTTAAAGTTCCAGCAGAATTTCAACCTCGTACTGCCTCAGTGGGACGCGGGGGTTAAGCGTATGCTGACTGAGTGGTTTACAGCGACAGCGATTTAATAATGATCGGGATGCCTGGGAGTGGGCATCTTATGACTATAGAGATGATGAAATGAAAACGCGTAAAGGTATTATTCTGGCGGGTGGCTCTGGTACTCGTCTGTATCCAGTAACAATGGCTGTTAGTAAACAATTATTGCCTATTTATGATAAGCCGATGATTTACTATCCGCTTTCAACGCTGATGCTGGCTGGTATTCGAGATATTTTAATTATTAGTACTCCGCAGGATACACCGCGTTTTGAACAGCTTCTGGGTGATGGAAGCCAGTGGGGGCTGAATCTGCAATATAAAGTCCAGCCAAGCCCGGATGGTCTGGCGCAGGCTTTCATTATTGGCGAAGAATTCATTGGTAACGATGATTGCGCCCTGGTGTTGGGGGATAACATTTTCTATGGTCACGACCTTCCTAAATTGATGGATGCAGCGGTTAATAAAGAAAATGGTGCAACGGTTTTTGCCTATCACGTGAACGATCCTGAGCGTTACGGTGTTGTCGAGTTTGATAAAAATGGTACCGCCATCAGCCTCGAAGAAAAACCGCTGGAACCGAAGAGTAATTATGCAGTGACGGGACTCTATTTCTACGATAACAGTGTCGTTGAGATGGCGAAGAATTTAAAACCGTCAGCACGTGGTGAACTGGAAATCACGGATATTAACCGTATTTACATGGAGCAAGGAAAGCTTTCCGTGGCTATGATGGGCCGTGGCTTTGCCTGGCTTGATACAGGGACTCACCAGAGCCTGATTGAAGCGAGTAACTTCATTGCAACTATTGAAGAGCGCCAGGGGCTGAAAGTGGCTTGTCCTGAAGAAATTGCTTACCGCAAAGGATTTATTGATGATGAGCAGGTTAAAAAACTCGCTGCTCCGTTGTCAAAAAACCAATACGGACAATATTTACTGAAAATGATCAAAGGTTATTAATTAATGAATATCATTAAAACAGAAATACCCGATGTGCTAATTTTTGAGCCGAAAGTTTTTGGTGATGATCGTGGTTTCTTTATGGAAAGTTTCAATCAGCGAATTTTCAACGAAGCCGTTGGTAAAGAAGTGAATTTTATTCAGGATAATCACTCTAAATCCAGCAAAAATGTACTTCGTGGTTTGCACTACCAACTACAGCCCTATGCTCAAGGTAAATTAGTCCGTTGTGTCGTCGGTGAAGTTTTCGATGTCGCTGTCGATATTCGTAAAGACTCACCCTATTATGGGAAATGGGTTGGCGTACATTTATCTGCAGAAAATAAAAAACAATTATGGATCCCTGAGGGATTTGCTCATGGATTTTATGTTCTGAGCGATACAGCAGAATTTGTGTATAAAACAACTAATTATTATTCTCCTGAACATGAGCGTTCAATCTTATGGTCAGATAGCGAACTGAACATTGCATGGCCTGTCAGCCACGATTGTTCACCGAGTTTGTCTTCGAAAGATCTTGCTGGTAAAGCTTTTAAAGATTCAGACTATTAATTTCTACTCAGGCCTGTAAATAGCATACAGGCTTTTTTCACATTACTGAGTGTATCATACCAGTGAAAAAAAACATTATACTGCTATTTTTTGTTCAGGCTTCAAACTATTTATTCCCTTTGTTAACCCTCCCATATTTAATGCGAGTGTTAGGGGCTGAAAATTTTGGAATTGTAGCTATGGTCCAGGCGTGGCTACAATACATTATAATTTTTGTTGATTATGGCTTTAACTTTAGTGCGACGTTACTGGTTTCAGTTAATAAGAATAATCAATCCAAAATTGATTCTATTTATACAGCAGTAACTGCTGCTAAGTTAGCGTTATTACTGATAGTTTCATGTATTTTTGCTTTATATGTAATTATCAATGGCACGAGTATATACTCTTATCTGATCCTGTTAGGGATGATATCCGTAATAGGTACAGTTTTATTCCCTGTATGGTTATTTCAAGGGATTGAAAAAATGCAGGGTATTGCAATATGTACAACCATTGCAAAATTCGTCTCCCTTATTCTGATTTTCCTTTTAGTAAAAACGCCTGAAGATATGAATATGGCCGTTATAAGCCAATCATCAGGGATGTTTATCTCAGGTATTTTGGCTTGTTTCTTTATAAAAAAACAAAAATTGGCCAAATTTACAAGAGTTTCAATAAAAGAAATCTATTCGGTTTTATCTAAGGGATTTGACCTTTTTGTATCTAATATAACTATAAGTTTTTATACGACTTTAAATATATTAATTATAGGATATTTTGGTGGCCCGACGCTGGCAGGTTATTTCTCAGCAGCAGATAAAATCCGAACTGCAGCGCAAGGTTTGATGAGTCCTGTTCAGCAAGCGATGTTCCCAAGAGTCAGTTCATTGATTAGTGAAGGAAAAACACTCAATGAAATCTGGCACTTGTATGGTAAGAAGTTTATTGCGTTCGGATTGTTAATATCGGTCGCAATGGCTGTCATAGGATACCCTGTATCACTTTATTATTACAGTGAAGAATATCGAATATCGTCGATGATATTGTTGATGATGTCTCCTTTGCCATTTATCGTTTCAGTGGGCGTTGTATATGGACAATGGTGGTTAATACCTAATCATTTCACAAAAGTTGTCAGGAAAACATATCTTGCTGTGAGTTTTATGCATATTATAGTTTCTATACTATTAATGCATCTGACTCCAACATATGGCGTGACAATTAGCGTGATTATTACAGAAATAATTGTTTCGGCTATTTTTGTCCTGGTGAGTTTTAATAGCGAAAAGAATTCAAGATGATTAAACGAAGACCTAGAAATCCATCTTTTTATTTATGTCTGTATGTTGTCTTTGCATTAGTATTATGGGTTTCACAAAGTAGCCTCTACATCACATTTGATTCTGGTTTGATGATCCTAATTGTTTCTTATTTATATTTTTTCTTAGGATGCTATATAGGTAATAAAACAACAAGATTTCATCAGCAAGATAATCTAATAAATAATCAATCGCTCTTTAATATTTCCTTGCAGGTAAAAATTTCACTTGTAATCAACTTCTTCATATTGATTTATCTGGCGTTCCTGTTTAAAAATATTGTGACGAGTGGTATTTCGTTCGCAGAATACAGAGAAAGTTTATTTAAAGATCAATCAATAAAAGAATACTATGGAGCATTTGCAGCTTATTTATTTGTATTTGCAACCCTGGTGCCGCTTTTTGGCATTAGTTATGGTTTGTATTTGAAGATTAATAAAAATAAATCTGCAATCTTATTTTTCTCATTTTTAATGTTGGTAGGAAAAGAAAGTATCTTGATTTCAAGATACTATGTTTTCGCTCCGGTGTTGGCAGCAATATTAATATTATATTGCTATGATAGAAAAATGACTTTGAAGAAAGTTATTTTTGCTCTGGGTGTATTTTTGATTTTGTTATTAGCCATATTCACTTTTAGAGGTGATAGCGACTTAAGTCAAAGTCTTATTAATACTCGCAATTATGCGATTGCAGGTTACTCACTTTTTACTCATGCAATTGATAGCGGTGATACTGATATCTTGTATGAGCTTTCTAGTCCATTTTCATTCTTAGGTATACTAGGCGCTAAGTTTTACGACCAAAGCGCTTTCTTCACAAAAGTCCAAGATTTCGTTCTGCTAGGCAGTGCTGGTTATTTTAATGCCTTTTATACATCCTTGTTATTACCCTTCCTGTATTTCGGTAGTATAGGGTTAGCTGTACTCAGTATGTTGTTTGGATATATTGTATCGAGAAATCACAATTGCTTTATCAATAAGAACTCATTCCTTAACTTCAACTCCCTGTTTGCTTTGATTGTTATTTTCTTTTCTCATCAGTTTTTGCCGGTGCAGTTATCCTTCTTTTGGGATTATTTCCTGATTTCGTTATCAGTTCATTTGTTTGTAGTTTGTTATAGAAATATAAGGAGCAATTTTTGAAAACGTTAGCATTTTATCTTCCGCAATTTCATGAGATTGAAGAAAATAATAAATGGTGGGGAGAGGGTTTTACCGAATGGGTCAATGTTAAAAAGGCTACGCCTCTTTTTAAAAATCATAACCAGCCCAGAGAACCTCTGAACGATTATTATTATAATTTGCTCGATGTAGAAACATTAAAATGGCAATCGGAACTTGCAAAAAAGCATAATATTGATGGTTTTTGTTTTTATCATTACTGGTTTAATGGTAAGCGTTTACTGGACAAACCAGCTGAACTTTTACTGGAGAACAAAGATATACATCTCCCGTTCCTTTTTTCATGGGCTAACGAGCCATGGACGCGTAGTTGGGATGGTAGTCATCGAGATGTTATCATGCCCCAAAGTTATGGTGACGAATCAGACTGGCTAAATCACTTTAACTATCTCAAGCCATTTTTCGAAGACGAAAGATACATTAAACATAATGGTAAGCCTGTATTTCTATTATATCGTTCTGCTAGCTTTGAAAAGTGTAATGAGTGGATTCAGTATTGGCGGAAACTGGCAAAAGAAACGTCTTTCGGTGATATACATTTTGTGTCAACACTTACCTCATTCGCTCAAGATCATCGTAAGCTAGATTTTGATGCCGAGTTAAATTTTGAACCAATGTGTACTTTTGAACACAATATGGGGAAACTTAAACCGATATTGCGAAAAGTGATCGGAAGAATAAAACGTATTTCTAATGAAAAATTAAAAACAAATTACGTTGAGCAGATATTATCTTATCAATCAATTTGGGATAAAATCCTTGAAAAGGATTTTAGTGAAACACATTATTCAGGTGCATTCGTTGATTGGGATAATACGCCAAGGAAAAAAACTAAATCACTCGTGATGAAAGGAAGTAATCCTCAGGTATTTAAGAATAATTTCGATAAACTTTATAAAAAATCTATTTCTGCTAATGTTCCATTCTTATTCATAAATGCATGGAATGAATGGGCTGAGGGTACGTATCTTGAGCCGGATAAAAAAAATGGATATGGTTATTTGAATGCAGTAAAAGATACTGTTAAAAAATACAAAAAAAATTAATAGGTGATAGGTCGTGATTAGTTCTGTAACTGTAACATTTAACCCTGATATACTTTGCTTAGAAAAGCAATTTCTTTCTTTGCAAGGCCAAATAGACAGTGCTGTTATAATAGATAACGGCTCTCGAAATTACGAAGAGATAAAAGATTTAGCAGAAAAATTTAATTTCGTCATGATCAGTTTGCCCGAGAATATGGGTCTTTCGCATGCGCAAAACATTGGTATCGAAAATGCTATATCTCGCGGTGCCGAATATTTATTACTTCTTGATCAAGACAGTGTATTAGGTGCTAATTTCATCAGTGCCATGAGCAAGATGTACACCCAGAATAACGTTGGTATCCTGGGTCCTTCTTTTTATGATCCGCACACAAACGAATTTTATTGGGGCACTAATTACATCGGTCCATTTATTAAACGAACGCCAATAGAAGAAATAACAGATGTCACCTACGTTATTGCATCTGGCTCTTTCTTTTCTTCTGAAATTTACGAGAAAGTTGGTAAAATGGAAGAAGCATTGTTCGTGGATTATATTGATGTGGAGTGGGCCCTGCGTGCTAAAAAATTAGGTTATCGCGTTGCAATGACTAATCAGGCGTCAATGGCTCACACGATTGGTGATTCAAGGCTGAATCTGTTAGGACGTAAAATATCTGTTCATAGCCCGATGCGACGTTACTTTTTGGTCAGAAATAGCTTCTTTATGATCAGAAAGTCATATATTCCAGTGGGTTATAAAGTTCGTGAGGTTTTCCTTAATTTTGCTCGTGCTGCAATATCTTTAATTCTTAATAAAGAAAAAAAGAAAACATTGATGATGATCTTTTACGGTATTTCTGATGGTCTTTCTGGAAGATTTGGACCATTCAAAAGACATTAATACCAGGTGTAGCTGTCTCGTTGCAAGTTAATGAGCGTTAGTAACGATATACTTATCGGACTGTTTCAAAAACTATGAAAATTCTTTATATAATTACACGCGCGAATGAAATCGGTGGGGCTCAGACTCATTTGCGTGATATGACATCTGGTTTAGTAAAGGATGGTCATCAAGTTGAGTTAATCGTTGGAGAGCAAGGCGCTCTGGTTGATGATGTTCGCGCATTAAATGTGAAAGTTCACATTATCCCTGAGCTGGTAAGGGAAATATCGCCTTATAAAGATATTAAATGCGCTTTAATTATACGCAAGATTATAAAAGAATTTTCTCCGGATGTTATTGCACTTCATTCTTCTAAAGCTGGAATTGTAGGGAGGTTGGCAGCTCTTTTCCTGAAAATTCCTGTTGTTTTCACCGTACACGGTTGGTCATTCGCAAATGGGGTTCATGATAAGAAACGTCGCTTGTACATTGTTATTGAACGATTATTCAGTAAAATTACTGATGAAATAATCACAGTCTCTGCTCAAGATAAACAACTTGCAATCGAACATAACGTTGCGTCTGCCAGTCAGCAAACGGTGATCCATAATGGCGTGCCGTTAAAAAGTGCTGCTCCTCATGTTTACCATACTCATGACGTAGTGAAGTTGATTTCGGTAGCTCGTTTTTCAGAACAAAAAGATCATGAAAGCCTATTGAAAGCGTTGAGTCGATTAGAAACAAGAAACTGGGCGTTGACGCTGGTAGGAAAAGGCCCCAGATTAGATGAGATGAAACAGCTTTCACAGGATCTTGGAATTAGCGAAAATGTACTGTTTACAGGCGAACGTTTAGACGTTGATGCCTTGCTGGCAGACAGTGATATTTTCCTGTTAATTTCTAACTGGGAAGGTTTCCCTATCAGTATTCTCGAGGCTATGCGTGCAGGCTTGCCTGTTTTAGCATCAGACGTTGGTGGCGTTTCTGAATCTGTCATTGATGGCAAAACGGGATATCTCGTTCCTCGTGCAGATATTGATGCCATTAAAAACAGACTCGCTGACTTAATTAGTGATAGTGCTTTACGTGTTGAATTAGGCAAGTCAGGAAATGAATTTTTCCTTGAAAACTTCTCATTCAACGCAATGTATAATAAAACGGTTGAACTTTATCAAAAAGCAATTAATAAAAAACATAATAAATAAGAGAATTTATTATCTGTTGTGATTTAGTTCATTTATAAATAAAATATACCTGCACCTTTTGTGGGGGTTTGATATATCCCGTTTTGTGTCGTCTGGCGTGATCAAGGCCACAAATGCCTACCTCTGTCCCTGATTTATGAGTTAAGATTCTTGCAAATTATATCTGTCGGGGTTACCCGACAGTGACCACACCTGACAGGAGTATGTAATGTCCAAGCAACAGATCGGCGTTGTCGGTATGGCAGTGATGGGGCGCAACCTGGCGCTCAACATCGAAAGCCGTGGTTATACCGTCTCCGTTTTCAACCGCTCCCGTGATAAGACTGAAGAAGTGATTGCCGAAAACCCAGGCAAGAAACTCGTTCCTTTCTATACGGTAAAAGAATTTGTTGAGTCTCTGGAAACGCCTCGTCGAATCCTGCTAATGGTGAAAGCGGGCGCAGGTACCGATGCAGCTATAGACTCCCTGAAGCCTTACCTCGAAAAAGGCGACATCATCATTGATGGCGGTAACACCTTCTTCCAGGACACCATTCGTCGTAACCGTGAATTGTCCGCTGAAGGCTTCAACTTCATCGGTACCGGTGTTTCCGGTGGTGAAGAGGGCGCGCTGAAAGGCCCATCTATCATGCCTGGTGGCCAGAAAGAAGCGTACGAACTGGTTGCGCCTATTCTGACTAAAATCGCTGCTGTTGCGGAAGATGGCGAGCCGTGTGTGACTTATATCGGTCCGGACGGTGCGGGTCACTATGTAAAAATGGTGCACAACGGCATCGAATACGGCGATATGCAGCTGATCGCAGAAGCATACTCCCTGCTGAAAGGCGGCCTGAATCTCTCTAATGAAGAACTGGCTGAAACCTTTACCGAGTGGAACAAAGGCGAGCTGAACAGCTACCTGATCGACATCACCAAAGATATCTTCACGAAAAAAGATGAAGAGGGTAAATACCTGGTTGATGTGATTCTGGATGAAGCAGCGAACAAAGGTACCGGTAAATGGACCAGCCAGAGCTCTCTGGATCTGGGCGAGCCGCTGTCTCTGATCACCGAATCCGTCTTTGCGCGTTATATCTCTTCTCTGAAAGAGCAGCGCGTTGCGGCTTCTAAAGTGCTGTCAGGCCCACAGGCTAAACCAGCCGGTGACAAAGCTGAGTTCGTCGAGAAAGTTCGTCGCGCCCTGTACCTGGGTAAAATCGTCTCCTACGCGCAGGGCTTCTCTCAGCTGCGTGCGGCGTCAGACGAGAATAACTGGGACCTGAACTACGGCGAGATCGCGAAGATTTTCCGCGCGGGTTGCATCATTCGTGCGCAGTTCCTGCAGAAAATCACCGATGCCTATGCTGAAAACGCAGGTATCGCTAACCTTCTGCTGGCACCGTACTTTAAGAAGATTGCAGACGAGTACCAGCAGGCGCTGCGTGACGTGGTTGCCTACGCTGTACAGAACGGTATCCCGGTTCCAACCTTCTCCGCTGCGGTGGCGTATTACGATAGCTACCGCGCTGCCGTTCTGCCTGCCAACCTGATTCAGGCACAGCGTGACTATTTCGGCGCGCATACTTACAAGCGCACGGATAAAGAAGGCGTGTTCCACACCGAATGGATGGAATAAGTTAACTTACTCGCTATCATCAAACCCGGAGCCTGTCTCCGGGTTTTTTTATGCAAAAAATGCCGCGCATTATTCGAAGTAGTCTGAATCTCATCCCCCTCGTTGTGATTACTCCTGGTTTGCCTTGACAGTGCTGTTTGCCAGGAGGTACAAAGCCCATCAGTTATGTTTATCGCGATGGTCTGCCGGCCATCAGTACAGTTAACTAAAAGAAGTCATTAGCGAATGAAAATAACAATTTCCGGAACAGGGTATGTCGGTCTTTCTAACGGCATTCTGATTGCTCAGAACCATGAAGTGGTTGCGCTGGATATCGTGCAGGCCAAAGTGGATATGCTCAATCAGAAGAAATCGCCGATTGTCGACAAAGAAATCCAGGACTATCTCAGCAACAAACCGCTGAATTTCCGCGCCACGACAGATAAAGAAGATGCATACCGCGATGCGGATTACGTCATCATTGCGACGCCTACTGACTACGATCCAAAAACCAACTATTTCAACACCTCAACCGTAGAAGCGGTTATCAAAGATGTTATTGCGGTCAATCCTGATGCGGTGATGGTTATTAAATCAACCATTCCTGTCGGCTTTACCAAATCCATCAAAGAAAAGTTTGGTATCGATAATATTTTCTTCTCGCCTGAGTTCCTGCGTGAGGGGAGAGCGCTTTATGATAACCTGCATCCTTCCCGCATCGTTATTGGTGAACGCTCTGAGCGCGCTGAACGTTTCGCTGCGCTGCTTCAGGAAGGCGCGGTGAAGAAAGATATTCCGGTGCTTTTCACAGACTCCACCGAAGCAGAGGCGATTAAGCTTTTCGCGAATACCTATCTGGCAATGCGAGTCGCGTACTTCAATGAGCTCGACAGCTACGCAGAAAGTCTTGGATTGAATACCCGCCAGATTATTGAAGGGGTTTGCCTCGACCCGCGTATTGGTAACCACTACAACAACCCGTCATTTGGCTACGGTGGCTATTGCCTGCCAAAAGATACCAAGCAGCTGCTGGCAAACTACCAGGCTGTGCCGAATAACCTGATATCGGCGATTGTTGACGCTAACCGTACGCGTAAAGATTTCATCTCCGATTCTATTCTTGCGCGCCAGCCGAAAGTGGTCGGCGTGTACCGTCTGATCATGAAGAGCGGTTCCGATAACTTCCGCGCCTCTTCCATTCAGGGGATCATGAAGCGCATCAAGGCGAAAGGCGTTGAGGTTATTATTTATGAACCGGCCATGCAGGAAGATCAGTTCTTCAATTCCCGCGTGATCCGCGATCTGGATGCTTTTAAGAAGGAAGCGGATGTCATCATCTCGAACCGCATGGCCGAAGAGCTGGCTGACGTCGCTGACAAAGTCTATACCCGCGATCTGTTCGGTAGCGACTAATTCTCTTACGTTAAAATAAAAAACCCGGCTGATTTGCCGGGTTTTTTATTTTCAGACCTTGTAAAACTCGCGGTACCAGTCAACGAAGTTCTTCACGCCGTCTTTAACCGAGGTTTGCGGTTTGAAACCGATCACGTCATAGAGCGCTTTCGTGTCGGCGCTGGTTTCCAGGACGTCGCCCGGCTGGAGTGGCAACATATTTTTCTCGGCTTTCTTACCCAGCGCCTCTTCCAGCGCGGTGATGTAGTCCATCAGTTCTACTGGCGAACTGTTACCGATGTTGTAAACGCGGTAAGGTGCTGAACTGGTTGCCGGTGAGCCAGTCTCGACGGTCCAGTTTGCGTCAGGATGGGGAATAACATCCTGCAGGCGGATAATTGCTTCAGCGATATCATCGATGTAGGTGAAATCGCGTTTCATCTTGCCGTAGTTATAGACATCGATGCTTTTGCCTTCAATCATCGCCTTAGTAAACTTAAACAGCGCCATGTCCGGGCGTCCCCACGGACCGTATACGGTAAAGAAGCGCAGTCCGGTGGTCGGCAGGTTGTAGAGATGCGAATAGGTGTGCGACATCAGCTCATTGGCTTTTTTGGTCGCGGCATAGAGTGAAACCGGGTGATCTACGGAATCGTCAGTGGAGAAGGGCATCTTACGGTTGAGGCCATATACGGAGCTGGATGAAGCATACAGCAAATGTTGAACATTATTGTGGCGGCAACCTTCCAGCACGTTGAGATGGCCAATTAAGTTGGCATCCGCATAAGCGTGTGGATTTTCCAGGGAGTAGCGTACGCCTGCCTGTGCGGCCAGGTGAATAACGCGATCGAACTTCTCGTCAGCGAAAAGCGCAGCCATACCTTCCCGGTCAGCTAATTCCATCTTGTGGAAGGTGAATCGCTCAGATTGTAGCCGTTCAAGACGCGCCAGCTTCAAATTGACGTCGTAGTAATCATTCAGGTTATCAATACCGACAACCTGATGGCCGGCTTCAAGCAGGCGTTTACTGACATTAGAACCGATAAAACCAGCTGCGCCCGTTACCAGAAATTTCATATCTTTCCTCAAATACCCAACGCTTACAGATGCGATAACGCATCACATAGTGACTATGATAGCGCGAAGGAGGCGAGTTACATAACGCATCTTTCCGATATAACTCATCGGATTCTTATAGAAAAATCCCCAGCAATAGATAAACTATGAAAACACAATTATGTTTGCCCTTTTTCATCTGTTAGGGAATGTATGACGCACAACAACAATAGCCAGGTCATCCGAAGCAATGACCCTGAGCAAATTGATTTACTTGATTTAGTGCTGCAGCTGTGGCGTGGGAAGTGGATGATAGCAACGTTTGTTGTTGTTTTTATTGCACTTGCTGTCGGTTATCTTACTTTCGCGAAAGAAAAGTGGACCTCAAGCGCAATTATTGCGCAACCTGATGTCGCTCAAATTGCAACATATTCTAATGCGTTGAATATCCTCTACGGTAGTGCTGCACCCTCAATGCTTGATGTTCAAATACGCGCTATTGGTCGTTTCAATTCTTCCTTCTCTGCATTGGCACAGGCACTGGAAAATCAGGACGAACCTGAAAAACTGACAATCGAGCCTGCTGTTAAAGGGGAATCGCTCCCGTTGAGTGTTTCCTATACCAGTACTTCCGCAGAAGCGGCGCAGAAGCAGCTTGCGCAATATATCCAGCAGGTTGATGAGCAAACTTCCAAAGAGCTCACGGTTGACCTGCAAAACAGCATCAAAGAGCAGATTAAAACCCTGAACGATTCTCTGGTAAACCAGGAGAAGGTCGCACAGGAACAAAAAGATCTGCGTATCAAACAGATTGCTGAGGCGCTGAAAAATGCTGAAGCGGCGAAAATCTCCTCGCCGCAGCTCCAGCAAACCCAGGATGTGACTCAGGAGACGATGTTCCTGCTGGGAAGCGAGGGGCTGAAATCAATGATTCAAAACGAAGCCTCTCGTCCGCTGGTCTTTTCTGCTGCTTACTATCAGACCAGGCAAAACTTGCTGGACATTCAAAATCTGAACGTAAACCCGGACACTATCCACGTCTACCGTTACGTCATGAAACCGGATCTGCCCGTTCGTCGCGATAGCCCGAAAAAAGCCATTGTGCTGATCCTTGCCGTGCTGCTGGGCGGAATGATTGGTTCCGGTGTGGTATTAGGGCGTAACGCATTACGCAACTATAAGCCAAAAGCCTGATTTGCAGATTAAAAAAAACCGGGGAAAATCCCCGGTTTTTTTATTTATGACGCTTTCGTAGATTCTCAATCACCGCCGTCAAATCCAGTTCCTGATCCTGCAGCAGCACCAGCAGGTGATACATCAAATCCGACGCTTCATTCGTCAACTCTTCCCGGTCGTGTACGGTCGCGGCCAGCGCCGTCTCAACGCCTTCTTCACCCACCTTCTGCGCAATACGCTTAGTCCCGCTGGCATACAGCTTCGCGGTATAGGAGCTCTCAGGATCCGCGGATTTACGCTCCGCCAGGAGTTGCTCAAGCTGATACAGGAACAGCCACTGGTGACTCGCCTCGCCGAAGCAGCTGCTGGTGCCTTTATGGCAGGTTGGGCCGATTGGGTTCACCAGCACCAGCAGGGTGTCGTTATCGCAGTCTGGCGTCATGCTGACCACGTTCAGGAAGTGCCCCGAGGTTTCCCCTTTGGTCCACAGGCGCTGCTTCGTACGCGAGAAAAACGTCACTTTGCCGCTGTCGATCGTTTTTGCCAGCGCGTCCTGGTTCATGTATCCCAGCATCAGCACTTCGCCTGAGACGGCATGCTGTACAACCACCGGCAGTAATCCGTCAGTTTTTTCCCAGTCCAGCTGCGCCTGTTGTTGCTCTGTTAACATACCCTGATCTCCACGCCCTGGTCGGCCAGGTACGTTTTTAACTCGCCAATATTGATAATCTGTTTGTGGAACACGGACGCGGCAAGGGCACCGTCGACGTTCGCATCGCGGAAGGCTTCCAGGAAGTGTTCCATGGTGCCCGCGCCGCCGGAGGCAATCAGCGGAACGTGGCACACCGCGCGAACTTTCTTCAGCTGCTCGAGATCGTAACCGTTACGCACGCCGTCCTGGTTCATCATGTTCAGTACAATCTCACCTGCGCCGCGCTTCTGCACTTCCTCTACCCAGTCGAGCGTTTCCCACTGCGTCACGCGCGTCCGGCTTTCATCGCCGGTATATTGGTTAACGTGATATTTGCCGGTTGCGGCGTCGAACCAGGTATCAATCCCAACCACTATGCACTGCACACCAAAGCGATCGGCCAGGCGGGTAATCAGTTCCGGCTCGGCCAGGGCAGGGGAGTTGATGGAAATCTTGTCGGCACCAAAAGAGAGAATTTTGGCGGCGTCATCAGCAGACTTAATCCCGCCCGCCACGCAGAACGGAATATCAATCACTTCCGCCACGCGCGCGACCCAGCTTTTATCGACCACGCGGCCATCGCTGGAGGCGGTGATATCATAGAAGACCAGTTCGTCAGCGCCTTCATCGGCATAGCGTTTTGCCAGCGGGACGATATCGCCAATGATCTCGTGGTTGCGGAACTGCACGCCTTTCACAACCTGACCATCGCGCACGTCAAGACAAGGAATTATCCGTTTTGCCAGCATTGAATCGCCTCCGTCACCGTAAATTTACCTTCCAGCAGGGCCCGGCCCACAATCACGCCCTGTACCCCCGTTCCGCGCAGCGCGGCGATATCGGCTAAGTCACCGATGCCACCAGATGACTGGAATGCCACCTGCGGATAACGGGCGCAAACTTCTTCATATAAAGAAACGTTGGAACCCGCCAGCGTGCCGTCGCGCGAGATGTCCGTGCACAGCACGTGCTTCAGGCCCACAGGGAGATACGTCTCGACCAGCGCTTCCAGCGTTACGCCGGAATTTTCCTGCCAGCCGCTGACCGCCACCTGCTTATTACCCTGCTCGTCAATGCGCACGTCCAGCGCCAGTACCAGGGCGTCGGCGCCAAAGCGGCGGAACCAGCCTTTCACCGTCTCAGGATCTTTCACGGCGGTTGAACCGACCACCACGCGCGCCACGCCCGCATCCAGCAGAGCTGCCACGTCGTCTTCGGTGCGTACGCCGCCGCCTACCTGCACGGGCACGTCAACACCAGCAACCAGTTTTTTCAGCAGCGGGATCTGGCGCTTCGCCGGATCTTTCGCGCCCGTTAAATCCACCAGATGCAGCACCTGTGCACCCTGGGCGGCATAATCCTGCAGGCGCGGTAGCGGGGCCTTTCCGTAGTCGCGCTGTTGACCGTAATCGCCCTGATGAAGACGGACAACCGTGCCGTCGATTAAATCTAAAGCGGGAATAATCATCACATCTCCAGGAAGTTTTTCAGCAGCTGCGCGCCAGCGGCGCCTGAGCGTTCCGGGTGGAACTGTACGCCGAAGAAATTGTCTTTCTGCACCGCCGCGGTAAACGCCTCGCCGTAAGTGCACTGGGCGATGGTATTGACGTTCACCGGCATAGCGTAACTGTGCACGAAGTAAAAGTACGCGCCGTCTTCGATGCCGCGAAACAGACGGTCACCCGCTTTGGCGTAAACCCGGTTCCAGCCCATATGAGGCAGAGGCAGGCCGTGGTCGGTCATTTTCGGTACGTCTTCGTCGATAATGCCCAGCAGGTCAACGCCGTTGCTCTCTTCGCTGCGGCGGCCAAGAAGCTGCATGCCCAGGCAAATCCCCAGCACCGGCTGGGTACAGGCTTTGATCAAATCGACCAAATCGCGTTCGCGAATCTGGTCCATCGCCGCCTGTGCGGTGCCAACGCCCGGCAGGAAAAGCTTGTCAGCGCGCAATACAATGTCCGGATCGCGGCTCACCACCGGCTCATAGCCGTGGCGCGCGATGGCCGATTTCACGGAGTTGAGGTTGGCGCATCCGGTATCCAGAATCACCACGTTCATCACAGCACTCCTTTCGACGAGGGCAGGGCATCGCCTTCCACGCGGATCGCCTGGCGAAGCGTACGGCCAAAGGCTTTAAACAGGCTCTCCACGCGGTGGTGATCGTTTTTGCCTTTGGTTTTCAGGTGCAGCGTCAGTCCCATGGTGTAGGACAGGGAACGGAAGAAGTGCTCCACCATTTCGGTGCTGAGATCGCCGACGCGCTGGTAGGTGAAATCAGCTTTGTATTCCAGGTGCGGACGACCCGAGATGTCCATGGCGCAGCGCGCCAGGCACTCGTCCATCGGCAGGACGAAGCCGAAACGGTTGATGCCGCGCTTGTCGCCGAGCGCCAGCTTCAGGGCTTCACCCAGCGCCAGGCCGGTATCTTCCACGGTGTGGTGATCGTCAATATAAAGGTCGCCTTTTACCGCGATCTCCATGCGGAAACCGCCGTGGGTGGCAATCTGGTCCAGCATGTGGTCAAAGAAACCGACGCCGGTGTGGATCTTGCTGCCGCCTTCACGGTCCAGCCATACCTTTACATCAATCTGCGTCTCTTTGGTGTTACGCTCAACGTGAGAATAGCGGTCGCGTTTTGTCAGTTGCTCGCCAATCTTTGCCCAGTTAAGGTCGTTACGATCGTAGCGCAGCCCCGCGATGCCCATGTTTTCCGCCAGCGTAATATCGGTGATGCGATCGCCGATGACGTAGCTGTTGGTTTTATCCAGCATATCTTCGGCCAGATAGCGCTCAACCAGCTTCACCTTAGGCTTACGGCAGTCGCACTCGTCGGCTGGCATGTGTGGGCAAATCAGCACTTCATCAAACACCACGCCCTGAGAGGTCAGCACCTGCATCATTAAATTATGCGGGCCGTCAAAATCCGCCTGCGGGAAACTGTCCGTACCCAGACCGTCCTGGTTGGTGATCATCACCAGCTTGTATCCGGCTTTTTGCAGCTTGAGCAGCACCGGGATCACGTCAGGTTCAAACGCCAGCTTGTCGAATCGGTCGACCTGAAAATCAGCTGGTGGCTCCGAAATAAGGGTGCCGTCACGATCGATGAAAAGGATCTTCTGGGTCATACTTTCTCCGCTTTCAGGGCGTCAATCACGCGCTGGCTCTCTGCGCGGGTGCCTACGGTGATACGTAAACAGCCACTCAGGGAAGGTTGTTTATTCTGGTCTCGTAAGATAATGCCCTGATCCCATAAAGATTTAAATACGGCACTGGAGGCGGTGAAGCGCGCCAGGATGTAGTTGGTTTCCGAGTCGAACACCTGCTCGACGCAAGGGATGTCTTTCAGCGCGGTGACAAGGTACTGACGTTCCTCCAGGATCTGCGCCACGCGTTCGCGCATCGCGTTGATACCCTGAGGCGTCAGCGCCTGTGCCGCAATATCGGCAACCGGCGTTGAGAGCGGGTACGGGGCGATCACTTTCAGCAGCAGGTCGATAACCTCTTTATTCGCCAGCGTAAACCCGCAGCGCAGGCCCGCGAGGGCGAAGGCTTTTGACAACGTGCGCAGCACAACGAGATGCGGATACTCTTCCAGCCAAGCCGTCAGCGTCGCCTGCGGGCAGAACTCGATGTAGGCTTCGTCGGCCACCACCAGCGCTTTACCACGGGTCATCTCCAGCAGGGTGCGGATATCCTGCGGGTTAATAATCTGCCCGGTTGGGTTATTTGGGCTGCAGACGAAGACGACCTTCACGCCGTCGAGATTGTCGGCAATGCCCTGTAAATCGAGCTGCCAGTTCTCCAGCGCCTGGACGTTGCGGCACGCCACGCCGAAGGTTTCGGCGCTGACGCTGTACATGCCGTACGTGGGCTGGCAGTACATCACCGCGTCTTTGCCCGGCTCGCAGAACGCGCGGATCAGCAGCTCAATGCCCTCATCCGCGCCGCGGCTGACCAGTACCTGCTCCGGCTTCACACCCGCGTACTGGGCGTAGTTTTCAATCACCGCTTTTGGCTGACACTCCGGATAGCGGTTCAGCGTTTGCTGCGACAGCTCAAACTGCACCGCAGTCGGGAATTCGTTGGCGTTCAGCCAGACGTCCCCGTTTCCGCCCAGACGACGCGCAGACTGGTAAGGCGTCAGGCGGCGGACATTTTCGCGGGCTAATTCTTCAATGTTCATGCTTGCTCCTTCAGGGCGGCAACGCGCAGCGTCACGGCGTTTTTGTGGGCGGTCAGACGCTCGGCGGCGGCCAGGGTTTCAATAGTAGAAGCCAGTGAAGCAAACCCCTCGCGGGACAGCTCCTGCACGGTCATGCGTTTCTGGAAATCCGCCAGGCCGAGGCTGGAACAGGTAGAGGTGTAGCCATACGTTGGCAGCACGTGGTTGGTGCCGGAGGCGTAATCCCCCGCGGACTCCGGTGACCAGTCGCCGAGGAACACCGAGCCCGCGCTGGTGATGCTGTCGACCAGATCGCGCGCGTTGCGGGTCTGAATGATCAGGTGCTCCGGGCCGTACTGGTTGGAGATGGCAATGCACTGCTCGAGATCGCGCGCCACAATCAGGCGGCTGGCCGCTAACGCCTGACGTGCCGTGTCGGCGCGGGGCAGGTCGGCAAGCTGGCGTTCAACGGCTTCGCCCACGCGTTTCGCCATATCGGCATCTGGCGTCAGCAGGATGACCTGCGAGTCCGGACCGTGTTCTGCCTGTGAAAGCAGGTCGGAGGCCACGAAGTCCGGCGTTGCGCCGCTGTCGGCAATGACCAGCACTTCAGACGGACCGGCAGGCATATCGATGGCAGCGCCGTCGAGACGCTGGCTGACCTGACGCTTGGCTTCGGTCACATACGCATTGCCCGGGCCAAAGATTTTGTCGACTTTAGGAATGGACTCTGTCCCGAACGCCAGGGCGGAAATCGCCTGTGCGCCGCCCACTTTATACACCGCCTGCACGCCGCAGAGTTTTGCCGCGTAGAGGATCTCATCGGCGATCGGTGGCGGCGAGCACAGCACTACTTTCTGGCATCCGGCGATACGCGCCGGCGTGGCGAGCATTAATACGGTCGAAAACAGCGGCGCTGAACCACCAGGGATATAAAGTCCCACTGACGCAACCGGGCGCGTCACCTGCTGGCAACGCACGCCGGGCAGGGTTTCCACATCCACGGTCTGCAGCTTTTGCGCGGTGTGGAAGGTATCAATGTTTTTCACCGCGACGGCCATCGCCTGCTTGATATCGTCACCGAGACGATTACTGGCATCAATGATTTCCTGCTCAGTAACCTGTAATGCGCCGACTTCCGTCTTATCAAACTTCACGCTGTATTCACGCAGCGCGTCATCGCCATGGGCTTTGACGTTATCCAGGATCTCCGCCACGGTGCGGGAGATGCTCTCAGAGGCGGAAATTGCCGGGCGCATCAGCATCTCGCGCTGTTGCTCGTCGCTACAATTATTCCAGTCGATGATTGTGTTAAAGCTCATGGCCATTACTCCATCATCTTCTCAATTGGCAGCACCAGGATGGAGCTTGCGCCCAGCGCCTTCAGTTTTTCCATGGTTTCCCAGAACAGGGTTTCGCTGCTCACCATGTGCATCGCCACGCGCTGCTGATCGCCCGCCAGCGGCAGGATGGTTGGTCGCTCAGCGCCCGGCAGCAGGGCGATGACTTCATCCAGACGCTCGGTTGGGGCGTGCATCATGATGTATTTGGACTCACGTGCCTGAATCACGCCCTGAATACGGGTCAGCAGCTTGTCGATCAGCTGCTGTTTGGCGTCGGCCATCTCGCCGTCGCGCTGAATCAGGCACGCTTTAGAGCGGTAGATGACTTCCACTTCGCGAAGACCGTTCGCTTCCAGCGTCGCGCCGGTCGAGACGAGGTCACAGATGGCGTCCGCCAGACCCGCACGCGGTGCCACTTCAACGGAGCCGTTCAGCAGGCAGGATTTAAACTGCACGCCTTTCTGGTCAAGATAACGCTTCAACAGGTGAGGGTAAGAGGTGGCGATACGTTTGCCGTTCAGCGCGGCCGGGCCGTCCCACGCTTCATCAACCGGCGTGGCCAGCGACAGGCGGCAGCCGCCGAAGTCCAGACGACGCAGGGTGAAGTAACGCGGGTCTTCACCCTGCGCGCGGCGGGTCAGCAGCTCTTCTTCCAGCACGTTTTCACCGATGATGCCGAGGTCAACGACGCCGTCCATCACAAGGCCGGGAATATCGTCATCACGTACGCGCAGAATGTCGATGGGCATGTTTTCAGCCAGAGCAATCAGGCGCTGGGTGTGCAGGTTGATTTTAATCCCGCAGCGGGCCAACAGTTCGCGTGAATCGTCACTCAAACGGCCTGATTTTTGAATAGCTATGCGTAAACGTGAGTTATCTAACATTCTTTATTCCTCGTTAACCTGTTTTAACCTGTCTGAATTTGGTCCAAAAAAAAGCCCCCGGAAGAAGATCTTCCGGGGGCTTTTTCATGCGTTCATGCACCACTGGAAGATCCAAACGTCTTCCAGCACACATCGCCTGAAAGACTAGTCAGGATGATGGTGATGATGGTGGTGTTTAAATTGAACGCGTGTCATATAAATTCTCGATGAATGCTTATTCATTTGATGTCTTTTAACCTAAACCAGTTGTACGACATATTGCAAGGGCTTTTTTTGATCATTAATTCATTTCATATTGATGCTATGAATTGTGTGTTCTGCCGGGCTGGCGTAGCCTTATGAAAGACGAGTGAGAGTCAGGAGAATTCGCATGAAAAAGGTCGCGATTGTCGGTTTAGGATGGCTGGGAATGCCGCTGGCGATGTCATTAGCCGCGAAAGGCTGGCAGGTGACCGGGAGCAAGACCACCCGGGATGGGGTCGAAGCGGCGCGCATGTGCGGTATTGATGGCGTTGAACTGCGTCTGGAGCCGGAACTGGTGTGTGATGCGGACGATCTGGACACGCTGATGAACGTAGATGCGCTGGTGATTACGCTACCCGCACGGCGCAGTGGCCCGGGCGAATCATTCTACCTGCAGGCGATGCAGGAGATTGTCGACAGCGCGCTGGCGCATCACGTCCCGCGCATAATTTTTACCAGCTCGACGTCGGTCTATGGCGATGCTGAGGGCGTGGTGAAAGAGAGTTCCGAGCGCCGTCCCGTAACCGCGAGCGGTCAGGTCCTGAAAGAGCTGGAAGACTGGCTGCATAACCTTCCCGGCACGCAGGTCGATATCGTTCGTCTGGCGGGGCTGGTTGGCCCGGGGCGTCATCCGGGGCGCTTCTTTGCCGGTAAGACGGCACCAGACGGTCAGCATGGCGTGAATCTTGTGCATCTTGAAGATGTTATTGGCGCGATTGAGCTACTCTTACAGGCTCCAAAAGGCGGACACATCTATAATATATGTGCACCGTCTCATCCGGCGCGCAGCACGTTTTACCCGCTCATGGCACGCCAGCTTGGGTTGGCTCCGCCGGTTTTTGGTGAGGCAAAGAACGAAAGTAAAGGCAAAATTGTTGATGGCAATCGCATTTGCCATGAGCTGGGGTTTGAGTATCAATATCCCGATCCGCTGGTGATGCCCATGGAATAAGCCCCGCAGCGGAGACAATCGCACACCAGAAGGGGGCGAGCATGAAACCGCTGCTGGATGTTCTTATTATTCTGGATGCACTGGAAAAAGAGGGGAGCTTTGCGGCTGCCTCGGCAAAGCTTTACAAAACCCCTTCGGCCCTGAGCTACACCGTTCAAAAACTGGAAAGCGATCTTAACATACAGATCCTCGATCGCTCCGGGCACCGCGCGCGGTTTACCCGCACCGGGCAGATGCTGCTGGAAAAAGGCCGTGACGTTCTTCATACCGTTCGCGAGCTGGAAAAGCAGGCCGTTAAGCTCCATCAGGGATGGGAGAATGAGCTGGTGATTGGCGTGGATGATACCTTTCCGTTTTCTCTACTGACGCCGCTCATTGAAGCGTTTTATCAGCATCACAGCGTCACCCGGCTGATTTTCATCAACGGCGTGCTGGGCGGCTCCTGGGATGCCTTAACCCAGGGCAGGGCGGACATTTTTGTCGGTGCCCTGCATGAGCCTCCCCAGTTGAGTGACTTTGGCTTTGCCCGCCTGGGCGTGCTGGAGCAGGTATTTGCCGTGGCGCCCCATCATCCGCTGGCTCAGGAGCCTGATCCTCTTAACCGTCGCATTATTAAGGGGTACCGCGCAATAGTAGTCGGGGACAGCTCGCGCCCCGAATGTGCGGTTTCCTCGCAGCTGCTGGATGAGCAGGAGGCCATTACCGTTTTTGACTTTAAAACCAAGCTGGAGCTGCAAATTAGCGGCCTGGGCTGCGGCTATTTGCCGCGCTATCTGGCGCAGCGCTTTATTGATAGCGGTGCGCTTGTTGAAAAACAGGTGCTTGCGCAAAGCAGTAACGAATCGGTGTGGGTCGGCTGGAATGAACAAACCGCCGGGCTGGCCAGCGCCTGGTGGCGGGACGAAATTTTAGCAAATAGTGCTATCGCTGCAGTTTACTCTCAGGGGAGCGCCGAGAAATCAGCCAGTTAGAAAAAAGAAAATGACCCGGTGCGTTGCAAAGTATTGCCTTTTGTATCCGATGTGGGGCAAAATGCCGCCGCTGCAACCAAATGAATAATCGACGATATAAAAGGCGTCGGTTATTTTTTTTTGCATGTACGAAACGAAACTAAAAACCAAGAGGCCGGGCTTCGTACCGGATAGATATTTACTAAAATCCGACAGTTGTTGTCGCTGAGGAAGAAAGAAATGGGGCAATTTTTCGCTTACGTGGCGGTTATCACCGTAAAGGAGAATAACTATGTCGCATAACGCAACTCCAAACACCTCTCGCGTGGAATTACGTAAAACGCTTACGTTGATTCCGGTTGTTATGATGGGCCTTGCCTATATGCAACCGATGACGCTGTTCGATACATTCGGTATCGTATCGGGCCTCACTGACGGTCATGTGCCGACGGCTTACGGCTTTGCGCTGATTGCGATCCTCTTTACCGCGCTGAGCTACGGTAAACTGGTGCGTCGCTATCCGTCTGCAGGTTCCGCCTACACCTATGCCCAGAAATCCATCAGCCCGACGGTTGGCTTTATGGTGGGCTGGTCTTCGCTGCTCGACTACCTGTTCGCGCCGATGATCAACATTCTGCTGGCAAAAATCTATTTTGAAGCGCTGGTGCCATCGATTCCCTCGTGGATCTTCGTCGTGGCGCTGGTAGCCTTTATGACGGCCTTTAACCTGCGCAGCATCAAGTCCGTTGCCAACTTTAACTCCGTTATCGTTGTGCTTCAGGTTGTCCTGATTGCCGTGATTCTTGGCATGGTGATCTATGGCGTATTCCACGGCGAAGGCGCGGGCACCCTGGCGAGCAGCAAACCGTTCTGGTCTGGTGATGCGCATGTGATCCCGATGATTACCGGGGCGACGATTCTGTGCTTCTCCTTTACCGGTTTCGACGGGATTAGCAACCTGTCTGAGGAAACGAAGGATGCAGAGCGCGTCATCCCGCGTGCCATCTTCCTGACGGCGCTGATTGGCGGTTTGATCTTTATTTTCTCGACCTATTTCCTGCAGCTGTACTTCCCGGATATCTCGCGCTTCAAGGATCCGGATGCGTCTCAGCCGGAAATCATGCTCTATGTGGCGGGTAAAGCGTTCCAGGTCGGCGCGCTGATCTTCTCCACCATCACCGTACTGGCGTCCGGTATGGCCGCGCATGCAGGCGTTGCGCGTCTGATGTACGTAATGGGTCGTGATGGCGTATTCCCGAAAAGCTTCTTCGGCTACGTGCATCCAACCTGGCGTACCCCGGCGATGAACATTATCCTTGTCGGTGCGATCGCGCTTCTGGCGATTAACTTTGACCTGGTGATGGCAACGGCGCTGATTAACTTCGGTGCGCTGGTGGCGTTCACCTTTGTTAACCTGTCGGTTATCTCTCAGTTCTGGATCCGTGAAAAGCGTAACAAGACGCTGAAAGATCACTTCCAGTATCTGTTCCTGCCGATGTGCGGTGCCCTGACCGTGGGCGCGCTGTGGGTTAACCTGGAAGAGAGCTCGATGGTGCTTGGCCTGATTTGGGCAGGTATCGGCCTGGTTTACCTGGCCTGCGTTACGAAGAGCTTCCGTAACCCGGTTCCTCAGTACGAAGACGTTGCTTAAGTCTTAACGTATCAAAAAAAAACCGGAGACCCTTGTCTCCGGTTTTTTTATATCTCACTTCAGACTATCTCTTGCGCGTACTGGAACAGGGCTTTTAACAGGATCTGTTTTTCTGCGTTGCCTTCATACTGGTTGTATAACGACTCAAGCTCCTGCGCGTAATGCTGCAGATACTCTGGCGTAAACACGTTTCGACGGTGCTGCAGCCAGCGCGCCTGTTCTGCTTCATCCAGCGTGCCGGGATAATTGCGCGCCCGGTAGTTAAACATCAGCTTTTCGATGCGCTTATCGGCGAAGGTGATGTCCAGCGCAGGTAAGTTACGCGGCTCGGTTTGCAGAACAATATTCATGGCTGCGCGGTCGGCATCGCTGAAGAAGCCGTTGTAGAGCTGGGCATCCACGTTTTCGGACGGCACGAACGGCTCCGCCTCGGCGAAGATGGCGACCACTTTCTCGCGTACCTGCGGGTTATCGCGAAGCACTTTCAGGTTATCCAGGCAGTGCTGACGGTTAATGCCCAGCCTGTCGGCATCTTCCGGACGCAGCGTGTTCGCCTGCGCCAGCACCGGACATTTATTGATATGCACCAGCTTAACCGGCACCGCAGGTAGATCTCCGAGTTCATTTTTCGGGGTGTAAAGCCGTTCGCGCAGGGTATCGCTGTCAAGCTCCAGCAGCGGCGAAATATCGCCCGCCAGGTCCACCATGATAACCGCATTACGGTTATCCGGGTGCCACGCCAGCGGCGCAACCCAGCTGGTATTGCCGCGCCAGGCGCCAAACATGCCGGAGATATGCACCAGGGGCTTCATCTGCGGTACGTCGATAAGGGTCATGAGCTTCTGTTTGCTTCGGTGGCTCAGCAGATATTCAAACAGCCGGGGCTGTGCGGTTTTCACCAGCTTCGCCATGGCAATGGTGGCATAAACGTCTGCCATCGCATCGTGGGCATTGCTGTGCTCGATGCCGTTGGCGCGCGTCAGGTGTTCCAGCCGGAAGCTGGTCAGCCCTTCCTCATTTTCCGGCCAGTTAATGCCTTCAGGGCGCAGGGCATAACAGGCGCGCATGATGTCGAGCAGATCCCAGCGTGAATTGCGGTTCTGCCAGCTCCAGGCGTACGGATCGTAGAAGTTGCGATAGAAGATATTGCGCGTCACTTCATCATCGAAGCGGATGTTGTTGTAACCGACCACGCAGGTATTAGGCACGGTAAACAGATCGTGGATGCGGCGGGCGAACTCTGCTTCGTTAACGCCTTTTTCCCGCGCTTCCTGCGGGGTGATCCCGGTGACCATCACCGCGCCGGGCTGCGGCAGGTAGTCGTCCGCAGGCTTGCAGTAAAAGACCTCGGGCTCGCCTATGATGTTGAATTCGTCGTCGGTACGGATGGCGGCAAACTGCGCCGGTCGGTCCAGCGCCGGGTGCGTGCCAAAGGTTTCGTAGTCATGAAATAAAAAAGTCGGGCGAGCGGCAGAGTCAGACACCAGTAATACCATCCTGTTAAAAAATGACGTCACTATGGTAAACGATCGTGCGGGTCAGACCGAATAAAAAGCACCGCCGCGTCGCAAATTTGCGCGCCAGCTTCAGAGAAAAATCTGCGTTCTGTCACATTTTTTTGCAATTAAGCCAGGTAACGACATCAGAACTCCCGTAAAAAGGTCATCGATTTTTAATGACCTGAGGATATACCGTTGAAACGCCGTCTGTTTATTGCTGTTTCTTTACTCGCATCGAGTGTCTCATCTGCTTTTGCGGCCGAACCACTGGACTTTTCGCCGCAGCCTCCGGCCATCCAGGCTGGCTCCTGGGTGCTGATGGATTACACGACTGGTCAAATTTTAACGGCGGGCAACGAACATCAGCAACGTAACCCGGCGAGCCTCACCAAACTGATGACGGGCTATGTGGTCGACCGGGCTATTGATAGCCACCGCATTACCCCGGATGACATTGTCACCGTAGGGCGTGACGCGTGGGCAAAGGGCAACCCGGTTTTTGACGGTTCGTCGCTGATGTTTCTGAAAGAGGGCGATCGCGTCACCGTGCGTGACTTAAGCCGCGGTCTGATTGTCGATTCCGGCAACGATGCCTGCGTGGCGCTGGCCGATCACGTGGCGGGCGGGCAGCCGCAGTTTGTGAAGATGATGAACGACTACGTGCAGAAGCTGAACCTGCGTGATACGCACTTTGAAACCGTCCACGGTCTGGACGCGCCGGGCCAGCACAGCTCGGCCTATGACCTGGCCGTGCTCTCCCGGGCCATCATTCACGGTGAGCCAGAGTTTTATCATATGTACAGCGAAAAGAGTCTCACCTGGAACGGCATCACCCAGCAAAACCGTAACGGCCTGCTATGGGATAAAACCATGAACGTGGACGGCCTGAAAACGGGGCATACCTCAGGAGCAGGCTTTAACCTTATTGCCTCCGCGGTGGACGGTCAGCGTCGTTTGATTGCGGTGGTGATGGGCGCGGACAGCCCGAAAGGGCGCGAGGACCAGGCGCGTAAGCTCCTGCACTGGGGACAACAGAACTTCGATACGGTGCAGATCCTGCATAACGGTAAAAAAGTCGGAACAGAGCGTATCTGGTACGGCGATAAAGAACAGGTGAAACTGGGCACCGCCCAGGACTTCTGGCTGGCCCTGCCGAAAGCGGAAGTACCGAACATCAAAGCCAAATACGTGCTGGATAAAAAAGAGCTGGAAGCACCGATTGCCGCGCATCAGCGGGTCGGGGAGATCCAGCTCTATGACCGCGACAAAGTCGTGGCGCACTGGCCTCTGGTCACTCTGGAAGCCGTTGATAAGGGAGGCGTATTCTCACGCCTGAGCGATTATCTTCACCACACGCTTTAACCGCTGATGGGCAGACTGGCAGGGTTGCGAGTCTGCTCACATAATAAACACTCCTCGTTTGCCGATAATAGAAATTCTGCTTTATAGTGTATAAATATACAGTGCCAATCGGAGGCAGCATGGACTACAGCATCAAGCAGCAACAGAAACGTAAGATTGCGGGTTTTCATCTTGTTGGGCCGTGGGAAAAAACGGTCAAGCAGGGCTTTGAACAGCTGGTCATGTGGGTAGACGGGCGTCACATTGAGCCGCTGGAGTGGGTGGCGGTCTATTACGATAACCCCGATGAGGTTCCGGCAGAAAAACTGCGCTGCGATACGGCCGTTACCGTACCGGATGATTTCGTCATCCCGGAAAACAGCGAAGGGGTGATGATGACCGAAATCGCGGCCGGTGATTATGCCGTGGCGACGGCGCGCGTGGAAAACTACGACTTTGCAACCCCGTGGTATCAGTTCTTTAATTCCCTGCTGCAGGATAATAAATATCAGATGGTGCTTAAGCCCTGCTTTGAGCGCTATCTCAATGATGGCAACGCGGACGGCTACTGGGATATTGAAATGTTTATCGCGGTAGAGCACAAAACGGTTTAAGCCTGCTCAATGAAGGGTTTTTCAGCCGGGAGCGATCCGCCCGGCTGAAAACACAGTACAATTGTGATTTGCCGTGTTGCTGGAGAGCGGGTGTGCGTCCCGACAAATCATTAACCCCTTTTGAAATTCGCTTATATAAACATTACCGCGTGGTGCACGGGTGTCGCATCGCGCTGGCGTTCGTGTTGACCTTTGTACTGGTCAGGTTGCTGGATATACCGGAAGGAACGTGGCCGCTGATCACGCTGGTGGTGGTGATGGGGCCAATCTCATTTTGGGGAAACGTTGTCCCGCGCGCCTTCGAGCGAATAGGTGGTACCGTGCTTGGCTCTGCCCTGGGGCTGATTGCCCTGAAGCTTGAGCTCATCTCATTTCCAGTGATGCTGGCATGGTGCGGTGCCGCCATGTTCCTGTGCGGCTGGCTGGCGCTGGGCAAACGGCCTTATCAGGCGCTGCTGATTGGTATCACTCTCGCGGTCGTGGTCGGCGCGCCAGCAGGGGATATGACCACGGCGATGTGGCGAAGCGGGGATGTTATTCTGGGCTCGCTGCTCGCCATGCTGTTTACCGGCATCTGGCCGCAGCGGGCTTTTCTGCACTGGCGTATCCAGATGGCTAACTACGTCACGGCGTTTAACCGCGTCTACCAGGCGGGGTTTTCACCGAATCTGGTTGAGCGTCCCCGGCTGGAAAAGCATCTGCAAACCATCCTCAACGACGTGGTCAAAATGCGCGGCCTGATAGTACCAGCCAGTAAAGAGACCCATATTCAGAAAGCGATTTTCGAAGCTATCCAGACGGTCAGCCGCAATCTGGTGTGTATGCTTGAACTGCAAATCAACGCGCACTGGGCCACGCGTCCCAGCCATCTGTTGATGCTTAACGCCCAGACCCTCAAAGAGACGCAGATGATGACGCAGCAGACCCTGCTGACCATCGCCCATGCGCTCTATGAAGGCAACCCGCAGCCCGTGCTGGCGAACAGCGAGCGGCTCAATGAAATCGTGGCGGAACTGAAGCAGTTAATCAACGAGCGGCAGGGCGATAACGTGGCGGAAACGCCCATTCACGGCTATGTCTGGCTGAGCCTGGAGCTGGCGCGACAGCTTGAGCTGCTATCGCACCTGATTTGTCGGGCGCTGCGCAAATAAAACGCGGATGTGACGCCTGCTGCTTCGATTCAGCAGCAATTGGGGTTATGATAGCTTTAAACGATATAGCCATTGTCATTCGCAGCCGCTGTCAGTAAGGTTATTGTTACAGCGGTTGCTTTAACGAATCCGAATCTCACATTATCAGGGGTGTAAAAAATGGAAACTATCAAGCCTTCGTTCCAGGATGTTCTGGAATTCGTCCGCCTGTTCCGCCGCAAAAACAAACTGCAGCGTGAAATCCAGGACGTTGAGAAGAAGATCCGTGACAACCAGAAACGTGTTCTGCTGCTCGACAACCTGAGCGACTACATCAAGCCGGGCATGAGCGTTGAAGCTATTCAGGGCATCATCGCCAGCATGAAGAGCGACTATGAAGACCGCGTTGATGATTACATCATCAAAAATGCCGAGCTGTCCAAAGAGCGTCGCGACATCTCCAAAAAGCTGAAAGTGATGGGCGAAATCAAAAACGCCGAAGCTAAAAGCGAATAATCGCAGCGAATTGTGAAAAAGGCTCTCTGGTGACAGGGAGCCTTTTTTATTTGACGATCAACGGTCCGCTGGTTTGTAGGTCGGGTCATGCGCGGCCGCCAGCCGACAATTTTATCTACTATAGAAAAGCAAAAAGCCTGCTACAAAGCAGGCTTTTTAAATTTGGCTCCTCTGACTGGACTCGAACCAGTGACATACGGATTAACAGTCCGCCGTTCTACCGACTGAACTACAGAGGAATCGTTGTGGAGGCTTATCTTAGCGGCGAAAAAACTTTTGTCAAACCTGATCTTAGGGAAAATCGACTGATTGCCGATTCTGTCGTCAGTTTGTTGTAAATACACACATCTTTTTCAGGAAAATACTTTGCAGGATTAGCATTTCTCCCCCATCATTTGAAATGGAGTTTCAACTATTCTCGCTAAGGTCCATTTTGAACGTCACTGCCCCTCTGCGCCAGGCGATCGTGCGCACGCCATGGTACGCAAAACGTAAAAGCTATCGTGTTCTGTTCTGGCGTGAAATCACCCCTCTTGCCGTGCCTATTTTCCTGGAAAATACCTGCGTTCTGCTGATGGGAGTGCTGAGCACCTTCCTGGTAAGCTGGCTGGGGAAAGAGGCGATGGCGGGGGTCGGGCTGGCAGACAGCTTTAACATGGTGGTGATGTCATTCTTTGCCGCCATCGATCTCGGGACGACGGTTGTGGTGGCCTTTAGTCTCGGCAAGCTGGATCCCAAACGCGCGCGCGAGGCTGCACGTCAGTCGCTGATGATCATGACCCTCTTTTCGATTGTTCTGGCGGCGGTGATCCACTATTTCGGTAAAGAGATTATCGATTTTGTCGCCGGGGAAGCCACGAACGAGGTCAAAGACCTGGCGCTGACCTATCTCGAAATGACCGTCTTAAGCTATCCGGCGGCGGCCATCGCGTTGATTGGCAGCGGCGCGCTGCGCGGGGCAGGTAACACCAAAATCCCGCTGCTGATCAACGGTGGGATGAATATCCTGAATATCATCATCAGCAGCGTGCTGATCTACGGCGCGTTCTCGTGGGATGGTCTGGGGTTCGTCGGGGCCGGGCTGGGATTAACCATATCACGCTATATCGGTGCGGCGGCCATCATCGGGGTGCTGATGACGGGGATTACCCCCTCGCTGCGTCTTACGCTTAAGAGCTATTTCCGGCCCTTTAATTTCGCCATTATCTGGGAAGTGATGGGGATTGGTATTCCCGCGAGCATTGAATCCGTGTTGTTCAACGGCGGGAAGCTGCTCACGCAGATGTTTGTCGCCGGAATGGGCACCGACGTTATCGCCGGTAACTTTATCGCCTTCTCCATTGCCTCGCTGATTAACCTGCCGGGTAACGCCCTTGGGTCGGCATCAACCATCATCACGGGGAAACGGCTCGGGAAAGGGCAGATAGGCCAGGCGGAGCGGCAGCTGCGCCATGTGTTCTGGCTGTCGACGATTGGGCTGACGCTGATCGCCTGGGGCACCGCGCCGTTTGCCGGGCTGATGGCCGCGTTCTATACCCACGAAGATGACGTGAAAGAGGTGGTGAAGATCCTTATCTGGCTCAACGCCGCCTTTATGCCCATCTGGGCGGCATCCTGGGTGTTGCCTGCCGGGCTGAAAGGGGCGCGCGATGCCCGTTTTGCCATGTGGGTGTCCATGCTTGGCATGTGGGGGTGTCGCGTTGTGGCGGGCTATACGCTGGGCGTGGTGCTGGGCTGGGGCGTGGTGGGCGTCTGGCTGGGGATGTTCCTTGACTGGGCCGTACGCGGGGCGCTGTTCTACTGGCGCATGGTCAGTGGGCGCTGGCTGTGGAAATATCCGCGACAAAATGCCTGACAAATGCGCGAAATGGAGAATAATTCGGCAAACGATCGGAAATATGCATTCTGCCTTTGACATCATCGGGGAGCATCGATAATATGCGCCCCGTTCACACGATTCCTCTGTAGTTCAGTCGGTAGAACGGCGGACTGTTAATCCGTATGTCACTGGTTCGAGTCCAGTCAGAGGAGCCAAATTTGAAAAGCCTGCTTTTGAAGCAGGCTTTTTGCTTTTCTGCGTCAGGTAAATGCAAAACGGCAACTAGGTTGCCGTTTTTAGTGTTTTCACCCTCTCCCGTGGGAGAGGGATGGGGTGAGGGCATCATACCGCACGAAATTACACACGAACCGGCGCCGTTGCCTCCTTGAGCCACGAACGCGCCTCGCTATTCACCAGCGGTGACAGCGCCTCCCGTACCTGCTGGTGATACTCATCCAGCCACTGCTTTTCCTGCTCGCTCAACAGCTGCAATTCCACTTGGCTTAGATCGATCGGGATCAGCGTCAGCGAGGCGAACCGGCAGAACCCCGGACGGCTCTCCACTATCTCCACTTGGTTTTCAATACGAATACCGTGGCTATCGCCCAGATAGTATCCCGGTTCAATCGTCATGATATTGCCTGCCACCAGCGGCCACGGGTTGACCTTTTTGGCGATGCGATGCGGGTTTTCGTGGATCAGAAGCTGGTGGCCCACGCCGTGCCCGGTACCGTGATCGTAATCCAGCCCCATCTCCCACAGCGGACGACGCGCGAAAGCATCCAGCTGGTGCCCCTGCGTACCGGAAGGGAACTGCAGGGTAATCAGCGACAGAAAACCTCTCAGCACGGCGGTGTAGTGCAGACGCTGCTGCGAGGGGACATTACCCCACGCCAGCGTGCGCGTGGCATCGGTGGTGCCGTTAGCGTACTGACCGCCCGAATCGTTCAGGTAAAAATGGTTATGGCCGATGGGCTTGTTGCTGGCCTCGCTTGAATGATAGTGGCACATCGCCGCATTGCTCGAAGAGGCGGAAATGGTCGCGAAACTCTGCTCGATAAAACCGGGCTGCTGTTTGCGAAATGCCAGCTGCTGCGCCTGCACTTCCAGCTCCGTTAGCGGTTGTCCCGCCGCCGCACGCAGCGGCACTTCGCGGCTCAGCCAGGCCAGGAAGTTGACCCACGCGGCGCCGTCCTGGAGATGGCACTCGCGATATCCTGCCAGCTCGACCGGGTTTTTGGTAGCCTTAATGAGGGTAATGGGATCGGTTCGCCAGACAATTTCACCGCGCGGTTCAATGGCAAAGCGCAGGGCCACCGGCGCGGAGTCGGCATCAACCATCACCCGCTTCCCTTCAGCAAGTTGCTGACAGCGTTCAATAAAGGTGTCCTGTGGCGCAATCGTGAAGGCGTTCAGAACTGCATCAGGGAGTTCTGCGAGCTTATTGTCGTTAACAAACCACTCAACGCGGCCGTCGCGACCGAGCAGGGCAAATGAGAGCGGTACCGGACTGGTGGGGATATCTGAGCCGCGCACGTTGAGCAGCCACGCAATGTTATCCGGCAGCGTAACGGCCAGGTAGTCAGCGTTGTTCGCGGCCAGCACGGCGGCAACGCGCTGACGTTTGTCTTCGCTGCTTTCACCGCTTATCGCAACCGGCATCTCACGGATAAGCCCCGCCGGTGCGGCAGGGCGATCGGTCCATAAGGCGTCAAACGGTGACGCGTTCAGCGGCACGAGCGCGCACGGTGTGGCAGACAGCTGCGTAAACTCGGTATTCGTCATCAGCATTGGGTCAAAACCAATGCGTGTGCCCGCCGCGACGTTTGCTGTCAGCCAGTCTGCCAGCGGCTCGTTGTGCAGATGGTGGATCTCAACCTCATCCATATTCACCTGAACGCGGGCCTGCACCTGATAGCGCCCGTCGACGAACAGCAGCGCTTTATCCCTCAGTACCAGCGCGACGCCAGCAGAGCCGTTAAAGCCTGTCAGCCAGGCCAGCCTTTCGTCGTTCGACGCGCAATTCTCGCTTTGCCAGGCATCGGTGCGCGGAACGATCATCCCGTCGAGGCTGTTTTCCTGAAGCCACTGACGCAGGGCAGAGAGCGGAGTAGGGGTGTGCATGGTTTTTCCTTATTGTTATTAGCGGAACGGCGGCTCGTTGAAGGTGCGCAGCTTGCGTGAATGCAGTCGGTCGCCTTCCGCCCGCAGCAGGTCGATGGCGCGAATGCCGATCTGCAAATGTTCGGAAATCGCCCCTTCATAGAAACGGTTGGCCTGACCCGGCAGCTTAATTTCGCCGTGCAGCGGCTTATCGGACACGCACAGCAGCGTGCCGTAAGGAACGCGGAAGCGATACCCCTGGGCGGCGATGGTGGCGCTCTCCATATCAATCGCCACCGCTCGGCTCAGGTTGAAGCGCAGCGCGGAGGCGGAGTAACGCAGCTCCCAATTGCGGTCATCCGTCGTCACTACCGTACCGGTACGCAGGCGCTGTTTGACCTCTTCACCCGGCATGCCGCTGACCTCTTTGGTGGCGTCGTAGAGCGCGCGCTGTACTTCGGCGATGCTCGGGATTGGGATATCCGGCGGCAGTACCGCATCCAGCACGTGGTCGTCGCGCAGATAAGCGTGGGCCAGCACGTAATCGCCAATCAGCTGGCTTTCGCGCAGGCCGCCGCAGTGGCCAATCATCAGCCACACGTCGGGGCGCAGCACCGCCAGATGGTCACAGATGGTTTTGGCGTTCGACGGGCCGACGCCGATGTTGATCAGGGTGATCCCCTGACCATCGGCGGTGATCAGGTGCCAGGCGGGCATCTGGTGTTTTTTCCACGCCAGATCGGAGATGGCCTGCTCGGGGGCTTCGGTTTCAGCGGTGATCCAGATCCCCCCCGCGCAGGAGAGGGCGATATATGGACTGTCCGGATCAAGGATCTGGCTACAGCCCCAGCGAACGAACTCGTCCACGTAGCGGGTGTAGTTGGTAAACAGCACAAACGGCTGGAAATGCTCGGCGGGCGTGCCGGTGTAGTGGCGCAGGCGCGCCAGGGAGAAATCCACCCGACGGGCGTCAAAGTGCGACAGGGGGGAAAACTCTGCCGGGTGATAAATCCCGTCAGCCGTCTCATCGCCAATCTGTGACAGCTCGGTCGTTGGGAAGTGGCGGGTCAGTCCCGCGCTCATGGAGCGGTCAAGAGTTAGCGCCGAACCGTCAATCACGTACGGGTACGGGATCTCATGCTGTGAAGGCTCCACGGCAATGTGCGCGCCGTAATCCTGATACAACAGCGTTAGCTGCTCTTCCAGATAGGGGCGGAACAGTGCAGGGCGGGTGACGGTGGTGCTGTAGCAGCCGGAGTGGGTAAAACGGGCGTAGGCGCGGGTTTTCGGCGTCGTGCTTGCGCTGCCGTCCCAGGTCACAGAGAGCGATGGATAAACAAAAAGGCCTTCGTTTCTGGCCTTTTGATCGGGAAGTTTCCCCGTTTCGATATATTCGCTGATGGCGCTGCGCAGCGCGTTGACGGACTGTTCATACAGCGCGTCGAGTTTTTCCAGCGCCTGAGCCGGGGTCAGGCTGGAGCCCTTATTATTCATCTCTGTCTCCTTGTTCCACAGGTGTGCGACTCTACCCGATAGTATGTCACACGCCTGTTAAACAAAAGGGAGATCAGGCGTGGCTCGTCCCTTTCATCAGAAGCGCCGTCGCTGCCGACAGCAGGCAGCCGGCCAGCAGATAAATCGCCACGCTGTGCCAGTTACCGCCGGAGAAGGTCACCAGCGCGGCGGCGATAAACGGCGTAAACCCGCCGCCGACCACGCTTGCCACCTGGTAGCCCACGCCCGCGCCGCTGTAGCGGTAGCTGGCACCGAACAGTTCGGTAAACATCGGCTGCTGCACGCAGACCACCATATCGTGGGCGATGTTCGCGAGCATAATGGCGAAGAAGACAATCCAGAACACAGACTGAGCCTCCAGCGCCATAAAGAACGGCCAGGCGCTGAGGGTGCCAATCAGCGCCCCGGTGATATAGACGCGGCGGCGACCAAACCGGTCCGCCAGCCAGGCGAAGCAGGGGATGGTCAGACAGCTGATTCCGCCGACCAGCAGGCCAATATTCAGGAACAGTTCGCGCGGCAGGCCGAGATTCTGCGTCGAGTAATTCAGCGCAAAGGCGGTAACGATATACATCGTCAGCAGTTCGCACAGGCGCAGGGCGATGATTTTCAGAAAAGCGCCAGGGTGCCGAATCAGGGCTTCCATCACCGGCAGCCGTTTTTTGACGGACGGCTCCTCACGCTGTTGCTGTTCGAACTCTGCCGACTCATCCATCCCGTTGCGGATCCACAGCGCGGCAATCACCAGCACGATGCTGAAGATAAACGGGATGCGCCAGCCCCAGCTCAGAAACTGCGCGTCGGTGGTGAGCTGGCTGATTAACGACACCAGCCCTGTAGAAAGTAACAGCCCGACGCCGTACCCCACCTGCACGCCGCTGCTGTAAAACGCTTTCTTGTTTTTTGGCGCACTTTCAACGGATAACAGCGCCGCCCCGCCCCATTCGCCGCCCACGGCGAAGCCCTGAATGGCGCGCAGCGTCACCAGCAGCACAGGCGCCCACCAGCCAATAGCGGAAAACGACGGGAGAATGCCAATCAGCGCGGTGGCAATCCCCATCATCCAGACGGTAAGCATCAGCATCCGCTTGCGGCCAAGCCGGTCGCCGAAGTGGCCGAAAATCACCCCGCCAAGCGGGCGAAACAGAAAGCCAACGCCGAAAGTGGCAAACGCGGCGAGGGTGCCCATCGCGGGGCTAACCTGAGGGAAAAACTCGCGGTTAAACACCAGCGCGGCGGTAATGCCGTAAAGCAGAAAATCATACCAGTCGACGACGGCACCTGCGAAGCTGCCGAGTGCAGCGCGGCGGGCGCGATTCAGCGAAGGTGTCTCCTCGTTGGGACGATCGGAGATGAGGGTGGAGTCCATAGTTATCCTGTCCGTACTGTTTTTTATTATTGGTATAAGAAAAGGTCACTCACATAGCTGCCGTCATATAAACGGAACCTATGAGACTACCGCGACAAAACGCCTGAGAAAACGTTTTTATCTTTCCGGAAGGCGCTGAATAAATAAATTTCATTTTCCCCTGCCTCGAGATAAATCAGTCTGTTTGGCTCCGGTTCGTGCTGAATGGATTACAGTAATAGATACCGCTGCGTGACTAAAGCTGAGGGAAAAACGATGCAACGTAACTTTTCGGCATTCTGGATGGTCCTGTTTTTATTCGCCGCACCGCTTCATGCCGAGCCGAAAGTCTATGGCGAACAGCGTATTAGCGGCTGGTGGAATGCGCTGACGGATGATATCTCCCAGACCTGGGAAGAGCCGCAACGTTACGATCTGTACCTGCCGTTTCTGAGCTGGCACGCCCGCTTTATGTACGACAAAGAAAAAACCGACGAGTACAACGAAATGCCGTGGGGCGGCGGCCTGGGCGTGTCCCGCTATAACGAAGAGGGCAACTGGAGCGCGCTTTTCGCAATGATGTTCAAGGACTCGCACAACGAATGGCAGCCCGCGATGGGCTATGGCTGGGAGAAGGGCTGGTATCTGGATAATGCCAAAGATTTCCGCCTTGGGCTCGGTGCCGCCGCGGGCATCACGGCGCGAGATGATTTTGCAAACTATGTGCCTCTGCCGTTCATCTTCCCGCTGTTTTCAGCTGGCTATAAGCGCGTTACCGTCCAGTTCACCTATATTCCCGGAACGTATAACAACGGCAACGTGCTCTTTGCCTGGCTGCGCTTAGGCTTTTAAAGGGTGATCACCTTTTTTGCCACGGCGTTAGACAATACCAGCATGGAGAAGAGAACAGAGGTGACGAACGTAAGCACAATCAGCGCCAGCTTCATACCGAGAGAGGTCACCGGTATCAGCGCCGTCAGCAGATGAAACACCGAGTAGTGCACAATATATACGCCGGTCATCGTTTTGCTGATGGCGGCCAGAATGGACTCCTTTAATTCAGCATTGCGGCGAAAGCGAACGCCGTTCGCCGCAATCACCAGGGCAATAATCAGGATGTAGATCTGCGAGCCGGTGAGAATAAAGGCGTTTCTGTCGGCCTTAAACAGGGCAAAAAAGAAGTGGCGCTCGTAAAACCAGGTGAAGAGATAGATAAACGGGATGGCGACAACCGCCGCCCGGACCACATTTTTGCGGCTTATCCACTCGGCCACTTTTGGGTCGCAGAAGAGCTGCCCGGTCAGATAAAACAGCAGCCATGTCCACAGCCGATACTGCGGCGAAAGCGAAAGGACGTGCGTTTCAGGATAAAGCGCCGATAGCAGATCGTATCCGTAGGAAAAGCACAGCAGAGCAGCAATCGCGCCGCAGAACAGCGCTCTCCGCTGGCTAAGCCACTCCACTGCCGGGTGGAAGGTGTAAATCACCACAAAGGCGAACATGAACCAGGGCTGAATTAAATACCCGCGCTGATAAGGCTCCCAGAGGTAGTAGATCGTTATCCAGAACAGAAAAACAATCACCAGACTTTTTATTTTACCCAGCTGCCAGCGTGTGCCGTGCCGGGATTGCCCGTCGAGATAGCCCGACACCACAAAAAACAGCGGCGTGGCGATGGTCGAGATAAAGGTTAAAAAGCCCAGGATCCAGTGATAGTCATAGTCATAATGATCCCAGGTATTGTAGATGGTGAAGAAGGTGACCGCCGTCATACAGCCCAGCGTCTTGATAATGTTCAGCCCTGTCGCATTCATTGTTGTTTGGCTTCGTCCTTACGATGGAAACACGCATAGATCACGGGGAGTACCAGTAGCGTCAGGATTGTAGCAAACCCCAGTCCAAACATAATCACAACGGCCATGCTCTGGAAGAAAACATCCAGCAGCAGCGGTGCCAGGCCAAGTACGGTCGTGAACGCGGTGAGCAGGATAGGGCGCAGGCGCGAGGTGGCGGCATAAACGATCGCGCTGTGCTGATCCTTGTGCGTTTTCTGCTGTTCAATCTCTTCCACCAGCACGATGCCGTTGCGGATGAGCATTCCGCTCAGGCTCAGCAGACCAATCAGCGCCATAAAGCCAAAGGGAATGCCGGTAATTAAAAATCCTGGCGTGACACCAATCAACGCCAGCGGTACGGTCAGCCAGATCGCGACGGCATTTTTTACCGAGCTGAACATCAGCACCGTAATAACAAACATCACCAGATACCCGAGAGGTAGCGTAGTGAACAGCCCTTGCTGCGCTTCGCTGGAGTTTTCCGCGTCGCCCCCCCACTCGATGCTGTAGCCGTGTGGCAGGGGAAGGGCATCCACCTGCGGCTTCACGCGGGCGAGAATATCACCGGAGGTTTGCTGGCTCAGCGGGTCCGGATCCGTCTGAACCGTCAGTACCCGCGAGCGGTCGCGTCGAAGGATGAGCGGATCTTCCCACTCCAGCGTGAAGCTGCTAACGACGTTACTCAGCGGGATATACTGCTGCCGCGCATGGCTCCACACCAGCACGTTGTTCAGGTGGCTGGCGTCCAGCCTTTCGCTTTCCGGAGGCCTCACCACCACGGGCAGCAGGTCACTGCCTTCCCGATACAACCCCGCCCGGCTGCCGGAGAAATTCATCTCCAGCGCGTTGTCGACGTCCTGCTTATCCACGCCAAGCTCGCGTCCCAGCGCGGCGACGTACTGCGGACGGATCACTTTGCTGCGGTTTTGCCAGTCGTTTCGGACGCTCCCCGTGGCCGGGTCGCGCGCCAGGATATCGTCCACCTGGCTGGCAATCAGACGCAGCCTGTCAGGATCCGGGCCTTTAATGCGCACTTCAATGGCGCTGTCGCCGGAGGGCCCAAACATCACCCGTTTCGTACTGGCGTTGACCTGCGGGTAGTTACGCGCGATGTACTCATCCACGTAGCGCGTCAGCGCGGAGATGCTGCGCTGGTCATCCATACGCACCATGATCTGCGCGTAGTTGCTGTACTGCCGCTGTCCGCTGTAGGTCAGAATAAAGCGCATGCTCCCCTGACCAATGGTCGAGACGGTGGTTTCCACGCCGGGCCGTCCCTTGATGGTTTTCTCAATGTCGCCGGTCATTTTCTCGGTCCATTTGATATCTGTCCCGTAGGGTAACCAGAGGTCGACAAAGAAAATCGGCGTATTGGACGACGGGAAAAAGTTTTGCCGCACCGCGCCAAACCCCCAGACAGACGCGGCCAGCAGGGCGGCCATCACTACCAGCGTCGGCGCTTTATGGTGCAGCAGTGCGTTCAGCAGGTGCTGGTAAAGGCGGTAGAGACGTTTGTCGTAAGGATCTGACTCGTCAGTAGTGTTCGGTGCGCTGTCGTTTTTAAACAACCACCACTTAATCAGCACCGGGGTGAGGGTGAGCGCCGAGAACCAGCTCAGCATCAGGGAAATCAGCAGCACCTGGAACAGAGATTTACAGTATTCCCCGGTGGAATCCTGCGATAACCCGATAGGAGCAAACGCAAGGATGGCGATCACCGTCGCCCCCAGCAGCGGCAGAGCGGAGCGGCGGATGATGTTGTTTACGGCGGTTAACAGCGGGGAGCCCTGCTGCCGGGCAATCAACACCCCTTCGACAATCACGATGGCGTTATCCACCAGCATGCTGAGGGCGATAATCAGCGCCCCGAGCGAGATGCGCTGTAGCTCAATGCCAAACAGATACATAATCAGCAGCGTGCCCAGCACGTTAAGGGCGAGAGAAACCGCGATGATGATCCCGCTGCGTACCCCCATAAAGATCAGCAGCACGCCGATGACAATCGCCAGCGCCATCAGGAAGTTAATAATAAAACCGTTAACAGAATGGCCCACTTCGGCTGCCTGATCGTAAAACAGATCTATCTGTATGCCTGCCGGTTTTTCCGCCGACATCTGGTTTAGCTTCGCCTCAAGCGCGTGGCCCACGTCGATCACGTTCACGCCGGGAATAAACGAGACGCCCATGGTGACGGCTTTTTTGCCGTTGGCATGGTAGATACTGGCGGGCGATTCGTTCAGCCCGCGCGACAGCGTGGCGATATCCCGCAGGCGCGTCGCCGCCCCGGTACCGGAAGGCGTGATGATGAGATCCGCCAGTTCATCAAGATTCTCGAACTCACCGGTGGGGTGTAGACGAATGGATTCGCTGCCCGAGGTGATTTCTCCGGCGCTGGAAACGACGTTGAGCCTGCTGAGCAGGGCGGAAAGCTGGTTCAGCGTAATGCCGCGCGCGGCCATTTTGGTCAGAGAGATATCGATGTTGATCTGTTGGCTAATGGCCCCGCCGATGGCGACCTTCGCGACGCCGGGGACCAGAATCAACGCGCGGCGCAGCTGCTCCGCATATCTCACCAGTTCAGGATTACTGAATTCATCCCCGGAAATGGCGAAGAAGAAGCCGAATACGTCGCCGAAATCGTCATTCACAAAGGGCGTGACGACGCCGGGCGGGAACTGACGCGAGGCATCGCCCACGCGGCGGCGCAGCTCATCCCAAATCTGCGGCAGTTCGTTCGAGTGATAGCGTGAAGCGATGTTAACGGTGATTTGCGACAGCCCGTTTGAAGAGATGGAGCTCACGTTGTCCAGATAAGGCAGCTGCTGAAGGGCATTCTCCAGCGGCAGCGTCACCTCTTCTTCAACCTGCTGAGCGGATGCGCCGGGGTAGTGGGTGATCACCACTGCGGTTTTGATGGTAAAGGCGGGATCTTCCAGCCTGCCGATATTCAACAGGGCGAAAATCCCCCCAATGCCCAGCAGCAGAATCGTTAGCCAGACGCGAACCGGGTTATTAATAAATTGACGAGTGATATCCATTACAGTCCCCGCTCACGCGTCCAGATACGCACCGGCTGGTTAGCATGGAGCTCTCCCACGCCTGCGGCCACCACGCGCTCGCCCGCCTTAAGCCCGCTGGTGATCGTCACGCCTTCGGTTATCACTTGCCCCACGCTGACCTTGCGGTCTTCAAGATGGATCGTGTCGCCTTCTCCCGCCACAACCCAGACGTGCGGCTCATTGCGTGGGCTGTTGTCCGGGTTAAAGACGGCCTCAACCGGTACAACCAGCGCCTGAGCGCCCGCGCCAGCCGGGAGGTTGGTTAAATTGATGGTAACCGTACCGCTTACGCCACCGACGGCGGGAAAATCATCTGGTCGCGGCATGGTCAGTATCACCTGCCAGGTCAGGGTATTACTGTCGCTGCTGCCCGAGTGCTCTTTGTAGACGGCGGTAAATTCCCGATCCGGAATGGCGTTAATTCTCACTACCGGACGATACTGCGCGTTGCGGATATCAAAGGTCTTAAACAGGTTTTCAGGGATGCTGAACACCACGTCAAGCAGATCGGTGCGGGTTAACGTCGCGATGGGCTGACCGGCAGACACCACCTGATGGTTTCGGACATGTACGCTGGCCGCCGTCCCGCTGAAGGGGGCGACGAGCGTCATCTGATTCAACTCTTCTCGGGCAATCTGCAGCGCCGCATTCGCCGAATCGCGGTTCGCACGCTGCACGTCCATTTCGGCTTTCGAAATCGCCTGGCGGCCCGCCAGCGTCTGGAAGCGATCGAACTGCCTCTGGGCCAGCGTCGCCGCCGTCTGCCTGTCGTTAACCCGCTGCTGGGCTTCACGGGCGTTCAATCTTGCAAGCTGTTGGCCCTGCTTGATGGCTGCGCCCTGACGCACATCGAGCGCTTCAATTTGACCAGCGCGCTTGAAGGAAAGGTCTGTGGCATCGCCCGATTCAATGCGGGCGGGAAAAACGCGCTGCTGGGCATGACCGGGAACCGTCACCTCCGCCACTTTAACCATTCTGGGCAGGGGGGAGGCTTGTTCAGGTTTAGGATCGCACGCTGTGAGCGTTAACAAAACGAACGGTAAAAGAGAGAGGTAGCGGTTCACTGTATTCCCCTAATAAATAACTGTTTTATTTATTCCATAACCTGGACAGGGGTGACACTATTCTGCCAGAACAGTGACGACCATATAGGTAAATAAACCAATCGCCGTGCTGGCGATAATGGCAAGCGCAATAAACATACCCAGTCGGATCAGGCTTATGCCATACATACATTCCTCCATGAGCCGGAAGCGGTAACTCACTATGAGCATAGTCGGCGAAAAGATAAATGTTAAATAACCATTAGCAGCGGGGACGCGCTAAACCTGAAATTCCTGTGCTACGTTTAATATTATTCATCTCTTTTACCGTAACTGGCATTAAGGGCAACCCCCTGCATTTAATGCGATTTTTTGCTTCATTCACTCTCGTGTTAGTTATAAAAAGGATGCTCGATATGTATAAAAACATTCTCGTTCCGGTGGATGTCTATGAGACAAGCCTGGCGGATAAAGCGTTGCAGCATGCACAGTTTCTGGCGCAAAGCGCATTGGGTGACATTCATTTGCTGCACGTCATGCCAAAATTTTCAGCCGAGCTGACGCGCGGTTTTATTTCAGATGCGCGAAAGATGGATGAATATATGATTAATAATTCAAAAGAAAAACTGTCTGACCTGGTCAAAAAATTGAATATGCCAGAAGAGCGCGTTCACCTCCATGTTCGTAGCGGAAATGTTCGTGATGAGGTTATTAAGCTGGCAGATGAACTTGCTGCTGGCGCGATTATCGTCGGCTCCCGCAATCCAAATATTCAAACCCATTTGTTAGGATCGGAGGCGGCAAGTATTGTCCGTTACGCCCATGTTCCTGTTTTCGTTATTCGTTAATTTCATGAAAGCAAGGTGATTTCTGAATAGAACCTGAGGAAGTAACAATGAAAACAGGAAAACCTGAACGTCCGTATTATCAACAAACCGTTGATGAAACCCTGTCGAATATCCACTCCACTCTGGAAGGACTTAGCGGCACTGAGGCATCAGCCCGACTTCAGCAGCATGGTGAGAATGCGTTACCGCAAAAAAAGGGTAAACCCGCCTGGCTGCGCTTCCTGGCGCATTTTAACGATGTACTGATTTACGTTCTGCTGGTGGCCGCGTTGCTTAAGCTCTTTATGGGCCACTGGGTAGACATGTTTGTGATCCTCGGAGTTGCCATCATTAACGCGCTGATCGGCCATATCCAGGAGAGCAATGCTGAGAAATCGTTGCAGAGTATTCGCAATATGCTCTCCAGCGAAGCCGTGGTGGTACGACAGGGGAATCATGAAACGATCCCCACTACGGCGCTGGTCCCGGGCGATATCGTGGTGATCCGCGCCGGGGATCGTATCCCTGCGGACCTGCGCGTGATTGAGGCGCATAACCTTCGCGTGGAGGAGGCCATCCTGACTGGCGAATCCACCGTTGTTGAGAAAAACAGCGATGCGTTAAGCGGGGAACTGCCCTTAGGCGATCGCTATAATCTGCTCTACTCAGGCACCACCGTCAGCTCCGGCGGCGGTAAAGGCGTGGTGGTGGCAACCGGGGGCGAGACCGAGCTTGGCCACATCAATCAGATGATGTCCGACATTGAAAAGCACCGCACGCCGCTGATGGTGCAGATGGACAAGCTCGGTAAGACCATCTTCATCACTATCCTGGTGATGATGGTAGCGCTGTTCGTCTTTAGCCTCCTGTTCCGGGATATGCCGGTTTCTGAACTGGTGCTGTCGCTTATCAGCCTCGCCGTTGCCGCCGTGCCGGAAGGCCTGCCGGCCATCATTTCCATCATCCTTTCGCTTGGCGTACAGGCCATGGCGCGTCGCAAGGCCATTATTCGCAAGTTGCCCACGGTGGAAACCCTGGGCGCAATGACGGTCATCTGCTCGGATAAAACCGGCACCCTGACGATGAATGAAATGACGGTCAAAGCGGTGATTACCGCTGACACGACCTATCGCGTGGAGGGCGACAGCTACGAACCGGTGGGGAATATTCACCCCGTAGATGACCCGACGCCCGTCAGCGTGACGCAGGGTTCCCTGCTGGAACGCTACCTGCGCACCATTGACCTCTGCAATGACAGCCAGCTGATCAAAGACGAGCAGGGGCTGTGGAAAATCACCGGAGGACCAACCGAGGGTGCCCTGAAGGTGCTGGCGGCGAAAATCCCGCTCCCACCGCTTGATACGGAAATGCGCAGTAAAATCCCGTTTGATTCGCAGTATAAATACATGTCCACGCTCTACCGACTGGGTGAAGAAGAGGCGATTTTAATCACCGGCGCGCCGGACGTCCTGTTCCGCCTCTGCCAGCACCAGCAGACGAATGACGGACTGCAGCCGTTCGATCAACCTTACTGGGAAGGGAAGATTGAAGAGTATGCCCGGGAAGGGCTGCGCATGGTGGCGGCGGCCTGGAAACCTGCCCGCGAGGGACAGCGCGATCTGGATCACCCGGACCTCCATGATGGCGTGATCCTGCTGGGTATTGCAGGAATGATGGATCCGCCGCGTCCGGAGGCCATTACCGCGATTGCCGACTGTCTGCAGGCCGGGATTCGCGTGAAAATGATCACCGGCGACCACCCGCAAACGGCCATGAGCATCGGGCAAATGCTGGGGATTGGTAACGCCGCAAGCGCGATCACCGGACGCGAGCTGGAGGCGATGGATGACCGTCAGCTGAGCGACGCCGCGCAGCAGTACGATATTTTCGCCCGAACCAGCCCGGAGGATAAATTCCGCCTCGTGCAGGCCCTGCAAAGTAAACAGGAAGTGGTGGGCATGACCGGGGATGGCGTAAACGATGCCCCGGCGCTCAAGCGGGCGGATGTGGGTATCGCCATGGGGATTAAGGGGACTGAGGTCACCAAGGAAGCCGCCGACATGGTGTTAACGGATGACAACTTTGCCACCATTGCCAGTGCGGTCCACGAGGGACGGCGGGTTTACGATAACCTGAAAAAAACGATTCTGTTCGTTATCCCGAGCAACATCGCGCAGGCCCTGCTGATCATCATCGCGCTGCTGGCGGGGAACCTGATTCCGCTGACGCCGGTCCTGATCCTGTGGATGAACATGGCGACGTCGGCAACCCTGTCGTTTGGCCTGGCGTTTGAAGCGGGTGAGAAGGACATCATGAACCGGCCACCGCGCAAGGCGAATCTGCATGTGATGGACGGCTACGCCATCTGGCGCGTGGTGTTTGTCGGTCTGATGATTGCCATTAGCGCCTTCGTGCTGGAAGCCTGGCTACAGCCGCGCGGCTACTCGGCGGAATTCATCCGCACCGTGCTGCTGCAAACCCTGGTGACCGCGCAGTGGTTCTACATGCTCAACTGTCGCGTTAATGACGGCTTCTCGCTGAGCAAAGGTCTGCTGGCGAATAAAGGGATTTGGATCGTGAGCGGCGTACTGCTGGCGCTTCAGCTTCTTATCATTTACGCCCCGTTCATGCAGATGCTGTTTGGTACCGAAGCGCTGCCGTTCCGCTACTGGGTCATCACCTTCCTGATTGGTTTTGTGATGTTCCTTATTGTCGAGGCGGAAAAAGTGCTGACGCGCAGATGGCGCAAAACCGAGGCGTAATAGCGTAAACTGAGAAAGCCTGCCTGAGTCCAGGCTTTCTCTTTTTTGAGCACAGGAAATTATGATGCGATTTACCTGGTTCGTCCTTACGCTGTGTGCCGCTGTACCCGGCGCGTTTGCCGTAACCTATACCTTACCGCCGGAAGGCAGTCGGCTGGTGGGAACCCCGATTACCATCACCGTTCCCGAGCGCAATACGTTACCGCTTGAGGCCTTTTCTGCACAGCACGGGCTGGGGCTCAGCAATATGCTGGAAGCGAACCCGGGCGTGGATCCTTTTTTGCCCAAATCCGGCACCCGGCTGGTCATTCCTCAGCAGCTGATTTTACCCGACACCGTGCGCGAGGGGATTGTCGTTAACGTGGCGGAAATGCGTCTCTACTATTATCCGCCGGGCAGCAATACCGTCGAAGTACTGCCCATCGGCATTGGTCAGGCCGGTCGCGAAACCCCGCGTAACTGGGTCACGGCGGTTGAGCGCAAGCAGGAGGGCCCCACCTGGTCACCTACGCCGAACACGCGTCGTGCCTATGCGGCAGAGGGGAAAACGCTGCCCGCCTTCGTGCCCGCCGGGCCGGATAACCCGATGGGGCTGTATGCGATATATATCGGCAGGCTATATGCCATACACGGCACAAACTCCAATTTCGGCATTGGGCTGCGGGTGAGCCAGGGCTGTATTCGTCTGCGTAACAACGACATTAAATATCTTTTCGATAATGTCCCCGTGGGCACCCGCGTACAGCTTATCGATCGGCCCGTTAAGGTGACCACGGAGCCGGACGGCAGCCGCTGGGTGGAGGTTCACGAACCGCTGTCACGTAACCGGGCGGAATTTGAATCGAGCCGGAAAGTGCCTCTGCCCATCTCCGCCGCACAGCAGACACAGTTGATAAACGAGGGGGCGGGCGCTGAACTGGAACGGCGGTCGGGGATGCCGGTTAAAATCGGCATGTGAAGCCCTTTCGCCCGGTGGCGCTGCGCTTACCGGGCCTACAGTCCCGTAGGTCGGGTAAGGCGAAGCCGCCACCCGACAATTTTACCCGACGCAGAAAAGCAAAAAGCCTGCTTTAAAAGCAGGCTTTTCAAATTTGGCTCCTCTGACTGGACTCGAACCAGTGACATACGGATTAACAGTCCGCCGTTCTACCGACTGAACTACAGAGGAATCGTGTGAACGGGGCGCATATTATCGACCTGCGTTCGCCTTGTCAAAGGGTGGATCAACGCCTTTTGATCGTTTGCTGACAAAATCGGCAAAATGATGTTTTTGACAGCGGAATGCACCGTAATGGTGCGGATATACCTCTAATGGGGCAGATCGTAAACTGCTGTTTCAGTAATAAATCACCCCTCCATGATTAGGTTTCCTTATTTTCAGGCGGTTAGCGAACAATTCAGACCGCACGATAAAAGTGGCATTCATATTGCAAAACCTGTTCAACAACGACAGCCGGTTCCGGCAATGCATTTCGAACAGGGGGCAAAATGAACTTAAGACGACTGAAATACTTCGTAAAAATCGTCGATATCGGCAGCCTGACTCAAGCGGCAGAAGTGCTGCACATCGCGCAGCCTGCGCTGAGCCAGCAGGTGGCTACTCTGGAAGGCGAGATGGATCAGCAGTTACTGATCCGCACCAAACGCGGCGTCACGCCAACGGAAGCAGGCAAGATCCTGTATACCCATGCCCGCACTATCCTGCGTCAGTGTGAACAGGCGCAACTGGCGGTGAACAACGTGGGCCAGACCCTGAGCGGGCACGTTTCTATCGGGCTGGCGCCGGGAACGGCGGCGTCCTCTATCACCATGCCGCTTCTGCAGGCCGTGCGCGCCGAGCTGCCGGAAGTGCTGGTCTATCTGCATGAAAACAGTGGTTTTGTACTGAATGACAAGCTGCTCAACGGCCAGCTGGACATGGCGGTCCTTTACGATCGCTCCCCGGTTGCCGGGATCACCAGCCAGCCGCTGCTCAAGGAAGATCTCTACCTCGTGGGCACCCGCGACTGTCCGGGCCAGAGCGTCGATCTTACCGCCGTGGCAGAGATGAACCTCTATCTGCCGCGCGACTACAGCGCCGTGCGCGTGCGAGTGGACGAAGCGTTCTCCCTGCGCCGCCTGACGGCCAAAATCATCGGCGAAATCGACTCAATCTCCACGCTGACCGCAGCCATTGCCAGCGGAATGGGCGTCACCGTACTGCCGGAATCCGCCGCGCGCTCGCTGTGCGGTGCGGCAAACGGCTGGATGGCGCGAATCACCACGCCTTCGATGAGCCTGCCGCTGTCGCTGAACATGTCCGCTCGCGGCTCGCTGTCGCCTCAGGCGCAGGCGGTAAAAGAGATTTTAATGTCGCTGGTCAGCAAGCCGTCGCTTGAGAACCGTGAGCTCCAGCTCGTGAGCTGATATTCCATAAAAGCATAAGATGCTGGTTTTTATTATTTGTTCTGCAGCTCGGCTGACTCTAACAATAGAGCTATGTCAGATGCGCCGGAGTGAATCGTGAATTTCCAGCAACTTAAAATTATCCGTGAGGCGGCCAGGCGGGACTACAACCTGACCGAGGTCGCCAATATGCTTTATACCTCTCAGTCCGGCGTCAGCCGCCATATCCGCGAGCTGGAAGAGGAGCTGGGCATAGAGATTTTTATCCGTCGCGGCAAGCGGCTGCTCGGCATGACGGAGCCGGGTAAAGCATTGCTCACCATCGCGGAGCGGATCCTCAACGAAGCCAGCAACGTGCGTCGCCTGGCGGATCTCTTCACCAACGATGCCTCCGGCGTGCTCACCATCGCCACCACCCACACCCAGGCGCGCTACAGCCTGCCGCCGGTGATCAAAGCCTTCCGCGAACTTTTCCCTGACGTCCGTCTGGAGCTTATCCAGGGCACGCCACAGGAAATTGAAGGGCTGCTGCAAAACGGTGGGGCAGATATCGGCATTGCCAGCGAGCGGTTGAGCAACGACCCGCTGCTGGTGGCCTTTCCCTGGTTCCGCTGGTACCACAGCCTGTTGCTTCCGGTCGATCATCCGCTGAATCAGGTCTCTCCCCTGACGCTGGAAGACATTGCGAAATGGCCGCTGATTACCTACCGCCAGGGGATCACCGGACGCTCGCGCATAGACGAGGCCTTCAACCGTAAAGGATTAACGCCGGACATCGTGCTGAGCGCGCAGGACTCTGACGTGATCAAAACCTACGTCGAGCTTGGGCTGGGCATTGGCCTGGTAGCGGAACAGTCCAGCGGCGAACGCGAAGACGGGAACCTGGTGCGTCTTGACACGCGTCATCTGTTTGACGCCAACACCGTATGGCTGGGCCTGAAGCGCGGGCAGCTGCAGCGCAACTATGTGTGGCGCTTTATCGAGCTGTGCAATGCCGGGCTGTCGGTGGACGAGATCAAACGCCAGGTCATGGAGCCGGAAGAAGTGGCGATTGATTATCAGATTTAGGTTCGGGCTTGCCAGGTAGCGCTGCCGAATCAGGGGGCAGGGATGTCGTCACTTATTGTAAATTGTGGGGACATGCTGCTGCATCAACTCAACGATCCAGTCAATAAAAACGCGCAGTTTAGCGTTGACGTGGCGGTTAGGCGGGAATGCCAGGTACAGGGGCATTGGAGCAATCCGCCAGCGTTCAAATAACGGAATCAAGGCACCGCGAGCCTGATGTGCTGCCGCCATATAGACCGGCAGCGCAATCACACCCAATCCCGCTAGTCCAGCTTCGAGGTAAGCATTGCCATCATCCACTGCAAGCACATAGTTGCCCGTAATTTCAATACGTTCACTCTCACCGTGCAGCACCAGAGGATCAATCTTACCGGTGCGTGAGGACAAGAATCCCACGATGCGATGGTACGTGTTTTCCAGCTCTCGCGGATGCGCGGGGGCGCCGAGGCGTTCCACATAACTCGGTGCAACGTAAACACCGATTTGCAAATCGCCAACATGGCGCGCGATCAGTGACTGGTCATTGATTTCGCCACCCCGCAGGACGCAATCCACGTTGTCGCCGATCAGATCCACCACCCGGTCACTCACGCCCATGTCGAACTGGATATCAGGGTAGCGCGCGTGAAAAGCCGGTAGCGCGGGCACCAGCACAAGGCGGGCGAGAGGAGTGGGTACATCCACCCTTAACCGTCCCCTGGGCGTCATCGCCGCATTGGACAGGCTGTTTTCAGCATCCTCCATGTCCGCCAGCAGGCGGATGACGCGCTCGTAGTAGACCGCGCCATCGGGAGTGACGCCGAGCCTGCGGGTGGTGCGATGGAGTAGCTTGACGCGCAGGCGCGCTTCCAGCTGCTGAATAAGCTGCGTCACCGTGGTTTTGCTCATATGGAGCGTTTGGGCAGCCTTTGTGAAGCTGCCTGCCTCCACCACGCGAGCAAAGGCGCGCATCGCATCAAAACGATCCATCCCATGTCCTCTCTTTTCACCGATTGTTTGGATATTACAAACAATGATGGACAAAGTCGCCTGTTTATCCCTCTGCTTCAGCAGCTGTAAAGTCTCTTTACGTTCACCGGGCAGAGTTCGCCCCATTACAAAGGTACAAATATGACAACACGCGAAGCCGTTTTTCCCTTCGGGCGCCAGGCGCTCTATGAGCGCAATCGCTATTCACCCGCCATCAAATCTGATGGCTTCTTGTTTGTTTCGGGGCAGGTGGGTAGCCGGGAAGATGGTTCGCCTGAAGAGGATATTAAAGCGCAGATCCGTCTGGCGTTTGATAACCTTAATGCTGTTCTCACGGCTGCGGGCTGCACGTTCGATGACGTGGTTGACGTTACCCTTTTTGTTGTCGATCCCGAGTCAAACCTCGACGCTATCTGGAGTGTCCTGCCAGAATACTGGGGGGAAGCACCTTACCCAACCTTGACCGGGATCGGAGTGACGTGGCTGTACGGATTCCAGTTTGAGATAAAAGTGATTGCCAGGCTACCCTGAGCGTTACGGATCTTTCCGACGGTCAAAAGGCAAGTCAGAGGAAAATTTATGAAGGCAGCGGTTTATGACGTGGAAGGCGCTCCCGGCGTCCTGCAGTATGTCGATGTTCCGGATCCGGTCGCAGGGCCTGACGATGTGCTGATTTCTGTCGAGGCTATCTCGATTGAAGGGGGAGATCTGATCAACCGACGTTCAACTCCGCCGCCTTTTCCTTCATGGATCGTTGGCTACGCGGCCGCGGGGACGGTGGTTGCCGTCGGGTCGAAAGTCCGTAGCCGCAAGGTTGGAGACAGAGTGACTGCTTTTAGCATGCAGGGATCGCATGCGGAACGTTGGGCTGTGCCTGCGGAACGAACCTGGCTTATAGCAGACGGAGTGGATGCAGCAGAAGCGGCGGTGGTACCGATCTCCTTTGGAACAGCATATCACTGCCTCTTCACACGAGGCATGCTCCGGCACGGAGAAACCGTTCTGATTCAGGCAGCAGCGGGTGGCGTGGGGCTCGCGGCCGTTCAGCTTGCCTCACAAGCTGGCGCGACGGTCATCGCCGTGGCAAGCGGAACGCAGCGAAAAAACCGGTTGCTGGAACTGGGGGCCGATCATGTTGTGGATCGTGTAGAGAATAACGTCGTGGAGAGTGTCCGACAGGTCACTCGTGGCACCGGTGTTAACCTCGTCATCGATCCGGTAGGGACGACGTTGCCTGCGTCGCTTTCTGCACTCGCGCCGGAAGGGCGTCTCGTTTTCGTCGGTAATGCGGGCGGTGGCAGCCTGACAGCCGACTTATGGCCGGCAATGCAGTCTAACCAGACGCTTATGGGGGTATTCATGGGCCCCCTTTTTGAAAGGCCCGAGGTTCGGGCAAGCGTGGACGAGATGTTGCAGGCTGTAGCGGCAGGGCGCATCAGGGTTGTCATTGACCGCATCTTCCCCCTGGCTGACGCCGCCGCGGCCCATGAATACGCCGAGACAGCGAAACCGCTTGGCCGTATTGTTATGAAGCCATGATGGGGTTGACCTTAGCCTTGCCCCCACAATGCTCCCGATGCGGAAGCCGCCTCGCATTTCGTTTATCCGATCCGCCATAATTCTTTTAACCGTAAAAACAGTTTTTTATTATCAGCCTTCTTAGTGACGCAATTCGTTCCCACCAGCGCTGCCCTTCGATGGATAACGGCTCTCTGCCCACTTAATTACGAAAAGGAAATCACCATGAATCTGATGAATAACTGCGCATCTCCTGGCATAAATGTTATATTAAAATATAATATTAGGAGGTGCGCTATGTATAAAACTCGCCTGAAAAAGGTCGGCGGATCCATCATGTTGGCGGTTCCTCCCGCCGTGTTGAAAACGCTGGAGCTGTCGACGGACAGCGAAGTCGGCATGACCATTAACAATGGCTGCCTGATCATTGAACCCCAAAAACGGCCTCATTATTCGCTTGAGGAGCTGCTGGCGCAGTGCGATCCGCACGCTGAAATGAGTGAAGAGGATCGGGAATGGATTGATGCGCCTGCGGTGGGCAAGGAGATCCTGTAAATGGACAGAGGGGAAATCTGGCTTGTTTCACTGGATCCGATTGCAGGCCACGAGCAAAGTGGAAAACGTCCGGTACTCGTCGTGTCGAAGGCATCGTTTAACAAGCTGACCCGGCTACCGGTAGTGGTTCCCGTCACCAGCGGCGGTAACTTTGCTCGCACGGCAGGTTTCACCGTTTCACTGGAAGGGGCGGGGACAAAAACGATGGGTGTTATTCGCTGCGACCAGCCCAGAACTATTGATATGGCTGCCCGAAACGGCATGCGGCTGGAACGCATACCTGATGCTGTTATAAATGAAGTGCTTGCCAGGCTGGATGCAATTCTGAGTTAGCATCAGAGACGCAGAAAAGCAAAAAGCCTGCTTTAAAAGCAGGCTTTTCAAATTTGGCTCCTCTGACTGGACTCGAACCAGTGACATACGGATTAACAGTCCGCCGTTCTACCGACTGAACTACAGAGGAATCGTGTGAACGAGGCGCATATTATCGACCTCGGTACGCCTTGTCAAAGGGTGAAAACGCGCTTTTTGTTCGTTTGCCGACTATTTCAGCAAATCGCTGATTTTATAGCAAATTCGCGTTGAAATTACGCAACGAAATGCGCCGCCCGCAGGCGGCGCGAAGGATCAGAACAGCACGGAGTAGTTCAGACCAAACGTCCGTCCGCGGCCTTTATAGGTGTACAGGCCCGGTGCACCGTAGGTTGGGCTATACAGCCCCGGCGCGCGCTGGCCCCAGGCGGTGGTGTAGTCTTTGTCCAGCAGGTTTTCCACGCTGAAGCTGACTTTCCCCACCGGCAGGGCGTAGCTGCCCAGGAAGTCGACCGTGTTATAGCCATCGATCTTCTTGCCGTCAGCGTCAGACACGTCAAAGGTCTGCGTGCTCTGCACGCGCAGGGTCCAGTCGCCCGGCGCCCAGTTCACCCATGCGCTGGCTTTCGACGGGCTGGCGCTGTCGACCGTCAGCTTCTCCCACTTCCCGTTTTCACGGGTTTCAGACTTGATGGCGTTAAAGTTCGCGCCGGTGCTCCAGTCGCTGTCGGTGAAGAAATAGTCCACCTGGCCTTCAATCCCGTAGATACGACGCTTGTCGTCTTCCAGGTTGATGGTCATATCTGTCTTGTTGATGGTGATGGTTTTATCCGAGAGCGAGTAATACGCCGCGACCTGCGTGCGCAGGTTGTCACCTGTGAAGCGCCAGCCCAGCTCGTAGGCGTTGACCTTGATGCCGTCCAGCGTTGAGTCGTTGACGTTCACGCTGTTCAGCAGGCGATAGTGGCCGTTGCTGAGTTGGTAGGTGCCGGAGCCGTAGTACTTCGCCAGGTCAGGAATTTCAAAGCCCTGGGAAAAGTTAAACCACAGTTGCTGCTGTTCGGTCAGACGACCGAGGATCCCGGCGTTAAACAGGAAGTTGTTGTAATCGGTTTTCCCGCCCGGCACCGCGTCGGCGGAGGTGGCTTTCCCGGTGGCGATGGCTTGCTGCTGGGCGTAGCCAACAAAATCATCCACCTTGTTTTCGGTGTACTGGTAGCGCACGCCGCCGCTCAGGGTGATGGCGTCAATGTCATAGCTCGCCTGCAGGAACGGAGCGAGATTGGTGATGCTGTAGCCCGGATAACGGCCCACGTTGTAGGCGTTGTCCAGCTCCATGCCGCCGCTCGCCGCCGCTTTGCTCAGGTCAAAGAACTGCTGGTTGGCATCGAACGTTTCGTGGTCGGCATCGACACCCCAGGTCAGCGTCAAATCGTCCACCGGCTTGCTGTTCAGCGTCAGCTTGCCGCCGTAAAAATCGGTTTTCTGCTGCGACGCGCCGATGCTGCTCACCACGCCTTTGGTCAGGGTCGGGAACGGGTAGTAGGTCAGGCTCTCGTCACGGTAGTAAATCTGCGCGACCAGATCCTGGCCCCAGAAATCAGTATTAGAGTACTGCAGGTTAATCAGATGGCGCTCGGTGCCCGGCACGCGGTCAGAGTCGAGATTATCCTTGTTGTACGCGGTGGCATCGCCCGTTACCGCCGAGAAGTTCTTCCCGAGATGCAGCCCATGCTTGCCGTCGGATTCGCTCTTGTAGTACTGGGTAGTGAGCTGCAGCTGCTGGTGATCGTCGATGTTGAGAGTGCCTGTTCCCATCACATCAATACGGTCGGAATACTGTAGGCCGGTCTGGGTGTTGTCGATGATCACCTCGTCGCCGTTGCCGTCATACCAGCCGCCGTAGCGCTGATACGACACCGACAGACGACCGGAGGCGTTGTCGTTGCCGCCGCTGACCGCAGCCGACACGTTCTCATCGTGGTCATTGTGGCTGTTAAACCCGCTTTTTGCTCCGGTCTGGAACTCAACTTCGGTCTCCGGCTGGCCCTTTTTGGTGACGATGTTCACCAGGCCGCCGGTGCTGCCGCCGCCGTACAGTGACGTGGCGCCGGAGATGACTTCGATGCGGTCAATGTTGAACGGGTCGATGGAGTCGAGCTGGCGGCTGTCGCTGCGGGACGAGTTCAGGCGTACGCCGTCCACCATCACCATCATGGAGCGGCCGCGCAGGTTCATGCCGTAATTGGTACGCCCCTGGCTGCTGACGTCCATACCCGGGATCAGCTGCGCCAGCACCTCTTTAATCTCTTTCCCGCCCTGAACCTGCTGCTCGATCTCAGAGCGTTCAATGACCCAGGTGGTCTGCGCCATCTCGGCCACGCTGCGGTGCGCGCGGCTGGCAGAGACCACGATATTTTCTTCCTTTTGTTCTTCCGCCCACGCAGAGGTAGAAAGCATTGCAAGCAAGCAAGGATTTAAAACCCAAAGATGAGAACGTTTCATTGTTATGTTGATCCTGATTGTGTGTGTCAGTACTCAGTGGTTTTTGCTAACGATTTAAAAACCTGGCTGCTCTCCGGGCTGGTGGTGCTCCGCCAGTGGATAACGCCAGGGGTGGTGGCCAGTTCAAACGGCTCGTCGGCATGTGCGCGATTCAGAATTCGCGCCGCGCGCCAGGCCATCAGGCTGAGCTGGGGTTCGGCAATGCCGAGACGGTGCATCCCGGCGTTCACGGCGAACAGGCGGTTGCTCTGCGGACCGTCCCATTCGAGGGTGAAATCGTTGTTAATGCAGAACGCTTCGTCCGCATCCAGATGCAGGCGGTGAGACAGCGGCGCAAGGAACGCGGGCTGCACGGCGCGGTAGCCGGTGGCGAAAATCACCACGTCGCTCTCCAGCTGCTCGTGGCCGCCGTCGAGGTGATGCTGAATGCTCAGGCGATGTCCGGTTTCCTGACGCGTCAGGGTTGTCACCGAGCGGGACGGCATCAGGTGCGCCCAGGGTTTTTCACGCAGCACTTCGAAGCGGTGGTACATGGCGCGGTAAATCGCCAGCAGTGACTCGGTGGTGATGCCGTCGGAGGTCATCTTCTGCTCGTGCAGCATCTGACGACGCGCCTCTTCACCGAGCGTGGAGAAGCTGTCCACATACTCCGGCGTGAAATACTCGTTAGCAAAGGCGGCTTCATCCAGCGCGTTGTAGTTGTTGCGGCGCGAGACCCAGTTCAGGCTCAGCGGCTGGCCCCACTCTCCACGGAAGATATTCAGGAACAGGTCGGCCCCGCTCTGGCCGCCGCCGACGACGGTAACGCGCTTACCCGCGAGATCCGGCGTGCGCAGCATCATCTCGCTGGCGTGGAAGCAGGTATCGTCCTGCACCGTGACGCAGTCAGGCAGGTTGATCTGTTTGCCAATCCCCACACAGACGTGGCGCGCGAGGAAGCGGTCACGCTGGGTCACGACCTCAAACAGACCGCGTTGCTCATCAAAGCTCACCTGCTGAACCTGCTGGCTGAAGGCGAGGTTGGTGAGGTTGTCCGCCGCCCAGCACAGGTAGTCCGCAAACTCTTCGCGGGAGACGGTGCGCTGCTCGGTGGTCAGGAAGCGGTAGAACTTTTTGCGCTGCACCAGGTAGTTCAGGAAGCTGTGGCGGTTGGTCGGCTCCACGGCGCTGACCAGATCCTTCAGGAAGCTGGTCTGCATGTGGCAGTCCGGCACCATCATGCCCGGGTGCCATGAGAAGTGCGGTTTACGCTCAAGGAACAGCGAGCTAAAGCCGTCCAGACCTTCTGCGAGGGCGGCGACGCTGAGGTTAAACGGGCCAATACCAATGCCGATGAAATCATAGGTTTTCATTGCGCGGACTCCCGGGAGGCCAGAAAAAGAGGGTTATCAAGATCGGTAACGTAGTTCGGCAGCATGCGGCTGCCGCCGTCGTGTTCGGAGAAGGTCAGTTTGACCGGGTTGAGGATCACGCGAATAATCTGCGGCTTAAACAGATCGAATTTCGCAAAGCGCTCCGCAAGCTCCGGGTGCGCGGCCATATAGCGGTGCAGCACCCCGACGAGGATCTGATAGAAGCGGTTTTCGCTCACGCCGCTTTGCAGCGTGAGGCGCGAAATAAAGCGCAGCACCGTCACAAAGTTGCCGGTCTGCAGGTCGTGAATGATGTAATCCGCGCTCAGGCGCGCCGTCACCGCTTTTACCTGCTCCGGCAGGCTCTGCGCCTGTGGGAAATCCTCGTCCACCAGGCGCATATCGCCCTGGAAATCCTTCAGCAGGATGCGCTGCGGGACGTAGTCCTTCATCACCAGCGTCACGTTCTGGCCGTGGGCAATCAGCGCCACGCCGTAGCGGCAGAGCAGGTGGTAGAACGGGATCACCGTTGCCTCAAACAGCTTTTCCAGCCACGCGTCGGCGCTTAACCCCGAGCGCGTGATCCACGCGTCGATCAGCGGACGTCCGGCGTTGTCGGTTTCCATTAGCGCCGCCATCAGCACCGCCTGTTCGCCGTCCTGTAAATAGCAGGATGGGTTCTCGCGCCAGATCACGCCCAGCATCTCCTGGTAGCGGTAGGGCGCTTTCGGCAGCGCCGCGTAGCCCGGATGCGACAGATACCCGGCGGCGGGTTCGCCCAGCACCTGCGCGCCAGAGCGGATCAGCGTGGCGTCAGCGGCGAACTGCTGCTGCAGCCAGCGCGAAGCCAGAGGCCCAGCGGCAATATACTTGCCCGGAATGCCGCGATAGCAGGAGGTGTTGTAGATGGTCAGCGGCAGCTTGATGTCATACGGCGCGCGGCGGCTGGCGTTGGTGAGCGTGCGCAGGGACTGCTGGGCAAGATACTCATCGCCAAACTCGCCCAGCTCAACCATTTCACCGCGCGCCAGCTGCGCAAGAAAATGAATGGCAATTTTTTGCTGCCACTGCCACGGGTGCAGCGGCACGGGCAGCCAGCCGTCGTCGAGACCCAGCGCCTGCCAGCGAGCGTCAAACCGGGCGCGCTCGGCATCGTCCATGGTGCTGGCCAGCAGAGCGTGAGTGTCGCAATCGGCGTCGCTGCTCCAGACCAGATGTTCACGCTGGACGGCGACCCAGTGCAGGCGGAAGCGCCCGCGGTATTCCGGCGCGTACTGGCGCAGCGCGTCCAGACCCCAGCCGCGGCGGCCTTTGTTGAAAATAAACTTCGGGTGGCCGCTCATCAGACACTGTAATTCGTCCGGGTCGAGGTGGATCAGCGCGTCCGCGTCCAGCGCTTCACGCGCCTGCAGCAGCTGCATGTCGCCGCGCAGCGTGGCGTAGAGATCTTCCATGTGCTCCGCCGTTTGCGCGTCGCTCATCTCCAGCACCGTCGCCAGCTGCAGCAGCGCGCTTTCCGCTTCCACGGCGGCGCCGCTGGCGGTGGTCAGGCTGTCCGGGTCGATATGCAGCCAGCCCCAGATCCCGCGCGCGGCGCGAAACTGCCAGCACTCGGCGCCCATAGCGATGCGCCAGCCGTCCGATGAAACGGGCTCAGCGCGCAGGGTGCGTTCGTATTCCAGCTCCGCGAGGATCTTCCCCACCATCTCGCGGTTCACTTTCTGCCAGAGCGCGTTCACAGGCCCACCTCGCTGAAGAAGCGGTGACGCTGGCTCATGATGAGGCGCGAGCGCTTGTGCGGGAAGTCGAACTCTTTCACCGTGTCGAAACCGGCGGAGGCCAGATGGCGGAACAGGCGCTGGTTGTCGAAGCGCGGCTCGGCCACGATGCGCGCGGTGCGCGGTTCATCGAGATACAGATAGTGGCTCAGGCCGCGCAGCCAGCTGCGGATGTACTGCGCGCCGCGCCAGTTTTCTTCGCCCACCAGCATGTGCAGCCCGCGGTCAAACGGCTGCCAGCGGTAGTGGCGGCCAATGCGGTCTTCTGCCGCCCAGTAGAGTTCAAAATAGCCAAACGGCTGGTCGTCGAAGCAGCCGATAACCGGGTAGCAGTAGGTCGAGTCAAGCTGGCGGCGCAGGTAGTTTTCCTGCTCGGCCTGCGGGCCCGCCATCTCCCAGAAGGCGTTCACGCGCGGGTTATTCATCCATTGAGTGAAACGCTCGCCGTCCAGCGCCACGTCCGCCACGCGGAAGCTCAAAGTGCGCTTGATTTGCGGATCGTAACGGCGATACACCTCGCCCTGCGGGCGACGAGGACGCAGCGGGAAGTACAGCTGGCGGCTCTCATCAAACTGCATCCCGCCGCTTGCCTGCGGACGTTCGCCTTGCAGCCACAGCGGCAGCTGCCAGAAGGTTTCTCGCGCCAGATAATCCCCGTGGGCCTGGCTAAACAGCGCCTGCGCCTGGGGTTCATCCTGCCAGTCCGCCCACGGCAGGGTAATGCCGGTCAGGGCCGGCGCGGCAACAAACAGCTGATCGAGGGCTTCCACCAGCCAGCCGTCCGGGATCCCGGTAAGACGCTCCAGCACCGCGCTGCCGTCAAGACCCAGCGTCAGCGGCAGATTTTGTTCCGTTGCGGTGCAGCGAAAGCCGTAGCCGGAATGGACGATATTCGCGATGGCCATCACGCCTTCTCCTTGTAAAACGGGTTGCTAAAGTCGAAATAGATCACCGCCGGATCGACGATGGTGTTCTCATTGCGATCGTGCAGGTAGCAGAAGAAGTTGCCTTTGCAGTTCCAGGTCGGGCTGTCGAGCACGTAGTCGAGGCAGCGGGTCTGCTTCGCCGTCGTGCGCAGCCCGGCCAGCGCGTCACGCACGCGGGACATCAGGTGCTCTTCGCTGTCGAAACCGGCGGCGGCGAGAGCGGCGGTGACCGCAAGGGTGGAGTTCAGCAGCAGGTAATAAGGGAAGTAGCGCAGCAGCTGGCTTTCACCGAAGCGGTTTTCCACGTCGGTTTCGCCCGCCTCTTTCAGCCACGCGTCGGCCCCTTCGGTCCAGGCGCTGCCCTGGCAGTCGCGGTAGATCAGCCCGACGGGGAAATCCTGCTGCATCTCAACGAGGATATTTTGCTGGTGTGCCAGCAGCACCAGACCGTAGTCCGCCTCGGCGCTGAACAGCGGAAGCAACACGCGGTCGCAGTAGGCGTCCAGCCAGCAGCGGGCGGCCTGGGCGAGCGGTAAATCCAGACGCTGGCTAAGACGGCGCACCGCTGCGGCCAGCAGGCTGTCACCGCCGTCAGGCGCGGCCTGGGTCAGGCTGACCAGCACGTTGGTCTGGGTGTCTGGCGTATCGAACAGCAGGTTAACGCGCAGGGCCATCAGGCTCTCTTCCTGAACGACGCCGCTTTCATCACGCAGTCCCGCCCAGCCGTCTTCCTGCATCACGCGCATGGTCGGGTAGCGGGCCTGTAAATCTTGCCAGCGTTCTGTTTTCGCCAGCCGCGCCAGGCGGATACCGCGCTTAACCTCTTTGACCGACAGCGTGCGCACGGAGTTGGTCAGGCGCACGCTGAGGGAGAATTTGATCATGTCGCTGTTGGTTTCGCTGTACAACGAGCGTGAGGAGCTGGTGGGCAGCCACTGTGCGCCCGCTTCACCAAGGTCCTGTAATGAACCGTTTGCCGCCAGACGCTGACACCAGTCCTGCTCCAGCAGATAGTCGGCCTGCCACGGATGCATCGGCAGCAGCCAGCGGGTGTCGGTGAAGTGGCCGAGCAGAACGGGCGCGCTCTGGGCGGCGAAGCGCAGCAGACGCTCGCGCAGAGATACGTTCAGGCTGTCGCCGGCAACGAGCGTGCTCTCTACGGCAAACCAGCGCAGCGGGAAGCGGGAGCCGAAATCCGGCAGATACCGGCGCGCCTCGGTTTCGTTGAACGGCTCGTGGGATTTTGGCGCAGGGTGAAACGCGTGGCCCACCAGCAGCGCCTGTTCCGCTTCGGCAAACGTCAGCGGCTTGTCGCGTAGCGTTGCCCAGCCGTGACGCAAATCAATCGCCTGCCAGGTATGGGTATGGCTTTCCAGCGCGCGCTGTTTAAAACGCGTCAGCGTATCGGCATCCAGTGAGCCTTTTACTGAGGGTTTTTCAAGAATTAAATCAATCAGTTGAGTGAAAGTGACGGCGTCACCACTGTCGCTATCGCTCTGAATAAGCGTTGCCGGGAAACGGTACTGATGGTGCTGGGTTGGGGAGAAATAGCGTACCGGAACCCGAAGGGCCTGGGAGGAAGAGAGTGGAATATGAATGTGCGCTAACTCATCCGCTGCAGCTGCGGGGAGATAGCGCCAGTCCTTCGTTTCGCGTAACAGGGCGTTTAAAAAACACTGGGCTGCAACGTCTGTACCGGCAGAGCGGGGCAGAGCACGCATAGATGTACCTCATTCCATGACTGATAATAATTCTCGTTATGATATTCATTCTGTTTACAGTCGCAACTATTTTTGCAATATTTGTTTTCATTAACTTCATAATTTCCACACATTTATTGACACTATGTTCACATTCTCATGCGCGCTGATTCTGAAACGTTGACCGAAAGCATCACCTCCAAAGCCAACTGGCCCCTGGCGCTCTGCGCGGGCCTGCTGGGCATCGGGCAAAACGGTTTGCTGGTCATGCTTCCGCAGCTGGTGACCCTGACCGGATTTTCACTCTCGGTCTGGGCCGGGCTGCTGATGTTCGGCTCCATGCTTTTTTTACCCGCGTCCCCCTGGTGGGGACGCCAGAGCGAGCGCCGCGGCTGTAAGGTCGTTATGGTGGCCTCTCTCAGCGGCTATCTCGCCAGCTTTGGCGTCATGGCGCTGGTGGTGTGGGCGATGGCGGCAGGGAGGCTGGAAAGCACCTGGGGGCTGGCGGGGCTGATCCTCTCGCGTCTGCTGTATGGCCTGACGGTGTCGGGCATGGTGCCTGCCGCGCAGACGTGGGCCATTCAGCGTACGGGCCTGGATAAACGCATGGCGGCGCTGGCAACCATCAGTTCCGGCCTCAGCTGCGGCCGCCTGCTGGGGCCTCCGCTGGCGGCGCTGATGCTCAGCGTTAACCCGGTCGCGCCGCTCTGGCTGATGGCGATCGCGCCGTTAATCGCTCTGCTGCTGGTGCTGCGCGAAGTGGCGGATCCGCCGCTGCCGCCGGTGGCACATCAGGCGACCCGTCTGCAGATGTCCATGCTGCCGTTCCTGCTGCTGGCGATGCTGCTGGCGGCGCTGGTGAGCCTGATGCAGCTCGGCCTGTCACCGCACCTCAGCCCCTTGCTGGACGGCAACGCCCGGGATATCAGCCATCATGTTGCGCTCCTGCTGAGCCTGGCCGCGCTGGCTACGCTCGCGGCGCAGTTCCTGGTGGTTCGTCCGCAGCATTTCAGCCCGCTGACCCTGCTTTGCATGGCGGCGGTGCTGATGGTGGCTGGGCTGGCGCTAATGTGTATCGCCGAACTGGCGCTGTTCTACGTGGGGATTGCTATCACTTCGCTCGGCGCGGCAATGGCAACGCCGGGCTATCAGCTGCTGCTGAACGATCGCCTGACCACGGGGAAGGGGGCGGGCGCTATTGCGACCAGCCACACGCTGGGCTATGGCGTCAGCGCGCTGCTGGTGCCCGTTGTGACGCGCATTTTCGGCGAACACTATTTAACGACGGCGGCCTTTGGCGTGGCAGCGCTGTTTTTAGCGCTGAGCATCGGGGTACGGTTAACCGAGCGTACCCCTGTCGAAAAAAATTAATGGACGTGGTGGGGTGAAGGGCCGCCAGCGCCCTCATTTTGCCGCAGGCGCTGGAGCGGATCCTGCTGATAAAACTGGCTGAAACGCTGCCACAGCGCCGGGAAACGGGGCGCGAAGAGTTCGGGGGCGCTGAAGAAGTACTCCGAGAGCACCGCAAAGCACTCGGCGGGGTCAGTTGCCGCATAGGCATCAATGCTGGCCGCGCTTTCGCCCACCAGGTCTATCTCATCCTGGATGTTATCCATCGCCGCGTGCAGATCGTGCTCCCATCCTGCGACTTCACGTAGCGGAATAAAAGGCACGCCGCTGGCGCGATCGCCGTTGCGGGTATCAAGCTTATGCGCCACCTCGTGAATAATCAGATTAAAGCCTGAGGCGTCGAACGAGTCCTGAATGTCGAGCCAGTTGAGGATAATTGGCCCCTGCTGCCAGCTTTGCCCGGACTGCACCACCCGCTGGTTGTGTACCAGCCCGATATCATCCTCCCACTCGTCATCGACGACGAACGGTGCAGGATAAATCAGCACTTCATGAAAACCGTCCAGCCACTCAATGCCGAGCTCCAGCACCGGCAGGCAGAAAAGCAGGGCGATGCGCGTATTTTTCAGCGGATCCAGCTCGAACCCCTGCAGCGGCACCAGGCGTTTTTGCTGCAAAAAACGCTCGGCCAGTTGAACCAGCTTTGATTGCTCTTCAGGCAAGAGATTCGCCAGCACGGGGATCGCCAGCGCCTCATCCCAGGGCAGCGCCATATTTCGACCAGCTTCGTTCGTTTTCCAGGGCCACTTAATCATCGCTTTGCTCGTTACTCGCACGTGAACAAAATGGAAAGGTGATGTGCTGTTAACATGCCAAAGAACCCGGCATGAAGGCAACAATAAAACGGAGCAGAGGGGAATGTTCCGCACGTTCCAGGCCCCTCTCCTGGCCGCTATTCAAACATTTATGCCGTTTTGTTTCAGTGACAAAACTCCCATAGGCAAGATCGGGTATGCGCAGCCCTGTCCTGTTGGCATCGTCAAAGATAAAAATTTCAGAAAATGCGCCTTCCGCCGAAGTCACTTTAATCCGTCGAGTCAAATAAGTGGAAAAGCAAAAAATGAATAAGCGAATTGCGTTTTTTCCAATGCGGAGATCTGCTTGTCAGCAAAATGCTGGGATTGCTTAAGCACCTTATATTCTCTGGGGAGAACCTCCACGGGAAGGCAATATTTCATTACGGTAATGAGCGCGCACTAGTGATGCATTATTTCAAAATTGAAATAATGAACTCATTGCTACCATAGCAATTAGGTTATTACTCCACTAGCCCAGCACCTGGGCATAAATATGCTATCCGGAATGATGAAATATAAATTACGCACATATTATCTGATTACTGCAGGGGTTGTTGTGTTGGCGCCTTACGCCAGCGCATCGACAAATGGGTTCGATGCCCGTAGCACCGCGATGGGGGGCGTAGGCGTGGCGTCTGCGCACTTTGGTGCGGCTCCCTTAACCAATCCGGCATTGCTTGCCACCTCGCGCGGAGAAGATCGTTTAAGCCTGATTGCGCCGTCGATTGGCGCGCAGGCCAGCGATTCGGCAAACCTGATTGACGGGTTCGATGACGTCACCACGGCGTGGGATAATCTGGAAAACGCCCTTGGCAGCGGTAACGAAGCGGAGGCGGCAGGTAAACTGGCGGAGGTCGTTTCCGGGCTCGCTGGCGAAAAGGCCAATGCGAACCTCGGTTTGAGTATGATGCTGGCGGTGCCGAATGATTCTCTTCCGATCGCGCTGTCCGTGAACAGCTGGGCCAAAGGCCATGCGCGTGCGTTAATCAGCCAGGCTGACCTGGATTATCTGGACGGTGTGGCGAATGGCACCATCATTCCGGGCAAAGACGATCTTGATAAATTAACGTCTCGCGCGGAAGGTATGGCGGCCCTGGTGACGGAATACGGTGTTTCCATTGCCCATCCATTTTCGATTGGCGACACCCTGGTCGGGGTGGGGATCACACCGAAGATCCAGCGCATTGAAACCTGGAATTATAACGTCGCCATCAATAATTATGACTCTTCCGATCTGCGTGACGGGAACTGGCAGCACCAGACCATGAGCGCCAATATTGATGCGGGTTTTTTTGCCGCATTGACTCCCGAGTGGATGGTTGCGCTCTCTGCACAAAATCTCTTCGAGAATAAAGTGAAAACGCGGGAAATTAACGGCTATCAGCCCGCGTTTATCATTCGCCCTCAGGTTACGGCAGGGACAGCATGGACGACAGAACGTGTTACCCTGAGTACCGATATCGATCTGACACCCGTGAGTGATTTCCAGTATGCGGATAAAAACCAGTATGCGGCGTTTGGTGGCGAATTCCGGGCCACCGACTGGATGCAGCTACGGGCTGGATATCGCGTGGACATGCGCGGTAACGATCACCGCATTGTGACGGGTGGGGTGGGCCTTTCAGCCGGGGAATCAATGCAGTTTGATTTAACGGCAATGGCAGGACGAACCCGTACCCTTGGCGGTATTGCGCAGTTTACGTTCCGTTTCTGAACACCGTCAGGATATGAAGAAAGACCCCTTCAGCACGTAAGGGGTCTTTTTCTATACCTGTTGAACACGTTAAGCCGTCCGGGGCAGGTGAAATGCTGATACAGCATCGGTTAGAGCAATTTTTTGCAGGGTAATGATAACCTCTGCTACTTCGTAAAGAAAACTAAAGAAAATTTTCAGATATAGGTTTGTATGGAATGATATTAAATGTCGTCAATAGTGCGATCTTATTGAGTGATTGAGGTGTTGAAAGATATCGCATTTGTGTCATCCTGACTGACCTTTCTCTCTTATTTTATGCTTCAGGCGATTCAGATGATGAATAAAACCCACGATGGAATAAAAGTTTATACCCCGCTAACACTGAAATTGTATGACTGGTGGGTGCTACGCATATCAAATCAGTACGCATGGAAATGCTCGACAGAGCGTTATCTTATTCCTCATTTCAGAAATAATATGAAAAGTAATCATCTGGACGTCGGCGTGGGAACGGGGTTCTATCTGAAGACAATACCGGATATTTGCAATGTTTCGCTGATGGATCTAAATACTTCAAGCCTCAGTGCGGCGAGCAGACGAGCTGGCAAAGACAACATCATAGCGTCTATTCAGCACGATGTCTTCAACCCTTATCCCACTCACTTGCACGATCGGTTTGATTCCCTTTCAATGTTTTATCTTCTCCACTGTCTGCCTGGAGAAATGCAGGATAAGGCAGTCGTTATCCGCCATGCTGCCGCTGCGTTAACGAAAGAGGGCTGTTTATATGGGGCAACCATTCTGGGCGATGATGTCAACCATAATGCCTTTGGGCGCAAACTTATGGCTGTTTATAATAAAAAAGGTATCTTTTCTAACCGCAACGACACCGTGGGGAATTTACGGTCTATTCTTTCAGACGCTTTTCACGAGGTGGAGATTACAGTGGAAGGAAAAATTGCGCTCTTTAAGGCGGAAAGAAAGCGAGCTAATCCTGAGTTGGTGGATTAATTTTTAGCAGATACGCTTTCCAGAGATATATACGTTTAAGGCTTTGCCGGCATCCCGGCAAAGCCTTTTTTCAATGTTGAGAGGAATAACTCACCGTCATTTGATTGCTCATCACGGTCAGAGGAAAGTTGAATGTACCCCCTTTGGGCGAGGCATATTCAAACCGAAAAGGCCCACCAGCGGGAATATCTGCAAACAAAGCCATCTCACCTGCTAATCCTGGCAGTTTCAGACAGCGCGTCGCACTGCACAGTCGGATCCGAAACCCGGCTGGCGTCGGGCCGCTGGTGTTAATTTTCCAGTATACGCGTGTCGCCACCGTGCCCGGAGACAGGGGAGAGGGGCTTTGTACAGGTTTGCTTTTGAGCGTCTGATTCTCGCGCGTAATTGTGCCGCCAAAGCTCTGGTTGCTCCAGGAGCCGTCAGCCGCTATCGCCAACGGCGAGGCCAGAATTAGCCCGAGCCCAAATTTCCTCATCCTTTTCCTCCAATCAGATACGTCATCCGCACGTTGCGCGAGGTATTGATCTCCTGGCTGGACAGCACTGCCATCTGCGGGAAAATACGACGCAGGTAGCGGGACAGCATCAGACGCAGGGCCGGATTGACCAGCAGCACCGGCGGTGCGCCTAATCCCTCCTGATGCTGCAGCGCCTGTTCGGTCTGCTTCATCAGGTTTTCCGCAATGCCCGGTTCGATGGCGCTACCGCTCTGGGTTGCCTGTACCAGAAGTTGCTCCAGCGACAAATCCAGCCCAATCAGCTGAATATCCCCGTCGCCCGGGAACCACTGTTGAGTAATGGCGCGGGAAAGACGCACGCGCACGCGGGTGGTCAGCTCGTCGGCATCGCTCTGGGCGGTGGCAAACTCTGCCAGCGTATCGATGATGGTCCGCATATCACGGATCGGCACACGCTCGGCAAGCAGGTTCTGCAGCACCTTATGCAGGGTGGTCAGGCTGATAACCGCCGGGATCAAATCCTCCACCAGTTTCGGTGACTGTTTGGTGATCTGATCGAGCAACTGCTGCGCCTCCTGGCGGCCAAACAGCTCTTCGGTATGGGTGCTGATAAGGTGGTTAAGATGCGTTGCCACCACTGAACTCGGATCAACCACCGTGTAGCCCAGCGTCTGCGCCAGTTCACGGTGAACTTCGTCAATCCACAGGGCAGGCAGCCCAAAGGTGGGCTCGGTGCACGGTGTACCCGGAACTTCACCCTCTGCACAGCCGGGGTTGATTGCCATCCAGCGGTCCGGCTGAACGTCGCCTGAACCAATCGTGACCCCTTTAAGCAGGATGCGGTAGTGCGTCGGAGCCAGATCCAGGTTGTCACGAATATGCACGGCAGGGGGAAGAAAACCCATCTGCTGGGCGAACTTCTTACGAATACCGCGCACCCGGGTCAACAGCTGGCCCTGTTGCTCATGATCCACCATTGGGATCAGGCGGTAGCCCACTTCCAGGCCGAGCGTATCTTCCATTTGAACATCAGACCAGGTTGCCTCGTTGATTGGCGTGACCTCGGCCTCCGCCGCATCGGTATCGGCCTGCACGCCACCGCTCTTCTTCACATCGCCTTCGCGACCGCGCAGCCACCAGGCGACGCCCAGCAGGGCGACAGTAAACAGCAGGAAAACAAAATTTGGCATGCCGGGGATCAGACCCAGCAGACCAATCACGCACGCCGCCAGGACAATCACGCGTGGAGAGGTAAACAGCTGGCCCACCATCTGCTCGCCCACATCCTGATCGTTGGCGACGCGGGTGACCACCACACCGGCGGCGGTAGAAATCACCAGCCCCGGGATCTGCGCCACCAGACCGTCACCGATGGTCAGCAGGGTATAGGTTTCCCCGGCCACGCCCGCTGACATGTCGTGCTGCATCACGCCGATCACCAGACCACCGATAATATTGATCGCCATAATCAGCAGTCCGGCGATGGCATCGCCGCGCACAAACTTACTGGCACCGTCCATCGAACCGTAGAAATCGGCTTCCTGCGTCACCTCTTTACGGCGGCGTTTTGCCTCTTCTTCGCCAATCAGTCCGGCATTCAGGTCGGCATCTATTGCCATCTGCTTGCCCGGCATGCCGTCGAGGGAGAAACGCGCGCCCACTTCCGCAATACGCCCCGCACCCTTGGTGATCACCATAAAGTTAATAATGATCAGGATGACGAAGACGATAATCCCGATGGCGAAATTTCCGCCAACCAGGAAGTGACCAAAGGCCTCCACTACCTGGCCCGCCGCGTCCGAGCCTGTATGGCCGTTCATCAGGATCACGCGCGTGGAGGCCACGTTCAGCGCCAGACGCAGCAGGGTGGAGAACAGCAGCACCGTCGGAAACGCCGAAAACTCCAGCGTATTTTGGGTAAACATGGCGACCAGCAAAATCATGATCGACAGCACGATGTTGAAGGTAAACAGCAGGTCCAGCACAAAGGTCGGCAGCGGCAGGATCATCATCGCCAGGATGGTCATGATCAGCACCGGCCCGGCCAGCACCTGCCACTGGGTTTCCTTCATGTTGGGTAATCGTAATTTGGTGGCGATATTGGCCATCACTCTCTACTCTCTTGTGCAAAATCCATCCCCGCGGGAACGGGAAGATCTTTAGGTGTCAGCGGACGTAAGCCATAGCCTTTACGCCAGCGCTTAAGGCCATAAACCCAGGCCAGCACTTCCGCCACCGCACTGTACAGCTCGGCGGGAACCGGTGTGCCGGGGTCACAATGGCGATACAGGGCGCGCGCCAGCGGCGGCGCCTCAAGCATGGGGACCCGGTTCTCTTCGGCCAGCTCGCGGATGCGCAGGGCAATTAATCCGCTGCCGCTGGCAACCACCATCGGCGCGCCCATGGCGCCGTCCTGATACTTCAGGGCGACCGAATAGTGGGTCGGGTTATTCACCACCACGTCGGCGGTGGGGACATCGCTCATCATTCGCTGCTGCGCCATCCGACGCTGAAGCTGGCGAACCTTACTTTTAATCAGCGGGTCGCCTTCCTGGTTTTTGAATTCGTCTTTGATTTCCTTCAGGCTCATGCGCAGCTTTTTAAAGTTGCTCCAGAGCTGGTAAACCACGTCGAACGCCACCATCGGGATCAGCGATAAAATAATGGCCAGCATGCAGCCCAGCAGCAGGGCGCTGATATCGCCCAATGCCATGCCGAGCGGTTCAAACATCAGGCTGATAAACTTCGCTTTGTTAAACCACAGGAACAGCCCGCCGCCGACCGCAGCCAGCGTGACCTTCAGAATGCTCTTCACCATCTCCGACACCATTTGCCCGGAAAACAGGCGCTTGATGCCGCTCAGCGGATTGAGCTTCTTCAGGTTAAATTTCAGCGCTTTGGCGCTCATGTTCAGGCCGCCAATGAGCGACGGCGTGGCGACGGCGGTGAGAAACAGCCCGCCGACGAACGGCAGCAGCGCCAGGAAGGCGATCCCCAGCAGCGATGCGGCGTGATGCAGCATCTGCTGCGGGTCGCTGACTAACAGCCGATCAAACGTCAAACCGTTATGCAGCAGGCGCTGCAGCTGTTTTGCCAGCCAGCTCCCCGCGCCCATGATTAACCCCCAGCCTGCCAGCAGCATGAGGAGGCTCGTCAGCTCGCGCGATCGCGGAACCTGTCCCTCTTCACGCGCTTTTTGCTTTCGGTGGGGTGTGGGGTCTTCTGTTTTTTCGCTGTCGTTTTGTTCTGACATACCTTTCGCCCGGCGGGATTAGAAGCCGAGAGACTCCAGCAGATCGTCCACCTGCTCCTGAGAAGCGACGATCCCCTCGGCACGGGTATCGATTTGCGGACCATTCTTCAGGTGCGCATCGCCCGTTTCGGCAATCGCATCGCGCTCGCTCATGTTTTCCACCAGTACGCTGATCAGCTCTTTCTCAACGGTCTCAATAACGTGCATCAGGCTCTGCAGCACCTGCCCGGTGAGATCCTGAAAATCCTGCGCCATCATGATTTCGGTCAGCTGGCGGTTGGTTTGCTGGGTCACTTCCGGCACCTGGTGAAGAAAGGTACGGGTGGCTTTGACCAGCTCGCGGGCGTCGTCCAGCGGCTGCGGATTTTCGAACCAGGCATCCCAGCGCGTGCTCAGCGCGGTGGCGCTATCGCTCAGCCCTTCCTGCAGGGGACGCGCCACTTCAACGCTGGTCAGCGCGCGGTCGGCTGCCTGCGAGGTCTTGCCGACCACGTAGTTCAGGCGGTCGCGGGTGTTTGGAAATGCATCCGCCACTTCCATAATGGCCTGTTCCAGACCGAGGTTGGCCATGCTGTCGCGCAGCAGGCGGGTCAGTTGCCCGATGCGAACGAAAATCTCTGTGGCGTTATCCGCCTGCATGTTTAACGGGGTGTTCATAGGGGTTACCCGAGTTTTTCAAAGATTTTGCCGAGCTTTTCTTCCAGCGTGGCAGCGGTGAACGGCTTAACGATGTAACCATTGGCACCCGCCTGAGCAGCGGCGATGATGTTCTCTTTCTTCGCTTCCGCGGTCACCATCAGCACCGGCATTTTTGCCATGGCCGCGTCGCTGCGGATGGTTTTCAGCAGCTCTAGCCCGTCGACATTGGGCATATTCCAGTCGCTGACGACGAAATCGAAGCCGCCTGCACGCAGTTTGTTGAGCGCGTCCTGACCGTCTTCGGCCTCGTCAATGTGCTTGTAGCCCAGATCCTGCAGCAGGTTTCGTACGATGCGCCGCATGGTGGCGAAGTCATCCACCACCAGAAAACGCAAGTTTTTATCCGACATGGGGAAATCTCCTTAATGTCATGAGTCGGTTTTAGATGAATTTTTATAGTGAAAACTGTCCAGCAGGCACTGGCTGATATCGTCAAGATCGACGACCTTTTTCGCGGCACCGAGGGTAATGGCTTCCCGGGGCATGCCGAAAACCACGCAGGTGGCTTCGCTCTGTGCGAGGGTAAACGCGCCGGTCTGGCGCAGGTGCAGCAGGCCGCGCGCGCCGTCAGCGCCCATGCCGGTTAACAGGGCGGCGCTGGCGTGTTTGCTGGCCTGACGTGCCACCGAGTCAAAGAGCACATCCACCGAGGGGCGATGGCGATTCACCGGTGGGGCATCGCTGAGCCTGACCCGGTAGCCGTTGTCGTGGCCGAGGATCTCCATATGGCTGTCACCCGGTGCTATCAGGGCGCAGCCCGGGCGTACCGGTTCACCATCCTGCGCTTCACGCACGGTAATCTGGCACAGCGAATCGAGACGCTGGGCGAAAGAGTGGGTGAAACCGGCAGGCATATGCTGGGCGATGACAATCCCCGGCGTGCTGACCGGCAGAGGCATCAATACCCGACGCAGCGCCTCCGTGCCGCCCGTGGAAGAGCCAATGGCGATAATGCTCTGCTGACGCACGGGAATACCGGCGAGAACCGGTCGGGTGACGGGGCTGTGCGCTGCCAGTTTTGCACGAGCGGCGACGCGGATCTTCTCCACCACCAGCTGGCTCCATGTATCGATATTTTCTGCCCCGCGGTGTTCCGGCTTGGGCAGAAAATCGACCGCGCCGTGCTCCAGCGCGCTCATGGTCGCTTTCGAACCTCGGGTGGTCAGGGAGGAAATCATAATGACCGGCATCGGGCGCAGGCGCATCAGGCGGGAGAGAAACTCCAGCCCGTCCATCCGTGGCATGTCGATATCCAGCGTCAGCACGTCCGGGTTGAGCTGTTTAATCAGCTCGCGGGCAATAAACGCGTCCGGCGCCGTGCCGACCATTTCCATATCAGGCTGCTGATTGACTACCACACTGAGCATGTTACGCATCAGGGCTGAATCGTCGACCGCCAGCACACGAATCGCCTTCACCGTGTGGCCTCCGTCAGTTCATAAACCGACTGCCCGCGCAGGCGCAGCGGAATATGTGCGTGGTTAAAATGTTCCGAGTGGCCCACAAAAAGCAGACCGCCGGGCTTAAGCAGACGCGCAAAGCGCTGCAACAGGCGCTGCTGCGTCGGCGCGTCGAAATAAATCATCACGTTACGACAGAAAATGGCGTCGAACGGCCCGGGTACGGACCACTTCTCGTCCAGTAAATTAAGCTGCTGATAGTGAATGGCGGAAAGCAGCTCCCGTCTGGCTTTCACCCACTCGCTGTTGTCGCCTGTGCCGCGCAGAAAGAAGTGACGCTTCTGCGCCAGCGTCAGCGCGTCCAGATCGCTCAGCCGGTAAACGCCCGCTTCCGCTTTTGCCAGCACCTCCGTGTCGATATCCGACGCCCAGATGCGCGGTCCGGCCACCGACGCGCCTAACAGCTCGTGCAGCGTCATCGCGATAGAGCAGGGCTCTTCGCCCGTTGACGCGGCGGTACACCAGACGCGATAGCCTGACGCGCGCTGGCGCGCATGTTCCGCGAGGATCGGGAAGTGATACGCCTCGCGGAAAAAGGAGGTCAGGTTGGTCGTCAGCGCGTTAATGAAGTTCTGCCATTCCGGGTGTTCTGAGTGCGACTCCAGAAGGCCGATATAGTCGCTGAACGTGGCAAGACCCAGCGTGCGCACGCGACGGGAGAGACGATTAAAAATCATCTCCCGCTTTTGCGCGTTGACGACAATTCCGGCGCGCTTATAAATTAATTTCCCGACACGCTGTAATTCGCTGTCGGTCAAAGAAAGCGTATTCAGGGATAAGCGTGCAGAAGTGCTGATAATTTCACTCATAGAATAGGAGCAGACCTTAAACCGGTGTATTCATTATTTCCTGATACGCGCCGATCATTTTATTTCGCGCCTGCATACCAAAGCTGAATGAAATAGAAGACTTCTGCATCGCGAGCATCACGTCATTCAGGGCTATATCATGACTTCCGGACATCCACTGCTGTGTTTTGCTCTTCGCCTCGACCTGGGTTTTATTTATTTCGTTAATGCTGTTAAATAAAACGTCAGAAAAAGAGGGCGTGTCGCCGCGCGGAGACTGGAGGCGAGTAGACGCCCCGCCGACCTGCTGCGCCTGACGCTGAATTTGATCGAGTACGCCATGCATTAATGTTGCTGACATGTTCAATTCCTGGTAAATGAGATAAAAAGCGCTGTTTGTTGCACATCTTTTAAACGTCGACAGCTTAACACGCGAATAAAAACCTCAGAAAATCCAATAAGCCGACAGAACTTTGAGCTTATTTATCCTTAAAAAAAACGCCTTTCAGACGATAATGCCCGCCTGAAAAATTCTTATATTTTTGAAATCGTCGACATCACTCTCGCGAATTTCGTGAGCTGACGCGCATCGCCGATGCGTGCTATTTCATACAGGAATACGGCATGAGTGCCACACTAAATGATTTAACCAACAATCCGGCAGAGCGAATTAAATCAATACTGTCCTCACTTCGCAGCAGTCCGAAGCTTTTGCTGGTGATTTGCGGCGCTGCGGCGCTTTCCGTCATCATCGCCTTACTGTTCTGGGCAAAGGAGCCGGACTACCGGGTGCTGTTCAGCAACATCAGTGATGAAGAGGGCGGCGCGATTGTTGCGCAGCTCTCGCAGCTCAACGTCCCTTATCGTATTGAAACCGCCGGTGGCGTCATCATGGTACCGGGATCCCAGGTACATGAAGTGCGTATGAAGCTGGCGCAACAGGGGCTGCCGAAAGGCGGCTCGGTGGGCTTTGAACTGCTCGATCAGGAGAAGTTCGGCGTCAGCCAGTTTACCGAGCAGGTGAACTACCAGCGCGCCCTGGAGGGCGAGCTGGCGCGCACCATTGAAAATCTCGGGCCGATTCAGAGCGCGCGCGTGCATCTGGCTACGCCGAAACCGTCGATGTTTGTCCGTGAACAGAAAAAACCGACCGCCTCAGTCACCGTGAACCTGCTTCAGGGCCGCACCCTTGACGACAGCCAGGTGGTGGCCATCACCCATCTGATCTCCAGCGCCGTCACCGGGCTTTCTGCCGAGAGCGTCACCATTGTCGATCAGCGCGGTAATCTGCTGACCCAAAGCGGCGTGCGCGGCTTGCAAACGGCGCATCTCAAATACACCAACGACATTGAGAGTGACTACCAGCAGCGTATTCAGCGCATTCTGGCCCCGCTGGTGGGGGACGAAAATATTCGCGCGCAGGTCACGGCGCAGATTGACTTCACCGAGCAGGAACAGACGCTGGAGCAGTATCAGCCGAACAGCGAGCCTGAAAAAATGGCGATCCGCAGCCGCCAGACGAGCCTCTCCGAGCAGGGCAACCGCCGCGGCGCAGGCGGCGTGCCGGGGGCATTGAGCAATACCCCACCCGCACCGGCCACCGCACCGCTGACCCAGCCGCTCAACACCCCGGCGGACGACAATAAAGAGAAAACCACCGGTAACAGCGCCAACCGCGAGCCAGCCCAGCCTTATAACAACCGCAGTGATGAAACCACTAACTTTGAGGTGGATCGCACGCTAACCCACACCAAATCTAATACGGGACGTATTCAACGTCTCTCGGTGGCCGTGGTCATCAACCATTTGCCGCAGGGGGAAGAGGGTAAACCCGGCCCGATCGGTGAGGCGGAGTTGACCCGCATCAACGCCCTGGTGAAAGAGGCGATTGGTTACAACGCCGCGCGCGGCGACAGCGTCAATATTCTCAACTCCGCGTTTAACGGCGTGGTGGAAGCTCCGGTACCGCCGTTCTGGAAGCAGGAAAGTTTCTACGTCCTGCTGATGGCGATTGCTCGCTACCTGGTGATTGCGATTATCGCCTGGGTGATGTGGCGCAAGCTGGTCCAGCCAGCCTGGACCCGCCACCAGGAGACCACAATCCGTCGTCTGGAGATGGAGAAAGAGGCGCGAGAGGAAGAGATCGCGGCGAAAAAACGTGCCGCGGAGAAAAACAACCGCGACCGTGCCCAGCAGCGGGTGGATACGGAACTCAATGGTCAACAGCTGCGTGAGCTGGCAGAGCAGGAGCCGCGCGTTATCGCCCTCGTTATCCGCCAGTGGATGAGTAAGGAGCCTAAATAATGAATGCCTCAGAAAAAAGCGCCATCGTCATGCTGACGCTGGGAGATGTCCTGGCGGCGGAGGTGTTCAAGCACCTCAACGCCCACGAGGTGAAGCAGATCAGTAGCTCAATGGTCAATATGGCGGGCTTTACCCATGACCAGATGGCAATGGTATTAGAACAGTTTAAGAAAGACTCCAGCGAATATGCCGCACTGAGTCTCAATACCAACGATTATCTGCGCAGCGTGCTGGTGAAGGCGCTGGGTGAAGAGCGCGCCTCCTCGCTGCTGGAAGACCTGCTGGATACCCACCAGGGCGGCAACGGCATCGAGACGCTCAACTTTATGGAGCCACAATCGGTATTCGATCTCATTCGTGAGGAGCATCCGCAGATCATCGCCACCATCCTGGTGCATCTGAAGCGTAACCAGGCGGCGGACGTGCTGGGCAAATTTGACGACCGCGAGCGTAACGACATTATGCTGCGTATCGCCACCTTTGGTGGCGTACAGCCTGCCGCGTTGCAGGAGCTCACCGAAGTGTTGAACAACCTGCTCCACGGTCAAAACCTGAAGCGCAGCAAGATGGGCGGCGTGCGTCCGGCGGCAGAGATCCTCAACCTGATGAAGTCTCACCAGGAAGAGGCGGCCATCGAGGCGGTACGCGAATTCGACGGCGAGCTGGCGCAGAAGATTATCGACGAGATGTTCCTGTTCGAAAACCTGGTGGAAGTGGAAGACAGAAGTATTCAGCGCCTGCTGCAGGAGATCGAGAGCGAGACGCTGATCATCGCCCTGAAAGGGGCCGACGAGCCGCTGCGCATGAAGTTCTTCCGCAACATGTCCCGTCGTCAGGCCGAGCTGATGACCGACGACCTGGCCTCCCGTGGCCCGGTTCGTCTGTCTCAGGTCGAAGCCGAACAGAAGACGATCCTCAACGTTGTTCGTCGCCTGGCCGAGTCTGGCGAGATCCTGATTGGAGGCAGCGACGATGCCTACGTTTAAGGATAGCCACGCCCAGGAGTGGCACAGCTGGCAGCCTGAAAATCTGCTCGGGGAACCCCTTGAAACGCCGCTGCCGACGCTGGATAGCGCCCAGTCCGAGGCGCAGCTGAAAGCCGAGCTGGCACGCCTGCGAAAACAGGCGGAGCAGCAGGGCTTTGCGCAGGGACAGCAGCAGGGACGGGAAGAGGGGCGCAAGCAGGGCTATGAGGCGGGCCTTAAAGAAGGCCGTGAGGCGGGCTTTGCAAAGGGGATGGAGCAGGCGCGCGCGGATCAGCAGACGGTGCTGCGTGAAGCGGAACAGTGGGTCACTCACTTTAAGCTCGCGCTGGAGAACCTCGAAAGCCTGATCCCTGGCCGTCTGGTGCAGTTCGCGCTCACCGCCGTGCAGCAACTTTACGGCAACGCCAGCGTGGTGGATAACCAGGCCCTGGTGAGCCAGATCCGTAGCCTGATGAAACAGGATGTGCTGCTCCACGGTACCTTTAAGCTGTATGTGAATCCGGACGCGTTTACCTCGGTTGAGCAGGCGCTGGGTGACACGCTCACGGCGCTGGGCTGGGAGCTGCACCGGGACGCGCACCTGGCGTCCGGCGGCTGCCGCGTGGTGTCACCTGATGCAGAGGTGGACGCCAGTATGGAAACGCGCTGGCAGGCGCTCTGCCAGCTGGCTCGCGAGGAACTGTCGCAATGAGCGCGCAGCTAAAAAAATGGCTATCCGTCCTCGATCGGGTGGAAGAGAGACTGGCGCAGGTGCCGGATTTTCGCCAGTACGGCAAGCTGACGCGCGCCACGGGCCTGGTGATGGAGGCGGTTGGGCTGAAGCTGCCTATTGGCGCGTTGTGCATCGTGGAGCGCCAGACGGAGCAGGGCATTATCCCGGTTGAAAGCGAAGTGGTGGGCTTCAATGGTCAGACGCTGTTTCTGATGCCGCTGGAGCACGTCGACGGCATCCTGCCGGGGGCGCGTATTTACGCTCTGCAAAACGACAGCCATGCCGGTAAACAACTGCCTGTGGGCCCGCATCTGCTGGGCCGCGTGCTGGATGCGCAGGGCCGAGCGCTGGATGGTCGTCCCGCGCCGGGGAACCCGTCGGCGGGGCTATTTACGCCAACCCTCAACCCGCTCCATCGCGACCCGATTAAAAACGTACTGGATGTCGGCGTGCGCGCCATCAACGGCCTGTTGACGGTGGGGCGCGGCCAGCGCATGGGCCTGTTTGCCGGGTCCGGTGTGGGCAAAAGCGTGCTGCTCGGCATGATGGCGCGCTTCACCACCGCCGATGTCATCGTGGTGGGGTTGATTGGCGAGCGCGGCCGTGAAGTCAAAGATTTTATTGAAAATATCCTCGGCGAGCAGGGGCTGGCGCGCGCGGTGGTGGTTGCCGCGCCGGCCGACGTCTCGCCAATTTTGCGTATGCAGGGGGCGGTCTATGCCACCCGCATCGCCGAAGATTTTCGCGATCGCGGCCTCAACGTGCTGCTGATCATGGACTCCCTGACGCGCTACGCCATGGCGCAGCGCGAGGTGGCGCTGGCCATCGGCGAACCGCCCGCGACCAAAGGTTATCCGCCGTCGGTCTTTGCCCGCCTGCCTGCGCTGGTAGAACGGACCGGTAACGGCGTGAAGGGCGGCGGGTCGATCACCGCGTTTTATACCGTGCTGACGGAGGGTGATGACCAGCAGGATCCGATTGCCGACTCCGCGCGGGCGATCCTCGACGGACATATCGTCCTGTCGCGTCGTCTTGCCGAAGCGGGCCACTATCCGGCCATTGATATCGAAGCGTCGATCAGCCGCGCCATGACCGAGCTGATCCCGCACGCCCAGTACCGCAAGGTGCAGCGTTTCAAACAGCTGCTTTCTGCGTATCAGCGCAACCGCGATCTGGTCAGCGTGGGCGCATACGTTAAAGGCAGCGACGCGATGCTGGATCTGGCGATCGACAAATACCCGTCACTGGAGGCGTACCTCCACCAGGCGATCCACGAACGCAGCGGTTATGACGACGCCGTGCACACCCTGTCCGGGCTCTTCCCGGACGTCAGGGACTAACCGGGAGGCGCAATGAAGGTAAACAACCCAATGACCCTGCTGCGTGACATGGCAGAGGAGGCGCTGACAAAGACCACCCGCGCGCTGGGCGGCGCGCAGCAGCAGCTTCAGCAAGCAGTCGCCCAGCATGACCAGCTGCAGCACTACGAGCAGGAGTATCAGCAGTCCCTGCGTCAGGGAATGATGGGCAACGGCATGTCGGTGGCGGATCTGGTTAATCATCAGTCGTTTATTTTGTCGTTGAAGCAGGTGGTGAAGCAGCAGGAAGGGCACGTCAGCGCCTGCGAGCAGGCAGTCGACAAGGTGAAACAGAACTGGGTGCAGAACAAGCAGCGTCTAAACGCGTTTGAAACGCTGATTGAACGCCGGGCGACGGCGCAGGCGCTGGTTCAGAGCCGACATGAACAAAAGCTGATGGATGAATTCGCGCAGCGTGCCGGACAAAAGAGAGAAAGGCTATGAACATTGAAATTGCTGCCCTGTTACTGGGCGGCGGGGCGCAGAGCAAACCGAAAGCCGGGTTGCTGTCTGACGAGGATTTTGGCCCGGCACTGGAGGGCAAGCTGGCGCAGCTGTTTACCGGTCTGGAGCCGCAGCCGCTGCCGGAGGCGATGCTGCCCGCCGGTATGCCGCCGGAACAGCTCACGGAGGTGACAGAGGGGAATGATGAGGAGATGGCTGACACGCTGCTGATGGCCCTGCCGGGACTGGCGGAGGCGCTGACGGGTGTGACCATCACAGAAGTCGAAGGGGAAGAAAACCCGCAGTGGCAGCTACAGCAGCTGATTACCCGCAGCGTGACGGGCGCGGAGACAGCGGCGAAGCCAGAACCTGACAAGCCTGCGGTGGGCGAGAAGCCTGACGCGCAGGGCGGTAAAACGTTACTCCCCCTTAGCGTGACGGAGAAATCACCCGCGATGACGACGACGCCTCTGACGGCGCAGTCTGCGCCGGTCGCGAGCGAAACGGTCGCCACGCCAGAGATGTCATCAACCGCGCCGGTCAGTGCCGTGGCGCTACCTGCCGCCGTACGCACCAGCGTTGCCCCTGCTCCGCAGCGGGTGGTTACCGTGAATCACCCGCCGGAAACGCCGGAGTGGAAGCAGTCGGTAAGCCAGCATATCGCTATCTTTAGCCGCAACGGCCTGCACAGCGCCGAGATCCGCCTACACCCTGAGGAGCTAGGTTCACTGCAAATTTCCCTGCGCGTTCAGCAGGATCAGGCGCACATTCATATCGTCAGCGAGCATTCTCACATTCGCCACGCTATGGAGCAGGCCATGCCGCAGCTGCGCGCCGCGATGGCGGAATCGGGGATTCAACTCGGTCAGGCGAACGTCAGCGCCGAGGGACAACAGTACGCTGCGGCAGGTGAGCAGCGCAACAATACGCCGGGCGAGCAGCAGGCTCAGCTGGAGGGCGAAGGGCAGCCGGACGATGACGGCAGCGTCCCGACATTATTAACCACCACGCCGGGAAATATATACGGAATTAATACCTTTGCCTGAAGTGGCGAATTAGCTTCAGGAATGAAATTTTATCGCCTGATTATCAGGATGATTAAATGGACTACAATGTCCGCCATATTGACACGAGGGTAGTACGCTGCCTTCTCTTATTTATCAGGTGTACGTTCAATGAGTGATAAAAATAAAAAGGTCGCCAGCGGCGGAGGGTCTCGCTCGCTTCTGATGACGTTCATGTTTTTGACTGCCGTTGCGGCGTGCGGGTTTTCCGGCTACCTGTTCTGGGAAATGAAATTCGCCAAACCGGCAGACGTGGTGGTGGAAGGGGAAGTGAAAACAGCGCCTGCGCCCGAGCAAGTCGAGCCGCTTTACGCCTCGATGAATACCTTTACCGTGAGCCTGAAACCGACCGCGAATGAATCCGATCGGGTATTGTACCTGGGTTTATCTATTCGGGTGGCAGAGCAGCAATCACTTGCCGTACTGGAAAAATATTTGCCTGAATACCGCAGCCGTTTATTTATGTTGCTCACCCACCAGACCTATGAAGATTTAGCCACTGACGAGGGGAAACGCCGCCTGATTACCAACATTAAGAGCGAGCTGGATAAACCGCTGGCGTTTAACCAGTCCATTCGCGTCACTGACGTCCTTATTAACGAATTTATTCTGCGGTAATAATTATGGCTGACAGCTTTTTATCACAGGATGAGATCGACCGTTTACTGAACGCCGATGCTGAGAGCAGTAGCGATCTCAATAACAGCCGTACAGACGCAGGGATAAAACCCTACGACCCGCATACGCAACGCCGGGTTATTCGTGAACGTCTGCATTCGCTGGAAATTATTAACGAACGTTTTGCCCGTCAGTTCCGTATGGGGCTGTTTAACCTGCTGCGCCGTAGCCCGGATATTACGGCGGGAAATATTAAGATCCAGCCGTATCACGAGTTTGCCCGCAACCTGCCGGTGCCGACAAACCTGAACCTGCTGCACCTTAACCCGCTGCGCGGCACCTCGCTGATGGCCTTCTCGCCGGGGCTGGTGTTTATGGCCGTAGACAACCTGTTCGGCGGCGACGGTCGTTTCCCGACCAAGGCCGACGGGCGTGAATTTACGCCAACCGAACAGCGCGTGATCCATCGCATGCTGTCGATGGCGCGCGAGGCGTACGAATTTGCCTGGAGTTCAATCTATAAAATCAAAACGGAGTACATCCGTTCGGAAATCCAGGTGAAGTTCACCAACATCACCTCCTCGCCCAACGATGTGGTGGTCACCACGCCGTTTTCGGTGGAGATCGGCTCGCACCGCGGGGAATTCAACATCTGTATTCCCTTCAGCACCATTGAACCGCTGCGCGAGCTGCTAAGTAATCCGCCGATGGACAACTCCCGGCAGGAAGATACCCAGTGGCGTGGCCTGCTGGCGAGCCAGATGCGGGAAACGGAGCTGGAGCTGACGGCACGCTTTGCGGATGTCGGAACCCGCCTCTCCCGCGTGATGCAAATGAAGAAAGGCGACATTATCGCGCTCGATAAGCAGGAGTTTATCGAAGCCAGCGTGGGTGGCGTACCGGTCTTCACGGCCCGCTACGGCGCAGTTAACAATCAATATGCCCTGAAGGTCGAGCAGATGATTCAGCCTTCATTACTATCATTAAACAAGGAGTAATTTCCCCATGAGCGATATGAACACCTCATCGGGTTCTGACGATCAGTCCATTGATAATCTCTGGGGTGATGCAATGAGCGAACAGCACGCGGCGGGAATTACCGACACCATGGCTGCACCGCAATTTTCTGACGAGATGAACCTGATCCTCGATATCCCGGTAAAAATGACCGTGGAGCTGGGGCGTACCAAAATGACCATCAAAGAGCTGCTGCGCCTGAGCCAGGGCTCGGTGGTGTCGCTGGACGGGCTGGCGGGGGAACCGCTGGATATCCTGATCAACGGTTATCTGATTGCGCAGGGTGAAGTGGTGGTCGTTTCCGATAAGTTCGGCATCCGCATCACGGATATCATCACGCCGTCTGAACGTATGCACCGCCTGAGCCGCTAATGAACGCCACTGACTCCCTCCCGGCGACCGGCTCGGTGCTGATGACGGTCACCGGCGCGCTGGCCCTGATTATCCTGCTGATGGTGGCGATGGCCTGGGCTGCCCGCCGCAGCGGGCTGTCGCGTCGGCTCAACGATGCCCAGGGCAACATGACCCTGGTGGCGACCCAGTCGCTGGGGCCGCGCGAGCGCCTGGTGCTGGTGGACGTGGGCGAGCAGCGGCTGGTGCTGGGCGTCACCGCTTCGCAGATTACCTGCCTTGCGACGCAGGCGCGCCCGGAGCACGCCCCGCAAACCTCTGCGCCTGCGACCTTCCCGCAGATGCTGGAAAAGTTGCGCCAGAAATACCGTTCGGGAGGTGAGCAGTGAACCGCCGCCTGCTGCTGGCGCTCGTCCTGATGTTGCCTGCCGCCGGTGCGCTGGCGGCCAACGGTGATATCACCCTCGGTAAACCGGCGGGGGAAGAGGGCTGGACGCTGCCGGTGCAAACCCTGCTGCTGCTGAGCGGGTTTACCTTTATTCCTGCCGTACTGCTGATGATGACCGGCTTTACCCGCATCATCATTGTGCTGGGGCTGATGCGTAATGCCCTCGGCACGCCCACCGCGCCGCCAAATCAGGTGCTGGTGGGGCTGTCGCTGTTTTTGACCTTTTTCGTCATGTCACCGGTGTTCAGCCAGATCTATGAAAAAGCCTGGCAGCCGCTGCAGGAAAACAAGATCACCATGGAAGTGGCCCTCACGGAAGGGGTGAAACCGCTGCGTGCCTTTATGCTCGACCAGACCCGCGAAAGCGATCTGGCGATGTTTGCCCGTATCGCCAAAACCCCGGATATCGCCTCGCCGGAAGAGGTGCCGCTCAGCATTCTGATACCGGCGTTTATCACCAGCGAGCTGAAAACCGCCTTCCAGATAGGCTTTACCATCTTTATTCCGTTCCTGATTATCGATCTGGTAGTCGCCAGCATTCTGATGGCGCTGGGGATGATGATGGTGCCGCCCACCACCATTGCGCTGCCGTTTAAGCTGATGCTGTTTGTGCTGGTCGACGGCTGGCAGCTGCTGGTGGGATCGCTGGCCCAGAGCTTTTACAGTTAGGAGAGACCCATGACCCCGGAAAGCGTAATGGTGATTGGCATGCAGGCGATCAAGGTGGGACTAATGGTGTCAGCCCCGCTGCTGGTGGCCGCGCTGGTCACCGGTCTTATCATCAGTATTTTGCAGGCCGCCACCCAGGTCAATGAAATGACCATGACCTTCATCCCGAAGATCCTGATCATCGTTGGCGTGGCGGTGGCGCTGGGGCCGTGGATGATGAAGATTTTTATTGAATACACCCGCGCGGTGTTCGCCAGCATTCCTTTCGTGATTGGCTGATGGCCTTCGGACTTCCTCTCGACCAGCTCTACGGGCTGGTCAGTCACACTTTTTTCATCATGGTGCGCATTGCCGCGCTGCTGCACGTTGCGCCGATTTTCGGCGAGAAGGCGGTCAGCGCCCGTCTGCGCGCGGGCCTGGCGCTGTTGATTGCGATCCTGATTGGCGGCACGCTGCCTGATGCGCAGATTGGCCTCTACTCCTGGGAAGGGGTCTGGGTGATGGCGAAACAGGTAATTATCGGCGCGGCGATGGGGTTAACGCTGCAGTTGCTGTTTGCCGCCGTGCGCATGTCCGGCGAAATCATCGGCATGCAGATGGGCCTCTCGTTCGCCACCTTCTTTGACCCTGGCGCTGGCAACAGCCCGGTGATCTCGCGTTTTCTCAACCTGCTGGTGACGCTGCTGTTCCTCGCCTTTAACGGCCATCTCTGGCTGCTGGCGCTGCTGGCGGAAACCTTCCAGACGCTGCCGGTTGACGCCACGCCGCTGCACGCGGGCGGGTTTATGTATCTGGTGACCCACGCGGGGATGATCTTTAGTCAGGGGCTGATGTTGGGGCTACCCGTGATTGCGCTGCTGCTGTGCATTAACTTCATCCTCGGGCTGTTAAACCGCCTGACGCCGCAGCTCTCTATCTTTGTGATTGGCTTCCCGTTGACGCTGACCTTCGGCATGCTGGCGCTTTTCCTGATTGCCGAAACGCTGGCACCGTTCTTTGAGCGCCTGATGGCCCTCGGGTTTGACACCCTTGATGGCCTGATTCAGGCGCTGGTCTGACCCTCAATTCATGCAGGCGATACGGGCGACGGTCTCCGTGCCGGAGGCGAGGACTTTGTCGTCCAGCAGGTAGACAGTGCTGGTCGCCTCTTCACCCGGTTTGATTTGCGGGAAGATATAATCGGTCACGTCTTCATCCGAGCTCTGGCCGCCGAGCTTGCGATGCTGGCTGGTGACGGTCAGATGGAGCCGCTTGCCCGACATATCAATGTCGTAGCGCACTTCGCGGTTTACGGCTTTCGGCAGCCCGTCGCGCTTGCCGTCTTTGAAGTGACTGATGCTGCCGATATAGGTGGTATGCCCGTTGAACAGGCCGTCACGGTAAGACCGGTAGATACCGCGCGCCAGCGTCGCGTTGTTATCGTCCTCAATAATGTAATACGAGGTCGGCGCAATACAGGCCCCCTTGTAGGGCGAGGTATAAAACCCGTACAGCGCCATGGCGCCGGTCCCGATAATAACGCCGCCAAGAAACAGCAGCGCGAGCGGCGATTTAATAATGGCGAAAATAGAACGATTCGCAGTCATTCCCTGAATCCTTAAAGGGTTGTTGGCAGGCAATAAGCCCCTGGAATTTACTCATCTTTTCCGAGCCCGTGGTCACATACAGTACGGCAGCGGGCTTCTCGTCGGTACGGCGCGCCAGAACGTGGCGGGTATAGGTTTGCAGCGTGGATTCAATCAGCGCGGTCTGCGACTGTTTGTCCTGCTGAACCATCACCTCGGTACCGGGCGGCACGCCGGGGCCATTCCAGCGCACAAAGTGCACCGGCTGCGGGCTAAAATCTAAAATGCCGCGCAGGAGGAGCGCAATCACCAGCCCAACGAGCACGCCGCTGAGCGTGGCGCAGCTCTTTTGCATGAGCGTGCTGCGGGCGCGCGGCGGGGCGGGTTCGACCGTCGGCGGTACCTCTGGCGCAACGGCCTGTTCGGGGGCTTCCTGCTGCGGGAGATCTGGTATCTGCGTTGCAGGCGCCACTTCGCTGCCGCTCTCCCGCACCAGCAGGCGATAGCCGCTGCGCGTTACGGCGATGAGCGTGACGGCCTCCTGCAGGTTTAGCTGAGCGAACGCACGGCGTAACTTGGTGATCATCACCCGCACGCTGTTGTCGGTGACCTCCACCCCGGCGCTGCGCCAGCCGATCTCCATCAGCTGTTCCTGGGAAAGCACTTCCCCATGCGCCTCCACCAGCGCGGCAAGGCACAGACATGCGCTTTGGGGAAGCGTGACGGTCTCTTGCGTATCCGTTCGGGCAAGCGTACGGCTTTGCAAATCCAGCGACACTAACGATCCAATCGCGATATTGTTTAGCATAGTTATTTGATTCTTCTGGTGTATTGGGTATCGCTTCTGGCTAATGTAATTAATAGTAATGAATGCACGTTATTGCTAGCCGGGAGCCAGAGCGACATGTTTTTTATGTCTTACTTCATCTTTTTGCAACCATTATGTAAAAGCAGCCTTAACACCTTTAAGGTTATTAATTGCGGTGTTTTAACCACACCAAAAATAACGTTATGAGTGATTGCGTTTTAATCACATTAAAACCAATTGGTTACCATTTTAACTGCGCGTGCGCGGCGTCAGCAGCGTTGATAATGAGACGCTGTTATCACTTTTGATTAATCATTTTTAATATGAATAAAGTTATTAATTGTGCCGGAAATGGCGGGGCGGCGGTTGCGCACGAGGTCTGCGAATTTATACTGAGTAAAAAGCAGGTTATTGAATTTATTAAACAGTATTCATTTTCTTAACAAGGATGACCGATGTTCTCTCTTAAGCGTTTTATGCATACGTCCGATATGCCGGCCATGTTTCCCGTATTTATCTGTCGTCTGGTGACAGGTGTATTTTTCTTTTCTGCCGGGTTTAATAAATTATTTGTTCCTGAGAACCAGTTGCTGATGGTGGATACCCTGCACGATGCGGGGATCCCTTTCCCGGTTGTTATGGCGGTAGTGGTGGCGTTCCTGGAATGCAGTATGGGTCTGCTGTTGACGCTGGGGTTGTTCAGCCGCGTTAGCGCGCTGATATTAATGGTCATCAGCAGCGTGGCGCTGATCACGATTGGGATTTACACCATTCCGCGCGGGCTGAATTTGATTTCATGGCTGAGCTGGCTGCTTTATCTGCCCGAGACGCTCTATGTGGTGCTCTGCCTGTTCCCGTTGACCTGGGGCGGCACCCTTTGCAGCCTCGACGGCTGGCTGGTCAAACGCTGGCAGAAGGTCCGCAAAATTGTTTTTGTTGAGGGTTAACATAAGTGCGCGGTTATCAACGGTTTGAAGAGCATATTTCCTGATGCCTGCATAATAAAATAGCCCTGCAGAGGCAGCATTGTGCTGCCGTTAAAAGAACAGGCGCTGATGTTATGGTTTTTATTGTCATACTGGTCGTTATTTTCATTACCCTGGTGATTCTGGTGCAGGCTGGCGTCATGCCGTGGTTTATTCGCACGGAGGGGCAGCGCCTGCGCACGCAGGTTGATGTCCTGGCGACCCAGCTGCGCGAGCAGCTCGATCGTGTTGAAGCGCAGCAGCGTTCAATGACCGAAAGCGTGGTCACCCTTAAAAGCTTCGCGCTGGACAAAAGCGCGCCGGGCGAGACGGATAGTGCCGAAGAGACGGGCAGCAGCCGTCAATTTCTTAATGCACTGGTCAAAGAGACGGGCGAACGTCTTGGCGGTCGCGCCTGGATTGTGGACGACACCGGGCGCATCATCGGCGATGCCGCCGGTGCGCCGACGGTACAGTCCCTCAACGATATTAACCTGCCGATGGCGGTGCCGTTGCGTGCGCTGGTGGCCCAGTCGGATGGCGGGTTGCGTCATACCCATTTTCGCAGCGCCAGCGGCGAGCATACGCTGATGGTGATGCCCATTCCCGACAGGCCGTGGCTGCTTGCCCTTGACGTGCCCACCCGGCGAATGGGCGAGCGGCCGGGCATTATGTTGCATAAGCCGTGGCCGCTGGCGGCCTTGCTGCTGGTCTCTACGTTGACCCTGCTTCGCAGCCTGAACCAGCATCTATCCCGCCTCAACGAAGAGCTGCCGTCGCAGCTGAAAACCGAGCAGGGCGCGCATTTGCCGCCGCTGATGCAGGAGATTGGCGAGCAGGCGAGCGCGATTGCCAGGGCAGCCAGCACGATTGCCGAGGAGAATGAACGTCTGCTGCGGGTACCCGAAGCGAACGCCAATATGCTGGCCGTGTTGAGCGAAAGCGCCACGGGCGCGATCCGGGCAATGAACGCGCTACACGACGCCGCGCTGCACATTGCCGACAGCAGCGGCACGCTGGTGCAGCTGGCCAGTCGCGCCTACAGCTATTCCCTTCATAACGATGAGAGCGTGTTTGCCGTGGAGTCGCGCAACCTGGCGAGCCGCTGCGCGCGTTCGTCGAAAGAACTCCGGGCCCTGATTGACGATGCGATGATGCAGGCGCAAAGCGGGGCACCTTCGGTGACGCAAAATAACAGCGTGCTGATTGAAGAGGTTTACACGGTGGCGAACACCTTAATTCACCGCACGAGCGGATAATCTACGAGTATTTCATATTATGTTTTCCTCCCTTCAAAGCAGGGCCATTATGCTGGTCTCTGCTTTCTTTATTTTACTGACCCTCATTACCCTCTGGGTTGTTATGCACTTCATTGCGCCCGCGCTGCTGAAAGATGAGCACCGGCGCGTGCACTATCAAATTAACGAGCACACCGCCGCCGTGACGCAGCTGATGTCGCGGGTACAGGCGCAGCAGCGCGTATTGACGGAAACCGTCGCGCAGCTCGAGAGCGCGCAAATCGACCGTCTGCTTCCTGCCCTGGTGAACCAGAACGGTGACAGCACCCTGTTTGGCGGCGGCGTGTGGCCGCTGCCGGGGAAGCGTGAGCCGGGCGTGGAGAAAAACAGCACGTTTTATGCCAGAGACAAGCAGAACCAGCTGCAGCTGAACGGTACGTGGAATCAGCCGGATGCGGCTGCTTACTGGCAGCTGCCGTGGTTTAAGGCTGGGATGCGTGCTGCAAAAGGGCAATGTGCGTGGGCCGACGCCTATATGGACGCCGCCAGCCCGCAGCCGCGAACCAACTGTGCGATGCCGATCTGGCGTGACGGTCAGCTGTGGGGCGTGGCGACGCTGGACGTGACGCTGGGCTTCTTCAATGAGCTTGCGCGCAAGATCGCCGAGCCGCTGCAGGGCGGCGTGCTGATTGTCGAGGCCAACGGTAAAATTATCGGCTACAGCCGCGCCAGCGACACCACGCCGCAGCTGAAAAATATTATCGACCTGCCCGGAGATGAAATTGCCCTTCTGCAGGAGATGCTGTCGCAGGGCAGCGGTGGCTACATCGAACGCACCTATGAGGCTGACGATGGCGAACATACCATCTTCCTCTCTCCGATTGCCGGCAGTCCGTGGTTTGTGGCAACTGATACCCAAAGTAGCTTGCTGAACCAGCAGACCCACAGCATTCTGCTGCGTTTGGGAATGGTGCAGATCCCGCTGCTGCTGCTGTTGGGAGTGGTTTTGATTCTGACCGTGCACTTTATGATGCGTAACCTCCAGACCGTGAGCGACCGTCTGGCCGCGCTGTCCGCGGGCGGGGCCGATCTGACCCTGCGCCTGCCGCAGAGCCGTACGCGCGAGCTGAACGCTATCGCCGACAACGTGAATACGTTTATGCGCTATCTGCAGGGGTTGATACAGCAGGTTGGAGCGAGTACGCGCACGATTGCGGCAGCCTCTCATCAGATTGCAGAGGGCAACGTGTCGCTCTCGTCACGCACCGAAGAGCAGTCCGCCTCTCTGACGCAAACGGCGGCGTCGATGGAGCAGATTGCCGGTATTGTGGGCAACAACGCCGACAACGCGGCGGATGCCGACAGGCTGGCCACGCAGGCGGCCGCCGTGGCGCAGCAGGGCGCGACGCTGATGAATGCTGCGGTGGAAAAGATGAGTCATATTGAATCGTCATCCCTGCGCGTGACCGACATCGTCGGGGTGATCGACGGTATCGCGTATCAGACCAACATTCTGGCGTTAAATGCGGCGGTTGAAGCGGCACGAGCGGGCGAGCAGGGGCGCGGTTTTGCCGTGGTGGCGGCAGAGGTGCGAAGCCTGGCCCTGCGATCCTCCAGCTCGGCGAAGGAGATCCGCGAGCTGATTAACGACGCGGTGATAGGCGTGCAGGACGGCAGCCGTCTGGTGCAGGAGGTCGGGGAAATCATGAACGCGCTGGTGACGTCGGTTAATGAGGTCTCCACGCTGATGGAAGAGGTCAAAACCGCCAGCCGTGAGCAGAGCGTCGGTATTGAGCAGGTGAACGTGGCGGTATGTCAGCTTGAAAGCGCCACTCAGCAGAATGCCGCGCTGGTGGCGGACGTGTCGACGGCGGCGAAGGCGATGGAGGAGCAGGCCGCGGAGCTGGAAAGCGTGGTGAACCGGTTTAGGGTGTGATGCGGTGCGCGCTGTCGGTCTTGCCCGGCGGCGCTTCGTTTGCACGAGCCTACAGGAAGCAACGCACATGTAGGCCGGGTACGGCGAAGCCGCCACCCGGCACAAATCTGGAAGGCGCCTCGTAATCCTGGAAGTAACCTTATGTAATTCGGGGTTTACCCTTTTTTTTGTTTTCATCACTTCGTAAAGTGCCCGTGTTGCGGAAACGTCCGCAACCGGGCGTGAGAACCTGAAAATACAAGGCGATACATTTTTGTATCGTACATGCGCACACGTCGTTACAATCATGGCGGCGCTGGCGGAGCAACCGTTAGGTTGGTCGGCTCCCTTGTATGTCGATTCTCACCTCCGTCAGCGCCACCACCTTTGAGCGTGAGAACTCCGGTGGTGGTTGTATGAATATACAAGGAGACTTTCATATGACTATTCTTTCCACACTCTCTGAATCATCCCACGTTAACTTTATCGAACAGCTCATTGCCTTACCGCTTCCGGCCTCTGCCGACCTTTTTGATGTGGCCGATATCTGTGCGGCATTCGCGAGCGCGTTGGTTGAGGTCGACACTATACGCGAACGCAACGCGCTCTGCGGGCGCTTGCTACACGCTCTGGATGAGCTGGAGCATCGTTGCGACGATGATCTGCCACCGCATTTGATTGAACAGCTCATTGCAGGGGACGCTGCGCCGTCATGCATGTCGGATAGCTGGCAGGATACGGCCACACCGGTTAGTTATGCGCAAGCGCTGGCACAGGCTATTCTGGGTAATACTCTGCCGCAGAGTGTGAATAAGGCATTGACCGGATTACTGCATGACATGGTGCATCTGTTAGCCGATTTTGTGAAGGAACCTTACCTGCACGCTTAAAAATAAAGTCGGGTGGCGGCTTCGCCTGACCGGCCTACATTTACGTTGCTTCCTGTAGGCCTGTGCAAGCGGAGCGCCGCCAGGCAAGAAGATGATGCATAAACAAAAAAGCCCTCCACCAGGGAGGGCAACCGCGCATGGAGGACATGCGCGTAAGTGTTTGAGGCGGTTAAGCAGATTAACGCAGCAGGGACAGCACGTTCTGCGGAACCTGGTTCGCCTGGGCCAGTACGGACACGCCAGCCTGCTGGAGGATGTTCGCGCGGCTCATAGCAGACACTTCCACGGAGAAGTCTGCATCCTGAATACGGGAGCGCGCTTCGGTGGTGTTGATGATGTTGGTATTCAGGTTCGCAATGATGGAGCTGAAGCGGTTCTGAACGGCACCCAGGTCGGCACGGAAATCGGCAACTTTGGTGATGGCTTTATCCAACTGATCGATCAGAGTATCTGCGCCAGCCGCGCCTGAAGCGGCTTTAGCGAACACGTAGGCATCACGTGGAGCGGGATCGGCACCAATAGTCACAGCCCCTGCAGCATTAAGGGTGAACGACTTAACTTCACCATTATTGTCGACCGCATAGTAACTGTTTGGCGTGCCGCCAGAGAATACCTGAATACCAGAGGTTGCGGCATCAGCACCACCGAATGCAGCCGCGGAAATTTCGTCTAATTTATCTGAAAGTTTAAATGCGGTTGCTGCACCAGTATTATCTTTCAGAATATCGTCGTTTTTAACCGCGACTGGAGTGAATGTGCTCAGGCCGTTAATCAGAACATCGGCATCCAGCTTGGAAAGTGCAGCACCAGGTGTTGCATCACCATCAATTTCAACGTTACCAGCATTATCTTTAAATTTGATATTCATTTCTTGTGCTTCCTGGGTTGTGGAGTTAACCGCAAAGAAGCGTACAGTGCCATCATCCTCTTTAAAGGTATGTAATTTGTCAGCACCAGGTACAGTTGATTTAGCCAGGACAGCAGTAATATCGGTGGTGGTCAGAGTGTATTCGCCTACGGGGGTATCATATTTTTGACCATTAGCACCTACAACGCCTTTCCCGCTAAATTGTGGATCGTCTATCGTCGCCGTAATTTTAGCAAAGTCGCTACCGAAGTTTTCCAGACCCAGTTCTTTGAGGTTCAATTCGTTCAGATTGATATCAATAGTGTCGCCATCTTTATCGCCGATCTGAATGGTGATTTTATCCTTAGAACCGTCGAACACTTTCACACCGTTGAAGTTGGTCACGTCGGCAACGCGCTGAATTTCTTCCAGACGGGAACCGATCTCTTTCATGATGGATTTGCGGTCATCTTCAGAGTTGGTGCCGTTTTTCGCCTGCACGGTCAGCTCGCGGATACGCTGCATGTTTTCGGTCACTTCTTCCAGCGCGCCTTCAGTGGTCTGCGCCAGGGAGATACCGTCGTTGGCGTTACGTGCCGCCTGGGTCATACCGCGGATTGAAGAGGTGAAGCGGTTGGAGATGGCCAGACCCGCTGCATCGTCCTTCGCGCTGTTGATACGCATACCGGAAGAGAGACGCTGAATAGCGGTGCCCAGGGCAGACTGAGATTTGTTCAGGTTGTTCTGAGCCATCAGGCTCAATGCGTTGGTATTAATGACCTGTGCCATTGTTGTATCCTTCTAAGTAATAATGACTGTGAGTGATATGCGTTCGTTGATGCGCATACTTCTTTCATCGGGGGGAATAAAAAAGACTGAATTATTTTTTTGCTTTTTTTATTGATGGCGAAAAATGGCGACAGGTTTGGCGTCTATTATTTAAATGGCGAAGGGTAATGACGTAATAAGCGCACGAAACTGTCTTTACCCTTCTTCCATATTGTTGTGCCCCCTGTGAAAAATTAAACTTCCTTCTCTATTATCCGATGAAAAGAGTGTGAACTATTTCATTTCTGGAGGAACATTATTATGGCTGGAACGAATTTTTTAGGCGTGGGGTCCGGGCTGCCGTTTGATCAGTGGCTGGCAGATGAGCGCAAAGGTATTACGAAAAAACTCAATCCTTATCTGCAGAAGCAAACCACCTATAAAGGGCAGATTTCTGCATGGGGCTCTATTTCCAGCGCGCTGAGCACGATGAAGGACAATCTCGGCAAGCTGGAAGATGAGGGATTTAACGGCGTCAGCGTGAGTGACAACAAAACCTTTAAGGCCACAGCGGGCGAAGGGGCGATTCCCAATAGCTATTCCATCGCTGTTAAACAGCTGGCGCAAGCCCATCAGTTGGCAGTAGTGAACGATACGCGAGATCAAAAAATTGGTGACAGTGCCGCGAAGGTCACCATCACCCTGAAAGAGGGTGAAAAACCGATGGAGCTGGATCTCAAGAGAGACGAAACTTCTCTCGAGCAAATAGCCAAAAAGATCAATGAACAGAAGGGCGATGTCGTAGCGGAAGTGATAACCATTGGGGGCGGGAAGCACAAACTGGTGCTGACCTCGAAAAAAACCGGTGTAGCCGGGGAAATGGATATCAAAGTGACAGGCAATACGGCGCTGGAAGCTAAGCTGGCAGATGCTGCCGCAAAACCTGAAACAGAAGCGCGAAATGCGGAAATATTTCTCAACGGTAACCTTGTCACCCGCAGCGCTAACACCATAAAGGATTTGATCACCGGTGTGACGCTTGAACTGCGGGAAGTATCGGATATGAAGGACCCTCCTGCTGACCCGACCGACCCTAACAATCCGGAAAACTACAAAACCGAATCCCTGACCATCACCGAAGACACCTCAAAGGTGAAAACGTTGATTGAGGAGTTTGTCAAAAATTACAACAACTACCTCAACACCGTGGCTGGCGCGACCAAATATACCGCTCCCGATCGCGACAAATTAGCAAAAGATGAGGTCCCCACATCCGACCCGACCAATGGTGCGTTGTTCAGTGACGGGTCTTTACGTCGACTGACCAGCGAGCTGAAAGCCACCGTGACGGGCAGCTATCCCGAGGTTGGGGATGTCATTCAGACGCTGGGTAAAATAGGGATTACCGTCACGTTCGACGGTAAAACCGGCGATGATCGTACCGGTACGCTCGGCACCCTGACCATCGACAGCAAAAAACTTGATGCCGCCCTGAAGGACAACCCGAAAGAGGTTGAAGCGCTGTTCCTCGGTAAAGGTGGTAAAGAGGGAATTAAGGACCGGATGGAAGGGATTTTTAATACCTATCTTGGTGACAAAGAGTCGATTGAGAAGAAAGAAGGCGTGATCGAAACCGCGCTGGACTCCCTGCGCGATCAGGAAAAGCGCATCGGCAAGCAGATCACGGCCATTGAACGACGCATTGAAGAGACCATGCTGCGCAGGGAGAAAGAGTATCAGCGCCTGGATAAGGCCATGAGCGATATGAACAACATGAGTACCCGTCTACAGCAGTCGCTGGCGGGGCTGGTTTAATCACTACTATCCCGGGCAGTGTGCTGCCCGGCAGGATTTGACGATGTACACCAAAACGGGCAAAAGTGCCTACACCGCTGTCTCTCTCGACAGCCAGATCGCTGGCGCGACGCCGCATCAGCTTATCGTCCTGCTCTATGACGGGGCGATTAACGCCATGAAGCGGGCAGAGATTTATTTCCAGTCGGGCAATATTGCTCGTCGCGGCGAGATGATCTCCCGCGCCATCAATATTATCGACAACGGCCTGCGCGCCGGGCTGGATCACGAGAAGGGCGGAAAAATCGCCGAAGAGCTGGAGAGCCTGTACGAGTATATTTCCCGTACGCTGCTGGAGGCGAATCTCAACAAATCCGGTGAAAAGCTGCCGCACCTTATTGCCCTGATGACGGGGATGCAGGAAACCTGGCAGGCCATCGCCCCGCAGCACAAGCAGGTGAAACATGGATAACGACGTGATGGCGCTGATTGATGAGTTGCTCATCAGCAACGCGAAGCTGCGGCAGCAGGCCAATGCCGGCGAGTGGGATGTGTTTCTTGACGAGTCCGTGGCGTACACCATGGGAATGAGAACGCTGTGTGATATCGATTTAAGCCAGCTGGCACAGCACAATAAAACGTCGGTCAGCGCCCGGCTGGCGACCCTGCTTGAGAACGATGCCCTCTTAACGCGCGCCATTCAGGGGCGCCTGAGCACCATCAGCACAGAACTCTCCGCGATGCGCAAAACCAGCAGCGTGGCAAAATCTTACACCGCTGTTTAATTTACCTCTCACCCTAACCCTCTCCCCGTAAGGGAGAGGGGATTGTCAGCCCGTAGGCCCGCGCAAGCGAAGCGCCGCCGGGCAAAAAAAAAGCCCACCAGAGGCGGGCAAAAGAGGACAACGCAGAGAGGAACGATCAGATACTGATGTTGTACTTGCGGCCCGCGGGCAGCTGGCTGGATTCGCCCGCGGGTCCATAGAGCGTGCTAGCGTGGCCCACGTGGTCGATGGCCTTGCGGATATGCTGATTTTTCTTCATATGGCTTTGCAGCAGCGATTCCACCTTTTGATTCAGCGACTTTGTGCTGCGCACCTTCTCATGCACCTGCTGCCAGCTGGCAAACAGCTTGCCGAGCCCCGGGTAGGGGGCTTCCGCGCCGCAGCTTTGCTCCTGCTGACGGCGCATATCGTCGTAATACTGAATGGTCGACAGCAGCTGGTTTTTGTTATCCGCCAATACCTGCAGCGACACCGGGTTGATCTGCGTGCGGTTGAGCTGATTGACCTCTTCAATCATGATCGCCTCCAGCTCATCCAGAGACGTTTTCATCTGCGCGAGTATCGGGTAAAGCTTGTCCATAGGGGTCCTGCTTACGGTTAAAACTGAAACATGTCCTGCACCATCGCCTGAGCAATTTTCTCAGGCTCGATGCGCAGGGTACCTGCCGACAGCGCGGCGCGAAGCTCGGAGACGCGCGCGTAGTCCACGTCGCGGCTGTCGTCGGTCTGGATCTTTTTGGTCATTTCACTCAGGGTGACGTTGGTGTTGTCGCGCTTGTCCGAACGTTTTGCCGCAGTGTCACTCTCCTGAGGCTGCGTGCGGGCGCGCAGATCCTGAGTTGGGGCGATTTTTGCAATCGGCGCGGTGGTCTGGCTGCTGTTGATGCTCATGGTGGTCCTCTCAGGGAAACATGTTCTGTACTCAATATTGTTTTCATCGGTGATTCACAGAAAACCTAAAATTTATTGTTGTGAAATAATCATCACCTGCCCGTCAGCTCCCACTTTTCCACTCACGGTGCGCCCGCCTGCCGTTTTGACTTTGAGCAGGTCATCCACCGCGGCGTTGTTGAGCGCCTTGCCCTGGCTGCGAATACGAAAGCCTGAACCGGTCGTCACCAGGTCGACCGTCTGTCCGGCGCGCAGACGCCACTGCTGGCGAAGCTGGTTTTCTAACAGCGGCTTACCGGCGTCGATGGCGCGGGTCAGGCGCTGACCAATAATCTCATCGGCGTTAAAGATGAGTCCCCCCGGCTGGTGGTCGAGACTGCCGGTAACCGGCTCGATATCGCTGCGCTGGACAATCGCCCCGCCGGGCAGGCTTTGGCTTGCCACCCACCAGGTGCCCTGCGCGCTGATGCGAACCGGCAGGAAATGGCGACGCGCGCCGCACTGCGCGAGCACGGTGCGTTTGCCGGTCAGACGGCTGTTGCTTCCCACCAGGCTCAGCTCCGGGTTATCGCACACGGCGGCCAGCTGCGCGGGTGCGGCGAGCAGGGTTACGGTGCGCACGATGTCGCTACCGACTTCAGGCTGTGGGATCAGCGCATCCAGTTTAAGCATCAGCCGCTGCTTTGCCGTCTGGTCAGAGGGTACGCTGGCTGCGGCGGATGCAGAAAAGAGCAAAGCGGCCACCGCCGTGCTGATTATTCGGAGCTTCATCGTATTGCCTTAATCATATCTGTGATGGCTAAATTATATACGCAGGCACCTGGGTTTTATTGCTTCAAATAATGACACTTTTGAAGGTAATTAAATCTATCGTCGCGTTAACGTTATTAGGATTATTTCTATTTCCCTAAATAGGCTTATTTCTGTCGGGTCTTCGCAGTGTGATATTTCACCAGCGCTGACTACACTATCGCAGTTTAATTAACGCAAGACAGGAGTGCTGTTGTCATGAATAAACTTGATGACGCCTTTCGCTTTCAACAGCAGGCGTTAGGTTTGCTGTCGCGCCGCCAGGATATATTGGCTTCAAATATTGCGAATGCCGACACGCCGGGCTACAAGGCGCGCGATATTGATTTTACTCAGCAGCTAAAAGCCGCCATGGAAAATAACGCTATGGCGAAATCTCCCGTATCACTGGCATTAACGTCACAGAAGCATATTGAAGGTAAAGCGATGCCGTTTGACGATGCGAATGTGCTGTATCGCATACCGGATCAGCCGAGTGCCGACGGTAATACCGTGGATATGGATCGCGAGCGCGTCAATTTTGCGGATAACGCCGTGAAATATCAGTCGGGACTGACGTTCCTTGGCGCGGATATTAAAAAAATGATGACTGTGCTCAGTCAGGGGTAATCAACGATGTCGCTCTTTAGCGTATTTGATATTTCCGGTTCGGCGATGGCGGCCCAGTCCCGACGCCTTAACGTCAGCGCCAGCAACATGGCCAACGCCGACAGCGTGGCGGGGCCGGACGGTCAACCCTACCGCGCGCGTCAGGTGGTCTTTTCCGTTGACGCGTCTGTCGGTCAGGAGATCGGCGGCGTGCAGGTTAGCGACGTAGTCGAGAGCAGCGCGCCGGACCGCCTGGTTTATGAACCGGGCAATCCGCTGGCTGATGAACAGGGCTACGTGCGGATGCCCAACGTCAACGTCATCAACGAGATGGTGAACACCATTTCCGCCTCACGCAGCTACCAGGCCAACGTGGAAGTGATGAATTCCGCCAAAAGCCTGATGCTGAAAACATTAACGCTTGGTCAGTAAGGACGCATATGGCGGTCTCTTCGATTAACAACAATAACGGCGGTGCGGGTGGCACCGGCACCGGCAACAGCGCGGCGGATCTGTCAAACCAGTTTATGAACCTGCTGGTGGCGCAGATGAAAAACCAGGATCCCACCAATCCGATGGATAACAACCAGCTCACCTCGCAGCTGGCGCAGTTCAACATGGCGGCGGGCGTCGAGAAGCTCAACAGTTCCGTCGCGGGCGTGCAGGCGATGATGATCCAGCTTGGCAGCATGAGCGCCTCCTCCTGGGTAGGGCGCAGCGTGCTGATTGAAGGCGAGGCGAAGGTCTCCTTTGGCGAGCCGGGGATCGGCATCATGCAGGAAGGCGTGGAACAGCCGGGTAATTCGGACGACTTCCACTTTGTATTAGGAGGCGATGCCGAAACGGTAACCGTCACCCTGCACGACGGTGATAAGGCGTACACCGCAGAGCTGAAGAACGTGAAGCAGGGCATGAATACCTACAACCTCGACGACCTGGAAAACTTCAAGCCGGAGCCGGGGCCGCCGCGCGACAGGGAATACACCCTCTCCTTTGAAGCCAGCAATCCTGAGGGGGAAAACCCGGAAGTGTTTGGTCTGGTTCAGGATCAGGTTCAGGGCGTCACGATGGACCCGAGCGGACCGATTCTGCATCTGCTGAATAACGATCCGATTGGCATGGGTAAAGTTTTTGTCATTCAAAAATAGTCATTACTTTCTGGAAATTAATTATGGGTTTTTCACAAGGTCTTAGCGGCCTGAGTGCCGCAGCAAAAGCGCTGGACGTGGTGGGTAACAACATCGCCAACTCCCAGACGGTCGGGTTTAAAGCAGGCTCCGTCTCCTTCGCCGATATCTTTGCCGGTTCGACGGGGATGGGTGTGCAGGTGGCGGGCGTCAACCAGAATATGGGCGACGGCAGCCTAATGAACGGCACCTCCGCGCTGGATATGGGGATTACCGGTCGTGGCTTTTTCCGCATGGTCGACCAGGCGGGCAGCGTGTTCTACGGACGCAACGGCCAGTTTGAGCAGGACCAGAACGGCTTTATCGTCAACAAAACCAACGGGCTGTTTTTAACCGGCTATCAGGCGACGGATGGGGTGATTAACCCGGGCGCGCAGGTCGGACCGATTCGCATTCCGAAGGACGACATGCCTCCGGCGGCGTCAACCAAAGGCGACGTGACCGGCAATCTGAAGTCCGATGATAAAATCATTCCGCCGGCGCCGGGCTTCGATCCTGACAACCCTGATACCTACAACTACGTCAGCGAAGTGACCGCCACCGACAGCCTGGGGAATAAGCACGCTATCAAGGTGTACTACGTGCATACCGCAGAAGGTGAGTGGAAGGTTCATGCCCAGGACTCTACCGCGCCTGGCACGGGTGCGGATGAGTGGAGTGAGCAGACGCTTACGTTTGGGCCTGACGGCAAACTCACCACGCCGAAGACAATAAACATCAAAGGAGAGCCTTACAACGGCTCAGCGGCGCTGGATCTGACACTTGATCTGAATATTACCCAAAACGCCAGCGATACCCAGGTGATGCTCGGCGAGATTGACGGTCAGGCACCGGGTAAATTTAACAGCTATCAGGTCAGCGACACGGGCGAGGTGATTGCCATCTACAGCAACGGCAAACGTCAGACCGTGGCGCAGGTGGTGCTGGCCGATTTCGCCAATGCGGGTGGCCTGGAGCAGCAGGGCAACAACCTGTGGGCGGAAACCGTGCAGTCCGGCCAGCCGTTCCTGGGGACCTCGGGCACCGGCAGTTTCGGGGATATCACCGGCGGCATGCTGGAGTCCTCCAACGTGGAACTGGGCAACGAAATGGTCAACATGATCGTCTACCAGCGTAACTACCAGTCCAACTCGCAAACCATCAAAACCCAGTCTGAAGTCCTGCAGACGCTGGTTAACCTGCGTTAAGGCTGAATGATGGATCGCGCTATCTATACCGCCATGAGTGCCGCTAATGCGGCGCTCAACCGCCAGGCGGTCACCTCTAACAATCTGGCGAACAGCTCCACCGCGGGCTTTCGCGCCCAGCTGGCGGCCTTCCGCTCGGTGCCCATTGAAGGGGAAACCCTGCGCACCCGCGCGCTGGTGGCAGAGTCCACGCCGTTCCACGACACCACCATGGGGCCGATCACCCACACCGGGCGCAGCCTGGACGTGGCCTTGCCACAGGACGGCTGGCTGGCCGTGGCGATGGACGACGGCAGCGAAGGCTATACCCGCAACGGCGCCATCGAGGTGGATCAGGACGGGGCGCTGAGCGTCAACGGCCGTCCGCTGATGGGCGACGGCGGGCCGCTGGAAGTGCCGCCGCAGTCTCACGTCACCATCGGCAGCGACGGCACCGTGTCGGCGCTTGGCATGGGAGATGACCCGACGATGCTGGTGCCCGTTGGCCGCCTGAAGCTGGTCAACGCTGAGATGAACAGTATGGTTCACGGCGATGACGGCCTGTTCCGCCCGGCGAGCGGCGTAATGTTGGCTCAGGATGAAACCCTGCGCCTGACGCCGGAGGCCATCGAGGGCAGCAACGTCAGCCCGGTGCAGGCCATGACGGCGATGATCGCTAACTCCCGCGGCTTTGACATGAACATGAAGGTGATCCGCACCGCCGACGAGAACGCCCAGAAGGCCAATCAGCTATTAAGCGTGAGCTAAATTCGCGCAAGGAGCCACAACATGATTCGTTCTTTATGGATCGCAAAAACCGGGCTGGAAGCACAGCAGCTCAATATGGACGTCATCTCCAACAACCTGGCGAACGTCAACACCAACGGCTTTAAGCGTCAGCGCGCCGTGTTTCAGGATCTGCTCTATCAGAACATGCGCCAGCCAGGCGCCCAGTCGAGCGAGCAGAACACCCTGCCGAGCGGTCTGCAGTTGGGTACCGGCGTGCGTCCGGTCTCCACCCAGCGGGTACACACGCAGGGCGGTATGAACCCGACCGGCGACGAGTACGACGTGGCTATCGAAGGTGAAGGTTTCTTCCAGGTGCAGATGCCGGACGGCAGCACCGCCTACACCCGCGACGGCCACTTTGCCAAAAGCCCGGACGGCCAGCTGGTGAATGCCGAAGGCTATGCGATTCAGCCGGGCATCGTGATACCGCAGGATGCCACCAAACTGAACATCGGCAGCGACGGTATCGTCAGCGTGAAGGTGCCCGGTCAGGCGGAAGAGCAGCAGATTGGGCAGCTGACGCTGACCACCTTCGTCAATAACGCGGGGCTCGAAAGCATCGGCGGCAATCTCTACAAAGAGACCCAGTCTTCCGGCGCGCCGAACGAGCTGAACCCCGGCATGGAGAGCGCGGGCACGCTGAAGCAGAGCTACGTGGAGATCTCCAACGTCAACGTAGCGGAAGAGCTGGTGACCATGATTCAGGTGCAGCGCGCCTACGAAATCAACAGCAAAGCGGTCTCGGCATCCGATCAGATGCTGCAGCGCCTTTCCCAGCTGTAATGTCCTCTCTCTGGCCGCTCGCGCGGCCAGACTTTTTATCGACACTGAAATGAAAATATTGTCTATGCACATTCCGGCAGCCGCGCTGCTGGCCAGCACGCTGCTGCTTAGCGGCTGCGCGCACATTATGCAAAAGCCCCTTGTTGAAGGCCCGACAACGGCAACACCATTACCGATGGCACCGGCAGCGACCGGCGGCTCACTGTTTCAGGCAGGGCAGGGAATGAACTACGGCTACCAGCCGATGTTCGAAGACCGCCGACCGCGTAACGTGGGCGATACGCTGACCATCCTGCTGCAGGAGAACGTGAGCGCCAGCAAAAGTTCCTCCGCCAGTGCCAACCGTAATGGATCGGCCGGGATGGAATTGCTTGCCGTGCCGACGGGGGCCGATAGCTGGCTGGGTGACGGGAAGGCGGATTTCAAAGCCCAGGGCACGAATGACTTCGCAGGCAAAGGCGGCGCGGCGGCGCGTAACACCTTTACCGGCACCATCACCGTGACCGTGAAAGAACTGCTGTCTAACGGCAACCTCAGCGTGGTGGGCGAGAAGCAGATCGCCATCAACCAGGGCACCGAATTCATCCGCTTCTCCGGCGTGGTGAACCCGCGCACCATCAGCGGCAGCAATACCGTGCCCTCCACCCAGGTGGCGGATGCGCGCATTGAGTACGTCGGCAACGGCTACATCAACGAAGCGCAGAACATGGGCTGGCTGCAACGCCTGTTCCTCAACCTTTCTCCTTTCTGATATGACCATGAAAAAAGAATCTATCCTGTTTTTTCTCAGCATCCTGCTGTATGGCATGACGCTGGCGGTGCCTAAAGTGGGACACGCGGAACGTATTCGCGACCTGGCGACGGTGCAGGGCGTGCGTTCTAACTCCTTGATGGGCTACGGCCTGATTGTCGGCCTTGACGGTACGGGCGACCAGACCATGCAGGCGCCGTTTACCGGCCAGAGCCTGAATAACATGCTCTCCCAGCTGGGGATCACCGTACCCGCAGGCACCAATATGCAGCTGAAAAACATTGCGGCGGTGATGGTGACCGCCGAGCTGCCTCCCTTTGCGCGTCCCGGCGATAAGCTGGACATTGTGGTCTCCTCGGTCGGTAACGCCAAAAGCCTGCGCGGCGGTACGCTGCTGATGACCCCGCTCAAAGGGGCGGATAACCAGATCTACGCCATCGCCCAGGGCAATATTTTGATCTCCGGCGCAGGCGCGCAGGCGGGCGGCAGCCGCGTGCAGGTGAACCAGCTTAACGGCGGGCGCATCAGCGGTGGGGCAACCGTCGAGCGTGAAGTGCCGAACGATTTCGCGACCCAGAACATCGTGCGTTTGCAGCTGAACGAGACCGATTTCTCGCTGGCGCAGCAGATCAGCGACGCCATCAACCAGCGCTACAGCGGCGGGGCGGCGCTGCCGGAAGATGCCCGCACCGTGCGTCTGTTCGCACCGCCGGACGGCCCGTCCCGCGTGCGTTTCCTCGCCAACATTCAGGACATCCCCGTGAAGGTGAACGTGCAGGACGCGAAGGTCATTGTGAATTCGCGCACCGGCTCGGTGGTGATGAACCGCCACGTGTCGCTCGATTCCTGCGCGGTGGCGCACGGCTCCCTGACGGTTGAAGTGATGCAGAACAACATCATCAGCCAGCCGGATACGCCGTTTGGCGGCGGGGAGACGGTGGTGGTGCCGCAGACGGATATCTCGGTACGCGACAGCGGCGGCTCGCTGCAGCACGTGCGCAGCAGTACCGATCTGAACGCGGTGATCCGCGCCCTGAACAGCCTGGGCGCGACGCCAAACGAGCTGATGTCGGTTCTGCAGGCGATGAAAAACGCCGGCTGTCTGCGGGCGAAGCTGGAGGTGAACTGATGAACGCCTTCGACAAGTTCGATCAACCCGCTTTTGACGTCCGCTCGCTGGACACGCTGAAACGGGAGGCCGGGCGGCAGACGCCCGGCGCGCTGAAGGCGGCGGCGAAGCAGATGGAGGGTATTTTCGTGCAAATGATGATGAAGAGCATGCGCGATGCCAGCTTCAAGAGCGATCTGCTGAGCAGCCAGTCTTCGGAAATGTACACCGCCATGCACGATCAGCAGATCGCGCAAAACATTGCCGGGAGTGGTCAGCTCGGCTTTGCCGATCTTATCGTTCGCCAGTTGGGGGGCGAAAGCGATGCCCCGGTAGTCACCCCGCCGGGGCGCGATGTTTTACGCCCGGGGCTGCCGTCTGCGCCCGCCACCGGCCCGCTGCGTCTGCCTGCGCCGGTGTCATTTGCCAAACCGGTCGAAGGGGCGCATCCGTTTATATCCCGTCTGCTGCGCCCGGCCCAGGCGGCTGCGCAGCAGAGCGGGTTGCATCCGCATCTGATTCTGGCTCAGGCGGCGCTGGAGTCCGGCTGGGGGAAACGGGAAATCCCCGCCGCTGACGGCAGCCCGAGCCACAACCTGTTCGGCATTAAGGCCACGGGCGACTGGCGCGGCAAAACCACCGAAATCACCACCACTGAATATATCAACGGCGTGAAGCAGAAGGTGAAAGCCGCGTTCCGCGTCTACGACTCCTATGAACATGCGCTCTCGGACTACGCAAAGCTGCTAACAAAAAACCCGCGCTATCGCGGCGTGGTGCAGTCAGATTCAGCAGAGCAGGGGGCGAAAGCGCTGCAGGCGGGCGGCTACGCGACCGATCCGGCCTACGCGAAAAAGCTCATCACCATTATTCAGAAGGTAAAAGGCGATATTCAGCAGGGCGTGAATGCCTATAAAAACGATATCGACACTATTTTCTGACAAAGATGTTTTAGAGAATTTTTGAATCACCGATGAAATAAAAAGAGCCATGAACTTTCTGGCCCGGATGCGAACCCGGGCCCGCAATCAGGGAATATCCAGAACGTATGAATAACCTATTTAATTTAGCCAGAAACGGCATCAGCGTGGCGCAGGCCGCGATCCGGGTGACCGGTGATAACCTGACCAACGGCATGTCCGGCAACTATAGCCGCCGCAGTCTGATTATCGGTGAGCTTGGCGGCATGTCGACCGCGCAGGGATTTTACGGCTATGGCGCCCGCGCCAGCGGCGTAGAGCGTGCCTACGATGCCTTCGCCAACAACCAGCTGCGGGACTCGCTCTCCGGCTACGCCTCCTTCACCGGACGGATGGAACAGCTGGCGGATATCGATAACATGCTCGCGGATGAATCGGATAACGTCTCCGTTTCGCTGGGCAAGCTGTTTAAGGATATGGCGACGCTGAGCGGCGACCCGGCGGATGGCCCGGCGCGTGCGGCGGTGTTTACTTCCCTTGACGTGCTGGCCAACCGCTATAACGCCAGCGCCAAACGTCTTTCCGGCCTTGAAAAGAGCACCAATACCCAGATTGAGCGCAGCGCCAAGGAGATCAATAGCTATACCGAACAGCTGGCACAGCTGAACACACAGCTGGAGCGTCTGCAGGGGAACGGCGCGCCGCCTGCCGATCTGCTCGACCAGCGCGATGCGCTGCTGGAAGGGCTGAGCGAACAGCTGGGGATCACCGTCACCGAGGATCAGATTTCAGGTCGCGTGAGCGTCACGCTCCCCGATGGGCGTCCGCTGGTTTCTGGCGGCACGGCCTATAAGCTGGAAACCTCTCCGTCGGATGCCGATCCCAACAAGATGATTGTGTCGTACGTGGATGCGAACGGCAAAGCGTCGCCTCTGGATGAAAACGCCATCACCAAAGGACGTCTGGGCGGGCTGTTCAAATTCCGCAACGAGGACCTCGTGGTCGCGCGTCAGGATCTGGACCAGATGGCCTTTATGATGGCGCACCGGATGAACGAGCAGCACGGCGAAGGGCTTACGCCTGGGGGGGATCCTGGTGGCGATCTCTTCTCTCTGCCGGATATCCACGCTATCGCGAACGCCAAAAACAGAGGCGGCGACGCGCTTGATCAGATCGCGGTGACCAATTTCAAAGAGGTGAAGTCGGAAAACTATGACATCAGCTTTGATGGCGCAAACTGGGTGGTGAAAGGGGCCGATGGTCGTACCGTACCTCTCGATCCCGCTGCACCACCAGGAACGTTAAGGTTCGATGGTATCGAAATTACCCTTCCGAACCCTTCCACCGCCGTTGCGGGGGATAAATTCACGCTTAACCCGATGGCGGGCGCAGCCGAAGGCATCAGCCGTAAGATAACCAGTGCGCAGGACTTTGCGGCTGCCGACCTGACGGGCGGAGAGGGGAATAACAATAACCTCGAAAAGATGCTGGAAATCCAGACTGAAAAACTCATTGGTGACGACACGCTGAGCGCGGCCTACGCGAGCCTGGCAGGCAAAATCGGCGAAAGCGCGCGCGAGGTGAAATCCTATGCCACCAGTGCCGAAAACGATTTACGCACCAAATATGACACCAAACAGGCGCTCTCCGGGGTCAACATGGACGAGGAATATATCAACCTGGACATGTTCCGCCAGTACTACAACGGCAGCGCGCAGCTGCTGAAAACGGCGACCGCCATGTTTGATGCCCTGCTGGCCATCCGATAAGGAAAAGATGATGCGATTAAGTACGCTTTATATGTACAAGCAAAGTTCGGAAGCGATGACAAAACGCATGAGCCAAAGTAATGAGGCTTATCTGCGGATGTCTGCGGGTAAAACGCTGCTCAAAGCCTCGGACGACCCGACTGCCGCGACCGATGCGGTAAAACATCAGGACTCGCTGGCAAAGCTTGAGATGTACAGCAGCGTGCGCTCCCGCGCGCGCGGCGCGCTGGAGTTTCAGGACCATATTCTGAACGGCGTGGGTAATCTAATGACCACCACCCTGAAGGAAAAAATAGTGGCGGCCGGAAATGGTGCTTATTCCGATGAAGCTCTCCAGGCACTGGGCGAAGAGATAAAAGGGGTCCGCGAAAATCTGCTGGATTTAGCAAACAGCCGCGACAGCAGCGGCCGCTATATTTTCTCCGGATTTAACACCGATACGCCCGCTTTTGACGAAGTCGGCAATTATCGCGGAGGTAATGAAGCGCGTAAACAGACCGTTGCCGATGGAACGGAAATGCAAACGGGCCACCTCGGCGATGAAATTTTTGATGATATTTTTATGGTATTGAATGATGCCGTCGCGGCCTTGATGGCGGGATCGGAATCGGCGGGCTTTGACGCTGCCCTCACCGCCGCAAGTCAAAGCATCGACGCGGGTATCGACCGCCTTGGGAAAGCCCAGGCCGAGCTCGGCACCAACATGCAACAGCTTGACGCCCTGGATCTCACCGGCGACGTGCTGATTAACGACACCATTGTCAAAGTGCAGGATGCCATTGGTGCCGACACCAGCATGCTGGTGTCGCTGGTGTCGGAGTCGCAAATGTCCGAGCTGGCGTTTAACGCCTCGATGTACGTCTACAAAAATATGCAGAAGATGAATCTGTTTAATATGTGACGTCCCAACCCGTTTAATTCCCTTTATTCAGGCGTCACCGCGTACGGTTAAGCCGTGCGCGGCGAGTGAGAAACTATGTTAACGAAACTCAAAATTTACAGCGCAATCAGCCTTATTATTGGCCTGTTTGCGGTGATACTGTTCGGCGTAACAGCCTATTCCGTCTATGACGCGGTCTCTAATAACACCAATTTTAAACGTATAGTCGTGGCCTCTGAAAATAACGATCAGATGCGCGATGCGGCCTATAACATCAGCGCGGTGATGGCCAATACCAACGGCCTGATGCTGCAGGCGGCGCTGGGTAATCCGGTCTCTGAGAACGTGGCCAAACACACGCTGAACGTGGTGAAAATTGCGCGCCGTAATATGGATGCCTTTATGGCGTCGCCGTTCAATACCCCGGAAGAGAGCCGTCTGGCCGCCGAGGTGAATACCGCGTTCAACGAGGTATATAAGGTTGCCGAAATTAAGCTGGGCTACCTGCAAAACCCGGCAGGGTATACCGGTTCGCTGGAACATGATATGGAGCTGCGCACCGCGCTGCGTAATAAGGTGGATCAGTACAGCGATGCCAGCGCCCGGTTGAGCCAGAGCTATATTGAAGCTTCCGAGCGCGGCTACCAGATCATGCTGGGCGTTGGGATTGTGGTGATGGTTCTGGCCGTCGGTCTGCTGTTCGCCATTCGTTTCTGGCTGCGCCACACCCTGGTGCGTCGTATGGAGACGACGGTAGAGATGCTGCGCCGCGTGGCGGCGGGCGATCTCAGCCAGGAGATTGAAAGCGGTAGCCAGAATGAAATCGGTAATATGCTGACCGAGCTGGAGAGCATGCGTACTTCCCTGACCAGCACGATCCTCGGGATCCGCGACAGCGTGCAGCGTATCCACACCAACGCCCAGGAAATTGCCCACGGCAATAACGATCTCTCTTCCCGCACCGAAGAGCAGGCGGCGGCGCTGCAGGAGACGGCGGCGAGCATGGAGCAGATCAAGACCACCGTGCGCCAGAATGCCGACAACGCCCACGCGGCCCGCGAGCTGGCGGAAAGCGCCAGCCACAATGCCCATAACGGCGGCGAAGTGATGCAGAGCCTGGAGCAGATCATGGCGCAGATCACCACCAGCTCGCGTCAGATTGCCGACATCAACGGCGTGATTGACAGTATTGCCAACCAGACCAACATCCTGGCCCTGAACGCGGCGGTGGAAGCGGCGCGCGCCGGTGAGCAGGGCCGCGGCTTCGCGGTCGTCGCGGAAGAGGTGCGTAACCTGGCAAAACGCAGCGCCGATGCGGCGAAAGAGATTAACCAGCTGATCAACACCAGCGTGAGCAATATTGATATCGGTTCGCGTCAGGTGGGGCAGGCCAGCACCGTGATGCAGGAGATCGTGACGTCCGTGTCGCAGGTGACGCAGATCATGGGTGAAATCACGTCGGCCTCGGACGAGCAGAGCGCAGGTATAAACCAGATTTCGCAGGCGGTTAACGAAATGGATCTGGTGACCCAGCAGAACGCGGCCATGGTGGAAGAAGCGGCGATGGCGGCGGGCGATCTGGAAGCCCAGTCCGACGCGCTTGAGCGGCTGGTAGCGCAGTTCAGGCTGAACCAGGAGAGCACTATGGTGAACGTGGTTGAAGAGCCTAATAAACCACGGCGTCAAAAAGAGCCTGACCTGGCCCAGTGGGAAACCTTTTAATCTTATTAATTACCATCATTAATAGCGCTGTTTTTTAAAATAGCCCGATAATACAAATGAATTAACAGAATGCGCATTTTTATAAAGGCTTATTGCACTATTTGAATGCGCCATTTCACCGGATAATTCTCACAGAGAATAGCAGGTGGAATGCAATCGTGGATGGTATTTACACGGCCGAAGGGCTGGAAGATAAATCGGTAGTCTGGTCTAAATATCACTATCTGGTGCGGCAGGAAGCGTTGCGGTTACATAAGCGGCTTCCTGCCAGCGTCGAGCTGGATGATTTAATTCAGGCGGGTTCGATCGGTTTTTTAAGCGCAGTCGAAAGTTTTGACCCGAAAAAAGGGGTGACGCTCACGGCGTGGATCACCCAGCGGGTAAAATGGGCATTATTAGATGAGCTGAGGGAAAGCGACTGGGTTCCGCGGCGGGTACGAACCCATACGCGTGAAATCGTCGCCATTATTCAGAGAATAGAGCAGGAAAAAGGCGGGGAGGCGACGGAAGCTGAAATTGCAGAGCGCATGGGCGTGTCGTTGCAGGAATTTCAGCAGATGCTGGCGGATAATAACACCAGCCAGATGTACTCGGTTGACGAATTGCAGGAAAATTATGCTGACAGTTGGGAAACAAGCGGTGACGATCATGAGCAGCTTAATCCGCTCAATGACACCATCAAGGAAAATTTGATGGGGCAGATCGCCGGGCATATTCAGTTCATCCCCGAGAGAGAGCAGCAGTTACTGCAGCTTTATTATCTTCAGGATCTGAATATGAAAGAGATTGGATTGATTTTAGGCATTACGGAAACACGCGTGAGTCAGTTGCACAGTCTGGCGCTAAAAAGGTTGCGCAGTCGAATGGAATCGGCGTACAGATAATTACAAGGCATTAACATTAATCTTGTTAATACTGCTTTTAATGCAGGTTTAATCATTAATATCAAGGTTTAATAAGGTTTAATAATTCTTTATTAATTTTTAAAATCAATGAGTTAATAGTGATTCAGTAATTTGGAGAAATTTCTGTCGCTTGTTCGGAAAATACTTAGTGTTTATGATTTTGCCAGTTTTGTGATGCAGCCTCCTTTGGCATTGACATGATTGTCATTCATTTACTGAGGAAGATTGACTTACCTGAGTGAATATCAATGCCAAAAGACTCTCTGCATCAGTTCGAAAACGTTATCTGACTAAACTGACATGCCAGTTGATGGCTATATAACATTGGGAGTTTTCGCCTGTGTCTAATTTCGACGAGTACCTGCAAAATATTCATGATATTAACCTGTCCTATCTTCTGCTGGCCCAGCAGCTGATCCGCCAGGATAAATTTGCGGCGGGTTTTCGCCTTGGATTATCTGAAGGGACAATTGATAACCTGAAAGAACTGTCGTTACCGCAGTTAATGAAGCTGGCGGCCACCAATCAGCTTATTTGTCGATTGCGCGTTGATGATGAAGTGGTGATTGAAAATCTGACCAAAGATTCACGTATTGAAGCACTGCAGCAAATTCATACCGGCATTATTTTGTCGACCAACCTTCTTAACGCCTTAAGCGAAGAAGAAGCCATTACCGCTGAGGGGGCATAATTATGTGTGGTGAAAAAAGTCTGCTGCAGGAAATTGATGAGGTCAATATTGCCATGGGCTTAATTTCCCTTGGCGCAAGAATGCAGGTACTGGAGTCGGAAACGTCGCTGAGCCGTCGTCGCCTGCTTCGTTTATACAAAGAATTACGCGGCTGCCCACCGCCGAAAGGCATGCTGCCATTTTCCGAAGACTGGTTTATGTCGTGGGAACAGAATATTCATTCTTCTATGTTCTACAACATTTACCTGTATTTAAAAAAGACCGAGCAGGGGCGCTCGATTGAAATGTTGATGAAGACCTATCGTCTTTATCTTGAGCAGTGCAGTACCTGTGCTGATGAGAAGCCGGTACTGGGGCTGACGCGTGCCTGGACATTATTACGTTTCATCGACTGCGGCATTATTTCGCGTAAAGCCTGCAGCGTGTGTGGTGGAGGTTTTGTCGTCACCACCGAGTTTATTAAAAACCCATTTACCTGCAGCTTGTGCAGCCCGCCGTCGCGTGCGCTGAAGAAATCCCAGGTGAATAACACCGGATTATTAAGGAACGCGATCTCGCCAGAAATCATGACGGCGTAATCCCTGACGGACAGCTGTGCGCAAGATGGCGTTTACCTGATGCCGGGACAACTGGCATCGGTCAAAAAAGTAAAAGGAGAGAGTGTGTTAGTTATTGTTGGCTATCTTGTTGTCATACTAACCGTTTTTGGCGGCTTTATTCTGTCCGGCGGTAATCTGATGGCGCTGTTTCAGCCGCTGGAGCTGCTGATTATCGGCGGTGCTGGCGTCGGGGCGTTCATTGTCGGTAACAACGTGAAATCCCTGAAGGCCACCGGAAAAGCGCTGGTGAAAGTCTTCGTGGGCAAGCGCTATAACAAAGCGGTCTATATGGACCTGATGGCGCTGATGTTCCTGCTGCTGTCGCAAAGCCGTGTTCACGGGCTGATGTCGCTGGAAAAGGATATTGAAGATCCGCAGAACAGCGATATTTTTAGCGCCTATCCCCGCCTGATGAGCGACCCGATGCTCGCCAACTTTATCCTCGACTACTTCCGCCTGATGATTGGCGGCAGCATGAATTCTCATGAAATCGAAGCCCTGATGGATGAAGAGATTGAAACCTGCGAAGAAGAGCTGGAAGTGCCGGCCCACAGCCTGAATACCGTGGGCGATGCGTTTCCGGCCTTCGGTATTGTGGCGGCGGTGATGGGGGTGGTAAATGCGCTGGGCTCTGCTGACCGCCCGGCGGCGGAGCTGGGCATGCTGATTGGCCACGCGCTGGTGGGCACCTTCCTCGGTATTCTTATTGCCTATGGTTTTGTTTTGCCGCTGGCGACGCTGCTACGTCAGAAAAGCTCCGATCAGGTCAAAATTCTTCAGTGTATCAAAGTCACGCTGCTCTCCAGCCTGAACGGCTATGCCCCGCAGATTGCGGTGGAGTTTGGTCGTAAAACTATCTTTACCAGCGAACGTCCGTCGTTTGAAGAGCTGGAAGAGCACGTGCGCGAGGTCAAATCTAACGCCACGCTGAAAACCAAAGCCTCGGACAGCGCCGCATGAAGAACGTCACGCCTGTCATCATTTCACGTAAGCGTAAAAAGAAGAAACATGCCCATCACGGCGGGACGTGGAAGATTGCCTATGCCGATTTTATGACCGCGATGATGGCCTTCTTTCTGGTCATGTGGCTGCTTTCCCAGTCCACGGACATGGAAAGGGAGCTGATTGCGGATTACTTCCGCATGCCGCTTAAGCCGTCGATGGCGAACGGTGATAAAACCAGCCTCAGCGATAGCGTCATCCCCGGCGGTGGGGATGACATCCTCAAGCGGCAGGGCGAAGTGTTCAAAGGGCAAATCAACGCGATTGACAAGCACAAGCGCTTTGAAAGCCTGAAGCAGGCGAAAGAGAAGCTGCAGAAGATGATCGAAACCGATCCCCGGCTGAACAACTTTAAATCCAACATTCTGCTGAACCTCACCAACGACGGCCTGCTGATCCAGATCACCGACTCGCAGGACCGCCCGATGTTCCGCGTCGGTAGCGAACTGCCGGAGTCCTATATGAACGGCATTCTGCAGGCCCTGGTGCCGCTGCTACAGGAGTTGCCCAACGCGCTGAGCCTGACGGGGCATACCGACTCGCTGCCGTATGCCGGGGGCGACGGCGGCTACAGCAACTGGGAGCTTTCCGCCGGGCGCGCCAACGCCGCCCGCCGGGTACTGGTCCGCGGCGGGCTAAGCGATGAGCGCTTTTTACGCGTGATCGGCACCGCCAGCCGGATGCCGCTGGACAACTCGTCGCCTGATAGCGCCGTCAACCGCCGCATCAGCATTCTGGTCCTCAGTCGCGCGAAAGAGCAAGAGATCCGCCTGGAGGATACCCAGTCCCAGCGCGCAGACAGCGTGCTGAACGATATCAATCTGCAAAACGTGCAGGGTTATACCGATGGACATGAATGATTTTTCGCAGATCTTTTTTACCGAGGCGGAAGAGTTGCTGGCCGAAATGGAACAGCTGCTGCTGCAGCTTGACGTCGCGGCGCCGGACCTGGAGCAGCTGAACGCCATCTTTCGCGCGGCGCACTCGCTGAAAGGGGGGGCGGCCACCTTTGGCTTCAGTGCATTACAGGAGACAACCCACCTGCTGGAAAACCTCCTCGATCAGGCGCGGGCAGGGGAGAGGGCGCTCAGTCGGTCAATCATTAACCTTTTTCTGGAATGTAAGGACATTATGCAAGCGCAGCTGGAAGCCTATCAGTCTTCGCAGGAGCCTGATGAAGCCCGTTATCGCTATATCTGTGAAGCCCTGAGGGAGATTGCCCTTGAGGGCCAACAGCCCGCGCCGCCAGCGGCAACCCCTGAACCCGCAGCAGCGCAGCCCGTCAGCGCGGCGCAGGAGACGGAAACTTCGCTGGTGGTGACCCTGCATAACGTCGGGGAGCGCGAGCAGACGATGCTGCGCGACGAGCTGACCAATATGGGCGAGATTACGCAAATCGAGACGACGCCGGACAGCATGACGGTCACGCTGCTGACCACCGCCTCGGGGGACGATATCACCGCCGTACTCTGCTTTGTAGTGGACAGTAAGCAAATTGCGGTGAACCCCGCAGAGCCCGTGACCGCACCTGCGCCAGAGCCGGACCAAAAACCGGCTGCCGCGCCAGAGACCGTCGCCAAAAAAGTGTCGCCAGCCTCGCGGGCGGCGAATCAGGAGTCGGGCAGCATTCGCGTAGCGGTGAGCAAAGTTGATCAGATCATCAACCAGGTCGGCGAGCTGATCATCACTCAGGCGATGCTCTCCCAGCTGTCGAGAACCCTCGATCCGGCCAGCTACGATCTGCTGTCGGGCTGCGTGGCGCAGATGGAGCGAAACACTCGCGAGTTGCAGGAGTCGGTGATGTCCATTCGTATGATGCCGATGGATTACGTCTTTAGCCGCTTCCCGCGGCTGGTGCACGACCTGGGCTCCCGTCTCAATAAAGAGGTCGAACTGACGCTCAAAGGCGGGTCCGCCGAGCTGGATAAGAGCCTGATCGAGCGCATTATCGACCCGCTTACCCACCTGGTGCGTAACAGCCTCGACCACGGTATTGAAGAGAAAGAGGCGCGCGTCGCCAAAGGGAAACCGGTGACCGGAAACCTGACGCTCTCCGCTGAACACCACGGCGGCAATATTGTGATTGAAGTCAGCGACGATGGGGCTGGCCTTAACCGGGAAAAAATCCTCGCCAAAGCCCGTTCGCAGGGGATGGCGATCAGCGACACCATGAGCGATGACGATGTGTGGATGCTGATCTTCGCCGCCGGTTTTTCCACCGCCGAGAGCGTGACGGACGTATCCGGGCGCGGCGTGGGGATGGACGTGGTCCGACGCAATATTCTGGCGATGGGCGGCCACGTGGACGTGCTATCGACGCCCGGTGCCGGAACAACTATCCGCATTATCCTGCCGCTGACGCTGGCGATCCTCGACGGCATGCTGGTGAAGGTGGGGGACGAGATTTACGTTCTGCCGCTGGGCGCGGTGATGGAATCGCTGCGCCCAACCGACGAGATGCTGTGCCGCTTTGTGGGTGAAGAGCGGCTCCTGCAGGTGCGCGGGGAATATCTGCCGCTGGTGCTGCTGCGCCAGCGCCTCTCGGTAGCGGGCGAAGCGCCTGCCGACGACGGCATTGTGGTTATCGTGCAAAGCGCGGGCTGCCGCTATGCGCTGTGGGTCGATCAGCTTATCGGCCAGCAGCAGGTGGTGGTTAAGAATCTAGAACATAACTACCGCAAAGTGCCTGGCGTCTCCGCAGCGACCATCCTCGGGGATGGCAGCGTGGCGCTGATCCTTGATGTGGTTGAGCTGTCGACGCTCAACGTTCCACAACCCCAGAGGGAGGGGGTAATAGCATGACTGTAGCAACCGCCAGTAAACCCACCGCCGCTGACGCTACCGCGCAGGAGTACCTGGTATTCCGCCTGGGCGACGAAGAGTACGGCATTGATATTCTCAAAGTGCAGGAGATCCGGGGCTGCGACCGCCTGACGCGTATTCCGAACGCGCCAAACTTTATTACCGGCGTCACTAACCTGCGCGGCGTGATAGTGCCGATTGTGGATCTGCGCGTGCGCTTTGAACTGCCTGACCCGTCGCAGGACGACAAAACGGTGGTCATTGTGCTTAATCTGAATGACCGCGTGGTGGGCATTGTGGTTGACGGCGTGGCGGACGTGCTGTCGATTCACGTGGATAACATCAAGCCGACCCCGGACGTGGCCTCGGTACTTTCCGGCCGTTACCTGCTTGGGCTGGGGGTGCTCGACAGCCGAATGATTATTCTGGTGAATATTGAGAGGCTGTTGAGCCGCGAGGAGATGGCGCTGGTAGAGTCGGCGGCCGAGTCATACATTGACGAACACTGTTGCGCATAGCACTTTCCGGGCGCATATCAGCGGCGAAGGTTGCCGCTGATTCATAACTCGCTATTATGAATGTTCGAGTTTCCAGAAGCGCTAAGGATTGCCAGAAAGTATGCCCGTCAATTTCGACCTCAACGATCTTTACGCCTTCAGAGCCCTGGTGGAATACGGTAATTTCCGTATTGCGGCAGAATCTATCTGCATTTCTCAGTCTGCCTTAAGCCGCCGCATCGAAAAGCTGGAGGCGGCAGTGGGGGCCAAACTGTTCGACAGAACCACCCGACGCGTGACGCTGACGCTCTTCGGGCAAACCTTTGCCGAGCGCTGTGGGGTGCTTCTGGAAAACGTGGAGTCGATGCTGGCCGATATCGACAAGGTGAGCGAGGAGCGCACCGGGCTGATCACCGTCGCCACTGTGCCTTCGGCTGCCTGTCATTTTATGCCCGAGGTCATCCGCCAGTTCCACAGCCGCTTTCCGCGCGTGCGCATTAAGCTTATCGACAGCAGCGCGGGGAATGTCATAGAGGCAGTGGCCAGCGGTCAGGCGGATTTTGGGATCTGTTTTGCGAGAAGCCTGCAGCCGGATATCACGTTTATTCCGCTGGTGGAGGATGTGTACGTTGCCGCATGCCGTCGCGATCATCCATTGGCGGGGCGTAAGAATCTGACCTGGCAGGCGTTTTATCAGCAGGATTACATCAGCCTGGATATCACCTCCGGAAACCGCAACCTGCTCGACCAGATGCTCGGCCACATTAAGCCCGAGCGTCCGGGGATCTGTGAAACGCGCCACGTGACCACGATGCTGGGGATGGTGGAAGCGGGGATTGGCATTGCGGCCGTCCCCGCGATGTCAATGCCGCACGCTGAACATTCGATTCTGACGCAGATCCCGCTGACCGAACCCGAAGTCAAACGCACCGTCGGGCTGATTCGGCGCAGCGGGCGTATTCAGTCATGGATTGCCGCCGAGCTGGAAACGCTGATTACCGCGCGCTATCGTGCGGCGTAGCGACGGGGATCATCCCGGTAGCGGTAATGGTCTCTCGCGAGCTGGCTGACGCGAGGTAATCCAGCAGCGCTTGCGCCTCTGAGGGATGATCCGCGTGGGCCGTCACTGCACCGGCAAAACGAGTAATGTATTGCAGATTATTCGGGAGCTTGCCGACAAAGGTTACCCCCGGAACAGGCAGCAGTTCGCTCACCTGCTGGAGCCCGATGCTGTAATTCCCTTTTGCCACTTCAGACGCGACCGGGATCCGCTCAACCTTGTGCGCTTTTCCCGCAACCTGCTCTTCAATTCCCAGTTTTTTAAACAGCTGAGTTTGCACATACCGCCCGCTGGCGCTGTCGGAGTAGGCGATAGCGTTCGCCTTCAGCAGGGTCTGGCGCAGGGTAGCCTCCGTAGCGATATCCGGCACCGGCGAGCCTGCTTTGACCACCACGCCGACGGGCGAATCCGCCAGCTCAACGCGCGAGCCGTCTTTGACCATTCTGTCCTTCGCCAGATGCGCCAGCGCATCCCCGACCATAATCACCACGTCCGCTTTTTCACCGCGCGACAGGCGGTTGGGGATGGCCTGGGGCGTTTGTCCCATGGACGGCCCCGGGATCAGCACAATGCGGTCACCGCTTTTGGCTTCATACTCTGGCGCGAGCTTTTCCAGGGCGGCTTTAAAACCGCCCGAGATCATAACGGTCACCTCCTGGGCCAGCGCCGCTGCGCTGGTTGCCAGCAATACCAGCCCGGTCAGTCCTGAACGTATAAATGTGTGCATATCATCCTCTCCGGATTAACGGGCTGTTTGCAGATGCAGCGCGCTGCGACGGTAGAGATAGAGCGTTGCCAGCATGGCACAGACCGCGGCGAAGCTCATCCAGTACCCCGGGGAGGCTTTGTCACCGGTGTACTCAATTAAGGCGGTAGAAATCACCGGTGTGAAACCGCCAAAGACCGCCGTTGCCAGGCTGTACGCCAGCGAGAAACCGGCCACGCGCACTTCAACGGGCATGATCTCCGTCAGCGCCGGGATCATCGCGCCGTTATACAGGCCGTACAGGAAAGAGAGCCACAGCAGCACGCTCAGCATCATGGTGAAGCTTGGGGACTGCGCCAGCAGCGTCAGCGCCGGGTAGCTGGTCGCCAGCGCCAGAAGCGTCATGGCAATCAGTACCGGTTTGCGTCCGAAGCGGTCCGACAGCGCGCCGCCCACCGGCAGCCAGATAAAGTTAGAGATCGCCACCAGCAGCGTGACCAGCAGGCTGTCAGAGGCGCTCAGCATCAGCACTTTTTTGCCGAAGGTCGGCGCGTAGACGGTGATCAGATAGAACGCCGTGGTGGTCATCGCCACCATCAGCATGCCTGCAACCACAACCGGCCAGTTCGCCAGCAGGGTGGTAAAGACCTGACGCATCACCAGCGTGTGGCGGCGCGCGCGAAACGCTTCCGTCTCTTCAAGCCTGCGGCGCAGGATAAAGATAAACGGCACGATTAAGCAGCCAAACAGGAACGGAATGCGCCAGCCCCATTCGCGGATGGCACTCTCTTCCATCAGTGCGTTCAGGGCAAAGCCCATTGCCGCCGCCACCATAATCGCCACCTGCTGGCTGCCGGACTGCCAGCTGGTATAAAAGCCCTTGCGGCCCGGCGTGGCGATTTCTGCCAGATAGACCGACACCCCGCCAAGCTCCGCCCCGGCGGAAAAGCCCTGCAGCAAGCGCCCCATCAGCACCAGCAGCGGCGCCCACAGGCCGATGCTTTCATAGGAAGGGATCAGCACGATCAGGAAGGTTCCCGCCGCCATAATCGACAGCGTGACGATCAGCCCTTTGCGGCGGCCAACCTTATCAATATACGCGCCGAGCACGATTGCCCCGATGGGGCGCATCAAAAAGCCCGCGCCGAAGACGGCGAAGGTCATCATCAGCGCGGCAAATTCACTGCTCGCCGGGAAGAAGGTATGCGCAATGTAGGTGGCATAAAACCCGAACAGGAAGAAATCGAATTGCTCAAGGAAGTTGCCGGAGGTGACGCGAAGTATCGCGCCCGCTCTTGCGCGAACGGTTGCAGGTGGGGTTGAGGAAATCATCGTAGTCTCCAGTTTTATTATTGACGTGTTGTCCGTCTGTTTCTGAAAACTGGCTCATTAAACGGAAATTAATAAGCGCAAATCGCGCATGAACTGATGCGTGGTGTGCATCAATGACAGGACGTTGACCAGGATTTACGGTTCTAACAATAACTTAACAATTCATTTATTTTTCATTCACCGCATTCTGCTAAGTGGCTGATATCCCTTTTTTGTGACATTGCGCAGAAGATAAGCCAGGCAGGGCCTGGCTTATTCTATTCAGCGTAGCGCGTTCGCTATCGCGCTAAACATCAGCGACGCTTCCAGCGGCTGGGCGCTGAATGACGGCTCAGCCTGCGGCCAGGTGGACCACTGGACGATAACCAGATTTTCTTTCTGGTTAACCATGATCATCTGGCCAAAAATACCCAGCGCCCAGAGTGAATCTTTCAGGTAGTCCTGCACCGCTGGCTTAATCCCCGTGGCCGTAGCGGGCACCTCGTTATTCCACCACTGATAGCCGTACAACCCTTTCGGGTGCGCCTTTGACACCGATCCCGTTGCCTGCGTCCAGTCTGCGGACTGCTTCACCCAGCCGTCAGGCAGGATCTGTTTGCCTGAGGGGAGCGTACCGTTATGCAGGATAAATTCGCCGAAACGCCCCCAGTCTTCCAGCGTGGCGTTAAAGCCGTGGGCGCCGACGTCGTGCTGGCCCTTGCGGTAGGCATGCCATACGCCGTCGCTCGCCATCCCGTACGGTTGCCAGATGCTTTTCTCCAGATACGCCGCAAGCGTCATGCCGGTGGCGCGTTCAAGCACGTCCCCCAGTAGCCATGCGCCACCTGAGGAGTATGACCAGTTTTCGCCCGCCGGGTGTTCGCGATGTAACCCTTTCACCAGCGTGCGCACGCAGTCATAGGTACCCGGTTTCGCTTCACATTGGGTCAGCTGAGCGAAGTCTGATTTCGGGTCGGTATAGTCTTCATTCCACGCCACGCCGGAGGTGTGGGTGATGAGCTGTTTCAGCGTCACGCCGTCCCATGCGGTGGCTTTCAAATCCGGTTCGTATTGGGTGATGAGGTCATCAAGGGAGCGAATTTTGCCCTCTTTGATCGCGACCCCAACCAGCGCCGAGACCACGGATTTGCCCACGGAACGTGAGGTCCAGAGCGTTGAGTCGGTATTGCCTTCTCCCAGGTATTTATAGGCCACTTTGCCATTTTTCAGCACCAGCATGCCGCTGACGTTCTGCCGTTTCAGGTAATCCTGAAGATTGTAAATCTTGCCGTTAACCTGGTAGCGGGCATCGGTGAGCGGTTTGTCTGCCGCCAGCAGCGGCGTAGCGTTGCCGTGGCGGAACACATCGCCCGCATAGTTGCGGTAGTCATTGCGGAAGCCCACCACGCGGTCGGACTGGCTCCAGGTGAGCATGGTATGCGCGTCCGGGAGTCTGGCATCGAAAGGCGCCGGACAGGTGGTGAGGTCGGTACCGTTGCAGGCCGCCATAACGGCGGGCGAGAGCAGGCTGCTGACAACCAGCGCCGCGAGCAGCGTGCGGTTTGTTTTGATTTTCATATTTATCTCGTTTGGCTCAGGAAGGACTTCAGTTTAAGAACCTGCGGCCTATAATAAAAAACGCGTTATGGGGGAAAATCCCCCGGAAAAATCGCGTGGAGAATGATATGGCATCACCGATCTATTCCTTTGCCCAGCTTGAGGCGTTCACCGCCGTTGCTGAGCACGGCAGCCTGATGAAGGCGGCCAGTAAACTCGGCAAAGATCGCACTACCCTCAGGGATCTGATCGATTTTCTTGAGGATGGGCTGGGCTACGCTCTGTTCCTGCGGGAGGGGCGCAGCCTGCGCCTGACGCCGGAGGGGGAGCAGCTTCAGCGGCAGGCGCACCTGCTGATGCGGCAGGTCAAAGCGTTTGAGGCGTTTGCCAGATCGGTACCGGACAGCGCGACGCAGGACATTGCTCTCGTTTACGATCCGTTCACCCCCAGAGCCTTTTTACAGGCGCTGATTGCCACACTGGCGACGAAAAAGATCCGCCTGAGCCTGACCAGCGCATCGCGCGATGAAGCGGAAGCGATGCTGGCAAACGGTCAGGCCGATCTGGGGATCTGCCAGGCGCGCAACCGCAGCGTGGGCAATGAGATGGAGTGGCGGGCGCTGGGGGCGATCGAAATGGATTTTTACGCCGCAACGGCGCTTTTTGCGGAGGTTGCGTCGCCGGTGTCGCTGCTCGATCTCTCTCTGGTCCCACAGGTGATTATGCATGCCGCATCAGACGAGCCGGTTGCCCGTCGCCTGCAAATTTCAGGGCACACGCTTTTCACTAACGAACTGGAGATGCTGCGCGGCCTGCTGGAGCAGGGCTGCGGCTGGGGGTTTTTGCCGACCCATCTTCACGCAACGCAGTGGAAAAACGTAAAAAGGCTGCCCACCGAAGTGGGCAGCCAGGGGATAAGCCAGACGATGGTCACCATCTGGAAGCCGGGCAGCGACAAGCGCGGGTTAATCAACGATACGCTGTCGCTGCTTCCGGCGTTATGGAAACGCTCAGCGCTGTGAACACCCTTTGCACTGTTTATTCTGGATCTGCTGGAAGAAGTCGTTGCCTTTATCATCCACCAGAATAAACGCCGGGAAGTTCTCCACCTCAATTTTCCAGATCGCTTCCATACCCAGCTCAGGATAGGCCACACACTCCAGGCTCTTAATGCTGTTTTGCGCCAGCACCGCCGCCGGGCCGCCGATGCTGCCGAGGTAGAAGCCGCCGTGCTTATGGCAGGCGTCCGTCACCTGCTGGCTGCGGTTGCCTTTCGCCAGCATGATCATGCTCGCGCCGTGGGATTGCAGCAGGTCGACATACGAGTCCATGCGCCCCGCCGTGGTCGGGCCGAGTGAGCCAGACGCGTAGCCTTCCGGGGTTTTTGCCGGACCCGCATAGTAAATCGGATGATCTTTGACGTACTGCGGCAGCGCTTCGCCGTTATCCAGCAGCTCTTTAAGCTTCGCGTGGGCAATGTCGCGCGCCACGATAATGGTGCCGTTCAGCGACAGGCGGGTAGAGACCGGATGCGCGGAAAGCTGCGCCAGAATCTCGTTCATCGGCTTGTTCAGGTTGATGCTCACCACGTCGCCTTCGCCCTGCTGGCGCAGTGACTCCGGAATATACTGACCCGGGTTGTGCTCAAGCTTCTCAATCCAGATCCCGTCGCGGTTGATCTTCGCCTTGATGTTGCGGTCAGCGGAGCAGGAGACCCCCATGCCGATTGGGCAGGAGGCACCGTGGCGCGGCAGGCGGATCACGCGAATGTCGTGGGCGAAGTATTTACCGCCAAACTGCGCGCCGAGGCCGAGGTTCTGTGCTTCCTGCAGCAGCTCCTGTTCCAGCTGAACATCGCGGAACGCCTGACCGTGTTCGTTGCCTTCCGTTGGCAGCGCGTCGTAGTAGCGCGTGGAAGCCAGCTTCACGGTTTTCAGCGTGGCTTCCGCCGAGGTTCCGCCGATAACAAAGGCAATGTGGTACGGCGGGCAGGCTGCGGTACCCAGGGTACGCATCTTCTCAACCAGGTAGTTTTTCAGCTTCGCCGGGGTAATCAGCGCTTTGGTTTCCTGGTAGAGATAGGTTTTGTTGGCAGAGCCGCCGCCCTTCGCCATGCACAGGAATTTGTATTCGTCCCCGTCGACGCTGTAGAGGTCAATCTGTGCGGGCAGGTTGGTGCCGGTATTCACTTCTTTATACATATCCAGCGCCGCATTCTGGGAGTAGCGCAGGTTATCTTCAATATAGGTGTTATACACGCCCTGGCTCAGGGCCGCTTCGTCACCGCCGCCGGTCCAGACGCGCTGGCCTTTCTTACCCATAATGATTGCCGTGCCGGTATCCTGGCAGGTTGGCAGCACGCCTTTCGCCGCAATTTCCGAGTTGCGCAGGAACTGCAGGGCCACGTACTTATCGTTCTCGCTGGCTTCCGGGTCGTTAAGAATGGCGGCGACCTGCTTCTGATGGGAAGGACGCAGCATAAATGCGGCGTCGTGGAAGGCCTGCTGCGCCAGCAGGGTCAGGGCTTCGGGCTCCACCTTCAGCACTTCCTGGCCGTCGAATTCGGCAATGGAGACATGCTCGTTGGTCAGCAGGTAGTATTCGGTGTCGTCATGCGAAAGAGGGAAGGGGTTCTGGTAGATAAACGGTTTGTTTGACATAGTATTGCTCCACAAAAATAAAACCGCCGGAGGAGAAGTCCGGCGGTCAGGAATCAGAACATCATGGACATCCACGGATAGCCAATCAGCAGCAGGGCCGCCAGGAAGATGGCACCGAAGATGGTGCCGAGGCGCCAGTAGTCTTTGGTTGGCAGGTAGCCGCTACCGTAGTAAATCGGGCTTGGGCCAGTACCGTACGGAGTGATGATCCCCATCACGCCCAGCGAGGTCACCATCAGCAGAACGAACACTTCCATATTCATGCCCGGAATGGTGGAGGCGATGGTCAGCATCGCTGGCAGCAGCGCCGTGGTGTGCGCGGTGGTGCTGGCAAACAGGTAGTGCAGCAGGTAGAACGCCAGCAGCAGGACGATGGTCGCCACGCCCGGAGAGATACCGCTCATCAGCAGGCCGCCTTCTTTACCTAACCAGCTGATAAAGCCGGTAGAGGAGAGGCCATCCGCCAGCGCCACCAGGGTGGCGAACCAGACGAAGGTGTTCCATGCAGCTTTGTTACCGGTGATATCGTTCCACTCCAGCACGCCGGTCCACAGCATCAGGCCGACGATGAGCAGGGCCGCCATGGCAGGCTCAATCCATGCGGCAGCGAAGATCCACATCAACAGCGCACAGCATACGAACACCAGCAGAAGGATCTCATTGCGCGACAGTTTGCCCAGTTTTTCCAGCTCGCGGGTCGCCCACAGCGGCACTTCGTTATTCACTTTGACTTCAGGTGGGTAGAACCAGTAGGCCAGCAGCGGCATGGTCAGGATCAGCAGGATGCCCAGCGGCAGGAAGGCGAGGAACCAGGTCCCCCAGGAAATGTCGATCCCAACCGTACTTTTCACCAGCGCCAGGGCCAGCAGGTTTGGCGCGAGGGCGGAGAGGAACATTGAGCTGGTGATACAGGCCGCGGTGATCGCCACCCACATCAGGTACGAACCAATCTTACGCGCGCTGGGGTCGTTCGGTTTTGAACCGTACAGCGGCGGCAGGTTAGCGATAATCGGGTAGATGGTCCCGCCGCTGCGCGCGGTGTTGGACGGAGTGAACGGTGCCAGCAGCAGGTCCGCAAACGTAATCGCGTAACCGAGCGTCAGGCTGCGACGGCCAAGATACTTCACCAGAATCAGCGCCAGACGGCGGCCGAAGCGGGTTTTGTCATAGCCAGCGGCGAACATAAAGGCACCGAAAATCAGCCAGACGGTGGAGTTACCAAACCCGCTCACCGCCCATTTAAAGGAGGCGCCCGCCAGCTTGAATTTCGGGTCAGCCAGCTGTTCAGGGCTGAACAGCACCCACTGGCTGCACAGGGCAATGGCGACCACGCCGGTCAGGCCGATCACCGCGCCCGGCAGGGGTTCGAAGATAAGACCGACGATCACGCCGACGAAGATGGCGAAGTAGTGCCATGCATAAGGAGGCAGTCCTTCCGGTACCGGAACAAACAGCAGCAGTACGGCGACGATGACGGGCAGTGCCATCATCAGCAGACGTTTTGCGTTTCCATTTGATGCCTGGTTCGCCACAGGGGGCGTTACAGCAGTTTTTGTATTCATAGTTTCACGTCTTAAGTTGTCAAAAATTCGGTCGCACTGAAAAGTCAAAATTGCTTTCTTAAGTTTCTTTGCTTTTTTTAGTTATTAAAGGTGCGTTTTTGTATTTTCAGTAATAGCGATTTAACGCTTTTTTGTGTGCGTTAAATTAAAAAATGATGATGTTTTTATATTGCGCTTTTAAATGCCATGACTATTGATCGAGATCAAAAAAACAGAATTGCAGCGTTATTTTTATGCTTTTATTAATAACCACTCTGGCGTATGTGGTTATTATCTTTTTTTGCGGGTTTATTTTATCATTTCTGTAACAATTCGAAATTTTAATAACTCCTATTCAGTTGATTTTAAAGGGTGTTTTTGGTTTTTGGCGAAATGGTTTTACCATTTTTTATTTAACGTATTTTAAAATATTGTGAATGCCTGAATGACAATCGCTAACACCAATGTATTATTAGTGTTATCACAGGGATTAAATAGTTTTTTAACTAACGTAATAACTTTAGAAACTAAAAAAATCATTATATTAATATCATGACATCGGCAAAAAACGACGAAATAAAAAATCAATCCGATAACGAATTCTCAATTTTTAAAAGTTTGGAGTTTCTATTATGAGCACTAACGAACGCATTCTTAGCCCCTTCACATTACCGAATGGCACTGAACTGAAAAACCGTTTGTTAATGGCCCCTATGACCACCTGTACCGGCTATTATGACGGCACCGTCACCAGCGAGCTGGTGGAGTACTATCGGGCCCGTTCCGGCAGCATTGGCACCATCATCGTGGAGTGCTGCTTCGTCGACGATCTCGGCCTTGCCTTCCCGGGGGCAATTGGTATTGATAACGATGAGAAAATCGCCGGGCTGGCGAAAATCGCCGAGGCCATTAAATCCAAAGGATCTAAGGCCCTGCTGCAGATCTACCACGGTGGCCGCATGGTTGATCCGAAACTGATCGGTGGCCGTACCCCGGTTGGCCCAAGCGCCGTGGCCGCGCCGCGTGACGGTGCCGCAACGCCGGTTGCCCTGACCGCCGAAGAAGTGGAAGGCATGATCGGCAAGTTTGGTGAAGCCGTGCGCCGCGCCATCCAGGCCGGTTTTGACGGCGTGGAAATCCACGGGGCGAACACCTACCTGATTCAGCAGTTCTACTCTCCAAACTCTAACCAGCGCGACGACGAGTGGGGCGGCAGCCGCGACAACCGCGCGAAGTTCCCGCTGGCGGTGCTGGACATCACCCACAAAATGGTGCGCCAGTACGCGGACGACGCGTTTATTATTGGCTACCGTTTCTCCCCTGAAGAGCTGGAAGTGCCGGGCATCCGCTTTGAAGACACCATGTACCTGCTGGAGAAACTGGCGGCGCGCGGCGTGGACTACCTGCACTTCTCCGTCGGCGCGACTCTGCGTCCGTCCATTGTCGACACCCAGGACCCGACGCCGCTGATCGAAAAATACTGCGCGATGCGCTCTGAAACCCTGGCGCAGGTTCCGGTGATGGGCGTGGGCGGCGTGGTGAATGCGTCAGACGTGAATGAAGCGCTGGACCACGGTTACGACCTGATTGCCGTTGGCCGCGCCACTATTGCCTACCCGGACTGGACCGACCGCATCGCGGCGGGTGAAAGCCTTGAGCTGTTTATGGACAGCACCAAACGCGAGGAACTGAGCATTCCTGAACCGCTGTGGCGCTTCTCGCTGGTGGAAGCGATGATCCGCGACATGAGCATGGGCGAATCGAAATTCAAACCGGGCATGTTCACCGAGAAGGTGCAGGACGACGCGAACGAGCTGGTGATTAACGTCAGTCTGGAAACCGACCGCATTGCGGACATCGAGCTGGCCTCTGGCCCGAGCGATGACGTTGAGTTCGTCACCAGCTTTGAAGAGATCCGTACCCGCATTCTTGACGCCAATACCCCGCACGTGGATGCCATCACCGGTGCAACCAGCCAGAGTGAAGCGGTGAAGAAAGCGGTCTCTAAAGCGATGCTGAAATCCAGCAAAGCGCTGGCAGCGGAAGAGGGCGTGGACCCGAACGAAACCCGCAGCGTGGACGTGGTTGTTGTCGGTAGCGGCGGCGCCGGTCTGGCGGCGGCGATTCAGGCTCACGACGAAGGCGCGAGCGTGCTGATTGTTGAGAAGATGCCGACCATCGGCGGGAACACCATTAAAGCCTCTGCCGGTATGAATGCCGCCGAAACCCGCTTCCAGCGCGTGAAGGGCATTCAGGACAGCAAAGAGCTGTTCTACCAGGAAAGCCTGAAAGGCGGCGGCAACAAGAACAACCCTGAACTGCTGCGCCGCTTTGTCGAGAACGCGCCGCAGGCGATTGAGTGGCTGGCAACGCGCGGCATCATGCTGAACGACATCACCACCACCGGTGGGATGAGCATCGACCGTACTCACCGTCCAAAAGACGGCTCTGCGGTGGGGGGCTACCTGATCAGCGGCCTGGTGCGTAACGTCAACAAACGTAACATCGAGGTGATGCTGGATACCTCCGTCAGCGACATTATCTTCGAGAACGGTGAAGTGACCGGGGTTCGCCTGACCACCGAAGAGAACGAAACCGTCACCGTGGCAGCGAAAAGCGTGATCGTGGCGACGGGCGGCTTCAGCGCCAACAGCCAGATGGTCGTCAAATACCGTCCGGATCTGGAAGGGTTCGTCACCACCAACCACAAAGGGGCAACCGGCGGCGGCATCGCGCTGCTGGAGCGCATCGGGGCGGGCACCGTGGATATGGGCGAAATCCAAATTCACCCCACCGTTGAGCAGAACACCTCGTACCTGATTTCCGAATCCATCCGCGGGGGCGGGGCGATTCTGGTCAACCAGAAAGGGGAGCGCTTCTACAACGAAATGTCGACCCGCGATAAAGTCTCGGCGTCAATCATCGCGCTGCCGGAGAAATACGCGTACATCGTCTTTGACGAGCACGTACGTGCTAAAAACAAAGCCGCGGATGAGTATATTGCGAAAGGCTTCGTGACCAGCGCCAGCTCGCCAAAAGCGCTGGCGGAAGCGCTCGGTATGGATCACCACGCTTTCCTCGCGACCCTGGAACGTTACAACGGTTTCGTTGAAAAACAGCACGATGACGATTTTGGTCGTACCACCGCGCTGCGTGCGCCTATCAACGAAGGGCCTTTCTACGCTATTCAGATTGCGCCAGGCGTGCACCACACCATGGGCGGCGTGACCATCAACACCGAAACCTGCGTGCTGGACAGCAACCACAACGTACTGCCGGGGGCGTTTGCGGCGGGTGAAGTGGTCGGGGGGATCCACGGCGGCAACCGTATCGGCGGTAACGCGGTGGCGGATATCATTATTTTTGGTACCCTTGCAGGACATCAGGCGGCGATGCGCTCAAAAAGAACGTAAGGCTCCTGTCTCCCCGGCGGCGCGGTGCCTGCCGGGGCTACATCTGAGGACACATGCAATGCCTGATAGCCATCGCGTTTACAGCTACACCGCCGTTCTGATGGGCTCGCCCATTCTCCTGAAGCTCTTCTCCCATGACGAAGCCCTCGCGTCCCGCGTTTTCCGCCTGATCAAACAGTACGAAGATCTCCTCACCGTTAACCGGGCGCATTCCCAGGTGATGGACATCAACCATGCGGCGGGCCAGCATCCGGTTGCCGTCAGTCGTCCGGTGTTTGAACTGATCCGCTGTGCCAAAGCGGCAAGCATGCTAAAAGACAGCGCGTTTAACCTGGCTATCGGCCCGCTGGTGAAGCGCTGGAAGATTGGCTTTCAGGGAGACAGCGTTCCGCCTGCCGATGACATTGCGTCCCTGCTGGCGATAACCCGGCCCGAGGAGGTCATCCTTGATGAGGCGCAGACCAGCGTGTTTCTGACCAGATCGGGGATGGAGATTGATCTGGGGGCCATCGCCAAAGGCTATATCGCCGACCGGGTGCGGGACTACCTGCGCAAAGAGGGCGCTGAGCTGGGGCTGATCAACCTCGGCGGAAACATCCAGACGTTAGGCTCGCCGGAAGGTGGCTGGAGCGTGGGGCTAAAAAAACCGTTTGCCGGTGACGCGCTTATCGGTGCGATGACGGTGGAGAACCTCTCCGTGGTGACCTCGGGAACGTACGAGCGCTACTTCGAGCAGAACGGCAAGCGCTATCACCATATTCTCGATCCGCGCACCGGGTATCCGCTCGACAACGAGCTGGAGAGCGTCACTATCATTTCAAAAGACTCCATTGATGGCGACATCTGGACCACGCTGATGTACGGCATGGGGGTAGAAAAGGGCTGTGCCGCCCTGCGTGCGCGCCCCGATATTGAAGCTATCTTTGTGACCAAAACAAAAGAAGTGGTGATCTCCTCGATGCACCACTTCCGTTTTACCCTTCTGGACGAGAGCTACCGCGTTATTGGCAGTACTGTTTGAGCAGCCCGATCTGTTCCGGCTGTAAGCGGTAGCGGTACACCGGACGCCCGGTGGCGCCGTAGTGAATGCTGGTGAACAGAATGTTGATCTGCGCAAGCCAAATCAGGTACTTACGGCAGGAGACGCGGGAGATATTGACTGCGTTAGCCAGATCGTCGGTGGAAAATTCCGTCTCCGGGTGGCCATCAATCCACTGGCAAATCGTGCGCAGCGTTTGCGGCGTTAACCCCTTCGGCAATTTTTTAGTGTCCGCCAGCTCCGGCGCGCCGCCGTGGATCAGCCTGTCGACGTCCGCCTGCTCGTAATACTGGTGCGAGCCCATCAGGCTGTGCTTTGCCTTCCAGCCGTTCAGCGCCTCTTCAAAGCGCGGGAACTGGAACGGCTTTATCAGATAATCCACCACGCCGTAGTGGATGGAGGTCTGGATCGTGGCGGCATCGGCGGCCGAGGAGATCATAATCACATCAATCGGGCGGCCTGACGCGCGAATATCGGGCAGCAGATCCAGCCCGTTATCCTGCTGCATGTAGACGTCCAGCAGCACCAGATCGACAGGCTGGCAGGGGTTATTGATAAAGGCCCTGGCCTGATTGAGCGTGGAGGCGACGCCGCAGCAGCTGAAGCCTTCAACACGGTTGACGTACAGACGGTTGAGATCGGCTACCATGGCGTCATCATCGACAATTAATACATTTATCACGCGATATTCCTCTCGCTATCCCAGGGGATGTGAACAAAAAATTGGGTAAATACGCCAGGCTCAGACTCGACGGTGATATCGCCGCCCAGGTTCTGGATCTGCTGGCGAGCAAGGAACAGCCCAACGCCGCGGTTTTCACCTTTTGTTGAGAACCCCTTAGTAAAAATAGCCTCCAGCTGAGTGGGATCAATGCCGGGGCCGTCGTCGCTGACTTCGCAGCTGAGCCAGCCATTCTGATAATGCAGCAGCAGGCCAATCTCGCCTTCCTGCTGTCCTGCCATCGCGTCGAGCGCGTTTTCGATTAAGTTACCCAGCGCGGTGATCAGCACCGCAACCTGCTCTTCACTGCCGGTATCCGGTATCAGGCTTTCATCCGCCAGCGTCAGGGTGATGCCGGCCTCTTTCGCCCGGTTGATTTTGCCCAGCAGGAACCCGGCAACGACCGGGGACTTTACCTTGCTCTGTATCGTACCGATATCCGTCTGGTAATTATGCGCCGTCTGGATGATATACTCCTCCAGCTTGTCGTAACGCTTCATGTGCAGCAGGCCGAGGATCACATGCAGTTTATTCATAAACTCGTGCGTGTGGCTGCGCAGGGCGTCGACGTAGTTGACCATGCCATCAATACGCTGCATCAGCTGGCTGATTTCAGTTTTATCGCGGAAGGTGCTGATAGCCCCGATCACCCGATTCTGGCTTTTGACCGGCACCATGTTGCAGAGCAGCAGTCGTCCGTTGCAGCTAATCTCCTGATCCTGACGCGCAATCCCGGTTTTCGATACCTCACGCAGGCTTGCCAGCAGCGGCTCGCTGGTGTTTTCGGTCTGCTTGCCGGAGGGGAGAAGTAATATCTCTCTGGCAGCGTGGTTAATCATCGTCACGCGGCCGTGAATGTCGACGGCCAGTACCCCTTCGCGAAGCGACTGCAGCATCGCCTGGCGCTGTTCGAACAGGGCGGAGATTTCATAGGGTTCTAGCCCGAACAGGATGCGTTTCAGGACCCGTACCAGACCCCATATCGCCATCGAACTCATAAAGATGCTGAACAGAATCGTCCAGAGCGCGTTGAGCCGCCCGCGGGCTATCTGGTCTTCCACCTTTTTGAGGGAGATCCCGACCACGACGACCCCGATCTGATCGTGCTGGCTGTCATAGACCGGCGTGAAAACGCGAAGCGCCTCGGCGAGGGCACCACGGTTAACCGAGACATTCTCTTTGCCTTCCAGCGCGGGTTCCAGATCGTTGCCGATAAAATGCAGGCCGATGAGCGCCTCGTTCGGGTGCGAGTAGCGAATCCCCCGCATGTCGGTCACAACGGTAAGCAGCAGATCGTTGCGTTGGGTGACGGCTTTAGCGATGGGCTGAATGATGTCGGCCTGCGGCGACTGCATCAGGCCGCGCTGGATCTCCGGGCTGTCGGCCAGCGTGCGGGCGATGCCCAGAGCGGTATCTTTTACATCATCGCGGGTCGCCCGGGTGATCTGCACGGAATAGAGCGCAAAAACTACCAGCAACACCGAGGCGATAATCGCGGACACCATCAACGTGACCAGCGTGTACAGTTTCATGGGGCGCTTGCGCGTCAGAGGGAAAGGCTGCAAATCGCTCATCAACACTCCGCGATGACTAAGAAAGGGAGTGATTATCGCTGATGATGGGCTTTTCTTAAAGCCATGTAAAAGCGTCGATTTACTCTTCTTTTCGTGACCCCACTCGCAGGTCATCTATATAAAACACTTTATAGTGTGTGGGTACTCATAATAAGGAGGCTGTTTATGAGCATTACGCTTACCGGTTCAGTCAAGGAAAGACGGCACGCCAGCACGATGAATATAGATAGATTGTCCACGCTGGACATGCTGAAGGTTATCCACGAGGAAGATGCACGCATTTCTGCTGCTATAACCCCCTGCTTAACGACAATCGCCCGCGCGGTGGATAACGCCGCCTCGGCGCTCAACCACGGCGGCCGTCTGGTGATTGTCGGCGCGGGCCCGTCAGGCTGCATCGCACAACAGGCTGCAGATGAGTATGCGCCGGGTAAAACGCCGGTAATTGCCGTGACGGCAGAAGAGGGGGATGGGGGCTACGAGCGCGGGGTGGCTGACCTGCAGGCCATTAAATTTGATGAACACGATATGATGCTTGCCGTGACCGTCAGCGGAAAAACGCCGTGGGTCTGGGGGGCAATGCGGCATGCTTGGTCGTTGGGAGCGCCGGTTGCGGTCATCACCGGTGATGCACAAAGTGAAGCAGCACAGCTGGCAAGCATGGTAATTGCCCCAGAGCTTGGGGCTGATGTGGTTGCCGGGTATCGCAATACCAGGGCGGGGATCGCGCAAAAAATGATCCTCTCGATGATTACCACCGCGCTGGCCGTTCGCACCGGGCGCGTTTACAGCAACCTGCGCGTGGATCTTGAGGCAAGCAGTACCAAATGGGCCGAACGGCAGATCGCCATCGTGATGGAGGCGGGGGGATGCACCCGGGCGCAGGCAAAGGCCGCGCTGGAGAGCTGTAACCACCACTGTAAAACGGCGGTGTTGATGGTGCTGACCGGTCTGGATGCGTGGAAAGCCCATGAGCTGCTGGCGCAGAATAACGGGTTTATCCGCGTGGCGCTGCAGGAATCGCCGTAAAATAGTGTCCCTTGAAACAAAAAAGCCCGCAAATGCGGGCTTTAGTATTTTCAGGGATCAGAACTGGTAGATCATGCCGATGCCAACGATGTCGTCGGTTGCAATACCGTTGTCATTGTAGAAGGCGTCATCTTCGTCCAGCAGGTTGATTTTATAATCAACGTAGGTGGAGAAGTTCTTGTTGAAGTTGTAGGTCATGCCCAGGTCGATGTAGTTAACCAGATCCTGGTCTACATAGTCATAGCCATTGCGTGGGTGATAATCGTTACCGCCCAGATCGATGCCTTTGGAATAGACCCACGCCAGGGATGGGCGCAGACCGAAGTCAAACTGGTATTGCGCTACGGCTTCAAAGTTCTGCGTTTTGTTGGCGATGCCGTCGCTGCCGTACGGCGTCATGTTGCGGGTTTCCGCGTACATCATCGCCAGGTAGACGCCTTGAGCATCATATTTTGCGCCAACGGTCCATGCGTCTGCACGGTCACCGCCTGCGTATTTGCTGAAGCGGTTATAGTTGCCCGCGCCATAAGCAACCTGATCGTTGGTACGGTCAGAGGAAGAATACGCCGCACCCAGGGTCAGGCCGAAGTCGAAGTCATAGGTGGTAGACATACCGAAGCCGTCGCCGTTCTGGAAGCGTACGTCGTCGTGACCGTTTTTGGTGCCTTCCTGATCTTCGTTAGCGTTTGCGCCTTCGTTAGCACCCTGATACTGCAGCGCGAAGTTCAGTCCATCAACCAGACCGAAGAAATCATTATTACGGTAGGTCGCAACACCGTTGGTACGGCCAACCATATAGTTGTCAGTCCAGGTGTAGGAATCGCCACCAAATACCGGCAGCATATCGGTCCAGGCTTCAACGTCATACACGACGCCGTAATTACGGCCGTAGTCGAATGAACCGTATTCGCCATATTTCAGGCCCGCATAGGCCAGACGGTTAAAAGAGGTGTCCCCGGCGTTTTCGGTATCATTTGCGTAGGTTTTATATTCCCACTGACCGTAACCGACCAGATCGCGTGTAATCTGCGTTTCGCCTTTGAAACCAATCTGCACGTAGGTTTCGTCGCCGTCGTCGCCCGCGTTGTCGGAGAAGGTATGACGCGCGTCAACCTTGCCGTACAGGTCAACTTTATTACCGTCTTTGTTATACATTTCAGCCGCGTTTGCCGCGCCAGCCATTAATAATGCGGGTACAAGAATTGCCAGAACTTTTCTTTTCATTATATATTCCCTTTAAAGATAATTTATATGAATATATGTAATCACCCTCCGTAATTACGTTTCTGATACTATTCTATGGCTCGTGAATTTGGTTCAAAAATAAATGTAATTAAACCAGTGAAAATATTACAAAATATTTCCAAAAATCTCTTTATTTTTCAAATGAATTAATCGCTTGAAAGTATTGCAGGTAATTATTATTAAGTATTTCGGGGTTCTATTTTTAAATTTATTTTATTTAGCTATGTTATAATTCAGTGCCCATTTTCGTAACAGGAAAGGATGATGGAACTCATGCAGTGGCAGCAGCGCTTTGAATCCTGGCTTGATGAACATCACGCGACCGACGACACCGCGCACGATATTTCACACTTCCGTCGCGTCTGGCTGACGGCGCAGAAAATCATGGTTCATCACCACGTCGACCCGCTGACGATCCTGACCGCCTGCTATTTTCACGACATCGTTAGCCTGCCGAAAAATCATCCTGAACGCAGCCAGTCGTCGCGTCTGGCTGCGCGCAGAACGCGGGACATTCTGCACCGCAATTTCCCTGACTTCCCGTCCGATCGCTATGCCGCCGTGGAGCACGCCATCGAGGCGCACAGTTTCAGCGCCGGCCTGACGCCGAAGACGATTGAGGCCAAAATTGTCCAGGATGCAGATCGTCTGGAGGCACTGGGGGCGATTGGCCTGGCGCGCGTGTTTGCCGTGTCAGGCGCGCTGGGCGTACCGCTTTTTGACGCGGACGATCCGTTTGCCGACGCGCGCCCGCTTGATGACCGGGCGTTTGCGCTCGATCATTTTCAGACCAAGCTGCTGCGCTTGCCTGATACAATGCAAACCGACGTCGGGCGCGAGCTCGCGCAGCACAACGCCGATTTTCTGATTCAGTTTATGGCGAAACTCAGTGCCGAATTACAGGGCGACTGCATCGGGCTGGATAGCCAGCTTCAACACCGCTTCCGTCGCAGTTTGCGAAAGTGAACTGTGGTAATCTGTTTCCAGTCTTTATTGCCCGGTTAAAAGAATGCAGGAAAATCGATCAGTGACAGAGCCCGCGCCAGAGCAGGCTGAGAAGTCAACGGCAACGGTGCAGGCATTACTGCGCCAGCTGCTGGATATTTATGACGCTAAAACGCTGGCAAACCAGCTGGTGGCGCACGGCGAGAGCCACTGGAGCCCGGCCATCCTTAAGCGACTGCTGACCAGCGATCGGGCAGGGCGCCGCCTGAGCGAAAGCGAGTTTCGTTATCTGCAAGATCTGCTTCCGCGGCCGTCTGCCGCGCACCCGAACTATGCCTTCCGCTTTATCGATCTGTTTGCCGGCATCGGTGGCATCCGGCACGGCTTTGAAGCTATCGGCGGTCAGTGCGTGTTTACCAGCGAGTGGAACAAACATGCGGTACGCACCTATAAAGCGAACTGGTACTGCGATCCGCACGAACATCATTTCAACGCCGATATCCGCGACGTTACCCTGAGCCATAAAAGCGGCGTCACGGATGAACAAGCCGCCGAGCACATTCGCCAGACGATTCCGGCGCATGACGTGCTGCTGGCGGGCTTCCCGTGTCAGCCTTTCTCGCTGGCCGGCGTCTCCAAAAAGAATGCCCTCGGGCGTGCCCACGGTTTTGCCTGCGATACGCAGGGAACGCTGTTTTTCGATGTGGCCCGAATCATTGACGCCCGTCGCCCGGCCATATTCGTGCTGGAAAACGTCAAGAACTTAAAGAGCCATGACGGTGGAAAGACCTTCCGCATTATCATGCAAACGCTAGACGAGCTGGGCTATGACGTGGCGGATTCCGAGGACATGGGCGCGGATGACCCGAAAATTATCGACGGGAAACACTTCCTGCCCCAGCATCGCGAACGCATTGTGCTCGTCGGTTTCCGCCGCGATCTCAATCTGAAGGGGGATTTCACCCTGCGGGATATTCCCTCCTTATACCCCGAGCGTCGTCCAACCATTGCCGACTTGCTGGAGCCGGTGGTCGACGCGAAATTTATCCTTACCCCGATCCTGTGGAAATACCTCTACCGCTATGCCAAAAAGCATCAGGCCAAAGGCAACGGATTTGGGTTTGGCATGGTGAACCCAAACGATCCGCACAGCGTGACCCGCACGCTGTCCGCTCGCTACTACAAAGACGGCGCGGAAATCCTGATCGACAGAGGCTGGGATAAAGCGCTGGGCGAGAAAGATTTCGACGATCCGCAAAACCAGCGTCACCGTCCGCGGCGCCTCACGCCGCGGGAGTGCGCCCGGTTGATGGGCTTTGAAACGCCGCAGGGCTACCGCTTTCGTATTCCGGTTTCGGACACCCAGGCTTACCGTCAGTTTGGCAACTCGGTGGTGGTGCCCGCGTTCGCGGCGGTGGCAAAACTGCTGGCCCCGCGCATCAGACAGGCGGTGGCGCTCCGCCAGGGTGAGGCCGTCAATGACGGACGTTCACGATAAGGCCACGCGGAGCAAAAACATGCGTGCCATCGGCACGCGTGACACCGCGATAGAAAAGCGTCTGGCCGGGCTTCTGACGCAGGCGGGCTTCGACTTTCGCGTGCAGGATCCCGCACTTGCGGGTCGCCCGGATTTCGTCATCGACGCGTATCGGTGCATTATCTTCACCCACGGCTGTTTCTGGCATCATCACGACTGCTACCTGTTTAAAGTCCCGGCGACGCGCACCGATTTCTGGCTGGAAAAGATTGGCAAGAACGTTGAGAGAGATGCGCGGGATCTCGCCACGCTTGTCGCGCAGGGCTGGCGAGTGCTGATCGTCTGGGAGTGTGCGCTGAGAAGACGGTTAAAGCTGAACGATGCCGATCTGAGCGAACGGCTGGAAGAGTGGATCTGCGGCGGCGGCCAGGCCGCGCAGATCGACACCCAGGGGATCCACGCGCTTACGGTTTCTCCACCTCGCAAGGCGTAACCACGGGCTTTGCCGGCAGCAAATATTTGCCTAAAGTCACCAGCACGACGGCAAAAACAATCACCCCTAAAGCTAACCACTCAACCGGAGAGAGCGTTTCACCGCCAAGCCCGGTGCCGAGCAGCACGGCCACGACCGGGTTGACGTAGGCATAGCTGGTGGCGACCGCCGGTGAGACGTTACGGATCAGGAACATGTAGGCGTTGATGGCGATGATGGAGCCAAACAGCGCCAGATAGCCTACCGCCAGGAAGCCCGACAACGGCGGCAGGGTCGTCAGCTCCTCTCCCGTCAGGGCTGAGGCCAGCAGCAGCACAATCCCAGCCGCAAGCATCTCTATTGCCCCCGCCATCATGCCGGTCGGCAGTTCGATACGCGAACCGTATACGGAGCCAAACGCCCAGCTCATCGAGCCGATAAGGATAATCACTGCGCCCCACGGATTCCCGCTCAGGTTACCGCCGCTGTTAAGCAGAATAATGCCGGCAAGGCCGATGCCAATCCCCAGCCACTCCAGCTTGCGGGTGCGGATGCCGAAAAGGCGGCTGAAGCAGAGGGTAAACAGCGGTACGGTGGCAACGACTACGGCGGCGATCCCAGACGGTACGTTCTGGTGCTCGGCAATGGTCACAAAGCCATTCCCCACCGCCAGCAGCAGCAGGCCTATCAGGGCGGCGTTCAGCATTGGGCGGAGCGGTGGAAGCTTATGCCCGCGCAGCAGCAGGAAGGCCAGCAGCAGCACACCCGCCGAGAGGAAGCGAATGCCCGCCATCATCAGCGGCGGCCAGCTTTCCACGCCGATGCGAATGACAAAATAGGTTGAACCCCAGATGATATACAGCGAAAAAAGTGCCCCGATAAGCGGAAGCAGTTGCCGGAAACGCATAATCCCTCACGACGAAATAAAAAGGTCGCTGATAGTAAACGCGAAAACTATCGCGCTGGCGAGTCCTTTAATTGTGTAGTTGATGTGAATTTTTTGTTGACGAAAGCTGCCTGTTTCCGCGATTGCGCTTTTGCTCCATACTATTCACTTAATTACCAAAAAAAGAAGGATCACCATTTTGGCAGGAAGTAGCTTATTAACATTGCTGGATGATATTGCCACCTTACTGGATGATATTTCCGTGATGGGGAAACTGGCGGCGAAGAAAACCGCAGGGGTGCTGGGGGATGATCTCTCGCTTAACGCCCAACAGGTAAGCGGGGTACGGGCTAACCGTGAGCTGCCGGTGGTGTGGGGCGTGGCAAAAGGCTCGTTTCTGAACAAAGTGATCCTGGTGCCGCTGGCGCTGCTGATCAGCGCATTCATTCCCTGGGCCATCACGCCGCTGCTGATGATTGGCGGGGCATTCTTGTGTTTCGAAGGCGTGGAGAAGGTCCTGCACTCTTTGAGCTCGCGCAAGCAGAAGGATACCCCGGAGGCGCGCCAGCAGCGCCTTGAAGCGCTTGCCGCGCAGGATCCGAAAGTTTTCGAGCGCGATAAAATCAAAGGCGCCATTCGCACCGACTTTATTCTGTCGGCTGAAATTGTCGCCATTACGCTGGGCATCGTCTCCGATGCGCCGCTGCTGAATCAGGTGTTGATCCTCTCCGGGATCGCCATTCTGGTCACGGTGGGCGTTTACGGCCTGGTCGGGCTGATCGTGAAGCTGGATGATATCGGTTACTGGCTGGAGGAGAAATCCAGCGCGGTGGCTAAAGGTATCGGTAAAGGCTTACTGACGCTGGCGCCGTGGCTGATGAAGAGCTTGTCCGTGGTGGGTACCCTGGCGATGTTCCTCGTGGGCGGCGGCATTGTGGTCCACGGCATTGCGCCGCTGCACCATGCCATCGAACATTTCGCCTCGGCGCAGGGGAGCGTGGTGGCAGCGATTCTGCCCACGCTGCTTAATCTGGTGCTGGGCTTTATCGTTGGCGCTATCGTGGTGGCGGCGGTGAAACTGATCGAAAAAATGCGCGGTACGGCGCACTAATTGTTACCCGTCGCAGGGTGCAAAAAGACCATTCCTCGTCTAAATTGAAACAGTTTCACCCTGATACAGGAGGCAGGTATGGTCTTTTTGGTCAGTGATGAAGTTAAGCCTAAGAAGGGCGGCCCGCGCATGATTGTCACCGGGTATTCCAGCGGAATGGTGGAATGTCGGTGGCATGATGGCTACAGCATTAAGCAGGAAGCCTTTCGTGAAGATGAGCTTCAGCCGGGTGACGGCCAGCGCAAGCACGATCAGGCTTAATCACATAACGCCCGGCTTTGCCGGGCGTTTTTAACTGAAGTACCGGGTGTAAGGTAGTAATCAGGGAGTGTGTGTGCAGCGCGATACCTTTGTTGTAAGACGATCCTTTCTGCAATGGCTGCATAAGCGTAGCAATCCGGGTTTGATTGTTAACCTCTGTTTTATCACTGTTCTGGTATTTTCAACCCTCCTGACCTGGCGTGAAGTGGTGGTCCTCGAAGAGGCGTATATCTCCAGCCAGCGCAACCACCTGGAAACCGTGGCCAGCTCGCTGGACAGGCAGCTGCAGTACAGCGTGGATAAAATGCTGTTATTTCGCCAGAGCATGCGCGATGCGCTACAGACGCCGCTGGCCTTCAATGTTTTGCACGATGCAGTATCGCACTTTAACGCATTACGCATGCGTCCCACCTGGCAGCTCCTCGTTGATAGAAATCGCACACTTCCGATTAACGGCGTCTCGGATGCGTTTGTTGAAAAAACGTCGATTCTGAACCGGGACGCTGAACGCATCAGCAATGAAATTTCAGCCGCGCTTGAGGTGGGTTATCTGCTCAGGCTGGCGACGTCGAGCAGGCATAGTGAATCGCGGGTGATCTACGTTTCACGCGCCGGGTTTTATCTTTCGACGGATACGCTAACAGAGGCGAGCGATATTATCCCCCGCTATTATCACCTGGTCACGCAGTCCTGGTTTACCCAGCAGTCGGAACGTAACAATCGCTCCCGTGCGGTGCGCTGGTTTATCTCCACGCCGTCATCCTGGACCGGTGACGAGCGAACGATCACTGCCAGCGTCCCCATCTATTTCAATCACTACTGGTATGGCGTGGTGGCGATGGATTTCTCACTGAATACGATGCAACGCCTGCTGGCAGAGGCGACGGACGACCGTACGGAGGGGGAGTATCAGCTGTACGACTCCCGGCTCAATATGATTGCCTCCTCTGAAAAGACAGATAAACAGGTGAACCATTTCGATGAACGCGAACTCGCGCAGATAGCGCAGGCGATCGAGCACGATACTGGTGGTGGCATCCGCCTCGGCAGCCGTTTCATCAGTTGGCAGCGGCTCGATCATTTTGATGGCCTGGTTTTGCGTGTCCATACTCTGCAGGAAGGGGTACAGGGCGACTTCGGCAGCATCAGTATCGTACTGGCATTACTGTGGGCGCTCTTTACCGCGATGCTGCTGATTTCGTGGCTGGTGATCCGCCGGATGGTCAGCAATATGTATACGCTGCAGCACTCGCTCAAGTGGCAGGCCTGGCACGACCCGCTAACCCGCCTGAATAATCGCGGCGCGCTGTTCGAACGCGCGAAACTGCTGGCGAAGAAGTGTCATCAACAGTCGCTGCCGTTCTCGGTCATTCAGTTAGACCTCGACCATTTTAAAAGCGTCAACGATCGGTTCGGTCACCAGGCCGGTGATAAGGTGCTTTCCCACTCTGCAGGGCTGATTTCCAGCGCCTTGCGTAAAAACGACGTGGCAGGACGCGTGGGCGGGGAAGAGTTTTGTATCGTCCTGCCGGGGCTCGGTCTTGAGGAGGCGAGAGGCGTCGCGGAGCGTATTCGCTGCCGAATCAACAGCAAGGAGATTCTGGTGAAGAAGAGTACGACCCTGCGTATCAGCGCGTCACTCGGCGTCAGCAGCGCCCGGGAAAACGGAAATTACGATTTCGAACAGCTGCAGTCCGTGGCGGATGCTCGGTTATATAAAGCTAAACAGGACGGACGTAACCGGGTTGTCTGGCACGATCATGACAAAAAGTGATCCAGCCCCTCCTGCCAGCCGAGCGGTCCCGCCTGCCGGGTGTGATAAACCCGGCGGGGGTTATCGTCCCGTAACGTAATACCCTGCCGGTTTATCCCCTTAATCACCACCGCGAAGTCCACGCTGTCCAGCAGCGGCGCGTCATTCGGCCCATCGCCGAGCCCCAGGGTCGTGGGTTCAATATTTTCCCGTTCACGGTACTGCGCGATTAGCCAGTTAGCCGCAACGTCCTTACCGCAGCCGGCATCGAGAATATGCCAGAAACGGGCACCCTGCAGGCATTTCAGCCCGCGTTGCGCCAGCGCCGCTTCAAACCGGGCCATGGCTTCGTCGGAATCACGCCAGATGAGCGTGACGGAGGCGTCATGCTTGCGGGCAAGCGCCGCCCGGTAGCGGGTCACCCCCGTCCATTCGCTAATGACGCGTTCGTCCACGTCGTCAAAGGTGGTGAATTTGAAGCCCGCCTGCTGGCGGATTTGCTCAATAAGCGGACGAATCTCCCGGTGCGTCATGCCGTTGATGTGGCGCTGACCCATTTCCCAGCGCACGTCAGGCTGAATCACCGCGCCGTTCTCAGCGATAAACGGTAACCCTTCCAGACCCAGATCCTGCTGAATATCCAGCATCTCTGCCGCGCTCTTGCTGCTGCAAAGAATCACCGGTACCTGGTTATCCTGCAGTTTATCCAGCCATGGCATCGCGGGCTGCCACTCATAGGTATGAATATCCAGCAGCGATCCATCCAGATCGGAAAAAATCAGCAGGGGACCCCGGAGTGAAAGCATAGTAACTCCCGAAAACGAATGAGTCTTAATCTAAGAATATTCCTAAAAAAATATTTGGGCTTAAACCGGATTGAGGAGAACCGATCCAGCCAAACCCGCATTCGGCGGATGTTGTTGCTCATAACCAAAACGATTATGTTAAAAATATTATATTCGCCGTAAGAATATATGCTTGTCATGCAAAATCGTTGGGGATAGTGTTGTTTGTACATCAGATTTCCTGGTGTAACGAATTTTCAAGTGCTTCTTGCATAAGCAAGTTTTGATCCCGGCCATCCCCATGACCGGGATTTTTTTCGTGTTAACGATTTGCTTCAGACACGCTAAAGTCATGAATATCCAGCTCGAAGGCCTCCGCCAGCTCGCGGTAGGTGTGATAATCCCTCCCGTTAACAATGACGTGGTCCGAACCATCGTTTGTGCGGCGGACTTCTGACTCACTGATCTCATTGATGGCGGCCAGCAGGGCATCGACATCCACCTCGACCTCGCGTTTGATGGTGTCGCTGTACTCTTTATCGGTCTTCATTACGGGGCTCCTCATTAAACCGTGTCCACGGTAAGTATAGACTGTGTATAAAAACGCCATTCACGCCGTGCGGCGATGTGTGTTTTTGCGTTTTGTTCTACACTGGCTCAAAACCAGAGGAGGAATGTATGAAGGTCAACGATCGGGTAACCGTTAAAACGGACGGTGGGCCGCGCCGCCCGGGGGTGGTGCTGGCAATTGAAGAGTTTAGTGAAGGCACAATGTACCTGGTCTCACTGGAAGACTACCCGCTCGGTATCTGGTTTTTTAACGAACTGGGGCATCCGGACGGCATTTTTGTTGAGAAAGCGGAGTAGTACGGCGTCGGGTAGCATTGCGCGTGCCCGACCACGTCCGCAAAAGCAAAAATCTCTGGCCAGGCCAGAGATCAAAGGTAGGGTGCAAAGGGGTTTAAGCCACTAACGCATGTTGACGAAAATCCCGTTCGTCACATTATCGGTCAGACGTACCACGTGATAGATCACTTGCTTATTATGCGTTTTAATTTTCCTTTTAATATTTCCTTTGTGTGACGAAACGGTTTTCGCTTTAATATTCATCTGGTCAGAGATCTGAATAGTTCCTTGTCCAGCCATCCACATTCGCAGCATACTTGATTCAGTCCTGCTTAATGAAAGGGTGGGTAAGTTAACCGCTCCTACATTTTTAACTTCTTTATTCAAATAATCACCCAGAATGTCATCCAGCGACTCGGGTTTAATCGACTTAGAACTGATCAATAAATTTTTACGGACCAACAAATACTCATCGAAATGGATATTCGCGATCGCCATAAAAACAATAAACAGGGTTTTTGGATGCTGATTAATGATTTGCTTAATGTGCTGACTGTTGGCTGGATCGTGAATGAAACAGTCCTCATTAATAAACACCACGCCTGGTTTGAGTTCGTCACAAGCGGCTGCGAGTTCTTCAACGGTGTGTGCATCGTTGATGTCTCTCTTTCTTACCCCTCTGCTTGCCAGGTACCCGGTTAACCCTAGCCGGGTGTAGCTGCATAAATCCATAATGATCGTTGACATGGCATACCCTCACTCAATGCGTAACGATAATTCACCATCTGCCTGAGAGCTCAAAACAGCCATACGGGATGGAAAAAAATAATAAACCTGTGAGCATGACAAAGACTTTCAGGCGGACTCACTATCCCGTAAAGTTACGTATAATTTGCCAGGAATCTTCTTAAAGTAAAGTAAATATTAAGTATTGTGAGGTGGTTAGAAACATTTAAACCGCGTCAGATATATCCTGGAAGATGTTTTTCGCGTTTTATTTTAGGAATATCCTCAGAAAGACAATAGCGATCGTGAGGACTATTATTTACGTGGCAATTCGCTGACAATATCCGCTAACAGATTGAATATCTCGCCGAATAAATGTTCACAGAAGGGGGCGATAAGGGGCATCAGTAATGACATTAATAAAATTCCGACCGTCAACGTTAGCGGAAAACCAATCACAAACACCGAGAGCTGCGGAGCCATTCTGTTCAGCAAGCCTAATGCCAGGTTGACGGTGAGCAGCAGCGTGATGATCGGCAGAGCCAGCATCAGACCGTTGAGGAAGATCAGCCCCGCCGCGCGGGTCAGCGCGAGGAAGGCATTGCTGTTGACCGGGTTATCACCGATCGGCAGCGTATGGAAAGTATCCACCAGCATGGAGATGAGCCACAGATGACCGTTGAGCGACAGAAACAGCAGCATGGCGAGCAGATCGATGATGCGAGCCAGCACCGGCATGTTGAGATGGCTGCCGGGATCGACAAACGTGGCGAACGATAATCCCATTTGCAGGCCAATCAACTCACCGGCCGTGCGCACGGCGGCGAAGGCGAGCTGCATGGTAAAGCCCACGGCGACGCCAATCATCACCTGCTGTAAAGCGACCCATATTGCGTTAACCGAGAAGATGGGAATATTCACGGGTGGCAGGGAAGGGGCGACGATAATGGTGATGATAATGCCCAGCCCCACCTTAACGCGCTTGGGGATCGATTTCTCGCTGAGAATGGGGGCGGTGGAGATCAGCGCCAGAATGCGCAGCATCGGCCAGAAATAGACGCCGAGCCACTGAACCCACTGGTCGCTGGTGAAGTGCAGCATCGTCAGGTCAGCCGATGATGTACGGCAGATTGGTAAACAGGTTGCGCATATAGTCCAGCAGCAGGTTTAGCATCCACGGCCCGGCCACGATAATCGCCACGAACACGGCGATGATTTTCGGGATGAACGACAGCGTCATTTCGTTAATCTGCGTGGCGGCCTGAAGAATACTGATAATCAGGCCGGTAACCAGCGCGACAAGCAGCAGCGGCGCGGCAACGGCAATGGCGATTTTCATCGCTTCCGTGCCCATCATCATGACCGATTCGGGTGTCATTGCCGTTCCTTAACTGTAAAAACTTTGCGCCAGCGAGCTGACCAGCAGCTGCCAGCCGTCGACCAGCACAAAAAGCATGATCTTAAAGGGCAGGGCAATGGTGGCGGGCGGCACCATCATCATCCCGAGCGCCATCAGGACGCTGGCGATCACCAGGTCGATAATCAGAAACGGGATAAAGATGGTAAAGCCAATCTGGAACGCGGTTTTCAGCTCGCTGGTGACATAGGCGGGCAGCAGAATGCGCATCGGTACCGCTTCCGGGCCCTGCAGCTCGCCGGTGTTGGACAGGCGGGCGAAGAGGGCCAGGTCCGCCTCGCGCGTCTGGCGCAGCATAAATTCCCGCAGCGGCTGGGCGCCTTTTTCCAGCGCCTCCTGCATCGAAATTTTGTCTTCGCTGAACGGCTGGTAGGCGTCGGTATAAATCTTATCGATCACCGGCGACATGATGAAAAAGGTCAAAAACAGCGCCAGCCCCAGAAGCACCTGGTTTGGCGGCGCCGAAGGGGTGCCCAGCGCGTTTCGCAGCAGACCAAAAACGATGATGATGCGGGTAAAGCTGGTCATCATCAGCAGAATGGCCGGAATAAAGGTCAGCGAGGTGATGAAGACCAGCGTCTGAACCGGGAGCGACCAGCTCTGGCCGCCACCCGCAATCGGCGTGGAGACCAGACCGGGCAGCTGCGCATAAACCGCAGGAGCAAACAGGCCAACGCCCGCAAGCGTCAGGGATAACAAACGGCGCATCAGGTTCTCCCGGAACGCTTAAGCAAACTCTTCATGACGGACTGAAAATCCGCAGGGGCTTGTGCGCGCTCGTCCACCGTGACCGGGGCGGGCGGCAGTTTATGTAATACGTTGATGTTTGAGCCGGTTACGCCCAGAACCAGACGCGCATCTTCCACATCGACGATAACCACGCGTTCGCGCGGCCCAAGCGTCGTGCTGGCGCTGACCTTCAGGCCGCGGGTGCCGGCAGTTTTACCCGCCAGGCCAAAACGCTTTGCCAGCCAGGCGGCGATAAGAATAAAGGCAATAATACCGAACAGCGCCCCGCTCACCTGGAGCAGCGGGGAGCCGGGAACGGCGGAAGGCTGTGATATTGTTGCCTGGGTTTTCATGCTTAACGGCTCAGACGACGCATGCGTTCAGACGGGGTGATGATGTCGGTGATGCGCACGCCGTATTTATCGGCAACCACCACCACTTCACCCTGGGCAATCAGATAACCGTTGATCAGAATATCCAGCGGCTCGCCGGCCAGGCCGTCAAGGGCCACAACTGAACCCTGCGTGAGGCGCAGCAGCTCTTTAATGGTCATCCGGGTGCGTCCCAGTTCAACGGTCAGCTTAACCGGGATGTCCATAATCAGGTCGATGTCCTGCAGCGTGCCGCTGACGTCGCCGCCGCCTAACTGCTGGAATACCGCGTCCGCCGCGCTTTTTGTCGGAGTCGTTTTTTGCTCGTTTAACGCGTCAGCCCACAGATCGTCCAGTGCTCCGCTGTTTTCATCGGACGGATTGTTCATGTCACTCATTTGGGCTGTTCCTCATTCAGCGAATTCAAAATCGGGTTGATCAAGTGCTCAACGCGTAACGCATACTGACCGTTAATCGTGCCGTACTGGCTTGTAAGTACGGGGACACCATCTACGTGGGCAATAATGCGGTCGGGTTTGTCTATCGGCAAAACGTCGCCGGGTTGTAATTTCAGGATCTGGGATAACCGCATCGAAATGTCGGCGAAGTTCGCCACCAGCTCCAGCTGCGAGTGCTGCACCTGGCGCACCAGGTTTTCGCGCCAGTTCTGATCTTCGTTGCGTGAGTTCTCCAGCGGCGGGTTAACCAGCAGCTCGCGCAGCGGTTCAATCATGCTGAACGGCAGGCAGATGTTGAACTCACCGGTCAGGTTACCGATCTCCACGTGGAACGGCGTATTGACGACGATATCGTTCGGGGAGGTGGTGATATTGGTAAATTTCACCTGCATCTCAGAACGGACGTACTCCACTTCCAGCGGGTTAATCGCTTTCCACGCGTCGCTGTAGGATTCCAGCGCCAGCTTCAGCATGCGGTTAATGACGCGCTGCTCGGTGTGGGTAAATTCACGACCTTCCACTTTGGTCGGAAAACGCCCGTCGCCGCCGAACAGGTTATCCACCGCGATGAACACCAGGCTTGGGGAAAACACCACCAGACCGGTGCCGCGCAGCGGCTTCAGATGAATCAGGTTAAGGTTGGTTGGCACCGGCAGGTTGCGGGCAAACTCATGATACGGCTGGATGCGGATCGCACCGACCGTGATATCCGGGCTACGACGCAGCAGGTTAAACAGCCCCATACGGAACTGACGTGCAAAACGTTCGTTAATGATCTCCAGCGCCTGCAGACGTTCACGTACCACGCGACGCTGGGTATTGGGATCGTAAGGACGAATATTATCGTCGCCGGTGAGACCCGGTTGCGGGTCGTCACTCTTATCGCTGTCGCCGTTAAGCAGCGCGTCGATTTCTGCCTGAGAAAGAATACTGTCGCCCATGTCGTTACCGCAGAATAAAGGCTGTGTACAGAACGTCAGTGACTTCCTGCTTAGGTTGACCGTTTACCAGCGGGGTGGCCAGCGTCTGCTTGATGGCATCGACCAGCTTTTGCTTACCCACGTCGGTAGCCAGCGCGGAGGCGTCCTGACGAGAAAACAGCAGGAGAAGGCGGCTACGCACTTCCGGCAGATAATCGTTCAGGCGCGCGCGGGTTGCTTCGTCCTTCAGGCGCAGCGTAATACCGACATACAGCACGCGATCCGCATCACCGAGGTTAACGGTGAAGGTGTCCAGAGGGAAAAAGACCGGCGCCGGCGGTGGGGCAGGTTCGGCTTTGGCCGCAGCGGTTGAAGGTTCCTGCTGCATACGCCAGTAACTATAGCCCGCGGTAGCGCAGGCGGCGAGCGTGATCAACACCAGCAGCGGGATCCAGATGGAACGCTTGCTTTTTTTGGTGATAGCGGAGTCTGTCATCTGATACGAGCTTCCTGTTTCGGTACAGCTTAATAAGGTGATTATCCCGTGTCCTGCCGTCGTCAAAGCGTGGAAAAGACGGGGATAATCACGCTACCTCTGGCGTTTAGGCGAAGATGTCTACGGCACCGTTACCGCGCGCCGCGGATTGCAGGGCGGCAGGGGTCGGCAGGAGCTCATCGCTCTCTTCATTAAAACCGCCGTGCTGGCCCGGGCGTGAAGCATGGTGCTGCTGGGATGAAGACTGTTGTTGCCCGGCAAAGCTCTCGCTGCTGACGCTGCTTTGAGAAAGCTGAATGCCGTTTTCCGCCAGCGAGGTCCGCAGGACCGGCAGCGCGGCTTCCAGCGCCGCGCGCACGTGACTGTGCGCAGAGACCATCTGCAGCTGTGCCTGGTTATCGTCCAGCTTGAGCGAGATTTGCACCTGGCCCAGATCTTCCGGGTGCAGGCGCAGCTCCGCCGTCTGCTGGCCCTGCTTAGTGAACAGGGTGATGTGCTGGCTCAGGGACTGCTGCCATTCATGTGTGCCCAGAGGCTGGCTTAGCACCGGGGCGGTGGCAACGGTAGCGGCAGGCTGGCTGGCCGCATGGCTGGAGATAATCGGCGCCAGGGTAGCGGTCGGCGAAGATGACGAAGAGGCGCTGGCGAAGTCCTGCTTCTCAGCGGCTGCGGCCACGACCGGTGTGGCTGGCGCGTTGGCGGCGAGATCCGGACCGTTGTTCTTCGCCTGGCTCTGATAGGACGCAGAAAGCGGCGCTTTATCATGGCTTCCCGCTGGCGCGTTCAGGGACGGCGGCTGTCCCGCACCGTTTTGCGAAAGCGTTGCTGAACTCAGCGCCGAGGTGGCGTGAACGCCGTCGCTGCCTGCCGCACGAGAGGTGGTCGTCTGCTGGTGCGGCAGCATCGCCATCAGCGCGCTTAGCCCCGCCAGCTCTTCTTCGCTCAGCTCGGTTTTAGCGTCATCTTTACCGTTGGCCGCGGTGAGCGTCTTAAGCGCGTCGCCCTTTGACAGCGGTACCAGCCCGGAGACCAACGTTTCAAGCGGCGCGGACTCCGACGTTTCAACGCCATTCAACGCAGGCTGACGCGAGAGCAGGTCGGCAATTTTGGCCTGCAGAGCGGTATCGCCTTTGGCCTCCTGCGCGACTTTCGACAGCTTGCTGCCGGCGGCTTTCAGATCCGCCAGGGTGAGCGGCGCATCGTTGCCCTTGCCCGTTGCATCCGTCAGGGCGCCCGCCAGCAGGGAGAGAAAGTCCTGTGCACCCTCGGTGCCTTTCCCTGTTTGCATCCCGCCTGACGGGTCGCTGTCGCTCATCAGCAGTTGTTGCAGTGTGATCATTCCGGTTTCCTCATTGATGCGCGCTGGGCAAACTCATCCATTTTCTTCTGGTCCAGGCGGTTTTCCGCCAGGGTCGAGGCTGCAATCTGCCGGTCCTGTAAGGTCTGCCAGGCCTGCAGCCGCTGTTTTTTCTCGCGCCAGAAATTCAGCGCGGTATCGACTTTTTGGGTCCACTGGTTTAGCTGCTGGCGGTGCTGCTCTATCGCCTTCTCGAGCGTCTGGATAAACTGCTGATAGTTAATCCAGCGCTGGCTGCCAATGCCCTGCGTCATATCGGTATTGAGGTTGGTGCGATATTCATGCTGATAGTCGATTAACATCTTCAACTGTTCTTCAGCCTGCTGGCACCCGCGTCGCATTGCGCCAAGCTGCAATGCGGCATCATCAACTTCTTTTTCAGCCAGATCTTTCAGCGTTGATAACGCGCTGTTTTGCGCCATGACCTTCGCCCTCCACCTGTGTTACACCTGCGGGAAAATCAGCTCCAGCGCCTGGATTGAATCTTCCCAGTCGGCACGCTCAAAAATGCCCTGTTGTAAAAACGCCTCCAGCTGCGGCCACAGGCTAATCGCCTTGTCGAGCATCGGGTCGCTGCCTTTGGCATACGCCCCCACGCTGACCAGATCGCGGTTGCGCTGGAAGCTGGAAAGCAGTTGTTTGAAGTTACGCACGCGGGCGTAGTGCTTCTCGGTAATCAATGCCGTCATCGCACGGCTGATGGACGCTTCAATATCAATCGCCGGGTAGTGCCCGGCTTCGGCCAGGCGGCGCGACAGCACGATATGGCCGTCCAGGATCGCGCGCGCGGAGTCGGCAATCGGGTCCTGCTGGTCGTCGCCCTCGGTCAGCACCGTATAGAACGCGGTGATGGAGCCGCCGCCGCTGATGCCGTTCCCCGCACGCTCTACCAGCGCCGGAAGTTTGGCGAAGACCGAAGGCGGATAGCCTTTGGTGGCCGGCGGCTCGCCGATGGCCAGCGCGATTTCACGCTGAGCCATCGCGTAGCGGGTGAGGGAGTCCATGATCAGAAGCACGTGCTTGCCGCGGTCACGAAAATCTTCGGCGATACGGGTGGCGTAGGCGGCACCCTGCATACGCAGCAGCGGCGACACGTCCGCCGGCGCGGCGATCACCACCGAGCGGGCGCGGCCTTCCGCACCCAGAATGTTTTCAATAAAGTCTTTTACTTCGCGACCACGCTCGCCGATCAGCCCCACGACGATCACGTCGGCCTGGGTATAGCGCGCCATCATGCCGAGCAGGACGGATTTCCCGACGCCGGAACCGGCGAACAGGCCCATGCGCTGTCCGCGCCCTACGGTGAGCAGGGCGTTAATCGGACGCACGCCGGTATCCAGCACGTGCTCAATAGGGGTACGCTGCAGGGGGTTGAACGGCTGGGTAATCAGCGCGCCGGTTTCGGTGGTGTCCGGCGCGGGCAGGCCATCCAGCGGCTTCCCGCTGCCGTCCAGCACGCGGCCGAGCAGGGCAGGGCCAAGCGGCAGCTGTTTCCCGCTTTGCAGCCCGTCGCCGCTGATGTTTTTCGCGTAAACGCGCGCGCCGGGCAGTATGCCTTCCACCTCTTCAAGCGGCATCAGGAACAGGCGCTGGCCGTTAAACCCGACCACTTCGCTTTCCACTTCACGCGTTTCCTGCCCATCCTGGCGCTCAATGACGCAGGTCGCACCCAGAGGAAGCTGCAGGCCGGTGGCCTCCAGTACCAGACCGGTGGCGCGCGTCAGTCGCCCATAACGACGAACAGATGGCAGTTGCGCCATCTTCGTCTCAAAGTTGTCGAGCGTGGTGAGCCAGCGGGTAAGGCGTGCGGTCATCAGACGACTCCCGGTGCCGCCAGGCGACACAGTTCCTGCCAGCGGGTGGCGACGCTGGCATCCAGGTCGCCTTCATCGGCAGAGACTTTGCATCCGCCGTGGTGTAAGGATGGGTCGCCGCGCAGACGCCAGCCGTGCAGGCTAAGCGTTGCGCCCAGGCTCTCTTCAACGCGCTGCAGATCGTCCGGGTGGACGCGCAGCTGCGGTTTGCCGCTGAACAGCGGTTCCTGCTGAAGCAGACCCTGAATTTGTTTAATCAGCGCGGTGTTATCCACCACGGGCGTCTGGCCGATAACCTGACGCGCCGCCTCCAGCGCCATCTGCATCAGACGCGAGGCAATCACGCTGTCCAGCGCGTCCAGCGTGTGCTGGAACTCGCTGACCAGCTGCTGCATGCGGGCATGGATCGGCGCCTGCTGCTGGCGCGCCTGATCGATGCCGTGCTCTAACCCTTTCGCCAGGCCTTCCTGGTACCCCAGATCGTGCCCCTTCTGGCGGCCTTCGTTCAGACCGGCGTTATAGCCCTGCTCGTGCGCCTGCATTTGCAGCTGCGCCAGCATCTGCGCTTGCTGCTCCTCTTCGCTCAGCTCGGGCTGTTCAATGTCCGCGTCGGGTTCTGCGGGCGAGACCACCGCGGGCGTGAATTCGGCAAGGGGAGGGGCCAGATCGTCCGGCGTCCAGCGCTTCCACGACAGCTCATTAGACATAGGTGTCGTCTCCGCTGCCAATCACCATCTCGCCGGTTTCCGCCAGACGACGAACAATAAGCAGGATGGCTTTCTGTTCGTTTTCCACCTGAGACAGACGCACCGGGCCACGGTTGGCAAGGTCGTCGCGCAGGATATCGGCCGCACGCTGGGACATGTTGCGCAGGAACTTCTCGCGCAGCGGCTGTTCGGCGCCTTTGAGGGCGATAAGCAGCGACTCGGAATCCACTTCCTGGAGCAGGCGCTGGATGCTGCGGTCGTCCACTTCGACGAGGTTTTCGAACAGGAACATCTCGTCGATGATTTTCTGCGCCAGCTCGCCGTCGAATTCGCGACCGCCGAAATGACGGCTTCTTCCTGCTGCGTTTTCATCAGGTTGATAATTTCCGCCGCCGTTCTCACGCCGCCCATTTTGCTGCGCTTGAGGTTCTGGCCGTCGAGCAGGTTGTTTAGCACTTCGGTCAGCTCCGCCAGCGCGGCAGGCTGGACGCCGCCGAAGGTGGCGATACGCAGCATCACGTCGTGACGCAGGCGCTCTTCGAACAGGGCCAGAATATCGGCCGCCTGACCACGTTTGAGGTGAACCAGGATGGTGGCGATAATCTGCGGGTGCTCGTCGCGAATCAGGTCTGCGGCGCTCTGCGGCTCCATAAAGTTGAGCGTTTCGATACCGCTGGCGGTATCGCGGGTTTCCAGAATGTCTTCCAGCAGGCTGGCGGCACGCTCTTCGCCCAGCGCCTTGACCAGCACGGAGCGCAGGTAGTCGTTGGCGTTGACGTTCAGCGCGGCAAACTGTTCGGCTTCCTGTTCAAACTCTGACAGCACTTCGGTCAGCTGTTTGTTGGAGATTTGACGCACGTTGGCCATCGCCGCACTGAGAATTTGCACTTCTCGCTGGGAGAGGTGTTTAAACACCTCTGCCGCGCGATCTTCGCCAATGGTCATCAGCAGGATGACGCTTTTATCGGTGCCCGTAAGCGTATTACTCATGTTCGTTACCCATCCACTGGCGGATGACCAGCGCCACGACGCGCGGATCGTTATCTGACATTTCGCGAATGCGCTGGCTCATCACCTCAGCGCCCATGCGCTGGTTAGCACGACGCTGCTGCATCTGTTCATCTTTGCTGAGGCGAACTTCAACCGCTTCTTCCGTTTCCTGACGCGTATTCATCTGCTCGCGCGCCGCTTTTTCGGCTTCCGCACGACGCTGGAGCTGAGGACGAACGCCCTTACGCCACAGCAGCCACGCGACAATCAGCACCAGCAGCCAGCGGCCTGCGGACATCAGCTGGTCGATAAACGCCTGCTGTTGCCAGAACGGCAGTTCACCGCCGGTCTCTTCAACCGAGTTAAACGGAGAGTTCACCACGTTGAGGGTATCGCCGCGCTTCTCGGAGTAGCCCATCGCTTCGCGGGTCAGGTTCTCAATCTGCTTCATCTGCTCGGAGGTTAACGGCAACGGTTTGCCGTCCGGCAGGGTTTTGTAGTTCACCACCACCGCAACGGAAAGACGCTGAATATCGCCCACGTTCAGCTTAGTGTGGCGGATCGTCCGGTCCACTTCATAGTTCGTGGTTTCGTTACGGCTGCTGGAGCGCGGACCGGCGTTATTGGTCGTTGAGGTGGTCTGCTGATTATTTTGCTGACCGTTCTGCTGGTTGGCCGGCGGCGTGGAAATTGGCGCCGCGTTGGCCGGCGCTGGCTGGTTAGAGAGCGCGCCCGGCACGCCGCCAGGATAGGCCCCGCCGATCTGTTCGCTGGAGTTGATCTGGCGCGAACGCATGACCGCCTGAGCCGCATCGCCGTTCGGGCTGTACTGCTCTTCGGTTTGTTCTTTATTAGAGAAGTCAATCTGCGCGGTCACCTGGGCGTGCACGTTGCTGTTGCCCACCACCGGGCCGAGGATCGCTTCGATACGGCGCTGGAGACGGCTTTCAACGTCGGCGGCGTATTTCAGCTGCGCGTCGTTCAGGTCACGCCCGGCGGTATTGGATTGCGTCAGCAGGTGTCCGCTTTGATCCACCAGCGTCACGTTACCCGGCGGCAGGCCGGCGACGGCGCTGGAGACGAGATGCGTTACCGCGCTGATTTGCCCTTCGTCCAGCGCGCGGCCGGGCTCGAGGTTCACGGTAACGGAAGCTGAAGGGGATTTCTGTTCCCGAACAAATAAAGAGGGTTTAGGCATTGCCAGGTGCACGCGGGCACTCTTTACCGGGCCTAACGTTTCAATGGTGCGGGCCAGCTCGCCTTCCAGCGCACGCTGGTAGTTCACCTGCTCGCTGAACTGGCTGATGCCGAATTTTTCCTGGTCCAGCAGCTCAAAGCCGACCGCACCGCCCTTTGGCAGGCCCTGCTGTGCCAGGCGCAGACGCAGCTCGTGCACTTTATCCGCCGGTACCTCAAGCGCACCGCCATTATCGGCAAAGCGATACGGGATGTTCATCTGGGTAAGCTGGGTGACGATGGCGCCGCCATCCTGATCGGAAAGGTTGCTGTAGAGCGTGCGGTAATCAGGGCTTTTCGCCCACAGGACCATCGCTACAAGGATCGCAATTGCGGCAGCGCCTGCCACGATCAACGGGATTTTAGGATTCGCGCGAAGGCGGTTCATCCACTCGAGTGATTTATTTTGTGGCGCTGTCGATGCTGTTGCACTCATTGCGCACCTCTTAAATCCTGGTGGTTTACGTTATTCGTGTAGAGAAACAAAACTGACTCCCGGGTCGGCAAACACGACAAAAGTTCCATATTGATGGCCCTGCCATTATTTGACGATTCCGGATTTTCTATGCGTCAAATAACCTGGTTTTTTCACGCTATTTACCGCCATTATCTTATTGACAAGCTGTTAGTCTTGACCGCGTAAAAAACCATCCAGGGGAGAGTCATGGCTATACAGGGCATTGAAGGGGTCATCAGTCAGTTGCAGGCAACGGCGATGACGGCCCGTAATCAGAATGTGGCAGAACAGCAGCCGACCATCAGCTTTGCGGGGCAACTGCATGCCGCTCTTGACCGTATCAGCGATACCCAGACCGCTGCGCGTACGCAGGCGGAGAAGTTCACCCTCGGCGAGCCGGGCGTGGCGCTCAATGATGTGATGACCGATTTGCAAAAAGCCTCGGTTTCCCTGCAGATGGGGATCCAGGTGCGTAACAAACTGGTGTCGGCGTATCAGGAAGTGATGGGGATGCAGGTTTAAGCCCCCTCGATCTTCGCTGGTAGCCTCAGCGCTTTAATGCCACAATATTTTTTTCTTCGAATGCAGGAAAGATGATGAAAAAAATAGCAATTGCTGGCGCGCTGCTGGCACTGACCGGGTGCGTTCAGGTCGATAACTATAATGACGTGATCAAGCATCCCGTCCCGGCGAACCTGGCGGGATACTGGCAGTCGAAAGGGCCGCAGAGCAGTCTGGTCAGCCCTGAAGCGATTGCCACACTGGTGGTGACGGAAGAGGGCGATACGCTGGACTGCCGCCAGTGGCAGCGCGTGATTGCCGTACCGGGTAAGATCATGCTGCGTTCAGACAGCTATTACAACGTCACACGCAAGCTGGATATCTATCCGCTGGATCGCGACGGCGCTACGCTTGAATATGACGGGATGGAGCTGCAGAAGGTTGACCGACCAACGGTGGAATGTGCGGATTACCTGAGCAAGAATCCGCTGGAGAGTAAACTGCCCTAAGGGTAAAAGCAAAACGGCAACCCCGTTGCCGTTTTTGGTGTTTGCGCCCTCTCCCTGTGGGAGAGGGACGGGGTGAGGGCATCAGGCCGCACGTTTCCCGTTCTACAACGCATCCTCAATCACCCACACGCTGACGCTTCCCCCTTTACAGGTAAAGGTGCCTTCGCCATCCGCCGCGGTGGTGACCGTTTCTTCACGATTGCCGAGGAAATCACGCCACGTTTTGTTGCCGTAGTTTTCTCCCAGGCAAATCACCTTCTCGCCATCGTCGCCGTTCGACATCACCACCACGCAGCCGGGATCGTCTTCCGTGCCGCTGCGGCTGAAGGCGATGCAGTTAGGATGGTCAAAAAAGAGCGTCTGCACGCCGTGGGCAAAACGCTGGCGGGCGAGGATCAGCTCGTGAAGCTGCTCAATCACCGGCATATCAATATGGTACGTTTCACCGTCCCCTCCCGTATCGTCATAGCTTGCGCCGAACAGATCCGGATAAAATACGCTCGGCACGCCGTTTTCCCGCAGCAGGATCAGCGCGTACGCCAGCGGTTTAAACCAGGCTTCGACCGGGGCCTCCAGCGCCTGCAACGGCTGAGTGTCATGGTTAGCCACAAGGGTAACCGCATGAAACGGGTCGGCCTCCACCAGCGTACCGGTGAAGATCTGGCTCATGTCGTAATCTCGTCCCTGGCGCGACGCTTCGTGGAATTTCATCTGCAGGGGGGCATCAAACAGCATGGTTTTACCGTCGACCTGGTCAATATAGGCCTGAAGTTTATCCACCTCATGAGACCAGTATTCCGCCACGATAAACAACGGCTGTTCGGCGACTTCCTGAACGTGCTCAATCCACTCTTTGTAAAACCAGGCGGGAATATGCTTGACGGCGTCCAGACGAAAACCGTCGCAGCGGGTCTGTTCCATGACCCAGCGGGCCCAGTATTTGATCTCCTCGGTGACGGCGTGATTGCGAAAGTCGATGTTTTCGCCCATCAGGTAATCGAAGTTACCCATCTCATCATCAACCTGATCGTTCCAGCCTTCGCCGGTGTAGTCGTTGACGATTTTAAAGATCCCGTCTTCATCCGGGTTTTCAATATGGTCGACGCCGCTGAAGCACTTGTAATCCCAGATAAACTGCGAATATTGCCCGGCGCGGGCGGGGAAGGTGTAGCGAGTCCAGGCCTCACACTCGATGATTTCATCATCAATTTGTGTACGGTCCTGTTCGTTCACGCGCTGCACGCGGACAGGCTCTTTCTCATCTGCCCCCATTTTGTGGTTAACCACCACGTCCAGCAGGACGGCAATCTCGTTGCTTTTGAGGGCGTCGATGGCTTCCAGCAGCTGCGCTTTGTCACCGTATTTCGTGGCGATACTGCCTTTCTGGTCAAACTCGCCGAGGTCAAACAGATCGTAAGAGTCATAGCCAACCGAATACCCGCCGGAAGCCCCTTTATACGCGGGCGGCAGCCAGATCATGTTGATGCCGATTTCATTAAGATTGGGGGCTAACGCCGTGACTTCTCGCCACAATTCACCGCCAGCGGGGTAATACCAGTGAAAGCATTGTAACAGGGTGGGGTTTTTCATCGTCCGTGCTCCAGAAGCCATATGGCAGACTTCTGGAGTATGGATGAAGAAATCATAATTGTGTGTCGCGGGTAACACTTTCTGGATAAAGAATATTCCCTGACAGCTTTCCATAGGTAGAGGTGATGGATTGCTGTTTGCCGGTCTGATCGATGAGATTACGCAGTTCGTCCATCCGCACTTTCAGCAGCGCCTTTAACGTATTCTCATTGTCGAGGATCATCTCCAGCAGCGCACGCGCTTGCTCAACCTGAGCCGGGGGGCATGACATGATGGGCGTTTGCGAAATCCTTTCCACCAGTTGAACGTAATGCATTTCCTGCTCAATAAGCGCATCCCATTGACCAGAATGTGCGAGATTTAGCATAGCAATGCTCTGAGCATGTAACGCCTGCCAGTGGCTAAGCGCTGCGCTGGGATTATTCATCAAAATTATCCTGAAATAGAGGACGCATTGGGGCCGATTTGCTTCCACGCATCCGCAATGTTGTTTAATAAACCCTCGACTTCAACAATTGCGTCTACGTCATTACTGACGTTCGCCAGTAATAAACGTCGAACCATATATTCGTACAAGGAGGCAAGATTACTGGACAGCTCGCTCTCAACCTCCATGTTCAGTCCTGCTTTTAAACCGTTGTCGATGATGTTAATGGCTTTCGATAACGCTTCGCCTTTTTCACGAATTTGTCCGGCTTCCATGAACAAACGCGCGCGGACGAGGGCGCTATGCGCCCCGTCGAACAACATGACAATCAGCTGGTGTGGACTGGCATTCATAACTGCGCTTTCTACTCCTATCTGCTGATAGGATTGAACACCAGAGGTCTTATACATATCCACTCCTGAAGGCTACGACTATTTTTGTGAGAACTGTTGGGTCAGATAGTTGGCCGTACTGGTCATTTTGGTGACTAATACGTCCAGGCTGGTGAACTGCGCTTTGTAACGCGCCATGGTGGCATCAATAGAGGCTTCCATAGAGTCGTAACGTTCGCCCAGGGTTTTCAGCGTTTTGTTGATACCGTCTTTTGCGTTCTGGATCACGCCCGCGCTGCCGGTGCTGGTGCTGAGCATGGTGGTCAGCGTGTTGTTCATCTGGGTCGCCAGACCGGTTTTCTTTCCGTCACCGATAAAGTACTGCTGTACGGCGGTCGGGTTGTCGGTCAGCGCTTTTTTCAGCTTATCGGAATCCACTTTGAGGTTACCGACCGTACCGTCTGCACCTTTCACCGGATCCTGGGTAATCCCCAGCTGAGCCATGATCTGAACGGAGCCAGCCTGAACTTCGGTCAGCAGACCGCGCAGCTGAGACTGGATCCCGCGCACGTTTGCATCACCCACCAGCGCGCCGTTGCTGGTGGACTGGCTGCCAGAACCTGCGTCGACCGGCACATATTTGGTGAGGCTGTTAATAGTGGACTGCAGCGAGTTATACGCGGTTACCCAGTCCGTTACGGCTTTTTGGTTTGCGTCCGTAGCGCGCGTCACTTCCAGCATTTCGTCCGCTTTACTTTCTGCCTTCACGGTGAAGGTCATCCCCGGCAACGCATCGGAAATGGTGTTCGATTGACGCTCAATCTTGATGTCGTTCACAACGACAATCGCGTTCTGGGCCGCGGTATTTACCGCCAGCGCGCCGGTTTTGGCGGTTGAGTCGTAGCCGATTACGCTTTGCAGCTTGTCGTCCCCGGTGACGCTGATGGTCATCTCGCCATCCGTACCGGTGGTTTTCGAGGAGAGCATCAGGCGGTAATCGCCGTCTTTCGCCTTGATTACGCTGGCGGTGACGTTGCCGTTCGCTTTATTAATCGCGCTCGCGATCCCGGCAAGCGACGTATCGCCATCGGCAAGGTTCACCTCTAAAGGCGTTTTTGTCCCCGGCTGGGTAATCGTAATTTTACGCGTCGTGCCGGTCGTATCGCCCAGCAGCTCCGTGTTGGTGGCATAGGAGCCCGTCGTGAGCGCCTGTGCTTTTGCCACCTGGTTGACATTAACCACATAAGAGCCGACGGATGCGTCTGCGGTCGTGGTTGCCGTAAAGGCCGTGTTGGTGCTGCTTACGGCGGTTGAGTTCCATGTGGTCGCTTTACCCAGCGCAGCGGTCGCAGTCTGCAGCGAGGTCATGGCACTCTGCAGCTTGCCGTACGCGCTTAACTGTGCGTTATACGTTGATTGCTGGGTAGTAATCGTCGTCAGCTTGGTTCGTTCTGCTGCATCCAACTGATTATATAATTCCCCGAGTCCTGCAGAACCTATCCCGAGGTTACTGATAGTAGCCATGCATATTTTCCTTAAATACGAAAGTAGTTCAGGACTCTTATCGGCCTCGAATAGTAAAAGTTTACGATGGTGAGAAAAAAATAATCCAAAGAATAGGCATGTCCTGGCGCGTTAAATGAAACGATTGCACTTTGGGACGATTTTTAGTTCGTCAATAACACAGATAAGTGTGTGCCATTTTTGGCATATCCCGCGTAATAAAAAGCCGTAAATAATAACCTTATGATGAACCTTAATTGATTTTTAAAAAATAAAACCATTAATAATCATTGAGTTATAATTTTTTCGAAATTGATTCTAAAGTCTTTTCGGGACCCGTCGATAACCTTGTTGACGGTGAGAGACGCTGTGAGTGTTAGGCACCGGACCTAAAACCCAATTTTTGAAGGAAAGAAAATTATGGCAGTTATCAATACTAACCTGTTGTCCCTGACTACTCAGAACAACCTGAACAAATCTCAGTCTTCTCTGGGCACTGCTATTGAGCGTCTGTCTTCAGGTCTGCGTATCAACAGCGCGAAAGATGATGCCGCTGGCCAGGCGATTGCAAACCGCATGACCGCTCAGATCAAAGGCATGACTCAGGCAGCACGTAACGCCAACGACGGTATCTCCATGGCGCAGACTGCTGAAGGTTCCCTGAACGAAATCAACAACAACCTGCAGCGCGTTCGTGAACTGGCTGTTCAGGCAAGCAACGGCACCAACAGCACCTCTGACCTGGCTTCTCTGCAGGATGAAGTTACCGCTCGTCTGGCTGAAATCAACCGTGTTGCCAGCAAAACTGACTTCAACGGCATCAAACTGCTGGACGGTTCTGCAGGTACTGCTGGCGTGGTTAAAATTCAGGTTGGCGTGAACGACGGCGACACCATCGATCTGGACCTGAGCGGTGCTAAAGCTGACACCACGACTCTGGGCGTGAACGCTATCGACCTGAAAGCAATGACTGCGACCGATCTGGACACCATTGACAAAGCTATCGCTAAAGTTGATACCGCTCGTTCCGGTCTGGGTGCTGTGCAGAACCGCTTCACTTCTGCAATCAACAACCTGAACAACACCTCTAACAACCTGTCTGCTGCTCAGTCCCGTATCCAGGACGCTGACTACGCAACTGAAGTTTCCAACATGTCTCGCGCGCAGATCCTGCAGCAGGCTGGTACTTCTGTTCTGTCCCAGGCAAACCAGGTTCCACAGACCGTTCTGTCTCTGCTGCGTTAATTTTACGCATCAAACCCCGCTTCGGCGGGGTTTTTTTGTCTCTGAATTTTGAGGATCCGCCCGTGAAACAGATCGTTATTACCCAGCCTAAACTGGTCGCAGATTTTTCCTGTGTCGGTGGGGAATGCCGTGAACATTGTTGTCAGGGCTGGACCATCGCGTTTGATAAATCCTCCGTTAACCGCTATCTGAACAGTAAAAATGCCGCCATTCGTCACACTGCGAAAACGGCGATAAAAGTCACAAAAAAACAGTACGGCAACTGGGGCGAAGTGATTTTCCATACGGAAAGTAAAAACTGCCCGTTTATGGATACGGAAAAGCTCTGTTCTATTCATAGCGCCATGGGCGCTCAGGCCTTAAGCCCGACCTGTTCGACGTTCCCGCGGACAAACCGGGTCTATAAAAATGAAATTGAAAAATCACTTAATCTCTCGTGTCCGGAAGTCACTCGACTGCTGTTGAATGATCGGGCATCGATGTCGATGATGGAATCCATCAGCGTTCAGCAGGACGTGAATAATGCGCCAGCGATGGATTTGAAGATTAAGGTCATCAATCTCTTCTGCCAGAACCTCTTCAGCGTTGAAGCGGTGAGCGTTGAAGAACAAGTTTATGCCGTGGTTAAATTCCTCATGGTGGCTGAAAAGCTCGAAAACCTGGAAGAGAATATCAGCACGCTCGAAACGGTTTATTATTCGCTGGTGAACGAGCTGGTGAGCGGTAAAATCAAGACGGAGTTAGGCGGGTTTAATCAGAACTACAGCCTGAAATTCGCGTTAATCTCGCTCATCCAAAGCTACTTTACGAAGAAAGCGACGGCCCGCGGTGGCGCCGTATTAAACCGTTATTTTGATCAGCTTTATAAACAGTTTGAATCTGTCGATGACACCGTTTCGGCAGAAAAGGTCATGGAAAACATCGAGTCCGTCTGGCGCGATGTGGCGGGCGGTTACATAGCGGCAAACGATCACCTGTTTAAGAACTTTTTTAAATACAAGCTCTGGGAGCAGGGCTTCCCGCAGAGCAATGGCCGCAGCATGCTGAATAATCTTTATTTAATCGTTGCGGAGTTCTATTTTCTCAAATCGCTGCTTGCCGGTCAGGCCATCGCGGCGGGGAAAATTGAACAAGACAATATTATTGACGTTATTTACAGCTTCCACTCACTGAGCCAGCATAATCAGGAAGCCGGAAAGCTCTTTCATCAACATATAGATAGCGTCAAATTGGGCGATGATCTTTCATTGTTACAACTGTTAATTTAGTCAGAAAAGTTGCCCCTGCTGCGGGCAACCTCAGAATAACCTCACTTTATCCCCCTTTTTCATCCAATTGAACGCCCTGCAGAATCGGATAATCATGCCGATAACTCAACTAACGCAGGGCTGTTTATCGTGAATTCACTCTATACCGCTGAAGGTGTAATGGATAAACACTCGCTGTGGCAGCGTTATGTCCCGCTGGTGCGTCACGAAGCATTGCGCCTCCAGGTGCGTTTGCCGGCGAGCGTGGAACTTGACGATCTGCTACAGGCGGGCGGTATCGGGTTATTGAATGCAGTTGACCGATACGACGCTCTGCAAGGAACGGCATTTACGACTTACGCAGTTCAGCGTATTCGTGGTGCGATGCTGGACGAGCTGCGCAGCCGCGACTGGGTGCCGCGCAGCGTTCGCCGCAACGCGCGCGAAGTGGCGCATGCGATGGGGCAGCTGGAACAGGAACTGGGACGCAACGCAACGGAAACCGAAGTGGCGGAACGTCTTGGCATTGCTGTTGAAGAGTATCGTCAGATGTTGCTCGATACCAATAATAGCCAACTCTTCTCCTATGACGAGTGGCGCGAAGAGCATGGCGATAGCATCGAGCTGGTGACGGACGAGCACCAGCAGGAAAACCCGTTACACCATTTAATGGAAGGGAATTTACGCCAGCGCGTAATGGAAGCGATTGAAGCTCTGCCCGAGCGCGAACAGCTGGTGTTGACCCTTTATTACCAGGAAGAGCTTAATCTCAAAGAGATTGGCGCGGTTCTGGAGGTGGGGGAGTCGCGGGTTAGCCAGCTGCACAGCCAGGCCATTAAACGCTTACGAACCAAACTGGGTAAGTTATAGGTGATCCAATCACCCGAAAAATGCCGCACAACGTATTGACAACCAGGAGTTATCATGACGGTGCAGCAATCTAAAAGACGGCCTTTAAGCCGCTACCTGAAAGACTTTAAACACAGCCAGACGCATTGCGCCCACTGTAACAAATTACTCGATCGTATCACGCTGGTTCGCCGCGGCGAGATCGTGAATAAAATCGCTATCTCTCGCCTCGACACGTTAATGGATGAAGCCGCGTGGCTCGAAGAGCAAAAAGAGTGGGTGGCGCTTTGCCGTTTCTGTGGCGATCTCCACTGCAAAGAGCAAAGCGACTTCTTCGATATCATCGGCTTCAAACAATTCCTGTTTGAACAAACGGAGATGAGCCACGGCACCGTGCGCGAATATGTGGTTCGCCTGCGCCGTCTTGGGCAGCATCTGAGCGTTAACAATATATCTCGCGATCTGCTGAAGACCGGTTACCTGGAAGAAAATCTGGAGCCGTGGCTGCCTGCAACCAGCACCAACAACTACCGTATTGCGCTGCGCAAGTATGCGCAATATAAGGTGCAAATGCCGGGTTCCGTGAAGCAGAAAGCGCTCGCCGGAACAACTTCTGATATATATTAAAAAAGAATAAGATGTAGCGCAGTCGCCTTTGACGTTGCAGGCGATTTCTCTACACTACGTAAAAATTCCACTATATCGGGGTATTTATGAAATTTGCACTTCTGGGTCGTCAGGCGCTGATGGGTGTTATGGCTGTCGCGCTGGTTGCGGGCATGAGCGTGAAAACGTTCGCTGCAGAAAACCTGCTGAATAAAGTAAAAGAGCGCGGTACGCTGCTGGTCGGGCTGGAAGGAACCTATCCTCCGTTCAGCTTCCAGGGCGATGACGGCAAGCTGACCGGTTTTGAAGTGGAATTTGCAGAAGAACTGGCGAAGCACCTCGGCGTTAAAGCCTCCCTGAAACCGACCAAATGGGACGGTATGCTGGCCTCGCTGGATTCAAAACGCATTGACGTGGTGATTAACCAGGTGACCATTTCTGACGAGCGTAAGAAGAAGTATGACTTCTCCACGCCGTACACCGTGTCCGGTATTCAGGCGCTGGTGAAGAAAGGCAACGAAGGCTCCATTAAATCCGCTGCCGATCTGAAAGGCAAAAAAGTCGGCGTCGGTCTGGGAACTAACTACGAAGAGTGGCTGCGCCAGAACGTTCAGGGCGTGGACATCCGCACCTATGATGATGACCCGACGAAATATCAGGACCTGCGCGTAGGCCGTATCGACGCCATTCTGGTTGACCGTCTGGCCGCTTTGGATCTGGTGAAGAAAACCAATAATACCCTGGCAGTAGCGGGTGATGCGTTCTCTCGTCAGGAATCCGGCGTGGCCGTCCGTAAAGGCAACGAGGATCTGGTGAAAGCCATTGATTCCGCGATTGCTGACATGCAGAAAGACGGCAGCCTGAAGGCGCTGTCTGAGAAGTGGTTCGGAGCAGACGTCACCAAATAAGTCGGTGACCTGGAAAAAGGCGCTTTTAAAAGCGCCTTTTTTATTTCTTACGCGTCTGCGTGCATAATGAAAAATATCACATTTTGTCTGAGTTACCGGAGAGTCCATGTCACTACAGAATTTAACGCGCTTTCCCCGTCTGGAGTTTATCGGCGCGCCGACGCCGCTGGAGTACCTGCCGCGATTTTCTGATTATCTGGGACGCGATATTTTTATTAAGCGCGATGACGTGACGCCGATGGCGATGGGGGGCAATAAGCTGCGCAAGCTGGAGTTTCTGGCGGCCGACGCGCTGCGCGAAGGCGCGGATACGCTTATTACTGCCGGGGCCATTCAGTCCAACCATGTTCGTCAGACGGCCGCCGTGGCGGCAAAACTCGGTCTTCACTGCGTGGCTCTGCTGGAAAACCCGATTGGCACGCGGGCGGAAAACTATCTCACCAACGGTAACCGCCTGCTTTTAGACCTGTTTAACGTGCAGGTGGAGATGGTGGATGCGTTGACCGACCCGACCGCGCAGCTCGACGATCTGGCCACGCGTCTGGAAGCGCAGGGTTTCCGCCCCTACGTTATTCCCGTCGGCGGTTCGAACGCGCTGGGCGCGCTGGGCTATGTGGAAAGTGCGCTGGAAATCGCCCAGCAGTGCGAGGGCGCCGTTAGCCTCTCGTCAGTCGTTGTCGCCTCCGGAAGCGCGGGCACGCATGCCGGGCTGGCGGTGGGGCTGGAACAGCTTCTGCCGGATGTCGAGCTGATTGGCGTGACGGTTTCCCGCAGCGTCGCGGACCAGAAGCCAAAAGTAGTGGCGCTGCAACAGGCGATGGCAGAGCAACTGGAGCTGAAGGCCAGGGCCGAGATCCTGCTCTGGGATGACTATTTTGCGCCGGGCTACGGCACGCCTAATGAAGAGGGGATGGAAGCCGTTAAGCTGCTGGCGCGCCTTGAAGGTATACTGCTCGATCCGGTCTATACGGGTAAAGCGATGGCCGGGCTTATCGATGGCATTGCGCAGAAACGCTTTAAGGATGAAGGGCCGATTTTATTTGTGCACACCGGCGGGGCGCCCGCGCTGTTTGCTTATCATCCTCATGTCTAAAAATCAGGTCGAAAAATAATAATGCAAGAAAGTATTCAACTGGTTATTGATTCCCTGCCATTCCTGCTGAAAGGTGCGGTATTCACGCTACAGCTCAGTATCGGCGGGATGTTCTTCGGTCTTGTGCTGGGCTTTGTACTGGCCTTAATGCGCATGTCGCCCATCCTGCCGGTACGCTGGCTGGCGCGCTTTTATATTTCCGTGTTTCGCGGTACGCCGCTTATCGCCCAGCTCTTTATGATCTACTACGGTTTACCGCAGTTCGGCATCGAGCTGGATCCGATCCCGGCGGCGATGATTGGCCTGTCGCTTAACACGGCGGCCTATACCTCCGAAACCCTGCGCGCGGCGATCTCGTCGATTGATAAAGGCCAGTGGGAAGCGGCGGCCAGTATCGGGATGACGCCGTGGCAGACGCTGCGACGCGCCATTCTGCCGCAGGCGGCGCGGGTAGCGCTTCCGCCGCTGAGCAACAGCTTCATCAGCCTGGTAAAAGATACCTCTCTGGCGGCAACCATTCAGGTGCCGGAGCTGTTCCGTCAGGCGCAGCTCATTACCTCGCGCACCCTTGAAGTTTTCACCATGTATCTGGCCGCCTCGCTGATCTACTGGGTGATGGCGACGGTGTTGTCTGCTCTGCAAAACTACTTTGAAAACCAGCTTAACCGCCAGGAGCGTGATCCAAAATGAGTGCAATTGACGTCAAAAACCTGGTGAAAAAATTCCACGGGCAAACGGTGCTCCACGGCATCGACCTGGAAGTTGAGCAGGGAGAAGTCGTGGCGATTATTGGGCCGAGCGGGTCGGGGAAAACCACGCTGCTGCGTAGTATCAACCTGCTTGAGCAGCCGGAAGGGGGCACCATTCGGGTTGGGGAGATAACGATTGATGCCGGTAAATCCATCAGCCAGCAGAAAGGGTTGATTCGCCGCCTGCGTCAGCATGTTGGCTTTGTGTTCCAGAGCTTCAATCTATTCCCGCACCGCACGGTGCTGGAAAATATTATTGAAGGACCGGTCATTGTAAAAGGTGAGCCCAAAGAGGAAGCGACGGCACGCGCCCGCGAGTTGCTCGCCAAAGTCGGGCTGGCAGGGAAAGAGACCAGCTATCCGCGCCGCCTGTCGGGCGGACAGCAGCAGCGCGTGGCCATCGCGCGCGCGCTGGCGATGCGCCCTGACGTGATCCTGTTTGATGAACCGACCTCCGCGCTCGATCCAGAACTGGTGGGTGAGGTGCTGAACACCATCCGCCAGCTGGCGCAGGAAAAACGCACGATGGTTATCGTGACCCATGAAATGAGCTTTGCGCGCGACGTGGCGGACAGAGCCATCTTTATGGACCAGGGGCGGATTGTGGAGCAGGGACCGGCGAAAAGCTTATTTGCTAACCCCCAGCAGCCGCGAACCCGTCAGTTCCTGGAAAAATTCCTTATGCAGTAGCATTTATGTACTCATTTGCTCCAGAAAGTTCTTCTGGAGCAAATTATTCTCGCTCTTCGCCTTAAACGGTGTTCTTTTATTCTACCCGAACAGAATAATCCTTATCCATAGCACAGTTAATTGTGCTAGTGCCGATATTTTGTAGTTAGAAATAAGTTTTATGTGTTAGGTTATATTCACCATAATAATGATTATCTTTTCAGAGGCTTCTTTTAGTAAGTATGAAGGATTCAGACTTTTTCACCTGGCGACGGGATTGCTCCCTGCGGTTTCAGGAATTGACCTGTGCCGCCGAGGTATATCATGAACTTCAGCGACAAACTCAGGCGCTGGAATTCGATTATTACTCACTCTGTGTGCGCCATCCGGTGCCGTTTACGCGGCCTAAAATTGCTGTGCATGCCACTTATCCGCAACAGTGGCTGGCGCAATATCAATCAGAGAACTATTTCACCATCGATCCGGTGCTAAAGCCGGAGAATTTCATTCAGGGGCATTTACCCTGGACGGACGAATTATTTGCGGATGCTCAGGAATTATGGCATAGGGCGCAGGACTTCGGTCTACGTTCGGGAATAACTCAGTGTCTGATGCTGCCTAATCATGCGCTCGGCTTCCTCTCAGTTTCCCGTACTCGCGCGCAGGAAGGACCGTTTGCCGGCGAGGAAATAGAGTTGCGGCTGCAGATGCTGGTGCAAATGGCATTAACCGCGCTGCTGCGTTTTGAAGATAAGATGGTTATGCCGCCTGAGATGAAATTCAGCAAACGCGAACGAGAAATTTTGAAATGGACCGCGGAAGGGAAGACGTCGGCGGAAATAGCGATTATTCTCTCTATTTCAGAGAATACGGTTAACTTCCATCAGAAGAATATGCAGAAAAAATTTAATGCGCCAAACAAGACGCAGATTGCCTGTTATGCGGCGGCTACGGGACTGATCTGATTAGAGAGTACGTTCTGCGTGACAGACGAGTGGACGGCTGAATGCACTGCATCCAGCCGTTTTTTGTTACTGGCGGTACGCTTGTTTGATTTGCTTAACGGTGTTAGCAAATACGGCCGATTCCGCCTGGTCTTCCATCTGCGCGATTTGTTTTTCCATTTTAATGATCACACGACCAGCATCAGCCTGGCCCATCGCCTGCAGCATCAGCGTTAGCAGCGCTTTCAGGCAGTTTACTTCCTGTGCCAGTTCCTGGTTATTCTCCGCAGTGGCAAATTCAGGTGTGCTCATTTATTTTCCTCATTATTAAACGGCGCTAAAGCGCGACGACGAAAGTCAAGGCGGCGGAGTATACCACAAGCTGCAGCAAAAAATGCAGCGGTTGTTTTTCGTACTTTTACGCCAGTGTTTATTTGCGTAAACAGAGCCAGCCGGTAAACTGATGTTCTGGTACGGCTATTAATTGTTTGCGCCTGGTTTACTTGCCGTTAATTATTGTTACAAAAATTGAGAACAGTTTTTCCGCGAGGAAAGCGTGCAAGCTTTTTGTAACTTTTTGAATACAGATGCTTAAAAAAAGCCGCAAAAGCTCTGATGGCAAGGGCTCTCTTTCCATGGACTGTACAGGCTAATTTCCAAAAACGAGAGCAAAATCGAATAGCCGATTTTTTAACGTTTTAATCTTGTGATGAAAACCGTTAATATAAGCCAAATTATCACTCAGTAGCGTTATCCCTATTCTGGAGACATTTCCTTTGATCAACGTCCTTCTTGTTGATGACCACGAACTGGTGCGCGCAGGGATACGACGCATTCTTGAAGATATTAAAGGTATTAAAGTTGCCGGTGAGGCGTGCTGTGGGGAAGATGCCGTAAAATGGTGCCGCACAAACTCGGCCGATGTGGTGCTGATGGATATGAATATGCCCGGTATCGGTGGCCTTGAGGCAACACGCAAAATCGCGCGTACCTTTGTTGATACAAAAGTCATCATGCTGACCGTGCATACTGAAAATCCGCTTCCCGCGAAGGTGATGCAGGCGGGGGCAGCCGGTTACCTGAGCAAAGGCGCCGCACCGCAGGAGGTCGTCAATGCTATCCGTTCTGTATTTGCCGGGCAGCGTTACATTGCCTCCGACATTGCGCAGCAGATGGCTCTGAGCCAGATCGAACCCGAGAAAACGGAATCACCGTTTGCCAGTTTGTCTGAGCGTGAATTGCAGATTATGCTGATGATCACCAAGGGTCAGAAAGTGAATGAGATCTCAGAGCAGCTGAATCTAAGCCCGAAAACGGTCAACAGCTATCGTTATCGTATGTTCAGTAAACTGAACATTCATGGTGATGTTGAACTGACTCATCTGGCCATCCGGCACGGTTTATGTAACGCGGAGACGTTGTTAAGTCAGTGAGTGATGTATTCGATTCAAAAGCATTTCTGAAAACCGTAACCAGCCAGCCAGGCGTCTATCGGATGTATGACGCTGGCGGTACGGTTATCTATGTGGGGAAGGCCAAAGATCTTAAAAAGCGTCTTTCCAGCTATTTCCGCAGTAACCTTGCCTCCCGTAAGACCGAAGCGCTGGTCTCACTCATTCAGAATATTGATGTCACCGTGACGCATACGGAGACGGAAGCGCTGCTGCTTGAGCACAACTATATTAAGCTCTACCAGCCGCGCTATAACGTGCTGCTGCGGGACGACAAATCCTATCCGTTTATCTTTCTGAGTGGTGACACCCATCCGCGCCTGGCGATGCACCGCGGCGCAAAACACGCGAAAGGGGAATATTTCGGCCCCTTCCCGAATGGCTATGCCGTGCGAGAGACGCTGGCGCTGCTGCAAAAAATCTTCCCGATCCGCCAGTGTGAAAACAGCGTCTACCGCAACCGCTCGCGCCCGTGTTTACAGTACCAGATTGGGCGTTGCCTTGGCCCCTGTGTTGCCGGGCTGGTCAGTGAAGACGAGTATGCGCAGCAGGTGGAATACGTACGTCTGTTCTTAGCTGGCAAAGACGATCAGGTTTTAACCCAGCTGATCGCCAGAATGGAAAAAGCCAGCGCCGCGCTTGAGTTCGAAGAGGCTGCGCGGATCCGCGACCAGATCCAGGCGGTGCGCAGAGTCACTGAGAAACAGTTTGTCTCAAATACCGGCGACGATCTCGACGTTATTGGCGTGGCCTTCGACGCCGGCATGGCCTGCGTGCATGTGCTGTTTATTCGCCAGGGCAAAGTGCTCGGCAGCCGCAGCTATTTCCCGAAGGTGCCTGGCGGCACCGAGCTGGGTGAAGTGGTGGAAACCTTTGTTGGCCAGTTTTATCTTCAGGGCAGCCAGATGCGTACGCTGCCCTCGGAGATCCTGCTCGATTTTAGCCTTGATGACAAAACCCTGCTGGCCGATTCGCTTTCCGAACTGGCCGGTCGTCGGGTCAATGTTCAAACCAAACCGCGCGGCGACCGTGCACGCTATCTGAAGCTGGCGCGGACCAACGCGGCGACGGCGCTCACCACTAAACTGTCCCAGCAATCGACGGTTAGCCAGCGTCTAACCGCGCTGGCGACGCTCCTGAAGTTGCCGGAAGTGAAGCGAATGGAATGTTTCGATATCAGCCATACGATGGGTGAGCAGACGGTGGCGTCCTGCGTGGTATTTGACGCCAACGGCCCGCTGCGCGCCGAGTATCGCCGCTATAACATCACCGGCATCACGCCGGGTGACGACTATGCTGCCATGAATCAGGTGCTGCGCCGTCGCTACGGTAAAGCGATTGAAGAGAGCAAGATCCCGGACGTGATTCTTATCGACGGTGGGAAAGGGCAGCTAGGTCAGGCGAAAGCGGTATTCGAGTCGCTCGACGTTGAGTGGGACAAAAACCATCCGCTGCTGTTAGGCGTGGCAAAAGGGGCCGATCGTAAGGCCGGTCTGGAAACGCTGTTTTTTGAGCCGGAAGGTGAGGGTTTCAGCCTGCCGCCGGACTCCCCGGCGCTGCACGTCATCCAGCATATTCGCGATGAGTCGCACGACCATGCCATCAGCGGCCACCGCAAAAAACGGGCGAAGGTCAAAAACACGAGCACGCTTGAGACTATTGAGGGCGTTGGGCCAAAACGCCGCCAGATGCTGCTGAAGTATATGGGCGGATTGCAAGGATTACTCAACGCCAGTATGGAGGAAATTGCAAAAGTGCCGGGTATTTCGCAAGGGCTGGCAGAAAAGATCTACTACTCGTTGAAACATTGAGGGCTCTGTAGCAACATAGAGCTAAATTTTACTGACAACAAATAGTTACCGTCACTATGCAATATAATATCCCTACGTTGCTCACTCTCTTTCGTGTTGTACTTATTCCGTTCTTTGTGCTGGCGTTTTACCTGCCGGTCGTCTGGGCACCGTTCGCCTGCGCATTGATCTTCCTTATTGCAGCGGTAACTGACTGGTTTGATGGCTATCTGGCGCGCCGCTGGAACCAGAGCACCCGTTTCGGCGCCTTTCTCGATCCGGTAGCGGATAAAGTGATGGTCGCGATCGCGATGGTGCTGGTGGCTGAGCACTATCATACCTGGTGGGTGACGCTGCCCGCCGCAACTATGATTGGCCGTGAGATCATCATCTCTGCGCTGCGTGAGTGGATGGCGGAGCTGGGGAAACGCAGCAGCGTGGCGGTATCCTGGATTGGTAAAGTGAAAACCACCGCGCAGATGGCCTCGCTGGTGTGGATGCTCTGGCGCCCGAACGCCTGGGTTGAGTGGGCGGGCATCGGTCTCCTGTGGGTCGCGGCGGTGCTGACGCTGTGGTCAATGCTGCAATATTTGAACGCTGCGCGCGGGGATTTGCTTGATCAGTGATCGTTTCGCCGTAATTTTCAGCAAACAATCCAGACAAGCAAAAAATAACGTTGACTCATCACGTCATATCAGTAGAATGCAACGCATCGAACGGCGGCACAGCAAGCCGGACGATAATGAAATCAAGTGGTTAGCTGTTAACTTGATAACATGCGGGAATAGCTCAGTTGGTAGAGCACGACCTTGCCAAGGTCGGGGTCGCGAGTTCGAGTCTCGTTTCCCGCTCCAGATTAAAGACATGCGCAATTGCGGGTGTCAGTTAGAAAAGTTTTACGGCGCGTTAGCAAAGCGGTTATGTAGCGGATTGCAAATCCGTCTAGTCCGGTTCGACTCCGGAACGCGCCTCCACTTTCTTCCCGAGCCCGGATGGTGGAATCGGTAGACACAAGGGATTTAAAATCCCTCGGCGTTCGCGCTGTGTGGGTTCAAGTCCCACTCCGGGTACCATGGGAAACAAAGAATAATCAAAGCAATAAGCAGTGTCGTTAAACCACCGAAAGGTGGTTTTTTTGTGCCTGAAATCCACTTTCTTGCATCATTGGTATTATTCAGTTATTCAGTTATTCAGTTATTCAGTTATTCAGTTATTCAGTTATTCAGTTATTCAGTTATTCAGTTATTCAGTTATTCAGTTATTCAGTTATCCAGAGCGAAGGTGTATTTGTCGGCGATACGACAGGGATTCGCGAAGATGCATTGCATCAGTACCCCTGTCATATCGCCGATATCATTCTGCGCTCAGGTTGTCAGAAATATTCACGCTTGCCACGGACTGAACTTTCCATGCGCCATTTTCTTTGACCATGCAGTCAATCACGGTGTGATCCCGCTTTTTGCCGAATGATATATACACCTGCATGCATGCGGCATCGTAATCTAATGCCCGCGCACTGACGATGCCCCAGTCATCATCATATCCCTGGGCCTTTATGAACATATCGACGTCAGGCACGTCATATTCATCCGGATCCAGCTTATCCATGGCTTTGAGCTTGCTGATTGTTTCGCGGGTAACGTATCGGCTCAGCGCTTCATAGTTTTTTATTGGCTCTTTCCCACTAAGAATCTGCGAGATGTACCACTTATTAAACTGAAGGGCGGCGGATGCCTCAGGGGGTAGCTTCTGTGCAGCTGATACGAGAGTGGGCAGAAGCAGGGCAGCAAGAATTATTTTTTTCATGTTAGTCATGCCTGTATATTGCATACGCTGGCTTTACTTCCCGGTATTCTTTTCCCGGATACATTGTTCGCTGAACAAAATCAGAGTACCAGATGCCGTTCCCGCCATAGATGCATGCATGGCCATAGGGGTGGTGGGCTGTAGGCTGGATCACTGCCACGTCACCCTCAACAGGCTCGCCGTAAATCTGATGGAAGCCAGCCAAAATCAAATTGCTTTTCATATCCTTAGCATAATGTGTGTTCTGCAGATTAGCATCGCCAGCGCGAATGGCTTTTGAAACAAATTCTGCACATCTTTTCTGGCTATGCTCGCCCGCATGCTGGCGGGCATAAACTGCGGCTTTATGGGCACTCCACATAATTTAATCCCTTATAGACTTAATGGTTAACAAGGGAAACATTACGCCTGTAAGTTGCAGTTTTTTGTAAATAAGGGTGATCGGAATTAAACCACTATCTGTTTGGATAATGGTGTTTGGTTAATCCATACGGCATCTTTATGCCCGCTATCGCGGGCGTTTTAATATCCACCCAAATACGCCTTCCTCACCTCCTGATTTCCCAGCAGCTCCTCGCCGCTGCCGCTCAACCGGATCTGCCCGTTAACCATCACATATCCGCGGTCGGAAAGCTTCAACGCATGGTGCGCATTCTGCTCCACCAGAAAAATGGTCATGCCGTTGCGGGCCAGCTCGCGCAGCGTCTGGAAGATCTGTTTCACAACTATCGGCGCTAAGCCCAGGCTCGGTTCATCCAGCAACAGCAGCCTGGGACGGCTCATCAGCGCCCGGGCGATCGCCAGCATCTGCTGTTCCCCGCCGGACATGGTCATCGCGCGCTGCTTGCGCCTCTCCTTGAGGCGAGGGAACAGGTCGAACATGGTTTGCATATCTTCAGCCGCAAACCGGTTGCCGATGGGGATAGTTCCCATCAGCAGGTTCTCTTCGACGGTCATATCCGGGAAGACACGCCGGCCTTCAGGCGCCTGCGCAATGCCGCCGGAGGCGACATAGTGGGTGGATTGATGGCTAATGTCGTCACCACTGAACAGAATCTGCCCGCTCCGGATGCGCGGCTGGCCAAAGATAGACATCAGCAATGTCGATTTACCCGCGCCGTTCGCGCCAATCAGCGCCACGGTCTCACCTTTATTGACCTCCAGGGAGACCTGCTTCAGCGCCTGAATGGCACCGTAGAACACATCCACCTCGCGAAATGCCAGCAGCGGTTCGGTCATAGGGACACCTCGCTTTCGTCCGTACCCAGGTAGGCAGCAATCACTTTTTCATCATGCTGGATCTGTTCGGGTTTCCCTCTGGCAATGACATCGCCGTGGTCGAGCACGATAATGTCGTCCGAAATCTCCATCACCATCCCCATATCATGTTCAATCAGTAAGACCGTGATGTCATGACGATCGCGCAGGAAACGAATAATGCTGCTCAGCTTATGCGTTTCGACCGGGTTAAGCCCGGCGGCGGGCTCATCGAGACAGATCATCTCGGGCCCGGTACACATTGCCCGGGCGATTTCCAGTCGCCGCTGCTGCCCGTACGACATCTCTCCCGCCAGGCGATTGGCGCACTCCACCAGGTCCACCACCTCCAGCCAGTAGAAGGCCCTGTCCAGGGCATCGCTTTCCGCCCGCCGATATGCCGGCGTGTTTAAGATCCCGGCGAGCAGATTGCGGTTAACGCGCATATGCTGCGCAACCAGCAGGTTTTCCACGACAGACATCTCGCGAAAAAGGCGGATGTTCTGAAAGGTGCGCGCCAGCCCGGCGCGGTTCACCAGGTGCGTTCCACCAAACATTTTGTAGAACAGGCGCTGCCCGAACTGCGCGGGGTTAATCCAGTCGCCCGGCTGGAATTTTTGTCCGAGGACCTGAATAACGTTGGTCGTTTTAGTGCGGGTAGAAAATAAAATATTGCCGCCGGAGGCCTTATAGAAACCCGTCAGGCAGTTAAACACGGTTGTTTTTCCCGCTCCGTTTGGCCCGATAAGAGCGGTAATGGAGCCGCGCTGCACGTCCAGATTAACGTCGTTAAGCGCCTTAATCCCACCGAAGTGCATCATCAAATGTTCCACGCGCAATATCGTCCCGTTCATGGCGCCACGCCCTTACGCACGGCAAACCCGCTGCGGTTAATGCGGATCAGGCCGCGTGGACGCCAGATCATCATCACCACCATCAGCATGCCAAACAGCAGGACGCGGTACTCCGCAAAACTGCGCAGCAGCTCCGGCGTTACCGTAAGCACGAAGGCGGCCAGCACCACGCCAAGGGTCGAGCCCATGCCGCCCAGCACCACGATGGCGAGGATCAGCGCGGATTCAAAGAAAGTAAAGGAGGTCGGATTCACAAACCCCTGATAGGTTGCGAAGAACACCCCGGCAATCCCCGCGGTCGACGCGCCCAGCGTAAAGGCGGAGAGCTTCACCAGGACGTGATTCAACCCCATCGAGCGGCAGGCAATTTCGTCTTCTCGCAGGGCTTCCCACGCCCGGCCAATCGGCATCCGCGTCAGGCGGTGTTTGACGTAGAGCACCAGCATCACCACCAGGAACAGCACCGCGTAGATAAAAATAAACTTCATGTTCGGGTTGTAGGTCAGGTGGAAAAACTCGTGAAAAGGCACGCCGCCTTCTTTCGCGCGTCGTCCAAATTCCAGGCCGAAAAAGGTGGGGGGAGGGGCTGACACGCCGTTGGGGCCGCCGGTGAAGGTCAGCCAGTTGTTCAGGATCAGGCGAATGATCTCCCCGAACCCGAGGGTGACGATCGCCAGATAGTCGCCGTGCATGCGCAGTACCGGGAAACCGAGCAGGGCACCGGCGGCGGCGGCCATGATTGCCGCCAGCGGCAGCATGCTCCAGAAGCCTAACCCCAGATACTGATACCCCAGCGCCAGACCGTACGCGCCAATCGCGTAGAAGGCGACGTACCCCAGGTCCAGCAGGCCGGCCAGCCCCACGACGATGTTCAGCCCCAGACCGAGAAGCACGTAGATCAGCCCGAGAATGGCGACGGTCAGTACATACTTGGTGGCGACAAACGGGAAGCAAACCGCAAGCGCAATCAACAGAGGAATAATCCAGCGCATGCGGCTTTTGTAGTCCGGTGGCCTAACATAGACGCCCGCGTTATCAGCTTCGAAGCGCGCCTGGAAACGAGCGCCCGCGGGGGTACCCAAAAAAGCGCTCAAGAGAAAACGCCCCAGCATTACAATGCCGACCATCCAGGCCAGCCGTTGTCCGGCAAAGTTAAAGCTGTACCCGTCCAGCACCACGCCAGCAATCGGGCCGAAGATAATCAGCGCAATCAGCCCGGAAAAAATCGCGTCCAGAACGCAGCGCTTTAGAGAAAAACCGTGCGATGTCATCATTCTCTTCCTCACACTTTGGCCACAACCGGACGCCCGAGCAGACCCTGGGGCCGGAAAATCAGGATCAGGACCAGCAGGCCAAACGAGAAGACATCTTTATAGTCCGAGTTCACCATGCCCGAGAACTGGGCTTCCGCGACGCCCAGGATTAGGCCACCGAGCATAGCGCCGGGCAGGGAACCGATACCGCCGAGCACCGCCGCCGTAAAGGCCTTAATGCCAATCACAAACCCGACGTAGAAATCAAAGGTGCCGTAATTCATGGTGATGAGCACGCCCGCCAGGCCGGCCATCGCCGCGCCGATAACAAAGACCAGGGAGATAATCCGGTCGGTGTTGATCCCCAGAATAGAGGCCATTTTGCGATCCTGCTGAACCGCGCGGCACATCCGCCCCAGCCGGGTATGGTTGATTATCCACGTAAGCACCAGCATGCCGGCAAACGAGGCGAGCAGAATAAACACTTTGGTGTAGGTTATCTGCACGAACCCGTCGCCAAGATGCAGTCGAATCACGCCGTCGAGCATGGTCGGCACCCCTTGCTGGCGCGGGCCCTGGCTCAGCTGGGCGTAGTTTTGCAGGATAAGCGACATCCCGATGGCGGAGATAAGTGGCGCCAGGCGCGTGGAGTTGCGCAGCGGCCTGTAGGCGATACGCTCGATAGTCCAGCCGTACACGCCAGTTACCGCGATGGTGAACACCAGCGTACCCAGAATCAGCAGGGGGAAGGACTCAAGCCCGAAGAAAGAGAGCAGCGCCAGACCAATGGCGCAGAGATAGGCGGAAATCATATACACTTCGCCGTGGGCGAAATTGATCATCCCGATAATGCCGTACACCATGGTGTAGCCGATGGCGATCAGGCCGTAGACGGAGCCCAGCGTTAAGCCATTGACTAACTGCTGCAGGAAGAATGTACTCATCTTAGCGCGCTCGTTTTATAGGCTGCGCGAGGCGCGCAGGCCTGATGTTTATTACGCGCCGACGGGCAAGCCCGCCGACGTTGAGCGTGATTCCGTCCCGTTACTGCACTTCCTTATATTTTCCCTTGTCGTCCCACTGGTAAACCACGTAGTCAGACACTTTCAGGTCGCCTTTGCTGTCCCAGGCTTTTTTGCCCATCACCGTGTCGACGGAATTGGCTTTCAGCCACTCGCTGGCTTTCGCGGAATCCTTGCCGCCGGTGGCCTTGAAAGCTGCGGCAATGGCCTGTACGGAGGCATAGGAGTAGAGGGTATAACCTTCCGGCTCGAATTTACCGGCGCGGAATTTGTCGATAACCGCTTTACCGTCCGGGATCAGGCGCGGATCTTTACCAAAGGTCATGTAAATGCCGTTGGTATATTGCGGGCCGCCCGCTGCCGTCACCATCTCTTCGTTGACAATGCAGTCGCCGGAGAAGAATTTCGCCTGCACCCCCTGTTCACGCATCTGGCGAACCAGCGGGCCAGCTTCCGGGTGACAGCCGCCGAAGAACACCACGTCCGGTTTTTGCGCGCCGATCTTCGTCACCAGCGCGTTAAAGTCTTTTTCACCGCGGGATAAACCTTCATACATCACATCCTTGACCCCGCGCTTCGCCAGCGCCGCTTTAGTGGCATCAGCCAGTCCCTGTCCATAGGTGTCTTTATCGTGAATGATGACCACGCGTTTGGCTTTCAGCTTGTCGATGATGAAGTCGCTGGCGACCTGACCCTGCTGGTCGTCGCGGCCGCACATGCGGAACATGTCGCTCATGCCGCGTTCGGTGATCTGCGGGTTAGTTGAGCCAGGAGTAATCGCGATGATGCCCGCGTCGCTATACACCTCGGAGGCGGGCATGGTGGAAGAGGAGCAGAAATGGCCGACCACGGCGTTGACCTTATCCTGGTCGACTAAGCGGTTGGCGACGGCCACCGCCTGCTTAGGCTCGCAGGCGTCATCCCCCTGAACCAGTTTGATCTTCTCACCGTTAATACCGCCTGCGGCGTTAATGTCTTCGGCGGCCTGCGTTGCGCCGTGCCAGTACTGATCGCCGTAGGTGGCATTAGGGCCCGTGAACGGTCCGGCGACACCGATCACGATATCTGCCCGGGCGGAAAATGCCGTTACCAGACAACCGGCCAGCACAAGAGAAACAGGCGTTTTGATAAATTTCAGCGACATTATTATGTTCCTTAGCAAAGAGGTTTTTGCACCACGGCGTAAGCCTGAACGCCCAGGGCGCAGCCAATCCAAAAACACGAGCAAGAACAAAATGCACTAAACGAACGGCATCCTGCGTGATACGGCGAGGTTTCCATGCGCAGCGTCGCGCGAAGAACAGCAAGCAAAAACGTTGCCAGAATGGTTAACCCCTTGACGGGGTTATGACATGTTTGAGTATAGAGCGCCGCGTTATCTCGCCCTGCGCCAGGAGAAGAATTTACAGCGGAGATCACACATCGTTAACAATAAAGCCCATAAGTTGTGCAACGGTCACGATTTGCACACTTTTGCAGCAATATAGACCTAAACTTCAGCCAGGGCAGGCGTGCGATCTGTGGTAGGATCCTTTCCTTTTTTATCAGGAGTGTCCGCGATGACGGAAGGTCCATTAAATGAAAGCGAAATGGCGTGGCTGGAAGAGACATTAATGTCTTACGGTCATGACGATGCGTCCGTGATTGACGTGTCCGAACTGGACGGCATGCTTACTGCAGTGCTTTCCGGCCCTGTTGTCGTTGAGCCAGATGCCTGGCTGGTGGCGGTGTGGGGCGGGGAGAAGTACATCCCGCGCTGGAAAAACGATCGTGAAATGAACCGTTTTATCGATCTCTGCTTTAAGCATATGAACGACATTGCCGAGCGCCTGAGTGAATACCCGGATCAGTTTGAGCCGCTGTTCGGCTATAACGACGTTGACGGTGAGAGTTACACCGTGGTCGAAGAGTGGTGCTATGGCTACATGCGCGGCGTGGCGCTGACGGACTGGTCAGCCTTGCCGGAAACCCTGAAGGCCGATCTCGACGTGATTGCCCTGCACGGAACGGAAGAGAACAGCGAGAAGCTGGATGAACTGTCCGAAGAGGAGTATATCGCCAGCATCGAGAGCATCCAGCCTGCGGCTCTGCGCTTATACAACTACTGGGTGGAGAACCCGCAGCAGCCGGAAGCGAAGAAGCCTGTCGTGAACGGCACGAAAGTGGGGCGTAACGATCCGTGTCCTTGCGGCAGCGGGAAGAAGTTTAAGAGCTGCTGCCTGCACTGATAAAAAAAGGGGCTGATGATAGCCCCTTTTATCTTTAACCCACTTCCGGCAGCATCCCGGCGGCAATCAACACCTGCACCAGAATAATCATTACCCCGCAGCCAAACACAACGCACAGCAGCGGTTTTCCTCCCGCGACGCGATATCCTTGCTGAGGATGCTGCTGACGGCTTTTCCACGCCAGCAGGGAAGGGAGCAGCAGGGCCAGGACAGAGAGCGCCACCCCCGCGTAGCCCAGCGCCATCACAAACCCGCGAGGGTAAAACAGCGCAAACGCCAGCGGCGGCAGGAAGGTAATGGCTCCGGTCTGTAACCGCCCGGCGGCAGTATTGCGACGCTGGAACAGGTCGGCCAGGTAATCGAACAGGCCGAGCGCTACGCCCAGGAACGAGGTCGCGAGCGCCAGGTCGGCGAACAGGTGAACCGCCAGCTCCACGTGCGGCGAGGTGACCACCTCGCGCAGCGACAACAGAAAACCGTTCAGGCCAGCGTGCTGCGCCATCAGCCCGACGAAGGTTGAAGAGTCAATGCTACCCAGCGTCACCAGCTGCCAGAAAATGTAGGCGATCAGCGGAATGGCGCTGCCGATAACAAACACACGACGCAGCTTGCGGACATCACCGTTCATATAGCTGACGATGCTCGGCACGCTGCCGTGGAAGCCAAACGAGGTGAAAATGACCGGGATGGCGGAAAGCGCCAGCCCTTGCTCCAGCGGCAGCGTCAGCAGGTTCACCTTGTGCACGTGCGGTGCCAGCAGCGCCAGCATGACAACCAGAAACAGAATTTTGGCGCTGAACAGAAAGCGGTTAAAGAGATCGACCAGCGATGTGCCCACGCAGACCACGCCGCCGCCAATAAGCGCAAAGAAGATAGCCCCCGTTGCAGGGGTAATGTCAGAGCCAAACCAGTCGTTGACGCTGGAGGCGATTAACTCCCCGGCACCGCTGATATACGCGGCCGTGAGGGCGTACATCAGGAACATCATGCTAAAGCCGGTGATCCACTGGCCGTAGCGTCCCAGATAGCGCACCGCCAGCGAACCCAGCCCGGTATCGGCGGGCACATGCTGGTAAACCTCAAGCAGCAGCAGTGCGGTATAGCACATTAATGCCCAGAGCGTGCCAAGCAGCAGCAGGGTCATCCCAAATCCCACTCCCGCGGCAGCCAGAGGCATTGCCAGCATTCCTGCGCCAATCGTCGTTCCGGCGACGATAAAAATACTTCCCAGGGTTCTGTTCTTCACGCTTTCCTCTACAACGACGCTTAACCGCAACAAAATCTGCGGCGCAGAGTAAGGCAAAAGCGGTAATTCGTCAAACCACCGTTACAAGGCGTGTAATGAAAGGTTTACGTATTGCGCTACTGCTCATCCTGAGTGGGGCGACGGTCAGACGTGACGTAAGTAAGGCGTACGGGGAATAAAATGCGTGTTTTAATGCAGGGGAAAGGTAAATTAACGCGGCGCCGGAAACCGGCACCGCGCTGATATTAATTCTGCGTATCGAGAGTCGACAGTTCTTTATCAATAAAGTAAAGTCCTTCGCCGGATTTACCCACCAGGGATAATTTATCCAGCACGGATTTAAACAGCTTCTCTTCTTCGTGTTGTTCCGCAACGTACCACTGCAGGAAATTAAAGGTTGGATAATCCTGGCCGATCATTGCCGCATGAACCAGTTCGTTAATTTTCTGGGTGATCAGCTGTTCGTGCTCGTAGGTGGCGCGGAACAGTTCGTCGAGAGAATTATATTCAGCAAAAGGCGATGCCACGTTCTCAATGCGCGGCAGGCTGCCCGTATCGGTCAGATAATCAAACAGGCGCTGCATGTGGGTCATCTCTTCCTGGGCGTGACGACGCAGAAACGCGGCCGCACCTTCAAAGCTGTGATAGCTGCACCAGGCGCTCATCTGCTGGTAGAGAAGGGATGAATAGAGCTCAAGGTTCATTTGTGCATTGAGCTTGTCGATCATTTCAGTTTTCAGCATGGTGGCGCTCCGGATTATTATTACGGGTTCATAATGAGCGACACTATAATTTGTTATTTAATTATTTGCAAAACGTAAAATTAAATATTTGTTCGTTTAAAATACGAATGGGAATAAAACGCATTGGCGATATTTATTTTTATTAATGCGAATTATTTTTGTTCTTAGTTAAATAAAGCGCCAGCAAACGCTGGCAGCTTTGATTAATACCAGGGATTATTTGCCTTAGGGTTAACGGCATACCCCATGCACTTATACTGGATAGTAACGCTCTCGTTCAGGCACAAAGAGCCGCTTGTCAGGGTACAGGTTTTGACCGGCTGCCCGTAGGCAGAGGCGGTGGCATAGCCCATGTTCTGACAGGCTTTTACCGCGGTACCGTTATTAACATATTCATCGGACCAGGCGTTTTGCAGCACGGCCTGGCCATAGTCGAGGCGGACAATGCCGTTCGGTGCGTCGAGGCTGCTGATTTCCGCCTGGCGTTTAACGCTGCATCCCGCGAGCAGCAGGACTGTAGCGGCTACGATGGCTCTTTTCATGGTTCGCTCTGAGTGGATGGAAATACGTTATCGTACCCGCAGATGCCCGCTGCAATGCCAGGAATAGCCGGACGATCTACCCTCACTCTTTGCAACGGACGGCGTAGATCCTCCCCTTCACAAAATTGTGAGCGTTCATTTGGTTTTTAAAACTGCATTTCATTTACTTTGAAAGTCTGTTTATTTGATGCCAGAATGAACGGGAACAGGTATCCATGGCGGGGAGCGCCCGCAGCGCATTCTGGAGAGACACGATGAAAATTGCACTGATGATGGAAAACAGCCAGGCGGCTAAAAACCCAGTCATATTAAAAGAGCTGAAAACGGTAGCCGATGAAAAAGGGTTCCCGGTTTACAACGTGGGTATGAGCGACGAAAACGATCATCACCTGACCTACATCCACCTGGGCATTATGGCGAGCATTTTGCTGAATGCGAGAGCGGTGGATTTCGTGGTCACCGGCTGCGGCACCGGGCAGGGGGCGCTGATGTCGTTAAACATCCACCCTGGCGTGATATGCGGCTACTGCATCGATCCCGCAGACGCGTTTCTCTTCGCGCAAATCAATAACGGCAATGCGCTCTCGCTGCCTTTTGCCAAAGGGTTTGGCTGGGGAGCGGAGCTAAACGTTCGCTTTATCTTTGAAAAGGCGTTTACCGGCCGAAAAGGGGAGGGTTATCCTCCAGAGCGTAAAGAGCCGCAGGTGCGTAACGCCGGTATTCTGAACCAGGTAAAAGCGGCCGTGGTAAAAGATAACTATCTTGACTCGCTGCGCGCCATCGATCCTGAGCTGGTGAAGACCGCTGTTTCCGGCCCGCGTTTCCAGCAGTGCTTCTTTGAAAATTGCCAGGATAAGGCGATAGAGGATTTTGTTCGCAGTATCGTGGGTTAATGCGCACTGCGCAGTTTAAATTGTGATATGCGTCACAAAAATATTGATTTTTGTGACGATGGTCATATTATAGGAACATTGACAATAAAGTTGTATAACAAGTTAATGGAGCATCACAATGAAACTGCGCAAAATCCTGAAAAGTATGTGGGCCAATTACTGCCGCACCTTTAAAGACGTGCCGCCTGGCGCCATGTTCTGATAAAAAAAAACCTGCTTCGGCGGGTTTTTTTGTGTCCTGCGGCAATGAAGGGCAGATGTCACGGGCCACGTTTTGATACTATGGCGGCCTTTGAATAAGGAGAAACCCCCATGTCACAAAACCTGAGCGCCGATCAGGAACTGGTCTCTGACGTTGTCGCCTGTCAGCTGGTTATCAAGCAAATACTTGATGTTCTGGACGTTATTGCACCGGTTGAAGTGCGCGAGAAGATGTCCACGCAGCTGAAAAACATCGATTTTGCCAGCCATCCCGCGGCTGCCGACCCGGTGACGCTTCGCGCGATCCAGAAAGCCATCGCGCTGATTGAACTGCGTTTTACGCCGCAGGGCGAGTCTCATTAAAACGCGAACGGGCGACCACGCGTGTCGCCCGTTGAAAACGTTAAAAGAAGGTCTGGACCAGCAGGTAGCTCGCCGCGCAGGCGCAGCTCACGCCAATTAGCCCCGGCAGAATAAAGCTGTGGTTAATGATGAATTTGCCTATGCGGGTTGTTCCCGAGCGGTCAAAGCCGATGCAGGCTAAATCACTCGGGTAGGTCGGCAGAACAAAATAGCCGTAGGACGCCGGGAAGAAGGCGATCAGCATTTTTGGATCGATGCCCAACATCAATCCCATCGGCGCCACGGCCGTCAGGGCCGCCGCCTGGCTGTTTACCAGCTTCGACACCAGGAAAAGCACGATGGCATACGTCCACGGATGGCTTTTCACCACCCCTTCCAGCGCCAGCTTTAACTCATCGAGATGCGCCTGGAAAAAGGTATCGCTCATCCACGCCACCCCGAACACCGAGAAGATCGCCACCATACCGGCCTTGAATACCGCACCGTTTGAGATGGCTGAGGCATTGACCTTGCAGGCCATCAGCATCACGGCACCGGCAATGAGCATCATCATCTGAATGACGAGGTTCATCGACAGGGCCGTCATTTTACCTTTCAGTTCGAAGGCCGGGCGCAGTTCGGGGAAAGCCCCGAGCAGGACTACCACCGCAATACCGGCAAAGAAAATCCATGTCGACCAGTAGGCCTGCTTCGGAAAACGCTGGTTCATTAACGTCTCCGTGCCGCCATAGATAAACTCGCGCTGTTTGGGATCTTTCAGTTTCTCCTGAAACTCCCCGTCGTCAGCCAAATCTTTCCCCCGACGTAAACTCCACAGGGCCGCGATCGCGACGCCGAAAAGCGAAGCGGGAACCGATACGGCGAGGATTTCCAGGATCCCCCACGCGTGCCCAATCCCATGCTGTGCGGCCAGGATGGAGACCAGCGACACAACGGCGACGGAAACCGGAGACGCGGTGATCGCCATCTGGGATGCCACCGATGCCACCGCCATTGGGCGTTCCGGGCGGATCCCTTTTTTCAGGGCGATATCCGCAATGATGGGGAACATGGTGTAGACCACGTGCCCGGTGCCGCACAGAAAGGTCAGCATCCAGGTGGTAAAAGGGGCGAGAAGCGTGATGTGCTGCGGGTGTTTGCGCAGCAGGCGTTCAGCAAACTGCATCATGACGTTGAGGCCACCCGCGGTCTGCAGGGTAGCGGCACAGCCTATCACCGCGAGAATGGTTAACATGACGTCAACCGGAGGCTTGCCGGGCTGGAGCCCAAAGACAAAACACAAAATAAAAAGGCCAATACCGCTGATTAACCCAAGCCCCATGCCGCCGAAACGTGTTCCCGTCAGCAGGCAGAGGAGAATGACAACAAACTCAATGGTGATCATGCTTTTCCCTCGTCAATGATTATGTAATTAAATAAATCATTACATTTTGTATGGTTAATCATTGAGAGCGAGATCTGATTTGTTAAATTTCAGCAAAAGCAGAGGGTTGGGGAGATAAGAAGAAACCTGCCTCCCTGAACCAGGGCAAAGGCAGGTTAAACGCTTAGTGGTGCTGCACCGTCACAAGATCGAGCAGGTGGCGGTCGGCTTGCTCCGGGCGTAAACCGGCCTGGCGCGCATTGTGGATCTCATCCGCCAGCGTTTTCAGCAGCATACCGTCCTGCTGCTGTTCTTTATCCATATCGCGTAAAAATTTAAGAGTGATGATGTCATGCTGTGCTCTGGCTTCATCGGCCAGCTTGTTGAGCGTCGTACAGCGCTGCTCATGCTCTTCCAGCGTTTTCTGGAACAGTTCTTCCAGAGAAGAGTAATTTTCGTTGATCCCATCAAGGGCTTTAACAACCGGGTTAGCCCCCGCGGCCTTCAGGAAGTTAAAGACGCGCATCATATGGGTGACGTTGCTTTGTGCCTGTGAACGAAAGAACGTGGCAGAGCCCGTGAGACTTTTTTCAGAACACCATGCACTTAGGTGAAGGTGCAGGTTCGAGGCGTAGAACTCAAGGTTCATCTGCGCGTTAAGTTTTTGCATCATCGTTTGGGTAGCCATACTCATATCCTTATAGACTGTGGGACGTGATGTCCGCTGCTTAACCTGACAGCCAGGCAAATACGAAGAAAAACAGAATTGCAATTTTTGCAGTGACTAAAATCGATCGAAAATTCACTTCCTGTGTTCGATATAAATAAGCATACCTTTGTCTTATGATTAAGAAAACTCTTAATTAGGCTGTGTTTACCATACATTACAAAGTTTAATATAGTACAAAAATACAAATATATAGCCACCAAATGAAATTTTATTAACCTGTTGATATTAAAGGTTAAGTATCTTTCGAGGGATACTGATTTACTTTCGTGAACATTTAGCCGGAATAATGCTCTGTAAGAAAAATAAATACAGATGATTCATTTCAAATATATGATGCGTTGCTGAATTTGCGCTAAGTCAATTTTAACGGAATAACGCCTTTTCATGATGCGTTCGTTTTTTTGATGAAAAGCATGGATCCCCGTCAGGGGAGAGCCGCAGCGACATCCGCCGTAAGGCATCAGGGATTTCTTAGCTAATCTTATGGATAATTCTGCTTACCCTGCTTTCATTTGTCAGACAATTCCTACCTTTTTTATGTCATTTTTCGCTGAATTTATGTACGCAATTACTGTAATTCTGCGGTGTGATGGGGCTCTCTTATGGATGATTAATTTCCCGCTAAAACTATCACCAGCAATAACGCTTATGACGAGGTAAGCGCTAATGCCTTGTTTTAAGTCCGATTAAATAAGAAGCACGCAAATCTTCCCTACAGAAAAGAATGCTAAAGCTGGAGTTTACCATGCACAAATTTACTAAAGCGCTGGCGGCCATCGGTCTGGCTGCCGTTATGTCACAATCCGCTATCGCTGAGAATTTAAAACTCGGTTTTTTGGTAAAACAGCCGGAAGAACCCTGGTTCCAGACCGAATGGAAATTCGCTGATAAAGCCGGAAAAGATTTAGGTTTTGAAGTGATTAAAATCGCCGTGCCGGACGGTGAAAAAACCCTGAACGCCATCGACAGCCTGGCGGCCAGCGGCGCGAAAGGCTTTGTTATCTGCACTCCGGATCCAAAACTCGGATCGGCAATTGCGGCGAAAGCCCGCGGTTACGACATGAAGGTTATTGCGGTTGACGATCAGTTCGTTAACGCCAAAGGCAAACCGATGGACAGCGTTCCGCTGGTCATGATGGCGGCGACCAAAATTGGTGAACGTCAGGGGCAGGAGCTTTATAAAGAGATGCAGAAACGCGGCTGGGATGTGAAAGAGACCGCCGTCATGGCCATCACCGCAGACGAGCTGGACACGGCGCGTCGTCGTACGACCGGATCAATGGACGCGCTGAAAGCGGCCGGCTTCCCTGAAAAACAGATCTATAAAGTGCCAACCAAATCTAACGACATCCCGGGCGCCTTTGACGCGGCGAACTCTATGCTGGTCCAGCACCCGGAAGTGAAGCACTGGCTGGTGGTCGGCATGAACGACAACACCGTGCTGGGCGGCGTGCGCGCGACGGAAGGTCAGGGCTTCAAGGCGCCTGACGTTATCGGGATCGGCATCAACGGCGTGGATGCGGTGAGCGAGCTGTCCAAAGCGCAGGCCACCGGCTTCTACGGCTCTCTGCTGCCAAGCCCGGACGTTCACGGCTACAAATCCAGCGAAATGCTCTACAACTGGGTAACCAAAGGGGCTGAACCGCCGAAATTTACCGAAGTGACCGACGTGGTGCTGATTACCCGCGACAACTTCAAAGAGGAACTGGCGAAAAAGGGATTGGGCGGTAAGTAATACGCTGTGATTGTGCCCCTTACTCGCCGTAAGGGGCCAGACGTACACACTACAGGAATCACGGAGTCGTTATGCAACAGTCTAATCCGTATCTCTCTTTTCGCGGCATCGGGAAAACGTTTCCCGGTGTTAACGCGCTGACCGATATCAGCTTCGACTGCTATGCCGGCCAGGTTCATGCCCTGATGGGGGAAAACGGAGCGGGGAAATCCACGCTGCTAAAAATCCTCAGCGGCAACTACGCGCCAACAACCGGCACGCTGGCCATTCGCGGTGAAGAGGTGGCCTTTGCCGATACCACGGCGGCGCTCAACGCCGGTGTCGCCATTATCTATCAGGAACTGCACCTCATCCCTGAGATGACCGTGGCCGAAAATATCTATTTAGGCCAGCTTCCGCACAAAAGCGGCGTGGTGAATCGTTCGCTACTTAATTATGAAGCGGGGCTGCAGCTTAAGCATCTTGGTCTGGACGTCGATCCCCAGACCCCGCTGAAATACCTCTCCATCGGCCAGTGGCAGATGGTTGAAATTGCCAAGGCGCTGGCGCGTAACGCCAGGGTTATTGCCTTTGATGAACCCACCAGTTCGCTTTCCGCACGTGAAATTGAAAACCTGTTCCGCGTGATCCGCGAGCTGCGGCAGGAAGGCCGCACCATTTTGTACGTGTCGCACCGCATGGAGGAGATATTTGCCCTGAGCGATGCCATCACCGTATTTAAGGATGGGCGCTATGTGCGCACCTTTACCGATATGCAGCAGGTTAACCATGACCAGCTTGTTCAGGCGATGGTCGGGCGCGATCTGGGCGATATCTATCACTGGAAACCGCGCGAGTACGGCCCCGAGCGCCTGCGTCTGGACAACGTCAAAGCGCCGGGCGTGCGAACGCCGGTTTCGTTATCCGTACGCAGCGGTGAGATCGTCGGTCTGTTTGGCCTTGTTGGGGCGGGGCGCAGCGAGCTGATGAAAGGGTTGTTCGGCGGTACACGCATTACCGCAGGGCAGGTCTCCATTGACGGCGAGCAGGTGGATATCCAGAAACCCGCCCACGCAATCAGGGCCGGGATGATGCTCTGCCCGGAAGACCGCAAGGCGGAGGGGATCATTCCGGTGCATTCGGTGCGCGACAACATCAACATTTCCGCCCGGCGTAAATTTATCCGCGCGGGTTGCCTGATTAACGACGGCTGGGAGTCGAGCAACGCCGACCATCATATTCGCTCGCTGAATATCAAAACGCCGGGACCGGAACAGCTGATTATGAATCTGTCAGGAGGAAACCAGCAGAAGGCCATTTTAGGCCGCTGGCTGTCGGAGGATATGAAGGTCATTCTGCTTGACGAGCCGACGCGCGGTATCGATGTGGGCGCAAAACACGAGATTTACAACGTGATATATGAACTGGCAAAACGCGGCGTGGCGGTGCTGTTCGCCTCCAGCGATCTGCCTGAGGTGCTTGGCGTTGCTGACCGCATTGTAGTGATGCGCGAAGGCGAAATCGCCGGTGAATTACTTCATGAACAGGCGAATGAACAACAGGCGTTGAACCTCGCCATGCCTAAAGTCAGCCAGGCTGTCGCCTGAGTAAGGAGTTAATGATGTCCTCTGTTACTACATCCGGAGCGCCGAAGTCGGCTTTTAGTTTTGGACGCATCTGGGATCAGTACGGCATGCTGGTGGTCTTTGCCGCACTCTTCATCGCCTGTGCAATCTTCGTCCCTAATTTTGCCACCTTCATTAATATGAAAGGGCTGGGACTGGCGATTTCCATGTCCGGCATGGTGGCCTGCGGCATGCTCTTCTGTCTGGCCTCCGGTGATTTCGACCTGTCGGTGGCCTCGGTTATCGCCTGCGCGGGCGTCACCACGGCGGTGGTGATCAACATGACGGAAAGCCTGTGGATTGGCGTTTTTGCCGGTCTGTTGCTCGGCGTGATCAGCGGTCTGGTGAACGGTTTTGTTATCGCACGCCTGAAGATTAATGCCCTGATTACCACGCTTGCAACGATGCAGATAGTCCGTGGTCTGGCCTATATCATTTCCGACGGTAAAGCGGTAGGGATTGAAGACGAGCGCTTCTTTACGCTGGGCTACGCCAACTGGCTGGGCCTGCCTGCGCCTATCTGGCTCACCGTGGCCTGCCTGATCCTGTTCGGCTTCCTGCTGAACCGCACCACCTTTGGTCGTAACACGCTGGCGATCGGCGGCAATGAAGAAGCGGCCCGTCTGGCAGGGGTGCCGGTTGTACGCACCAAGATTATTATCTTCGTGCTCTCCGGGCTGGTCTCCGCCGCGGCGGGGATTATTCTGGCGTCGCGTATGACCAGCGGCCAGCCAATGACGTCTATCGGTTATGAGCTGATCGTCATCTCGGCGTGCGTTTTAGGGGGCGTTTCCCTCAAGGGAGGCATCGGAAAAATCTCATATGTGGTGGCCGGTATCCTGATTTTGGGCACGGTGGAAAACGCCATGAACCTGTTGAATATTTCGCCGTTCTCTCAGTACGTCGTGCGCGGCCTGATCCTGCTGGCAGCCGTGATTTTCGACCGTTACAAGCAAAAAGCGAAGCGTACCGTGTAACCCCAGCGCTGACTTTTTATTGCTCAACTAATAACCATAGTTGACCCCTGAACCGCCTCGCCAGTTTTGCTGGCGGGGCGGTTGTCAAATGGCGAGGCCCATCACACTGTCTATACTTACATGGCTATGAAAGAGGTAAAGGCGTTTACCTCTCGTAAACCGTAAGGAGGATTAGGGTGGCTGACTTGTTAACCGCACCGCCTGTACTGCCCGGAAAATATGCTTTCTTTTTTGACCTCGACGGGACGCTCGCCGGGATCCAGCCGCATCCTGACGACGTGGTCGTACCGGATACGGTGCTAGAGAATTTGCAGCAGCTCTCTCGACTGAACGAGGGCGCATTGGCATTGATTTCAGGGCGCTCAATGGCCGAGCTGGACGTGCTCGCCAGTCCTTACCACTTTCCGCTGGCCGGTGTACACGGAGCGGAGCGCCGCGATATCCATGATCAACTGCATGTTGTATCACTCCCCGATACCTTAATTCAGGCGTTACATTCTGAACTCTCCTCGGCGCTGGCGTCGCTCCCGGGCACGGAACTGGAAGCGAAAGGCATGGCGTTCGCCTTGCACTATCGGCAGGCTCCGCATCACGAAGCGGCGATCTTTGCGATTGCCCGCAGCGTGGCCGATGCACATCCGCAGCTCGCGCTGCAGCCGGGGAAGTGCGTCGTTGAGATAAAACCTGAGGGCATCAATAAGGGGGCCGCTATTGCGGCGTTTATGGCGGAACCGCCATTTAAGGGACGTGCACCGGTATTTTTTGGCGATGACCTGACCGATGAGGCCGGTTTTCGCGTGGTGAAACAGGCCGGAGGGATCGCCGTCAAGGTAGGGCCTGGTGACACTGTCGCAGAGTGGCGTCTGGCGAATGTCGAGGCCGTCTGGCAGTGGATTTCTGATATCGCTAACCAGCAACAACAACAAATAGCGCAAAACAAAGGGGGAAACCATTATGGGTCGCTTAGTCGTCGTCTCTAACCGAATTGCACCGCCTGATGATAAAAAAGCCAGTGCAGGTGGCCTGGCGGTAGGGGTATTAGGTGCCTTAAAAGCTGCTGGCGGGCTGTGGTTTGGCTGGAGCGGTGAAATCAATGAACAAGAGAAACCGCTTAAAAAGGTGACGCGCGGGAACATTACGTGGGCATCATTTGCGCTCAAAGAGAAAGACTATGACGAGTATTACTCGCAGTTCTCCAATGCGGTCCTGTGGCCTGCGTTTCACTATCGTCTTGACCTGGTGAAATTCCAGCGTGAATCCTTCGAGGGCTACTCGCGGGTGAATGCGCTGCTGGCGGATAAACTGCTGCCTTTAATTGAGGAAGACGATATTTTATGGATCCACGATTATCATCTGCTCCCCTTCGCCAGAGAGCTGCGTAAAAGGGGAGTCAATAACCGGATTGGCTTCTTCCTGCATATTCCGTTCCCGACGCCGGAAATTTTCACCGCGCTGCCGCCGCATGAAGAACTGCTGGAGGCGCTGTGTGATTATGACCTGCTGGGCTTCCAGACCGAAAATGACCGTCTCGCGTTCCTGGACTCCGTGTCAGGCAAAACGCGCCTGGTAACCAACGGCGGCAAAACCCATACGGCGTGGGGAAAAACCTTCCACACCGAGGTCTATCCGATTGGTATTGAACCCGACGAAATTGCGGAACAGGCCTCGGGCCCGCTGCCGCCGAAGCTGGCCCAGCTTAAGAATGAACTCAAGCACGTGAAGAATATCTTCTCGGTAGAGCGTCTGGATTATTCCAAAGGGTTGCCGGAACGCTTCCTGGCGTATGAAACGCTGCTGGATAAATACCCTCAGCACCACGGTAAAATCCGCTATACCCAGATCGCGCCAACGTCGCGCGGGGAAGTGCAGGCCTATCAGGACATTCGTCATCAACTGGAGACAGAAGCAGGGCGCATCAACGGGCGTTACGGCCAGCTGGGCTGGACGCCGCTCTTTTATCTGAATCAGCATTTTGACCGTAAGATCCTGATGAAGGTTTTCCGCTACGCCGACGTTGGCCTGGTTACGCCGCTGCGTGACGGGATGAACCTGGTGGCAAAAGAGTACGTGGCGGCTCAGGACCCGGCGGATCCGGGCGTGCTGGTGCTTTCCCAGTTTGCCGGGGCAGCGAACGAACTGACCTCAGCGCTGCTCGTTAACCCTTACGATCGGGATGATGTGGCAAATGCCCTCAACCGCGCGCTGACCATGCCGCTGACGGAGCGAATTTCCCGCCATGCCGAAATGATGGAGACGATCCGGAATAACGATATAAATCACTGGCAGGCGCGTTTTATTCAGGATCTACGCGAAATAGCCCCGCAAAGTCACGAAGGCGATCTGCAAAAAAAGATCGCGACCTTCCCTAAACTCGCCTGATATTCCTCTGGGGGGTTAAGCCCCCCCAAGCGGCACTAACAGCACGTCAACCTGGCTTGAGGCGATAATAGATTTTGCCGCGCAGGTAGCCCTCGATATAAAGCTGTGGTTATGGTTCCCGCAAATCACTAAATCAATATTCTGCTTGCGGCACATATCAAGAATATGGGCATTCAGTTCCCCCGTCGCAATAACGGTTTCATCAATGGGGTACTCTGCTTTTTCGACAAGCTCTCGCAGAAACTGCTGCGTTTCCTCCTGCAAAACCTCACGAATATCTTCCAGCATCGGGGCCGCCAGTTGATTGTACATCTCGGGCTCGGCCGCGAGGGTAATGAGGCTGATGCGCGCATTATGCGGCCGGGCGATGGAAACGGCCCGGGCGACAAGCTGGTGGCTTTCGGGGGAAACGGCAACAGAAACAAGAAGATGGGAGTAACTCATGGCGCACTCCTTAGATGTCTGACAGACAGCGTTTCATCACCATTACCGCGAATTTCCTGGTTTCGCAAGACTTGAATACGACATTAGTGTGAAGCTTATCATAATTATTCATTAATTATTCTTATAAGAAGAATAACTGATAAATGCGCCTAAATGAAAAAAATTAACAACTTAACGTAAGTCACACAAATCTTCGCTTTCACTATTAAATCGTTCTAACAAGTTATAAACGCATTTCGAATGATCACGCAATGAAATGATTTTTTTGCCAGAAATGCATAACTCTATGTTTTATCGAAGTAATCAAAATGTGTCCCTGACGCATACGCGATGTAAACGATTGCTGATACTGCACGCACGGGTAAAAGCACATTGCGTGCCACTTATTCTCACGCTTATGCATGAGTATTCGTCGATTAAGAATACAAAACAGTGCCGATTGCTTAAAAAATGAGCAAATTAGAAGTCATACTGATGGATTTATGGGTAACATTCACTTAAATTGTGTGACGTGGATCACATTTTTTTTAAATTTGAGGGTGGCTGCATTGTATGTGTCAAATCTGGCGAGTAGAGTTTGCGTCGAATTAGGAAAAATCTTAGTTATTTGTAAGAAATGATAAAACCTGTAAGAGATGTAACCGCGTTGCATCCCTTACGCGTTTGGATGAATACAAACCTAGATTCAACTATGCATTTAGCCTTTTCTTTTTTATACCGGGTGATTTCCCGGCGACATCACGGGGTGCGGTCTTTCCGCATAAAAATAATAGTTGGTTATTCGGGATGGGAACAATGCATACATCCGAGTTGCTAAAACATATCTATGACATCAATTTGTCATATTTACTGCTCGCGCAGCGTTTAATTAGTCAGGACAAAGCGTCCGCGATGTTTCGTCTGGGTATTAACGAAGAAATGGCAACCATGCTGGGTGGATTAACCCTCCCGCAGATGGTAAAACTGGCGGAAACGAATCAACTGGTGTGCCAGTTCCGTTTTGATAATCCGCAGACGATAACGCGTCTGACGCAGGAATCCCGCGTGGACGATCTGCAACAGATCCATACCGGTATCCTGCTCTCCACTCGCTTGCTTAGCGACATCAGTCAGCCTGATGACGCAGCCCGTAAGAAAAGGGCCTAGCAATGAGCGAAAAAAGCATTGTTCAGGAAGCGCGTGACATACAGCTGGCCATGGAGCTGATTACGCTGGGTGCTCGTTTACAAATGCTGGAAAGCGAGACTCAGCTGAGCCGTGGTCGCCTCATCAAACTGTATAAAGAGTTACGCGGTAGTCCCCCGCCGAAAGGCATGCTGCCGTTTTCTACGGACTGGTTTATGACCTGGGAGCAGAACATCCACGCTTCCATGTTCTGTAATGCCTGGCAGTATCTTCTCAAAACCGGTTTGTGTAGCGGCGTAGACGCCGTGATCAAAGCGTACAAACTTTACCTTGAACAATGCCCACAGCAGGAAGAAGGCCCTCTGCTGGCGCTGACCCGCGCATGGACGCTGGTGCGTTTTGTTGAGAGCGGAATGCTTGAACTGTCGCGCTGCAATTGCTGCGACGGCAATTTTATTACCCATGCTCATCAGCCTGCAGGCAGCTTCGCCTGTAGTTTATGTCAGCCGCCGTCCCGCGCAGTAAAAAGACGTAAACTTTCCCGGGATGCTGCCGATATTATTCCACAACTGCTGGATGAACAGATCGAACAAGCTGTTTAACCCGAACGTGTGGGCAAGATTCCAGCAGCGGTAAGTCATTACCGCTGCTTTTTTTTACCCCGCAAACGGTAAACGCTGCGAGCTGGACGTCCTTGCCATAGTCACTAGCGGAAGGATGATGTCGTGCTTATCTTATTAGGTTACCTGGTAGTTCTCGGTACAGTTTTCGGCGGTTACATGATGACCGGCGGGCACCTTGGAGCACTCTATCAACCGGCTGAACTTATTATCATCGGCGGCGCAGGGGTAGGGGCTTTTATCGTTGGCAACAACGGTAAATCGATCAAGGGCACGTTGAAGGCAATTCCATTGCTGTTCCGTCGCTCGAAATACACCAAAAGCATGTATATGGATCTGCTGGCGCTGCTCTATCGCCTGATGGCGAAGTCGCGTCAGCAGGGGATGTTCTCGCTTGAACGGGATATCGAAAACCCGAAAGAGAGCGAAATTTTTGCCAGCTATCCGCGCATTCTGGCGGACGCCATGATGCTGGATTTCATCGTCGATTACCTGCGTCTCATCATCAGCGGCAACATGAATACCTTCGAAATCGAAGCGCTGATGGACGAAGAGATCGAAACCCACGAAAGCGAATCTGAAGTGCCGGCCAACAGCCTGGCGCTGGTGGGCGACTCCCTTCCGGCGTTTGGTATCGTGGCGGCGGTCATGGGGGTGGTACACGCCCTGGCCTCGGCGGACCGTCCGGCGGCTGAACTGGGCGCGCTGATTGCCCATGCGATGGTGGGCACCTTCCTCGGTATTTTGCTGGCTTATGGTTTTATCTCTCCGCTGGCAAGCGTGCTGCGCCAGAAAAGCGCGGAAACCACCAAAATGATGCAGTGCGTGAAGATCACGCTGCTCTCTAACCTCAACGGTTACGCGCCACCGATCGCGGTTGAATTTGGCCGTAAAACGCTTTACTCCAGCGAGCGTCCGTCGTTTATCGAGCTTGAAGAACACGTGCGCGCGGTGAAAAACCCAAACCAACAGACGACAACTGAGGACGCATGAAAAACCAGTCCCATCCGATCGTCATTGTCAAAAAACGCAAGCACAAGGGCGGCGGACACGGTTCCCACGGCTCCTGGAAAATCGCGTACGCCGACTTTATGACCGCAATGATGGCGTTCTTTCTGGTGATGTGGCTGATCTCTATCTCCAGCCCGAAGGAGCTTATCCAGATTGCCGAATATTTTCGTACCCCGCTGGCGACGGCGGTGACCGGTGGGCCGCGTATCTCTAACAGCGAAAGCCCGATCCCTGGCGGCGGCGATGATTACACTCAGCAGAAGGGTGAGGTGAAAAAAGAGCCGAACATCGACGAGCTGAAACGCAAGATGGAGCAGGCGCGTCTGAAAAAACTGCGTGGCGATCTCGACCAGCTGATTGAAGCGGATCCTAAACTGCGCGCTCTGCGGCCGCACCTGAAAATCGATCTGGTCCAGGAAGGGCTGCGTATTCAGATTATCGACAGTCAGAACCGCCCGATGTTTAAAACCGGGAGTGCGGAAGTTGAGCCGTACATGCGCGATATTTTACGCGCCATTGCGCCGGTGCTGAACGGTATTCCTAACCGAATCAGCCTGTCGGGCCACACGGATGACTTCCCGTACGCCAGTGGGGAGAAGGGATACAGCAACTGGGAGCTTTCTGCCGATCGTGCCAACGCCTCGCGTCGCGAGCTGGTGGCAGGTGGGCTTGATGATGGCAAGGTACTGCGCGTGGTCGGCATGGCAGCAACCATGCGGGTCTCCGACCGCGGGCCGGATGACGCCATCAACCGTCGTATCAGTCTTTTAGTGCTGAACCAGCAGGCGGAGCAGGCCATCCTGCACGAAAACGCCGAAAGTCAGAATGAGTCACTGGACGATTTAAAACAGCCTGGGGCCATCCCTGCGGCTGCCGTTCCAACATCGCCACCAGCCAATCCGAGGTGATAGCGTGAGCATGGATATTAGCGATTTTTACCAGACATTCTTTGATGAAGCCGACGAACTGTTGGCGGATATGGAGCAACATTTGCTCGATCTGGTGCCCGAAGCACCGGACTCCGAGCAGCTCAATGCCATCTTCCGCGCGGCGCATTCTATTAAAGGCGGAGCCGGAACGTTTGGATTTACCATCCTGCAGGAAACGACCCATTTAATGGAAAACCTGCTTGATGAAGCACGACGCGGTGAGATGCAGCTCAATACCGACATTATCAACCTGTTTTTGGAAACCAAAGATATTATGCAGGAACAGCTCGACGCCTATAAAAGTTCGGCAGAGCCTGATGCCGCCAGCTTTGAATACATCTGCAATGCGCTGCGCCAGCTCGCCCTGGAAGCAAAAGGTGAGGTCGCTGCAGCCGTTGTCCCTGCGGCAAAGCTGAGCGTTGTCGATGCGGTTGCTGCTGAAGAGGCCGCGCCAGCCGCTGCGCAAGCGGGCAAGCTGCGCGTTGTGCTGTCACGCCTGAAAGAGAGCGAAGTTAACCTGCTGGAAGAAGAGCTGGGTAACCTGGCGAAATTAAGTAACGTAGTGAAAGGCAAAGACAGCCTCGCAGCGACCCTCGATGACGGTATCAGTCAGGACGATATCGTGGCGGTGCTGTGCTTTGTCATTGAAGCCGATCAAATCGCCTTCGAAACCGAAACTGTCGCGGTTGACGCCCCTGCGGCTGCGGAAGAGGTGGCTGTTGTCGCCCAGGCCGCCGCACCGGCTGTGGCCCCAGCGGCCCCGGTGCTGAAGGCGGTGCCAAAAGAGGCCGCGGCGCCTGGCCGTGGTGAAAAACCGGCCGCGCGCTCCAGTGAGTCCACCAGCATTCGCGTTGCCGTTGAGAAGGTTGACCAGCTGATTAACCTGGTTGGCGAACTGGTGATCACCCAGTCCATGCTGGCGCAGCGTTCTAACGAACTGGACCCGGTCACGCACGGCGATCTGATCACCAGCATGGGCCAGCTGCAGCGTAATGCCCGCGACCTGCAGGAATCGGTCATGTCCATCCGCATGATGCCGATGGAATATGTCTTTAGCCGCTTCCCGCGCCTGGTGCGCGACCTTGCCAGCAAGCTGAATAAGCAGATTGAACTGACCCTGATGGGCAGCTCAACGGAGCTGGATAAGAGCCTGATCGAGCGCATCATCGACCCGTTAACGCACCTGGTGCGTAACAGCCTCGACCACGGTATTGAACTGCCGGAAAACCGCATTGCCGCCGGGAAATCTCCGGTCGGGAATCTGATCCTCTCTGCGGAACATCAGGGCGGGAACATCTGCATCGAAGTGACCGACGACGGCGCGGGCCTTAACCGCGAGCGCATCCTGGCGAAAGCCATTTCACAGGGGATGGCGGTGAATGAAAACATGACCGATGAAGAAGTGGGCATGCTGATCTTCGCGCCGGGCTTCTCGACCGCCGAGCAGGTGACGGACGTTTCCGGACGCGGCGTCGGCATGGACGTGGTGAAACGTAACATTCAGGAGATGGGCGGCCACGTTGAGATCCAGTCTAAACAGGGCTCCGGCACCACCATCCGCATCCTGCTCCCGCTGACGCTGGCGATCCTCGACGGCATGTCGGTCAAAGTCGCGGACGAAGTCTTCATTCTGCCGCTGAACGCGGTGATGGAATCCCTCCAGCCGCGTGAAGAAGATCTGCATCCGCTGGCGGGCGGCGAGCGCGTTCTCGAAGTGCGCGGTGAGTACCTGCCGCTGGTTGAGCTGTGGAAAGTGTTCGAAGTGGACGGGGCGAAGACCGAGGCCACGCAGGGTATCGTGGTGATCCTGCAAAGCGCGGGCCGTCGCTACGCGCTGCTGGTCGATCAGCTGATTGGTCAGCACCAGGTGGTGGTGAAGAACCTCGAAAGCAACTACCGCAAGGTGCCGGGTATTTCTGCTGCCACCATTCTGGGGGATGGTAGCGTGGCGCTGATCGTCGACGTGTCGGCGCTTCAGGGATTAAATCGTGAACAACGTGTGGCGTACACAGCCGCCTGATTAAGTAGAAGGTAATAACATGACCGGTATGAGTAATGTAACGAAACTGGCGGGCGAGCCATCAGGGCAGGAGTTCCTGGTATTCACTTTGGGCGATGAGGAGTACGGCATCGATATCCTGAAAGTGCAGGAAATTCGTGGTTACGACCAGGTTACCCGCATCGCTAACACGCCAGCGTTTATTAAAGGCGTCACCAACCTGCGCGGCGTGATTGTGCCAATCGTGGATCTGCGCGTGAAGTTCAGCCAGGGTGACGTTGACTACAACGACAATACCGTCGTGATCGTCCTCAACCTGGGACAGCGCGTGGTGGGTATCGTGGTGGATGGCGTATCTGACGTGCTTTCCCTGACCTCTGACCAGATTCGTCCTGCGCCGGAGTTTGCGGTCACGCTGTCGACCGAATACCTGACCGGCCTGGGGGCGCTCGGCGAGCGTATGCTGATTCTGGTGAACATCGAAAAGCTGCTGAACAGCGAAGAGATGGCGCTGCTGGATATCGCCGCGAGTCACGTAGCCTAAAACAAAGCCGGGTGGCGCTGACGCTTACCCGGCCTACGTGTCGAGCCATTTGTAGGCCGGGTAAGGCGAAGCCGCCACCCGGCTTTTTCATACCCTTACGCTTCCTGCTTTACCAGCTCAGCGTCCGCTTCCCGCGCACCTTCATTCTGCGACAGCATCGCGGTCGCAATGCCGTTCCCCAGCACGTTAATCGCGGAACGCCCCATATCCAGGAAGTGGTCGATACCCATCAGCAGCAGGATCCCCGCCACCGGAATGTTAAAGCTCGGGATCGTCGCGGCCAGCACCACCAGCGAAGAACGCGGCACGCCCGCAATGCCTTTCGACGCCAGCATCAGGGTCAGCATGAGCACCGTCACCTCAGAGAAGCTCAGGTGAATGTTGTACGCCTGCGCAATAAACATCGAGGCAAACGAGCAGTACACCATCGACCCCACGAGGTTGAAGGAGTAGCCAATCGGCAGAACGAAAGAGGCGATATTGCGCGAGCAGCCAAAGCGCTCCAGCTGCTCCAGCGTTTTAGGGTAGGCCGCTTCAGAACTGCTGGTGGTGAATGCGACCAGCACCGGATCTTTCAGCATGCTGACCAGGCGAAACACCTCTTTTTTCAGCACCATGTAACCCACGGCCAGCAGCACCATGCAGGTAAGAAGAATGGCAACGTAGTAGCCGCCAATAAAGGAGGCGTAGTTCAACAGGATGCCCAGACCCTGCGTGGCAATGACGGAGGAGATCGCCGCGAAGATGGCCAGCGGCGCAACGTACATCACGTACCCCGTTACCTTCAGCATGATATGGGAAACCACATCCAGTGCGGCCACCAGCGGCGCGTTGAATTTCTGCCCCAGCGACGCGCCGCCGATGCCGAAGAACATCGAGAACACCACAATCTGCAGGATTTCATTGTTCGACATCGCCCCCGCGATGCTGGTGGGAATGGTGTGAGACAGGAACGCTTTCAACGTCATCCCGCCCACGGCCAGACCGGTATCCACCGCCTCGGTTGGAATAGTCAGGTTCAGGCCGCTTCCCGGACGCTCCAGCGTGACGATAAACAGACCGACCAGAATAGAAAGCACGGATGAGCTGATAAACCATACCATCGCTTTGCCGCCCACCCGGCCTATGGTGGAGGTTTCTCCGAGCTTCATAATGCCCACGGTCAGCGTGCTGAAGACCAGCGGCGCAATAACCATTTTGATCAGACGGAGGAAAATATCGGTCAGAAGGGTAATATTATCCGACCAGGCTTTGATGGCATCCGCAGATGCGTACTCGTGAATTGCCGCCCCTGAAAGAATACCCGCCAGCATGAATATCACGATGAAGAGTGTAAGTTTGTTTGCACTTGCCACGAAAAAAGACCCTCTATGCACTATCAGATGTCGCCCGCGCCGATACATATAAATTTTTTATTACTGCGCGGGAAAATATTCGGCACATAAATTGACGCAAAGCGTAGGGGGTTACAACAAGTTTTTAAGTTTTATTGATTTTGTTGTTGGTGGCATAACGATATATTGTGATGGTGATCACACTATAAGGGATATATTCTCTTCTAAAAAAAATAAAAATGCGGCCAAAATAATTTTAATTCATTGTTATTTATAAGAATATTAAGTCAATAGGACTCAAGGATTATGCGTTTTGGGGCGGGTGGTGGAAGCGATATCCGTAAACTAAATTCTCATTAACCCCTCTCAGAGGAACCTTAAGCGGGGCTAACATCTTGAACAGCATAAATAAAATGTGGCAAGGGAACGCGTTTGACTTCCGGAGGGTGGAAAATGAAAAGAAAACGCCTTTTAATCTGCGCTGGCGCGTTACTGGCGGCGACAACGGTACATCCTGCGCTGGCCGTGACCAGCAGCGGCACCATCGGTGCGACGCTGACCCTCACAAACGGGTGTCTGATTAACGGATCGCCCACGCAAAATGGTATTAACTTCGGGACCCTCGATTTTGGTACCCATCCCGCCACGTTTTCCACGCTGACCACCCAGCTCACCGGCGCCAGCGGCGGGAATACGTTCACCATTCAGTGCACCACCGCCAGCTATACGGTGGCGATCACCGGCAACACTAACTCCACCGCACCCGGTACCGTGGTCGGCACGCCGGGCACGCCTGCGCGCTATCTGATCAATACCGCCAATGCGGCGCAGGGCGTGGCTTACAGTCTGTACAGTGACAGCGGATTTAACAACGTCATCGCCAACAACGCGGCGCTGCCGGTCGCGTCGACGGCGGGCGGGGTCAACAGCTACACCCTTTACGGGCGCATCACCGGCGGTGGTAACAGCGTCACGGTTGTGCCGGGCACTTATACCGACACGATCAACGTCAGCGTCACCTACTAGCTCCAGCCATGAAGGCCTCCTTTTTAAGTCTGCGCGCTTGCGCAGAGGGGATCGTGCAGCCTTTTTTTGCGCTAGCGCTGGGGCTGACCCTGGTTTCCGGGGCCGGCGCGGTGACGTCGCAGTCGTTTAAGGTGAGCGCGACCGTCGTGCCGGGATGTTCTGTCACGACGGGGACCGGCGGGATCTTCGGGACGCTGGATTTTGGGACCCATACCGGCGTGGAGAGTGCCCCGGTCAGCACCAGCTTTGTGCCCAACGGGGCGCTGTCCATCGCCTGCACGCCGGGCGTGGCGCTGAGCATGAGCATCAACGGCGGGCAAAACTACGCCTCGGTGCGCCGCATGACGCGTTCAGGCGGCACCGACGTGGTGGGCTACCGGCTTTACAGCAGCAGTTCACTGGCGGCGAACAGTGAGATTGGGGTCAACCAGGCCATCCCGGTGACCTACACCAACAGCAACAATATTGCACTACCACTTTTTGGCGTAGCGCTGCTGACGGGATTTAGCCCGGCAGGCACCTATTCCGATCAGCTCACCGTGACCTTGTCATGGTGAAAAAGGGAGAACATTCGATGAAGCCACTATTCAGGCATTGGTACCTGGTGAGTATGTTGGGCGTGACCGCCATGGCGGCAGGACAGGCGCAGGCGGCGGCGACCATTCTGTTATGGCCCATCGATCCGTGGCTGTCGGCCGACAGCAAAGCGACTGAATTGTGGATCCAGAATCAGGGAAACAGTGCTACAACGATGCAGGTGCGCATTGTGCGCTGGAAGCAGGAGGGGGGCTTTGAGCGCTATACCGCCCAGCAGGACGTGGTCGCCAGCCCGCCCATCGTCACCATCGGCAAAGGCAGTAAACAGCTGATCCGCCTGATCAAACAGGGTACGGTTCCGATGGGCGTTGAACAAGCCTATCGCATTATCGTGGATGAAATTCCCCAGCCGGACGCGAAGGCCGACCCCGCCATCGGCCTTAAACTGCAGATGCGCTATTCCATACCCCTGTTCGTTTACGGACAGGGGATACCGACAATAAAAGAGGGGGCGCATCATGCCCTCGTGGATACCCGTAACCTGAGCTGGCGCGTCACGCAGGTGGCGGGCCAGCCTGCCATTGAAGTCCGCAATCAGGGCGATGTTCACGTCAGGCTCAGCCAGGTGGCGCTGGAGCAGGGGGGACAAAAGCGCATGATTGCGGATGGCCTGCTGGGCTATGTGCTGCCGGGCAGCACCCGCAGCTGGCCGATTCCGGCCGGGATCCGCCAGCCCAGCCAGATCAGCGCGCAGATAAATGCCAGGGATGCACAATGGCAGTCGACGCCCGTCAACTGAAGCCCGCAATGATGATCCTGCTTTGCGTGAGTACCAGTACCTGGGCCGAACCGGGTGATGACAGCTTACCGCCGCCGCCGCAAGCGCAGGCGATAAGCGGGGAGGCGGTTTTCCAGCTCGCCCTGGTACTGAACCACTACGACACCGGGCTGGTGGTTCCCGTGACGCAACGCGACGGCGCTTACTATATCTCCAGCGCCGATTTGCTGCGCGCCGGGCTTCCGCCTGAACATGTGCCCAACGGCGACGTCAATCTCAGCACGCTTCCGGCGGTGCGGGTGGAGTACGACAGTCCCGCCCAGCGTCTGCTGCTGACCGTGCCCCGTGAGTGGATAACCTCCCGCGTCACCCCGTTTGGCGGCCAGCCGACGCAGAGTAAGCCTCACTATGGCAGAGGCGCGCTGCTCAATTACGATTTTTATACCAACCATACCGAGCACGTCGGCGGGCAGGCCTCGCTCTGGCATGAATTCCGCTACTTCAATGAAAACGGTTCATTCTCCTCCACCGGCTACGCCCGCGAAAATTTCACCGGCAACGACGGTCAGCAGGAGGGCTATGTCCGCTATGACACCACCCTGCTGGTGACCAACGAGGAGGACGCCACCACCTGGACCGCCGGGGATGTCATCAGCGATGCCCTGAGCTGGAGCAGCAGCGTCCGCATGGGCGGGATCAGCTATGGGCGTGATTTCTCCCTGCGTCCGGACCTGGTGACCTGGCCGCTGCCGGAATTTTCAGGTGAAGCGGCGGTGCCGACCTCGGTCGACCTCTTCATCAACGGCTACCGCTCCGGGTCCACGCAGCTGCAGCCCGGGCCGTTCACCCTGACGAACCTGCCCTACATTAACGGCGCCGGGGATGCGGTGCTGGTCACCACCGATGCGCTGGGGCGCCAGGTGAGTACCACGCTGCCGTTTTACGTCACCAGCGATCTGCTGAAAGAAGGGCTGAGCGATGGGGCCGTTACCCTGGGGAGCCTGCGGCGCAACTACGGCATTAAGAATTTTGACTACGGCCCGGCGGCGGGGAGCGGATCGTATCGCTACGGCCTGACGGACTGGCTGACGCTGGAGGGGCACGCCGAAGGCGCGGAGGAACTGGCGCTCGCCGGTGCGGGGACGGTGGTCAAGCTGGGGCGTTTTGGCGTGGTAAATACCTCGTACAGCCAGAGCCGGATGCGCGGAGATGACGGCGGGCAAATCAACTGGGGCTACCAGTACAGCACCAGCGAGTTCAGCCTCGCCACCCAGCATACCCGCCGCGATCGCGGCTTTGGTAACCTGGCCCTGTATGACCAGCCGACGGTGTACGACGAAAATGACCGCCCCATCGCCAGCTTTAGCCGCAATACCGATCAATATTCCCTGACCTTCAACCTGGGGGAATACGGCAACATCGGGGCGGCCTGGATCGGCGTGGAGAGCTTTGACAGCCAGAAAACCGAGCTGCTTAACCTCTCCTGGAGCCGAAATCTGTGGGGCTCCAGCAGCATTTACCTCGCCGCCAGCCGGGACCAGCAGCGGGGCGACTGGACGGTCGCGATGTCATTCCAGGTGCCGCTGGGCGAACGCGACAGCGCGGCGCTCACCGTGGAAAATACCCCGGATGCAGGCAGCACGCAGCGCATCAACTACAACCACTCGATGCCCTCCGACGGCGGCTTCAGCTGGAATATGGCGTGGGCGAACCAGTCGCGATCGAATAACTACCAGCAGGGAACGGTGGGCTGGCGCAATAACAATATCGAGCTGCAGGGGGGCGGGTACGGCGAGAAGGGCATGATGACCTGGTGGAGCGAAGCGATGGGCTCCCTGGTGCTGATGGACGGCGAACTGTTTGCGGCAAACAAAATCAACGATGCGTTTGTGGTCATCAGCACCGATGGCCAGCCGGATGTCCCCGTCAGCTATGAAAACCAGCCGGTTGGTAAAACCAACCGCAACGGGTATCTGCTGGTGAGCGGCGTCTCGGCCTATTACCCGGCAAGCTACAGTATTAATACCCTGAACCTGCCTGCCGACACCCGGCTGAAAGAGACCGAGCGGCGGGTGGCGATCCGCCGCCACAGCGGTTATCTGGTGGATTTCCCGATGGAACAGGAGCGGGTAGCGAGCGTCATCCTGCACGACGCGCAGGGGGAGGCCATTCCGGTGGGAAGCCAGGTTCGACGCGCCTCGCGCAGCAATGCGGTGGTGGGATATGACGGGATTGCCTGGCTGGAAAACCTCAGCGACGTCAATCTGCTCGACGTCACGACGCCGACAGGCAAACGCTGCAGGGCAACGCTGACCATCGGCGCGAACCCGGACCACAGGCTGCAAACCTACGGCCCGCTGGTCTGCCGGGAGGGGCCATGAAGCGCTGGGTGATGTTGCTCCTGCTGCTGCTCTCCGGCGGCAGCTGGGCGGCCTGTACCGTCAGCACGGTCAATGCGTCGTTCGGCAGCGTCACGTCGTTTGCGCTGAGCGGCTCCGGGGAGGTGGAGACCACCGGCACGCTGGTGGTGGCGTGTGATGCGATACTCAACCTGCTGACGAACGACTCGGTGACGCTGAACTACACCGCAGCAACGATATCGGCCAACAGTCGTGCGACCCTGAAACGCACCGATAATGCCGCCATCACGGACGTGATCCCCACCCGGCTGTGTGGACTTTCGGGTTGCGCGAGCAGCAGTGAGGTACAGATAAGTAAATCGTATACCTGGAGCGGAAATACCTTGCTGGGATTGCTCGGGTCAAAGCAGTACAACATTCCGCTCTATTTCCGCACCGTCGCCGGACAAAACGTCTCTGCCGGGCCGTATCAGGTGCAGTTAACCTTCAGCGTTAACTACAGCGTCTGTTCCGTGGGGGCGCTCGGTATTTGCACCATCAATCAAACGGGAACCGCGACGACCAGTATTCTGCTTAACCTGACCGTCACCAACGACTGCAGCGCCATGACCACGCCGGACGTCAACTTTAGCAGTGCGCCGCTGGTGCAAAATTTCCCCACGGTCTCGCAGGCGATTGCCGTCACCTGTACCAAAGGCAGTACCTATACCATCGGGATTAACAATGGTGCCAACGCGCTGAATAATGTGCGCCGGATGGTGAGCGGCAGTAACTACCTGAGTTATGACATCTATAAAGAAGCCACGACTAACCGCTGGGGCAGCAGCGGCAGCGAACGCTGGACCAGCGCGACCTCCTCGCTGGTCAGCGCCGACGGCCTGCTGCGTACCTATAACTACACCGCCAAAGTTCTGACCAGTCAGGCCACGCCGCCCGCCGGCACCTACACCGATACGCTGATTGTTGACGTCGCGTTTTAACCCCGCGCTTTTCCCTTTCGCAAATGTAAAGTTCCTGTGGCCTGTGCCGATAACACCGTTAATAAATCTATGAGAAGGTGTTGTATGTTGAACCGTATCCGCGTTGTCACAATGCTAATGATGGTGCTGGTCATTTTCGCACTACTTCAGCTTATCTCCGGCGGGCTTTTTTTCTCGTCGTTAAAACAGAACCAGGACAGCTTCGCCGCCTCGAACGATCTCCGCCTGCAGCAGAGTGAGCTCACGTCGACGTGGGATCTGATGCTGCAAACGCGCATCAACCTGAGCCGCTCGTCCGCGCGCATGATGATGGATCCGAACAATCAGCAGAGCAGCGCGAAAACCGATCTGCTAAAAAATGCCCGGGCCACGCTGGCCGACGCGGCTAAACACTACGCCGCCTTCAGGCAAATCGCACCGCAGCCTGCTATGGCGCAGGTGAGCCAGAACATTGATGAAAAATACAGCGCCTACTATGCCGGGCTGACTGAGCTGATCCAGTTCCTGGAGAGCGGCAACATGGATGCCTACTTCGCACAGCCGACGCAAGGGATGCAAAACGCACTCGGCGCGGCGCTGGGGGAATACGCGAAGGCCAGCGGGGATCTGTATCACTCGGCCTTTACTGAAAGCCAGAATGACTACCGCTTTGCGAAATGGCAGATGGCGGTGTTGGCCCTGGCGCTGGTCATTGTGCTGTTCGCTGTGTGGTACGGCATTCGCCACATCCTGCTGAACCCTCTCGGCCGCGTGATTGCCCATATTCGCGAGATTGCCTCTGGCGATCTGACCAAAACGCTGACCGTTTCCGGACGCAACGAGATCACCGAGCTGGCCAACAGCGTCGACCACATGCAGCGTTCATTGATCGAGACCGTCGCCAACGTGCGTAACGGATCCGAGGCGATCTATACCGGCACCAGCGAAATCGCGATGGGGAATAACGATCTCTCATCCCGTACCGAGCAGCAGGCGTCGGCGCTGGAAGAGACGGCCGCCAGCATGGAGCAGCTCACCGCAACCGTGAAGCAGAACGCCGATAACGCCCGCCAGGCGTCTCAGCTGGCGGAAAGCGCCTCCGAAACCGCGCAGCGCGGCGGTCGCGTGGTGGATGGCGTGGTGAAAACCATGCACGAAATCGCCGACAGCTCGAAGAAAATCGCCGACATCATCAGCGTCATTGACGGCATTGCCTTCCAGACCAACATCCTCGCGCTCAACGCCGCCGTGGAAGCGGCGCGCGCGGGCGAGCAGGGGCGCGGCTTTGGGGTGGTGGCCGGGGAAGTGCGCAACCTTGCCAGCCGCAGCGCCAACGCGGCAAAAGAGATTAAATCCCTGATTGAAGACTCCGTCTCTCGCGTGGATACCGGCTCTGTGCTGGTGGAGAGTGCCGGGGAGACCATGAATGACATCGTGAATGCCGTTACCCGCGTGACGGACATCATGGGTGAAATCGCCTCTGCGTCCGATGAGCAGAGTCGTGGTATCGACCAGGTTGCCCTGGCGGTATCGGAAATGGACCGCGTGACACAGCAAAACGCAGCGCTGGTGCAGGAGTCCGCTGCGGCGGCCGCTGCGCTGGAAGACCAGGCGAGCCGTCTGAAGATGGCCGTCTCGGCGTTTCGTCTCGCTTCACTCGCTGGAAATACGGTCACTGCGCAAGCTACGTACCGCGCGCCAGCCGCCGACACGGCGGTCACCCGCACGCGTGCTGCAACGACCGGACAAGATGAAAACTGGGAAACATTTTGACTGACAATTAAACCGCGGCTGCTTGCCGCTTGATGGGAGCGTGGATGTTAAATCGTATTCGTATCTCGACCACACTGTTTTTGATTCTGATCCTTTGCGGTGTGTTGCAGGTTGGCAGTAACGGGTTGTCTTTTTGGGCGTTTCGCGATGGCTATCAGAATTTGCAGGACGTTGAGGCGAGTAATCAGCAGCGCTCCGCACTGGCACAAACGCGTGCCGTGCTGTTGCAGGCAAGCACTGCGCTGAACAAGGCAGGAACCTTAACCGCGCTCAGCTATCCGCCGGATGACATTAAGGCGCTGATGGCAACGGCGCGCGACAGCCTGAAGCAGGCAGATGCACAGTTTAAGGCCTTCACGGCGCAGGCGGCCGACGGCGAGAAAGAGAAAGCGCTGAAGGCGGCCATGAAAAAGAACTTTGAGCAGTGGTACAGCGATCTGGACCACCAGGCGACCTGGCTTGAGAACAACCAGCTTTCGGACTTCATGACCGCTCCGGTCCAGGCGTCTCAGGCGGCGTTTGACGGCAGCTTTGACGCGTGGCAGCAGGAAATCAATCAGTCTGTTCTGCGCGCCGGTGAAGCAAGCCGCACCAGCTATCACATGTCCGGCGTTATCTTTGCCGTCGTTGTGATTCTGGCGGGGCTGCTGACCGGCGGGGCGCTGCTCTGGGCGCGCAGAATGATTGTGCAGCCGCTGGCGATTATCAGCAGCCACTTCGAAAGTATTGCGAAGGGGGATCTGGCGCGTCCGGTGGCGGTGTTCGGCAAGAACGAAATTTCGGCAATTTTTGCCAGCCTGAAGGCAATGCAGGGATCGCTGCGGGAAACGGTATCCGACGTGCGTCAGGGCAGTTATGCCATGCACACCGGGATCTCAGAGATTGCGGCGGGTAACAACGATCTCTCGTCCCGCACCGAGCAGCAGGCGGCCTCGCTGGCGCAGACGGCAGCCAGTATGGAGCAGCTGACCGCGACGGTAAGCCAGAACGCCGATAACGCGCGTCAGGCGTCTGACCTGTCAAAACAGGCGGCGATGACGGCGAAGAAGGGCGGCGACCAGGCATCTCATGTCGCCAGCACCATGCAGGAGATTGCCACCAGTTCGCAGAAAATTGGCGACATCATCAGCGTGATTGACGGTATTGCGTTTCAGACCAACATCCTGGCGCTGAACGCCGCCGTGGAAGCGGCGCGCGCCGGCGAGCAGGGACGTGGGTTTGCGGTGGTGGCAGGTGAAGTGCGAAACCTGGCGAGCCGCAGCGCCAACGCGGCGAAAGAGATTAAGTCCCTCATTGAAGAGTCGGTCTCTCGCGTCCAGCAGGGGTCTGCCCTGGTGGATACGGCGGCGCATACCATGCACGAGATCGTCACCTCAGTGACGCGGGTTAACGACATCATGGGCGAAATTGCCTCGGCGTCGGACGAACAGCGTCGCGGGATAGAGCAGGTGGCTCAGGCCGTTAGCCAGATGGATCAGGTGACGCAACAGAATGCCTCGTTAGTTGAGGAAGCGGCAGCGGCAACCGATCAGCTGGCCAGCCAGGCGGATCGTCTCACCGGGCTGGTCGCGGTATTTAATGTGAAAGAGCACGTTGAAGCAGTAACAGAAGTCGGGCGGTCGCAGGCCGTGCCAGTTGTATCCTGAATGTAATTAAGAAGGCGCTATGACATCACCAATGCCCCCTGGGCAAACGTCATTATTGTTGCAGATGACACAGCGCCTCGCGCTGTCCGACGCGCATTTTCGTCGGATATGTCAGTTAATCTACCAGCGTGCGGGGATCGTGCTTGCGGATCATAAGCGGGACATGGTCTACAACCGACTGGTGCGGCGCTTGCGTACGCTGGGGCTGGATGATTTTGGCCGCTATCTGAGCATGCTCGAAGCGAACCAGAACAGCGCGGAGTGGCAGGCTTTTATTAACTCACTCACGACCAACCTGACGGCCTTTTTCCGTGAAGCCCACCACTTTCCGGTTCTGGCCGAGCACGCGCGCCGTCGCACCGGGGAGTATCGCGTATGGAGTGCGGCCGCCTCAACGGGTGAAGAGCCGTACTCGCTGGCGATCACCCTTGCAGACACGCTGGGCATGGCGCCGGGACGCTGGAAAGTCTACGCCAGCGATATCGACACCGAGGTGCTGGAGAAGGCGCGTAACGGCGTGTATCGCCAGGACGAGCTGAAAACGCTGTCGCCGCAGCAGCTGCAGCGTTACTTCATGCGCGGTACGGGGCCGCATGAAGGCCTGGTTCGCGTACGCCAGGAGCTGGCGAACTGCGTCGAATTCGCGCCCGTTAACCTGCTCGATAAGCAGTACAACGTGCCGGGGCCTTTCGACGCCATTTTTTGCCGCAACGTCATGATCTATTTTGATAAAACGACGCAACAGGACATTCTGCGTCGGTTTGTTCCGTTGCTCAAGCCTGACGGTTTACTGTTTGCCGGGCATTCGGAAAACTTCAGCAACCTCGCGCGTGAGTTTAGCCTGCGTGGGCAAACGGTATATGCGCTGAGTAAGGAAAAAGCATGAGTAAAATCAGGGTATTGTCTGTCGATGATTCAGCGCTGATGCGTCAGATCATGACTGAAATCATCAATAGCCACAGCGACATGGAGATGGTGGCCACTGCGCCGGATCCGCTGGTAGCGCGGGATTTAATTAAAAAATATAACCCCGACGTGCTAACGCTGGATGTCGAGATGCCGCGCATGGATGGCATAGATTTCCTTGAGAAATTGATGCGCCTGCGTCCCATGCCGGTGGTGATGGTCTCCTCCCTGACCGGGAAAGGTTCGGAAATCACTCTGCGCGCGCTGGAGCTGGGGGCGGTGGATTTTGTCACCAAACCGCAGCTCGGCATTCGCGAGGGGATGCTGGCGTACAGCGAGATGATCGCCGAGAAAATTCGCACCGCCTCGCGCGCGAAGCTCGCGGCCCACAAGCCGATGGCCGCGCCGGCAACCCTGAAGGCCGGACCGTTACTCAGCTCGGAAAAACTGCTGGTTATTGGGGCGTCAACCGGAGGAACAGAGGCAATTCGCCATGTACTCCAGCCATTGCCGCTTTCAAGTCCGGGTATTCTGATCACTCAGCATATGCCGCCTGGCTTTACCCGCTCCTTCGCCGAACGTCTGAACAAGCTGTGCCAGATCAGCGTGAAAGAGGCGGAAGACGGCGAGCGCGTGCTGCCGGGACATGCGTATATCGCGCCGGGGGACAAGCATATGGAGCTGGCGCGCAGCGGCGCTAACTATCAAATCAAAATTCATGACGGACCGCCGGTTAACCGGCACCGTCCGTCGGTGGATGTGCTGTTTCATTCGGTGGCGAAACATGCGGGGCGCAACGCCGTTGGGGTGATCCTGACGGGGATGGGCAACGACGGTGCCGCCGGAATGCTTGCAATGCACCAGGCTGGCGCCTGGACGATTGCGCAGAATGAAGCAAGTTGTGTGGTGTTCGGCATGCCGCGCGAGGCCATCAATATGGGTGGCGTGAGCGAAGTGGTCGATCTTAGCCAGGTAAGCCAGCAGATGCTGGCGAAAATCAGTGCCGGACAGGCAATACGTATTTGACTCAGGAGTATTATTTTATGGCGGATAAAGAGCTTAAGTTTTTGGTTGTGGATGACTTTTCCACCATGCGTCGCATTGTGCGCAACCTGCTGAAAGAGCTGGGCTTCAACAACGTTGAAGAAGCAGAAGACGGCGTGGATGCGCTGAACAAACTGCAGGCTGGCGGGTTTGGTTTTGTCATCTCCGACTGGAACATGCCGAATATGGACGGTCTGGAGCTACTGAAAACTATTCGTGCGGACGCGGGCATGGCGTCTATGCCGGTGCTGATGGTCACTGCAGAAGCGAAAAAAGAGAACATCATTGCCGCTGCACAGGCGGGCGCAAGCGGCTACGTGGTGAAGCCATTCACCGCAGCGACCCTGGAAGAGAAGCTCGGTAAGATCTTCGAGAAACTCGGCATGTGAGGTGTTGGTGATGATGCAACCTGCAATGAAACCCGTTGAAGAACACTCGCCGAGCGACATCATCGTCCGCATCGGCAGCCTGACGCGCATGCTGCGTGACAGCCTGCGTGAACTGGGGCTGGATCAGGCCATTGCCGAAGCGGCGGAAGCGATCCCGGACGCCCGCGACCGTCTGGACTACGTTGTGCAGATGACCGCTCAGGCAGCTGAGCGTGCGCTGAACAGCGTTGAAGCCTCACAGCCGCATCAGGATGCGATGGAAAAGGGCGCGAAAGCCCTGACCCAACGCTGGGATGAGTGGTTTGAGAACCCCATCGAGCTGGCGGATGCCCGCGAACTGGTGACTGACACCCGTCAGTTCCTGGGGGATGTGCCGGGCCACACCAGCTTCACCAACGCCCAGCTGCTGGACATTATGATGGCGCAGGATTTCCAGGATCTGACCGGTCAGGTCATCAAGCGCATGATGGATGTGATTCAGGAGATTGAGCGCCAGCTGCTGATGGTGCTGCTGGAGAACATCCCGGAACCGGCTGCCCGTCCAAAACGCGAGAACGAAAGCCTGCTCAATGGCCCGCAGCTCGACGCCAGCAAGGCGGGCGTCGTGGCAAGCCAGGATCAGGTGGACGACCTGCTGGACAGCCTCGGCTTCTGATTGTCCATTCCGCCTCAGGGGGGTTACGCCGCCTGAGGCGGTTTACGACAAAATCACCGAAAAGAGCCCGAATAAACGGGCTTTTCCCGCCATTGGATTTCCGCTGCGCTGGCATGATACCCGTGACGTAATGGGCTGAGCATGCACTGTGGCAGAAGAGAACGACGACAAAACGGAAGCCCCCACACCCCACCGACTAGAAAAGGCGCGTGAGGAAGGGCAGATCCCCCGATCCCGAGAATTGACCTCCCTGCTGATCCTTATCGTAGGCGTGTGCATTATCTGGTGGGGTGGGGAGTCGCTCGCCCGCAAGCTGGCGGGGATGCTCTCCACCGGCTTACGTTTTGACCACAGCATGGTCAACGACCCGAATCTGATCCTCAGCCAGATTATTCAGCTGATAAAAGGGGCCATGGTTGCGCTGCTGCCCCTGATTACCGGCGTGGTGCTGGTGGCGCTGGTCTCCCCGGTGATGCTGGGCGGGCTGGTCTTTAGCGGAAAATCGCTGCAACCTAAATTTTCAAAACTGAACCCGCTGCCGGGCATTGCGAAAATGTTCTCGGCGCAGACCGGGGCCGAGCTGCTCAAGGCTATTCTCAAATCGGTGCTGATGGGCAGTTCCGCAGGATTTTTCCTCTGGTACCACTGGCCCGAAATGATGCGCCTTATCAGCGAGTCGCCCCTTACCGCGATGAGCAATGCGCTGAACCTGGTTGGGCTTTGCGCGCTGCTGGTGGTGCTCAGCATTATTCCGATGGTGGGTTTTGACGTTATCTTCCAGCTCTATTCCCACTTCAAGAAACTGCGAATGTCACGTCAGGACATCCGCGACGAATATAAGCAGATGGAAGGTGACCCGCACGTGAAGGGGCGCATCCGGCAGATGCAGCGTGCCGCCGCCCGTCGCCGCATGATGGAAGATGTGCCGAAGGCGGACGTCATCGTTACCAACCCGACGCACTATTCCGTGGCGCTGCGCTATGACGAAAACAAAATGAGCGCGCCGAAAGTGGTGGCAAAAGGGGCGGGGCTGATTGCATTGCGCATCAGGGAAATTGGTACCGAAAACCGCGTGCCGATCCTGGAAGCACCTCCGCTGGCGCGAGCCCTTTACCGCCACGCGGATATCGGACAACAGATCCCTGGACAGCTCTACGCCGCGGTGGCGGAAGTGCTGGCCTGGGTATGGCAGTTGAAGCGCTGGCGTCTGGCCGGCGGTCAACGGCCTGTCAAACCTGAGAACCTTCCGGTGCCTGCCGCGCTGGATTTTATGAACGAGAAGGACACTGATGGCTAATCTGGTGGCAATGTTGCGCCTGCCCGGCAACCTGAAATCGACCCAATGGCAGATCCTTGCCGGGCCGATCCTCATCCTGTTAATTCTGTCGATGATGGTACTGCCGCTCCCGGCGTTCATCCTCGATCTGCTTTTCACCTTCAATATTGCGCTGTCCATTATGGTGCTGCTGGTGGCGATGTTCACCCAGCGCACGCTGGAGTTCGCCGCGTTCCCGACCATTCTGCTGTTTACCACCTTGCTGCGGCTGGCGCTGAACGTGGCCTCCACGCGTATCATCCTGATGGAGGGCCACACCGGCGCGGCAGCGGCGGGTAAGGTGGTCGAGGCCTTCGGCCACTTCCTGGTGGGCGGGAACTTCGCTATCGGTATCGTGGTGTTCGTTATCCTCGTGATCATCAACTTTATGGTTATCACCAAAGGTGCGGGGCGTATTGCGGAAGTGGGCGCCCGTTTTGTGCTGGACGGGATGCCGGGCAAGCAGATGGCGATCGACGCCGATCTGAACGCCGGGCTTATCGCTGAAGATGAAGCCAAAAAACGCCGTGCGGAAGTGACCCAGGAGGCGGACTTCTACGGCTCCATGGACGGTGCGAGTAAGTTTGTGCGCGGGGATGCCATCGCGGGCATCCTGATCATGGTGATTAACGTGGTCGGCGGCCTGCTGGTGGGGGTACTGCAGCACGGGATGGACATGGGCCATGCGGCGGAAAGCTATACGCTGCTGACCATTGGTGACGGTCTGGTCGCACAGATCCCGGCGCTGGTTATCTCCACTGCGGCGGGCGTTATCGTGACCCGCGTCAGTACCGATCAGGACGTTGGCGAGCAGATGGTGGGCCAGCTCTTCAGTAACCCACGCGTGATGCTGCTGGCGGCTGCGGTGCTCGGGCTGCTCGGCCTGGTGCCGGGGATGCCAAACCTCGTGTTCCTGCTGTTTACGGCGGGGCTGCTGGGGCTGGCCTGGTGGATGCGTGGTCGTGAGACCAGGCCGGCTGCGGAACCGGTTCCGGTGAAAATGCCGGAGAACACCCAGGCCGTAGAAGCGACCTGGAACGACGTTCAGCTGGAAGATTCCCTGGGAATGGAAGTGGGGTATCGCCTGATCCCGATGGTGGATTTCCAGCAGGATGGAGAGCTGCTTGGCCGCATCCGCAGCATCCGTAAAAAATTCGCTCAGGACATGGGCTTCCTGCCGCCGGTGGTGCATATCAAGGACAATATGGACCTGCCGCCTGCGCGCTATCGTATTCTAATGAAGGGTGTTGAAATTGGCAGCGGCGATGCTTACCCGGGACGCTGGCTGGCGATTAACCCTGGCACTGCAGCAGGCACGCTGCCGGGCGAGCAGACCGTCGATCCGGCCTTTGGCCTGGCGGCAATCTGGATTGAAAGCGCGCTGAAAGAGCAGGCGCAAATTCAGGGTTATACGGTTGTCGAAGCCAGTACCGTGGTGGCAACCCACCTTAATCACCTGATTGGGCAATTCTCGGCCGAGCTGTTTGGCCGTCAGGAAGCGCAGCAGCTTCTCGATCGCGTGACGCAGGAGATGCCGAAGCTGACGGAAGACCTGGTGCCGGGCGTGCTGACGTTAACTACGCTGCACAAGGTGCTGCAAAACCTGCTTGAGGAAAAAGTGCCGATCCGCGATATGCGTACCATCCTGGAAACCCTTGCCGAGCATGCGCCGCTGCAGAGCGATCCGCACGAGCTGACGGCGGTGGTGCGCGTGGCGCTGGGGCGTGCGATCACCCAGCAGTGGTTCCCGGGGACCGGCGAAGTCCAGGTGATTGGACTCGATACGCCGCTTGAACGCCTGCTGCTGCAGGCCCTGCAGGGCGGCGGCGGCCTCGAGCCTGGCCTGGCGGATCGCCTGCTGGAGCAAACTCAGGAGGCGCTGGCGCGTCAGGAGATGCTGGGCGCGCCGCCGGTGCTGCTGGTCAACCACGCGCTGCGTCCGCTGCTGTCGCGCTTCCTGCGCCGCAGCCTGAATCAGCTTGTTGTGCTGTCGAATCTGGAGCTGTCGGATAACCGCCATATCCGTATGACGGCAACGATTGGAGGAAAATAATGAAATGGCTATGGATTTTGCTCTTCCCGCTGGCGGCTCAGGCTGCCGGGGAAGGGACCTGGCAGGCAAGCAGCATGGGCGTGACCCTCAGCAACCGGGGTGTCGCCATGTCTTCTAATCCGCTGTCGCCCTCTGAAACGGTTTCTGGTCAGATGGGGATGGTGGTGTGGAACTACAGGCTCATTGGCCCAACGCCAGCCGGACTGCGGGTGCGCCTCTGCTCACAGACCCGCTGCACGGAAATCGACGGCGAAAATGGCACAACGCAGGCGTTCAACGGCGTGCCGGCCATTGAACCTTTACGTTTTATCTGGGAAGTGCCAGGCGGAGGACGTTTGATCCCGGCGCTGAAGGTGCAGAGCAATTCTGTCATCGTCAACTACCGCTAGCTGCCTGCCTTTGTCACCAGCCATCAGTCAATTCTGATGGCTGTCTCGCAAAATTGACCTCACCTTTTGATGCAACAGAAACGCTGTTTTATAAATTAGTGACACGCGTGACGCGACTCTTTGCATTTTTGCCATTTACCCTGCCCGTGATGGCAGAAACAGAAAGGTATCAGGACGTCGTTGCATTTACTGTAGCCGTGTAAAAACTCCCCGATGAGCCTTACTTGCAGGGAGTCTCCCAAATTTGCTTAGGGTTGACGGCAATGAAAACACGTAAAATTGGACTCGCAAATTATCTTGCTTACGGGGCAGGCGATTTTCTCGGGGCCGGTACGACCGCCCTGACGGCGGCCTGGCTTTTGTATTTTTATACCACCTTCTGTGGACTCACACCGATTGAAGCAACCTTCATCTTTGCCGCTGCGAGGGTGCTGGATGCTGTTGTCAGCCCGTTAATGGGCTTTTTGACGGATAACTTCGGTACGACCTGGCCTGGAAAGCGCTTTGGTCGCCGTAAGTTCTTTATCCTGCTAGGCATTCCGTGCGTGTTCAGCTACTCGTTGATGTGGGTAGGGGACATGAATTTCTGGTACTACCTGCTGACCTATCTGGTGTTTGATATTGTCTACACCATGATTCTGGTGCCTTACGAGACGCTGGTGCCGGAAATGACCGACGACTTCAAACAGAAAACCAAGTTCTCCGGGGCGCGTATTTCTATGGCGCAGATGTCAGCGATTCTGGCCTCCTTCCTGCCGGGGATCCTGCTCACCCACTTCGGTAAAGACAACGCCATCTCATTCTTTTACGCAAGCCTGGTTTTCTCCGTGCTGTGCGCCCTGATGCTTACCTTTGTCTGGTTCTTTACCTGGGAGCGCCCGCGTGAGGAGTGGTCTGAAGCGGCGCTGCGTGCCGAAGAAGAGAAGAAGAAACTGACGCTGGGGCAAAGCATCAATCGTCTATTTGTCGAATTAAGCTCTACGCTGCGCATCAAGATTTTCCGCCAGCATCTCGGCATGTACCTCGGCGGCTACATCGCACAGGACGTATTTAACGCAGTCTTCACCTACTACGTGGTGTTTGTGCTGATGCAGGAAGCGTCAATGGCGTCCAACCTGCTGGGCACGATGGCTATCTTCCAGTTCCTCGCCGTGATCGGGATGATCCCGCTGTGTATTCGCTTCGGACCTGCGCCGTCCTACCGCATGGTGGTGGTGCTGTTTGGCCTGGCGTCTCTCTCTTACGCCATGCTCTATTACGCCGATCTGAGCGACGTCTACGCTCTGCTGTTACTGATCTCTGCGGTGGCTGGGCTGGGTCGCGGCGGTATTAACTACGTGCCATGGAATACCTATACCTACATTGCTGACGTGGATGAAGCGATCACCGGCCAGCGCCGGGAAGGGATTTTCGCCGGCATCATGACCCTGACCCGTAAGGCGTCACAGGCCGGTGCGGTGATGCTGGTGGGCATCGTGATGCAAATGTCCGGCTTTGTCAGCGGTCAGAAGGTACAGCCTGCTGAAGTGAGCCACACCATTCTGCTGATCCTGAGCGTGGGCACCATCCTGGTGCTGTTCTGCGGTTTCCTCGTTTCCCTGCGCTTCAGGCTTAATTTGCAGACCCACCGCACGCTGCGCGAGGAGACCGCGAAAATGCGTGAGTGTGGTCATGCGATGCCGGAGTCAGCGACGCCACACGCCCGCGCCACCGTCGAGATGCTGGCCGGTATGCCTTATGAGTCACTGTGGGGCAATAACAACATCGGTTATCTGAATCGCAATAAGCCAGCTGCATCTTCGCTGAAGGATCGCGCGGTACTCAATTCGACATACAACAGAGGTTAAGATGATGAAAGTTTGGCCTGTCAAACATAGCCCGCTATTGCGTCAGCCAGAGCGCTTTATCGCCCGGGACGAGCTGAAATCGCTGATTCAAAAAGTGACGCACAACCTGGTCAATATCCACGATAAAACGGGTGAATTTTTGCTGCGGCTGGACGACGGGCGCGTGATCGACACCAAAGGCTGGGCCGGATGGGAGTGGACGCACGGCGTCGGCCTGTATGGCATCTGGCAGTACTACTGCCAGACCGGTGACGAAGGGATGCGCAACATTATCGACAGCTGGTTTGCCGACCGCTTTGCGGAAGGCGCCACCACCAAAAACGTCAATACGATGTCGCCGTTTCTGACGCTGGCCTATCGCTACGAAGAGAGCAAAAACCCGGCCTGGCTGCCGTGGCTGGAAAGCTGGGCGGAGTGGGCGATGAATGAGATGCCACGCACCGAACACGGCGGTATGCAGCACATCACGCTGGCGGAAGAGAATCATCAGCAGATGTGGGACGACACGCTGATGATGACGGTGCTGCCGCTGGCGAAAATCGGCAGGCTGCTGAATAAGCCGGAGTACGTAGAGGAGGCGATCTATCAGTTCCTGCTCCACGTGCAGAACCTGATGGACCGGGAGACGGGGCTGTGGTTCCACGGCTGGAGCTACGACGGCAATCATAACTTTGCCCGGGCCCGCTGGGCGCGCGGCAACAGCTGGCTGACCATCGTGATCCCGGACTTCCTTGAGCTGGTGGATCTGCCGGAAAACAACGCCGTGCGCCGTTATCTGGTGCAGGTGCTGAAGGCGCAGGTTGCCGCGCTGGCAAAATGTCAGGACGAAAGCGGGTTGTGGCATACGCTGCTGGACGATCCGAACTCGTACCTGGAAGCATCCGCCACGGCAGGGTTTGCCTACGGGATCCTGAAAGCGGTGCGGAAGCGCTATGTTGAGCCTGAATATGCTGACGTTGCTGAAAAAGCGATTCGCGGCATCGTGAAAAATATCTCGCCGGAAGGGGAGCTGCTGCAAACGTCGTTCGGGACGGGAATGGGCAGCGATCTTGAGTTTTATCGCCAGATCCCGCTGACGTCGATGCCGTATGGCCAGGCGATGGCGATTCTCTGTCTGACAGAGTATTTGCGGAAATACTTCTGATAATAAAAAACCCGGCGTTTGCCGGGTTTCTTTTTTACATACGTTCTACGGTTTCGATACCCAGGGTATCCAGACCCAGCTTCAGAGTCTTCGCCGTCAGCTGAGCCAGCTTCAGGCGGCTGTTACGCACCGATTCATTTTCTGCAGACAGAATAGGGCAGTGCTCGTAGAAGCCGGAGAACAGACCCGCCAGATCGTACAGGTAAGCACACATCACGTGCGGCGTGCCGTCACGCGCGACAACCGTCAGCGTCTCTTCGAACTGCAGCAGACGCGCCGCCAGCTGTGCTTCACGATCCTCCGTGATGGTCACTGTAGCATTCGCCAGCACGCTTTCATCAATGTTCGCCTTGCGGAACACGGAGAGCACGCGGGTATAGGCGTACTGCATGTACGGCGCCGTGTTGCCTTCAAACGCCAGCATGTTGTCCCAGTCGAAGATGTAGTCGGTGGTGCGGTTCTTGGAAAGATCCGCGTATTTCACCGCGCCGATACCGACGGCGTTGGCCAGTTTTTCCAGTTCGTCAGCAGGCATGTCCGGGTTCTTCTCCGCCACCAGGCGACGGGCGCGCTCCAGCGCTTCGTCCAGCAGATCGGAAAGCTTCACGGTACCGCCCGCGCGGGTTTTGAACGGCTTGCCGTCTTTACCCAGCATCATGCCGAACATGTGGTGTTCCAGCGGCACGCAGTCCGGCACGTAACCGGCTTTACGCACGATAGTCCACGCCTGCATCAGGTGCTGGTGCTGACGGGAGTCGATGTAGTACAGCACGCGGTCGGCGTGCAGGGTTTCGTAACGGTATTTCGCACACGCGATGTCCGTGGTGGTGTAGAGATAGCCGCCATCCTTTTTCTGGATAATCACGCCCATCGGTTCGCCTTCCTTGTTTTTGTACTCATCAAGGAACACTACCGTTGCGCCTTCGCTCTCCACCGCCAGGTTTTTGGCCTTCAGGTCCGCCACAATGCCTGGCAGCATCGGGTTATACAGGCTTTCACCCATCACGTCGTCGCGGGTCAGGGTCACGTTCAGACGGTTATAGGTAAGCTGGTTCTGGGACATGGTGATGTCAACCAGCTTGCGCCACATCTCGAGGAAGTATTGATCCCCGCCCTGCAGCTTCACCACGTAGCTGCGGGCGCGCTCGGCAAAGGCTTCGTCTTCGTCATAGTGCTTTTTGGCTTCGCGGTAGAACCCTTCCAGGTCCGCCAGCGCCATTTCACCCGCGTTTTCCTGCTGCTGTTTTTCCAGGTAAGCAATCAGCATGCCGAACTGGGTGCCCCAGTCGCCCACGTGGTTCGCGCGGATCACCTTGTGACCGAGGAACTCAAGGGTGCGTACCGCGGCGTCACCAATGATGGTGGAGCGCAGGTGGCCTACGTGCATCTCCTTCGCCACGTTCGGGGCTGAGTAGTCGACCACCACGGTCTGCGCTTCCGGCTGGGAAACGCCCAGACGGTCAGATTTCAGCGCCGCGTCAACGTGGCTCGCCAGGAACGCAGGCTCAAGGAAAATATTGATAAAGCCCGGACCAGCAATTTCGGTTTTGCTGGCAATGCCGGAGAGATCCAGATGCGTCAGTACCTGCTCAGCGAGCTGTCGCGGCGGCATGCCCAGTTTTTTAGCCACTGCCATCACGCCATTAGCCTGATAGTCGCCAAACTGTACTTTTGCTGACTGACGAACCTGCGGTTCGCAATCCGCAGGTGCGCCTGCGGCAATCAGTGCCTGACTGACTTTTTCGGAGAGAAGAGCCTGAATATTCACCTGGATACCTTACGTTTTTGATGCGGGCTTACAACCGCCCGCGCCAGTTAAAGAATTTAGGGCGGGAGTATACTGCAAATGCCTTCTGGCGTCAGCATTGCGGGGCCCGAAGATTGCTCAGAATCCAGGCTAAGAAAGCGTGCATAACCATGCAGTCATAAAAAGCCGGATTCTGCGGTTGGTCAAAACGGGGCAACGGAGTAAATTAGCGGCTTTGCGACACGAAAAGAGACTGACTTATGGCGAACTGGCAATCCATTGACGAACTGCATGATATTTCCGCAGATTTACCGCGCTTCACAAAGGCGTTCACAGAACTTGCCACCCGTCTTGGTCTGGATATCGTGCCGCTTGAGGCGGATCACATTTCCTTGCGCTGCCACCAGAATGCCACCGCCGAGCGCTGGCGTCGCGGGTTTGAACAGTGCGGCGAGCTGCTCTCTGAAAACATCATCAATGGACGCCCCATTTGTCTGTTCAAACTGCATGAGCCGGTGAACGTGGCGCACTGGCAGTTCACCGTGGTTGAACTGCCGTGGCCGGGCGAGAAACGCTATCCGCACGAAGGCTGGGAGCATATCGAAATCGTCCTGCCGGGTGAGCCGGAAACGTTGAACGCGCGCGCCCTGGCCCTGCTGTCAGACGACGGGTTAAGCAAGCCGGGGATTGTTGTGAAGACGAGTTCACCCAAAGGCGAGCGCGAGCGTCTGCCTAACCCAACGCTGGCCGTGACGGACGGGCAGGTGACCGTGAAATTTCATCCCTGGACCATTGAGCAGATTGTTGCCAGCGAAGCCTGAGAGTTGTGATTCGTCGCTGAGACACGAAACGAGAGGCGTGCAATGATGGCGCGTTGAGCTGATTTTAAGGAGAAGCAGATGGCGCTGCTGGAGATTTGTTGTTACAGCGTGGAATGTGCCGTAACGGCGCAACAGATGGGAGCTGACCGTATTGAGCTATGCGCCGCCCCGAAAGAAGGGGGGTTAACGCCTTCATACGGCGTGTTGAAGTCTGCCCGCCAGGCCGTCACCATCCCGGTCCACCCGATTATTCGCCCTCGCGGCGGCGATTTTTGTTACACGGCGGGCGAGTTCAGTGCCATGCTTGAAGATATCGCGCTGGTTCGTGACCTGGGCTTCCCGGGGCTGGTTACCGGCCTGCTTGATGAGGATGGTCACGTCGACTTGCCGCGCATGCGCCTGGTAATGGATGCCGCGAAAGGAATGGCCGTCACATTTCATCGTGCGTTTGATATGTGCAAAGATCCCCTGCAAGCGTTTGATACGCTTGCAGAACTTGGCGTGGCGCGCGTCCTGACATCGGGACAGCAGTCTTCGGCGGAAAAAGGTCTGCAATTAATTACGGAACTAAAAGCACATTCCGGTGTTCCAATAATAATGGCGGGTGCGGGAGTCCGTGCCAGCAATCTGGAACGGTTTTTAAACGCCGGGGTGGAAGAGCTTCACAGCTCTGCGGGGAAATGGATACCTTCACCCATGCGTTATCGCAATACAGGGCTGTCAATGTCGACGGATGCTGAAGCGGATGAATATTCTCGCTACGGCGTAGAGGGAGAGTCGGTTGCGGAAATGAAGTCGCTGATTGAGCGTCATCACGTGTAGCAACGTACCGATTTTTACCGCGCATCATGTCGCCCAATATGATGCTTGCTTGTACCAGGCCCCTGCAATTTCAACAGGGGCCTTTTTTTATCCCCTCACCCGACAGAGGAGAGGGAAAAACTACGGCTTGGTCGCAATCAACACCGCACGCATCGGTGCAGGATAGCCTTCAACGGTTTTGCTGTGGTCGGCCGGGTCGAGGAACTGCTCCAGCGATTCGGTGATCATCCAGTCGGTGCGGCGCTGCTCTTCGATAGACGTTACGCAAACATCGGCAATGCGCACATCCACAAATCCGCATTTCTCCAGCCAGTTTTTCAGCGCCAGCGCGGACGGGATGAAGTAAACGTTGCGCATCTGCGCGTAGCGATCGCCCGGCACCAGAACCGCATGCTCATCGCCTTCAATCACCAGCGTCTCCAGCACCAGCTCGCCGCCGCTGACCAGCTGATCTTTGAGCTGCCACAGGTGTTCAAGCGGGGAACGACGATGATACAGCACGCCCATCGAGAAGACGGTATCGAACGCTTTCAGGGCAGGGAGCTGCTCTATGCCCAGCGGCAGCAGATGCGCGCGCTGGTCGTTGCCGAGCAGTTTTCGCACCGCCTCAAACTGGCACAGGAAGAGCTGCATCGGGTCGATGCCGACCGCCAAATGGGCTCCCGCGCCAATCATGCGCCACATGTGGTAACCGCTGCCGCAGCCTACGTCCAGAATGGTGCGCCCGGTCAGGTCGGAAAGGTGCGGCAGTACGCGATCCCACTTCCAGTCTGAGCGCCACTCGGTATTGATGTTCACGCCGTACAGCGAGAACGGCCCTTTGCGCCACGGCATTAAATTACGCATCAGCGTTTCGATGCGGTTGATCTGCCCGGCAGGGAGCGGCTCTGCGCTTTCCGCCGTCACGCTGTGCAGTAAATCCAGACGATGCGGCGTCAGCTCCGGCAGATACTCCACGGCATTTGACCACTGCTTTAACAGGCCGTGCTGCTGATCGCGCTGCCAGGCGGCAATCTGCGCCGGCAGGGTCTCCAGCCAGTGGGAAAGATGGTTTTTAGCAATCAGCTGATAAAAGTTGCTGAATTCAATCATGCGGCATCCCCGGCTTTAAGCGCCACCAGAGAGCCAAAGTTAAAGCACTGGAACCACAGTTCGCTGTGCTCAAAACCGGCTTTGTGCAGGCGCGCTTTATGGGTTTCCACGGAGTCCGTCAGCATCACGTTTTCCAGCATGCTGCGCTTCTGGCTGATCTCCAGCTCGCTGTAGCCGTTCGCCCGTTTGAAATCGTGGTGCATGTTGAACAGCAGCTCGCCTACTTTGGCATCCTCAAAGCTGAATTTCTCAGAAAGCACCAGCGCGCCGCCGGGATTCAGCCCCTGGTAAATTTTGTCCAGCAGCAGCTGGCGGTCTTCAGGCACCAGGAACTGCAGGGTAAAATTCAGCACTACCATCGAGGCGTTGTTAATCTCGATCTCGCGGATATCGCCTTCCACCACGTCCACCGGAACGGGGGCTTTGTACGCGTCAATATGGCGACGGCAGCGTTCCACCATGGCCGGGGAGTTATCGACGGCAACGATTCGGCAGCCATCGTGATGAATGTTACGACGTACCGACAGCGTTGCCGCGCCGAGCGAGCAGCCCAGGTCATAGACCTGCGTACCGGGTTGAACGAAGCGCTCAGCCAGCATACCGATCATAGAGATAATATTGGAATAACCGGGAACAGAGCGCTGGATCATATCCGGGAAGACTTCGGCTACCCGTTCATCGAAGGTCCAGTCGCCCAGGCTGGCGATAGGCGCGGAAAAAAGCGTGTCGCGATCTGACATAACGTAAAAATCCGGGAAAAATAAAGTGGCGTATTGTGCGCTAATGGAGGGAGAAAACCAACTCCCACGGCATATACCACAGGTTAGCCAGCACCATCAGCAAAAGCGAACACCAGGTCGCGCTCATGCCGGAACGACGCCAGCGGAATAAACGGTGGTGAAAGCCGTAATAATGCATTAACCGGCCAGCAATAAGCATCAGGCCACAAATATGCACCATCCAGGTTTCCGCGCCATTCATCTCCATAAACAGCAGCAGGATGAGAGCAACGGGAATGTATTCCACCGCATTACCGTGAATGCGAATAGCGCTTTGCAGTTCGGAGAAACCGCCGTCGCCGTAAGAGACGCGGTACTGCATCCTGAGGCGCACAACATCAAATGAAAATTTAATCAGCAGTAACGCACCTAACACCGCATACAGCGCGCTGACCATACTAACTCCCTGTTTTTTGGCAGATGGCACTTCACTATGATAGGGGGTGATATCAGAAAAGAGAAGATTGTTGTGGGATGGAAGGGACGCTGCCCACGGACGGCACCGCGGCCTGCAAGGCCTGCCACAGAGCATCGACCAGTTCGGGCGCCTGAGCAATATCCGGCGTGTGCAAAAAGAGGTACGGCGTGGTGGCTTGCTCCCAGCTCGCGAGTTTTTGCAGCCAGACGGCGAACATCGCCTGATTTTGCTGCATATTGTCGCTGCCGATGAACCTGACCATCGGGTTCTGTGCGGTCACGATGGCGTGGACCGGCACTTTCGGTTTTTTACGCTGAGCATCAACGATGGCCTCGTTATGCGGTACCGCGCTGTGCACCGGACGACTGTCGAGGATCACCCGGTTAACGGAACGATCCAGCAGGCCCCGGTTGAGCGCTTTTTCGGCTTCGCCTTTCGCAAAGAAGTCCTGGTGTCGGACTTCCACGCTGTAGGTGAATTCGCGGGGCAGGGCATCCAGGAACTGCCACAGGGCGGGCAAATCGCGCGGGCCAAACGTGGCGGGAAGCTGGAGCCAGTATTGTCCAATTCGGTTCGCCAGCGGCGACATGCGCGTGAAAAATTCTTCCGTTAAGTCCCCGCAGTTGCGCAGCGCGGCCTGGTGGGAAATGGTCGCCGGAAACTTAAAGCAGAAACGGAAATCGTCCGTTGTTTGCTCCCGCCAGCGTTCGACTATCTCGGCTTTGGGCAGCGCATACAGCGTGGTGTTACCCTCGACGCAGTTAAAGTGTCGGGCATACTCTTCAAGGCTGGTAATGCCCAGGCGCACCCATTTCGGGTGCGACCACTGGGGCAGGCCCACGTACATCATAGCGCGCTTAAAATCTCATCCGTGCTGCGCACGCGTCCGATGCGCGGGAAGATATGGGTCATGCTGCCCTGATGCTGTTCCGCGGAAGCCGCGCTGCAGGCATCTTCAGCAATTACCAGATTAAAGCCCAGCTCCCAGGCGTTACGGGCTGTCGATTCCACGCCGATGTTGGTGGATATGCCGCACAGAATAATGGTGTCGATACCGCGGCGGCGAAGCTGCAGCTCAAGGTCGGTCCCGTAGAACGCGCCCCACTGGCGTTTAGTTACTTCGATATCGCTGTCGCGTTTGCCCAGCGACACCGGGTACGTCCACCAGTTTTCCGGCAGGGCATGTGCGGGCGCCTGGGCATCAACGGGCTGTTTTAACGCCTCGGCGAAATCAGCGGACCAGCCGACGCGTACCATGACCACAGGGGCACCGCTGGCGCGGCACTTCTCGGCCAGGCGAGCGGTGCGGCTGACGACTTCATCCGCTGCGTGTGGGCCACCGGCGAAGGGCAGGATCCCTTCCTGTAAATCAATCACAACAAGCGCGGTTTTGCGGGCATCAAGTGTTAACATCGTCACTCCAGGTAAATTAATCACTTCCGTAACACCTTACGACGTGATGACCTGTTATCGGTCGGATAATTTTGTTAATTTTTGTGAGAATGCGCAATAAGAGTGCAGCAAACGACCGTCTGGCGGTGGTTCGCTCTTATCGTCCGGCGGAATTTCCAGTATAATAGCCGCCTTTTTTCATCCAGTTGTGACATACAGAAAGCTGCGACATAGTAGCCTGCATACCAGGCGACATTTAGCCTGCGGCTAATTAAGGGATATCTCATGCGTACAGAATATTGCGGGCAGCTGCGTCAGTCCCACGTCGGACAGCAGGTCACCCTGTGTGGTTGGGTCAACCGTCGTCGTGATCTTGGTAGCCTTATCTTCATCGATATGCGCGACCGTGAAGGTATCGTTCAGGTGTTCTTCGACCCGGATCGCGCAGATGCGCTGAAGCTGGCCTCTGAGCTGCGTAATGAGTTCTGCATTCAGGTCACCGGCACCGTGCGTGCGCGTGACGAGAAAAACGTTAACGCAGACATGGCGACGGGCGCTATCGAAGTGCTGGCGTCCGATCTGGTTATCATCAACCGTGCCGAAGCGCTGCCGCTGGACTCCAACCACGTCAACACTGAAGAAGCGCGTCTGAAATACCGCTACCTGGATCTGCGTCGTCCGGAAATGGCACAGCGCCTGAAAACCCGTGCGAAAATCACCAGCCTGGTGCGTCGCTTTATGGATGACCACGGTTTCCTCGATATTGAAACCCCGATGCTGACCAAAGCGACGCCGGAAGGCGCGCGCGATTACCTGGTGCCATCCCGCGTCCACAAAGGCAAATTCTACGCGCTGCCGCAGTCACCGCAGCTGTTCAAACAGCTGCTGATGATGTCCGGCTTCGACCGCTATTATCAAATCGTTAAGTGCTTCCGCGACGAAGACCTGCGCGCTGACCGTCAGCCAGAATTTACCCAGATCGATGTGGAAACTTCCTTCATGACCGCCGAACAGGTGCGTGAAGTGATGGAAGCCCTGGTGCGTAGCCTGTGGAACGACGTGAAGGGCGTTGAGCTGGGCGATTTCCCGATCATGACCTTCGCCGAAGCGGAACGTCGCTACGGCTCCGACAAACCAGACCTGCGTAACCCGATGGAGCTGGTGGACGTGGCTGACCTGGTGAAATCCGTTGAGTTCGCGGTATTCGCGGGACCGGCTAACGATCCGAAAGGCCGCGTGGCTGCCCTGCGCGTACCGGGCGGCGCGGCGCTGAGCCGTAAGCAGATTGATGACTACGGCAACTTTATTAAGATCTACGGCGCGAAAGGTCTGGCCTATATTAAAGTGACCGAGCGTGCGAAAGGTCTGGAAGGGATCACCAGCCCGGTGGCGAAATTCCTGAACGCGGACATCGTGGGTGCGATCCTTGAGCGCACCGGTGCGCAGGACGGCGACATGATCTTCTTCGGCGCAGACAACAAGAAAGTCGTTGCGGATGCGATGGGCGCGCTGCGTCTGAAGCTCGGCAAAGACCTGAACCTGACCGATGAAAGCAAATGGGCGCCACTGTGGGTTATCGACTTCCCGATGTTTGAAGACGACGGTGAAGGCGGCCTGACCGCGATGCACCACCCGTTCACCTCGCCAAAAGAGATGACGGCGGCAGAGCTGAAAGCGGCGCCGGAAGAGGCAGTGGCAAACGCTTATGACATGGTTATCAACGGCTATGAAGTGGGCGGCGGCTCCGTGCGTATTCACAGCGGTGAAATGCAGCAGACCGTGTTCGGCATTCTGGGTATTAACGAGCAGGAGCAGCGCGAGAAGTTTGGCTTCCTGCTGGACGCCCTGAAGTACGGCACGCCGCCGCATGCGGGTCTGGCCTTCGGTCTCGACCGTCTGACCATGCTGCTGACCGGCACCGATAACATTCGTGACGTTATCGCCTTCCCGAAAACCACTGCCGCAGCGTGTCTGATGACCGAAGCGCCAAGCTTTGCCAACCCGGCAGCGCTGGCCGAGCTGGGCATTGAAGTGGTGAAGAAGGAAGAGAAAAACTGATATGGCATATAAGCTTCCCGTTTCTGTCCTGGTGGTCATTTATGCAGAAGACACGAAGCGGGTGCTGATGTTGCAGCGGCGCGATGACCCTGAATTCTGGCAGTCGGTTACCGGCAGCCTGGAAGAGGGGGAGACCGCGCCGCAGGCCGCCGCGCGTGAAGTAAAGGAAGAGGTCACCATTGACGTTGCTCATGAGCAACTGACCCTGAAGGACTGTCAGCGCACGGTGGAGTTTGAAATTTTTAGCCATTTACGTCATCGCTATGCGCCGGGCATTGAGCGCAACACGGAGTCGTGGTTCTGTCTCGCGCTCCCCCATGAGCGGGAGATCGTGTTTACCGAACACCTGAACTACCGCTGGGTGAACGCGGCGGATGCCGCCGCACTGACCAAGTCGTGGAGCAACCGGCAGGCGATTGAAGAATTTGTAATTAACGCGGCCTGAGAAGGCGCGATTTTTGGAGAACTTTTTATGGCAGGTCATAGTAAGTGGGCCAACACCAAACACCGTAAAGCGGCACAGGATGCCAAGCGCGGTAAGATCTTTACCAAAATCATTCGCGAGCTGGTGACAGCAGCGCGTCTGGGCGGCGGCGACCCGGCTTCTAACCCACGCCTGCGCGCGGCGGTAGATAAAGCGCTGTCTAACAACATGACGCGTGACACCCTGAACCGTGCTATCGCACGCGGCGTGGGCGGTGATGAAGACGCGAACATGGAAACCATCATTTATGAAGGTTACGGCCCTGGCGGTACTGCGGTGATGGTTGAATGCCTGTCCGACAACCGTAACCGTACCGTTGCGGAAGTGCGCCACGCGTTCACCAAAACCGGTGGTAACCTGGGCACTGACGGCTCCGTAGCTTACCTGTTCAGCAAAAAAGGCGTCATCTCTTTCGAGAAAGGCGACGAAGATGCGATCATGGAAGCGGCGCTGGAAGCGGGTGCGGAAGACGTGGTGACCTACGATGATGGTGCCATTGACGTCTACACCGCGTGGGAAGAGATGGGTGCCGTGCGCGATGCGCTGGAAGCGGCGGGCCTGAAAGCGGACAACGCTGAAGTCTCCATGATCCCGTCCACCAAAGCGGATATGGATGCAGAAACCGCACCGAAACTGCTGCGTCTGATCGACATGCTCGAAGACTGCGACGACGTGCAGGAAGTGTACCACAACGGTGAAATCTCTGATGAGGTTGCAGCGACTCTCTGATGAGAGCCTGTAAACCATTTACGGGAGACGCGTGATGTCGATTATCCTCGGGATTGACCCCGGCTCGCGCGTCACCGGGTATGGCGTTATCCGTCAGGTGGGACGCCAGCTAACCTACCTCGGCAGTGGATGCATTCGCACCAAAGTGGACGATCTGCCGTCGCGCCTCAAGCTTATTTATGCGGGCGTATCGGAGATCATCACCCAGTTTCAGCCAAACTATTTCGCCATTGAGCAGGTCTTTATGGCGAAGAACGCGGATTCGGCGCTTAAGCTCGGTCAGGCGCGTGGGGTGGCCATCGTGGCTGCGGTGAACCAGGATCTGCCGGTGTTCGAATACGCCGCGCGTCAGGTTAAGCAGACGGTGGTGGGCATCGGTAGCGCGGAGAAGAGCCAGGTGCAGCACATGGTGCGCACCCTGCTGAAGCTTCCCGCGAACCCGCAGGCCGACGCCGCCGATGCGCTGGCGATTGCGATTACCCACTGCCACGTCAGCCAGAACGCGATGCAAATGAGCGAGTCGCGGCTCAATCTGGCGCGAGGCAGGTTACGATAATCAGAAATCAGGCTGGATAAACATCCAGCCTTTTTTTATTATGTCGGCAGTTAATTTCTCCCAGAACGCAGGAGCGTCACGTGATAGGCAGACTCAGAGGCATCATCATTGAAAAACAACCCCCGTTAGTGCTGCTGGAAGTGGGTGGCGTGGGCTATGAAGTCCATATGCCGATGACCTGCTTCTACGAGCTGCCGGACGCGGGCAAAGAGGCGATTGTCTTTACCCAGTTTGTGGTGCGTGAAGACGCTCAGCTGCTATACGGCTTTAACAACAAGCAGGAACGCACCCTGTTTCGCGAGCTGATTAAAACCAACGGTGTGGGGCCTAAGCTGGCGCTGGCGATTTTGTCCGGCATGTCCGCTCCGCAGTTTGTGAATGCCGTTGAGCGTGAAGATCCCGCGGCGCTGGTTAAGCTTCCGGGCATTGGTAAGAAAACCGCAGAGCGTCTGATTGTTGAGATGAAAGACCGCTTTAAAGGTCTGCACGGCGATCTGTTCACTCCGGCTGCCGATTTGGTTCTGACTGCTCCGGGTGCGCCTGCCTCTGATGATGACGCCGAGCAGGAAGCGGTTGCCGCGCTGGTGGCGCTGGGCTATAAACCTCAGGAGGCCAGCCGGATGGTGAGCAAAATTGCCAAACCGGACGCCAGCAGTGAAACTCTGATTCGTGAAGCGCTGCGCGCTGCATTGTGAGGTAAAGGATGATTGAAGCAGACCGCCTGGTATCGGCAGGCACCCTTCAGGCAGAAGACGTGGTGGATCGTGCGATCCGCCCGAAGCTGCTTGATGAGTACATCGGCCAGCCGCAGGTACGTTCCCAGATGGAGATTTTCATCCAGGCGGCAAAGCTGCGCGGCGATGCGCTCGATCACCTGCTGATTTTTGGCCCGCCGGGGTTAGGGAAAACTACCCTGGCGAATATCGTCGCCAATGAAATGGGCGTCAACCTGCGTACCACCTCCGGCCCGGTGCTGGAGAAAGCGGGCGATTTGGCGGCGATGCTGACCAACCTTGAACCGCATGATGTGCTGTTTATCGATGAGATCCACCGCCTGTCACCGGTGGTGGAGGAAGTGCTCTATCCGGCGATGGAAGATTACCAGCTGGATATCATGATCGGCGAAGGCCCGGCCGCGCGCTCCATCAAAATCGATCTGCCGCCGTTTACCCTGATTGGCGCCACGACCCGCGCCGGGTCGTTGACCTCTCCGCTGCGCGACCGCTTTGGCATCGTTCAGCGTCTGGAGTTTTATCAGGTACCCGATCTTCAGCATATCGTGGGGCGCAGCGCGCGCTACATGGGGCTGGATATGAGCGAAGAGGGGGCATATGAAGTGGCGAAGCGTTCCCGCGGTACGCCGCGTATTGCCAACCGCCTGCTGCGCCGCGTGCGTGACTTTGCTGAAGTGAAGCACGATGGTTCGATTTCCGCCGAGATCGCCGCCCAGGCGCTGGATATGCTGAACGTCGATGCTGAAGGCTTTGACTATATGGACCGCAAACTGCTGCTGGCGGTGCTGGACAAGTTCTTTGGCGGGCCGGTCGGGCTGGATAACCTGGCGGCGGCAATTGGCGAAGAGCGTGAGACTATCGAAGATGTGCTGGAGCCGTATCTGATCCAGCAGGGCTTCTTACAGCGTACCCCACGTGGTCGTATGGCGACGGTGCGGGCGTGGAATCATTTCGGTATTACGCCGCCCGCGATGCCGTAAGTAGCAATAAATTGTAGCCCCGGTAAGCGAAGCGCCACCGGGGACATGCTCACTACTGCGCGGTCTTTTTCATCATACTGAAAACAAACAACACCGCCGCGCTCAAGACCACCGACGGTCCGGCTGGCGTGTCATAAAACGCCGAAAAGGTTAACCCGCCCGTGACGGCGATCATCCCGATAACCACCGCGATACCGGCCATTTGCTCTGGCGTACGTGCAAAACGGCGCGCCGTGGCGGCAGGGATAATCAGCAGCGACGTGATGATCAGTGCCCCGACAAACTTCATCGCCACGCCAATCGTTAACGCCGTAACCAGCATCAGTAGCAGCTTCACGCGCTGCAGCTTCACGCCGTCGACGAAGGCTAAATCCGGGCTGACGGTCATTGCCAGTAAATTCCGCCACTGCCACAGCAGAATACCCAGTACCACCACCACGCCAATGGCGATCGCGATGAGATCGTCAGGCGTTACGGCCAGCAGATCGCCGAACAGGTAGGCCATCAGGTCAACGCGGATATTTGACATCAGGCTAACAACGACCAGACCCAGCGACAGCGCGCTGTGCGCCATGATGCCAAGCAGCGTATCAATCGCGAGGTGAGGACGCTTCTCCAGCCAGACCAGACCGGCCGCCAGCAGCAGCGTGACCACAATCACCGCGTAAAAGGGATTCACATCCAGCAGCAAACCAAAGGCAACGCCCAGCAGCGACGCATGCGCCAGGGTATCACCGAAGTAAGACATTCTGCGCCACACCACAAACGAGCCGAGTGGGCCTGCGGCGCAGGCAAGCATAACCCCGGCCAGCCAGCCGGGCAGTAACAGTTCAATCATGAGTGTCCATTTCCCCGACGCAGAACGATTCGTCCCTGCAAATCATGGCGGTGATTATGATGATGGCGATAAATGCCAAGCTGTTCAGCGCCGCGAGGGCCGAACATGGAGATAAATTCCGGGTGCATTGAGACCACTTCAGGCGTGCCGGAACAGCAAATGTGATGGTTGAGACACAGCACTTCGTCGGTTTTCGCCATCACCAGATGCAGGTCATGGGAGACCATCAGCACGGCGCAGTTCAGTTCGCGGCGCAGCTGGTCGATCAAATCATAAAGCGCGACCTGACCATTGACGTCCACGCCCTGGGTTGGCTCATCCAGCACCAGCAGCTGCGGGCTGCTCAGCAGCGCACGGGCCAGCAAAACGCGCTGCGTCTCACCGCCGGACAGCTTCTGCAACGGCGCATCGATAAGGTGGCCCGCCTGCACGCGCTTCAGCGCCGGGAGAATATCGGCTTTTCGCGTGCCGGGACGCAGACGCAGAAAACGATTTACCGTCAGCGGCAGGGTGGCGTCCAGATGTAATTTTTGCGGCACATAGCCGATCCGCAATTTTTCCTCACGCGTAATTACACCTTCATCCGGTGTAACCAGACCCAGCACCACGCGCACCAGAGTGGATTTACCTGCGCCATTGGGGCCGAGCAGCGTCAGAATTTTTCCGGGCTTGAGATCCAGCGATACGTCAGAGAGGACGCGGCGCTGGCCAAAGGAGACCGAAATATTGTCGAGAGAAACCAGAGTCGTCATGTCAATTTAAGCTTGAAGAAGTCAACGAATGTTATAATATCACATTCCACGCATTCACTACGATGATTAGTCGCATTATGTTACATAAAAATACGCTTCTTTTCGCAGCATTATCCGCTGCCCTTTGGGGAACAACCGCACAAGATGTTAACGCTGCCGTTGTTGCTTCGCTTAAACCGCTTGGATTCATCGCGTCGGCCATTGCCGATGGGGTAACGGAAACCCAGGTTCTGCTCCCTGACGGGGCCTCAGAGCATGACTATTCTCTGCGTCCGTCTGATGTAAAACGCTTACAAAACGCAGACTTAGTTGTCTGGATTGGTCCGGAGATGGAAGCATTCATGCAGAAATCCGCCAAACAGGTTGCTGATGAAAAACAGGTCGCGATTTCCGGGCTTTCCGGCGTGAAACCGTTGCTCATGAAAGGGGCGGATGATGACGGTGACGAACATGACCATCACGCTGCAGAGGGTGAAAAAGGTGATGGAGATCACCATCACGGCGAGTACAACATGCATCTCTGGCTATCCCCAGAGATAGCGCGGCTTTCAGCGGTTGCAATCCATGACAAATTAGTGGAACTTATGCCGCAAAGTCGAGCCAAACTAGACGCCAACCTGAAGGATTTTGAGGCACAATTAGCCGCAACCGATAAGCAGGTAGGTAATGAGCTCGCACCGTTGAAAGGAAAAGGGTATTTCGTTTTTCATGACGCCTACGGCTACTACGAAAAACACTACGGCCTGACCCCGCTTGGGCACTTTACCGTCAACCCTGAAATTCAACCTGGTGCGCAGCGTTTACATGAAATCAGAACACAGTTGGTTGAGCAGAAAGCGACATGCGTTTTTGCTGAGCCACAGTTCAGGCCAGCGGTCGTAGAAGCCGTGGCCAGGGGAACATCCGTGCGCATGGGAACCCTTGACCCGCTAGGTACGAATATCCAGTTGAGCAAAGCGAGCTATTCGCAGTTCCTCAGCCAACTGGCGAACCAGTATGCGAGCTGCCTGAAAGGAGATTAACGAGGAAGTGAATACGTGCAACAGATAGCCCGCTCTGTCGCCCTGGCATTTAACAATCTGCCTCGACCCCACCGCGTTATGCTGGGGTCGCTTACAGTTCTCACCCTAGCGGTCGCCGTCTGGCGGCCCTATGTTTACCACCCGAGTTCTGCCCCTATCATTAAAACCATCGAGCTTGAAAAGAGCGAGATCCGCTCTTTGCTGCCTGAAGCCAGCGAGCCTATCGACCAGGCCGCTCAGGAAGATGAAGCTATCCCTCAGGATGAACTGGACGATAAAACCGAGAACGAAGCGGGGATCCACGAATACGTTGTCTCTACCGGTGACACGCTGAGCAGCGTGCTCAACCAGTACGGTATCGACATGGGCAATATCAGCCAGCTGGCCGCTGCGGATAAAGACCTGCGTAACCTGAAAATCGGGCAACAGCTCTCCTGGACATTAACGGCGGATGGCGATCTTCAGCGTTTGACCTGGGAAATGTCCCGCCGCGAAACCCGTACCTATGACCGCACTGCAAACGGTTTCAAAATGACCAGTGAAATGCAGAAAGGCGACTGGGTTAACAGCGTGATGAAAGGTACCGTGGGCGGAAGCTTTGTTTCCAGCGCCCGTGATGCGGGCCTGACCAGCGGTGAAATCAGCGCGGTGATCAAAGCCATGCAGTGGCAGATGGATTTCCGTAAGCTGAAGAAAGGCGATGAGTTTTCCGTCCTGATGTCCCGCGAAATGCTGGACGGCAAGCGCGAGCAGAGCCAGCTGCTGGGGGTGCGTCTGCGCTCCGAGGGAAAAGATTACTACGCCATTCGCGCTGAAGATGGCAAGTTCTATGACCGCAGCGGTACGGGCCTTGCGAAAGGCTTCCTGCGTTTCCCGACGGCGAAACAGTTCCGCGTCTCCTCTAACTTTAACCCGCGTCGTCTGAACCCGGTTACCGGGCGCGTTGCGCCTCACCGCGGGGTAGACTTCGCGATGCCGCAGGGCACGCCGGTGCTGTCCGTTGGCGATGGCGAAGTAGTGATGGCAAAACGCAGCGGTGCTGCGGGCTATTACGTGGCTATCCGTCACGGTCGTACCTATACCACCCGCTATATGCACCTGCGCAAGCTGCTGGTCAAACCGGGGCAGAAAGTGAAACGCGGCGACCGTATCGCGCTCTCCGGCAACACCGGACGCTCTACTGGCCCGCATCTGCACTATGAAGTGTGGATCAACCAGCAGGCCGTGAACCCGCTGACGGCCAAACTGCCGCGCACCGAAGGCCTGACAGGTAAAGATCGTTCCGATTACCTGGCGCAGGCGAGAGAGGTGATACCGCAGCTGAGCTTAAACTAAGCTCTCTGTTTTGTGAAAAAAGCCGGTGTCAGCATGCGCCGGCTTTTTCTTTTGTGCGTGGGCGACTGCCTCGCTACACTATCTGAATAATTTTTTGCGTCACCAGACCCTGGAACCAGCATGGAAACAAAAAAAAATAATATTGAATACATTCCTGAGTTTGAAAAATCCTTTCGACATCCGCGCAACTGGGGCGCCTGGCTGGGGGTTTACACCTTTGCGGGCATCGCTATGCTGCCTGCCGCGCTGCGCGATCCCGTACTGGGAAAAATTGGCCGTCTGGCCGGACGCTTAGGTAAAAGCGCGCGTCGTCGTGCGCAGATCAACCTCTATTACTGTTTTCCTGAAAAAAGCGATGCCGAGCGCGAGGCCATCATCGACGCGATGTATACCACCGCACCGCAGGCCATGGCGATGATGGCGGAGCTGGCGCTGAAAGGACCGGAAAAAATCATCGACCGCGTTGACTGGAAAGGGCTGGAAATCATCGACGAAATGCGTCGCAATGATGAGAAGGTCATTTTCCTCGTGCCGCACGGCTGGGGCGTGGATATCCCGGCAATGCTGATGGCTTCCCAGGGGCAGAAAATGGCGGCGATGTTCCATAACCAGGGCAATAAAATCTACGATTTTGTCTGGAATACGGTACGTCGTCGTTTTGGCGGACGTTTGCATGCGCGTAACGACGGCATCAAGCCGTTTATTCAGTCGGTACGTCAGGGGTACTGGGGCTACTATCTGCCGGACCAGGACCACGGACCCGAGCACAGCGAGTTTGTCGACTTCTTTGCGACCTATAAAGCCACGCTCCCCGCGATTGGGCGTCTGATGAAGGTCTGCCGTGCCCGCGTGATCCCGCTCTTTCCGGTTTACGACGGTAAAACGCATCGTCTGAGCATTGAAGTCCGTCCGCCGATGGACGACCTGCTGACTGCGGACGATCGCACCATCGCGCGCCGCATGAACGAAGAGGTGGAGCTGCTGGTGGGGCCGCATACCGAACAGTACACGTGGATACTGAAGCTGCTGAAAACGCGGAAGCCGGGAGAGACGGAGCCCTATAAGCGTAAAGAGCTTTACCCGAGGAAATAGAAAACCTTCACCTTGTCCCTCTCCCCTTAGGGGAGAGGGGATCGGATCTTACTCTACAGTCAGTACGCGCGTGGTATTGGTTGAGCCGATGGTGCTCATCACGTCACCCTGCGTCACGATGACGATATCACCAGACACCAGGTAACCTTTATCGCGCAGCAGGTTTACGGCATCGTGCGCCGCGGCTACGCCGTCATTGGTGCTGTCGAAGTGTACCGGGGTAACACCGCGGTACAGCGCCGTCAGGTTCAGCGTACGCTCGTGGCGTGACATGGCGAAAATCGGCAGGCCGGAGCTGATGCGAGAGGTCATCAGCGCGGTGCGGCCAGATTCGGTCATGGTGATGATCGCCGTAACGCCTTTCAGATGGTTGGCCGCATACATGGCGGACATCGCAATCGCTTCTTCCACATTGTCGAACTGGATATCCAGGCGGTGCTTGGAGACGTTAATGCTTGGGATCTTCTCCGCGCCCAGGCAGACGCGCGCCATTGCGGCCACGGTTTCTGCCGGATACTGGCCCGCCGCAGTTTCCGCTGACAGCATCACCGCATCGGTACCGTCCAGCACGGCGTTAGCGACGTCCATGACTTCCGCACGGGTTGGCATTGGGTTAGTGATCATGGATTCCATCATCTGGGTGGCGGTGATCACCGCGCGGTTCAGCTGACGTGCGCGACGAATCAGCGCTTTCTGGATACCGACCAGTTCAGGGTCGCCGATTTCCACGCCCAGATCGCCACGGGCAACCATCACCACGTCAGAGGCGAGGATCACATCGTCCATCGCATCCTGATCGCACACGGCTTCCGCGCGTTCAACCTTAGCGACGATTTTGGCATCACAGCCTGCGTCACGGGCCAGGCGGCGCGCATAGTTCAGATCTTCGCCACAGCGTGGGAAGGAGACCGCCAGATAGTCAACGCCGATCTGGGCCGCCGTTACGATATCCGCTTTGTCTTTGTCGGTCAGGGCTTCCGCAGAGAGGCCGCCGCCCAGTTTGTTGATGCCTTTATTGTTGGAGAGCGGGCCGCCGACGGTGACTTCAGTGAACACTTTCATCCCCTGAACTTCCAGCACCTTCAGCTGGACGCGACCGTCGTCGAGCAGCAGGATATCGCCAGGGACCACATCAGCCGGCAGGCCTTTATAGTCGATCCCGACTTTCTCTTTATCGCCTTCGCCTTTGCCGAGGTTGGCATCCAGCAGGAATTTGTCGCCGATATTGAGGAAAACTTTACCTTCTTTAAAGGTTGATACACGAATTTTTGGACCCTGCAGGTCGCCGAGGATAGCGACGTGGCGGCCCAGCTTAGCGGCGATCTCACGCACTTTATCGGCACGCAATTTATGGTCTTCTGGCGTACCGTGAGAGAAGTTCATACGTACCACGTTGGCGCCAGCGGCGATAATCTTTTCGAGGTTATTATCGCGATCGGTGGCCGGGCCTAAGGTGGTGACGATCTTGGTTCTGCGAAGCCTTCTGGACATGTAATACTCCGTTGACTGAAACAACTTTGGTGTTGCGTGAACATTGAATCGGCCTTCATCTACCGCAAGGCAGCAAAGAGGGGGCCGAATGCCGAAAATCGTTACATCTAATTATGGGTTACGTCTTCGTTATCTACTTTCAGGGAACATCGCTCTTTATAAGCAATTCTTTATCAAAACGCGATTCCTTCAGCGCTTCCTTGACTCGCTTCAAGTTATCTCGGAATTTTGCGCCCCGGCGTAAGGTAAATCCGGTCGCCAGTACGTCGATTACCGTGAGCTGCGCCAGACGAGACACCATTGGCATATACATGTCGGTATCCTCAGGCACGTCCAGGGTAATGGCGAGAGTCGCCTCCCGCGCCAGCGGCGTGCCGGCGGTGGTGAGGGCGATTACCATGGCATCGTTTTCACGGGCCAGCTGCGCCAGCTCAACCTGGCTTTTGGTGCGGCCAGTGTGCGAAATCAGTACCACGACGTCATCCTCACTGCAATTCATACAGCTCATGCGTTGCAGCACAATGTCATCGGAATAAATAACCGGCACGTTAAAGCGGAAGAATTTATTCATGGCGTCGTGCGCCACGGCGGCTGACGAGCCAAGACCGAAGAACGCAATGCGTTTGGCCTGGGTGAGTAAATCCACCGCGCGGTTTACTGAACTCATATCCAGACTTTGACGAACGTGATCGAGCGTGGCCATGGCCGACTCAAATATTTTTGCCGTATAGGCATCTACGCTGTCGTCTTCATCCACATTACGATTAACATAGGGGGTGCCGTTTGCCAGACTTTGTGCCAGATGCAGTTTAAAATCAGGAAAGCCGCGCGTTTCCAGGCTGCGGCAGAACCGGTTGACCGTCGGTTCACTGACGCCCGCTTCCTGAGCCAGAGCGGCGATGCTTGAATGAATCGCCTGACCGGGCGCGGCCAGAATGACTTCAGCCACTTTTCGCTCGGATTTGCTAAGGTGTTCCAGTTGATACTGGATTTTTTCAAGCATGTTCATTGTTAACAAGGCGCTCATGGGGGTGGAAACGATTTCACTCATTGATGAAATCTTGATTCGATTAGCCGATATTACCCCTGTGGCTTCCCTAAAGGGTAACAGTCGACAAGATAATGTTGTTGTTTTTTTTCATTACTTGATCGATGTCGGGTTTTGCTATGACCCTGTTGCGCAAATTATCGACGGCTGTTGCGTCATTACGTCGCCATAATCGGCTAAATGGCGAAAAATCGCCGTATCGCACGAGACGATAAGCGCTAATGGTTTCGGGAATGACGTAAAAGCAGTACAGTGCATTGTAATAAAATTACAACGATACCTGGCAGAAGCACCAGGTGATCCAACTGAGGAGAATGACATGGCGGTAACGCAAACAGCCCAGGCATGTGACCTGGTCATTTTCGGCGCGAAAGGCGATCTTGCACGCCGGAAATTGCTGCCTTCCCTGTATCAACTGGAGAAAGCGGGCCAAATTCATCCGGATACGCGTATCCTGGGTGTTGGGCGCGCCGACTGGGACAAGGACGCTTATACCAAAGTCGTCCGCGAGGCGCTCGAAACTTTCATGAAGGAAAAAATTGATGAAAGTTTGTGGGATACCCTCAGCGGTCGTCTCGATTTCTGCAACCTGGACGTTAATGACGTCAGCGCGTTTTCCCGCCTGGGTGCCATGCTGGATCAGAAAAACCGTGTCACCATTAACTATTTCGCCATGCCGCCAAGCACCTTTGGCGCCATCTGCAAAGGTTTGGGCGAAGCCAAACTGAACGCCAAGCCGGCGCGCGTGGTGATGGAAAAGCCGCTGGGGACGTCGCTGGCTACCTCCCGTGAAATCAACGACCAGGTGGGCGAGTTCTTTGAAGAGTGCCAGGTCTACCGTATCGACCACTATCTCGGTAAAGAGACGGTACTGAACCTGCTGGCGCTGCGTTTCGCTAACTCCCTGTTTGTGAATAACTGGGACAACCGTACCATTGACCACGTGGAAATTACCGTGGCGGAAGAGGTGGGGATTGAAGGTCGCTGGGGTTACTTTGACCAGGCCGGCCAGATGCGCGACATGATCCAGAACCACCTGCTGCAAATTCTGTGCATGATTGCCATGTCTCCACCGTCTGACCTGACGGCTGACAGCATCCGCGATGCCAAAGTGAAAGTGCTGAAGTCGCTGCGCCGCATCGACCGCTCCAACGTGCGCGAGAAAACCGTTCGCGGCCAGTACACTGCCGGGTTTGCGCAAGGTAAAAAAGTGCCAGGCTACCTGGAAGAAGAGGGCGCGAACAAGTCCAGCAATACCGAGACGTTTGTGGCCATCCGCGTGGATATCGACGACTGGCGCTGGGCGGGCGTGCCGTTCTACCTGCGCACCGGTAAGCGTCTGCCGACGAAGTGTTCCGAAGTGGTTGTCTACTTTAAGAACCCGGAACTGAACCTGTTCAAAGAGTCCTGGCAGGAGCTGCCGCAGAACAAGCTGACCATCCGTCTGCAGCCGGACGAAGGGGTGGATATCCAGATCCTCAACAAAGTGCCGGGCCTGGATCATAAGCACAACCTGCAGACCACCAAGCTGGATCTGAGCTACTCCGAAACCTTCAACCAGACGCACCTTGCGGATGCTTACGAGCGTCTGCTGCTGGAAACCATGCGCGGTATCCAGGCGCTGTTCGTGCGTCGCGACGAAGTGGAAGAGGCGTGGAAATGGGTCGATTCCATCACCGAAGCCTGGGCTGCCGATCAGGATGCGCCAAAACCGTATCAGGCGGGTACCTGGGGGCCTGTGGCGTCGGTGGCGATGATCACCCGCGATGGCCGCTCCTGGAACGAGTTTGAGTAGGATAATCCACTAGCCCGAAAGTGTTATTTTACCGGTAACATGATCTAACACAGTTAGTGGCACAATTTTTATACTTTTAAGCTCCGCGTGGATTCACCCGCGGGGCTTTTTTTATTACACTGCCGGAAGTGATTTTGCCCCTGAGCTCCGGACAGCAAGCGTTTCAGCGTTGTTAACAACCGCCAGCGACTTTGTAAACTCCCGAGCCCGGACAGATAAATTAAAGGAGCTTTTATGAATCCTGTATTGTTACGCGTAACACAACGCATTATCGAGCGCTCGAAAGAGACCCGTTCGGCCTACCTCGCCCGCATTGAACAGGCGAAAAGCAACACCGTTCACCGCTCCCAGCTGGCCTGCGGTAACCTGGCCCACGGCTTCGCCGCCTGCCAGCCCGATGACAAAGCCTCCCTGAAAAGCATGTTGCGTAACAATATCGCTATCATCACGTCTTATAACGATATGCTCTCCGCGCACCAGCCGTATGAGGTCTATCCCAACATCATTCGTAAAGCGCTGCACAGCGTGAACGCGGTGGGGCAGGTGGCGGGGGGCGTCCCGGCCATGTGCGACGGCGTGACGCAGGGGCAGGATGGTATGGAGCTGTCGCTGCTGAGCCGCGAAGTGATTGCGATGTCTGCGGCTGTGGGCCTGTCACACAACATGTTTGATGGTGCGCTGTATCTCGGCGTGTGCGACAAAATCGTCCCGGGCCTGGTGATGGCAGCGCTGTCGTTTGGTCATCTGCCAGCGATTTTCGTGCCGTCCGGCCCGATGGCCAGCGGTCTGCCGAATAAAGAAAAAGTGCGTATCCGCCAGCTGTATGCGGAAGGCAAAGCCGATCGTCAGGCGCTGCTGGAAGCCGAAGCCGCGTCCTACCATGCGCCGGGCACCTGTACGTTCTACGGCACGGCCAACACCAACCAGATGGTGGTGGAGTTTATGGGGATGCAGCTTCCGGGCTCGTCCTTCATCCAGCCGGACGCGCCGCTGCGCCAGGCGCTGACCGAGGCCGCGGCCCGTCAGGTGACGCGCCTGACAGGAAACGGCAATGAATGGATGCCGATGGGCAAAATGGTCGACGAAAAAGTGATCGTCAACGGTATCGTCGCCCTGCTGGCGACCGGCGGTTCAACTAACCACACCATGCACCTGGTGGCCATGGCGCGCGCGGCGGGTATCCTGATTAACTGGGATGACTTCTCCGACATCTCCTCCGTGGTACCGCTGATGGCGCGTCTGTACCCGAACGGTCCGGCGGACATCAACCACTTCCAGGCTGCGGGCGGTGTGCCGCTGCTGATGCGCGAGCTGCTGAAAGGCGGTCTGCTGCATGAAGACGTGAACACCGTAGCCGGATTTGGTCTGCAGCGCTACACCCAGGAGCCGTGGCTGAACAACGGCGAGCTGGACTGGCGCGACGGGGCAACCGCGTCTCTTGATCCGCAGGTGATTGCCACTATCGACAAACCGTTCTCCCACCACGGCGGTACCAAAGTGCTGAGCGGCAACCTTGGCCGCGCGGTGATGAAAACCTCTGCCGTGCCGGAAGAGAACCAGGTTATCGAGGCCCCGGCGGTAGTGTTTGAAAGCCAGCACGACGTGTTGCCTGCCTTCGACGCCGGTCTGCTGGATAAAGACTGCGTGGTGGTCGTGCGTCATCAGGGGCCAAAAGCGAACGGCATGCCAGAATTACATAAACTTATGCCACCACTTGGTGTATTATTGGACCGCCGTTTCAAAATTGCGTTAGTGACCGATGGCCGCCTGTCAGGCGCATCCGGCAAAGTGCCTTCCGCCATCCACGTCACGCCTGAAGCCTACGACGGCGGCTTGCTGGCGAAAGTGCGCGACGGCGACATGATCCGCGTGAACGGCCAGACTGGCGAGTTAACCCTGCTGGTGGATGACGCGGAGCTGGCGGCACGTCAGCCTCATATTCCTGACCTGAGCGCATCGCGCGTGGGAACCGGACGCGAAATGTTCAGCGCGCTGCGTGAGAAGCTCTCCGGTGCGGAGCAGGGCGCAACCTGTATTACGTTTTAAGACGACTTGATTTTAACGATCTGGCGAGAGAGAACTCTGATGAAAAACTGGAAAACAAGTGCAGAAGCAATCCTGACCACTGGCCCTGTCGTGCCGGTTATCGTGGTAAACAAGCTGGAGCACGCTGTGCCAATGGCGAAAGCGCTGGTTGCGGGCGGCGTTCGCGTTCTGGAAGTGACCCTGCGTACCGCCTGCGCGATGGATGCCATCCGCGCCATCGCTAAAGAAGTGCCGGACGCCATCATCGGTGCGGGTACCGTTCTCAACGCGCAGCAGCTGGCGGAAGTGACCGAAGCCGGCGCACAGTTTGCCATCAGCCCGGGCCTGACCGAGCCGCTGCTGAAGGCCGCGACCGAAGGCACCATTCCCTTGATCCCGGGCATCAGCACCGTTTCTGAACTGATGCTGGGCATGGACTACGGTCTGAAAGAGTTCAAATTCTTCCCGGCAGAAGCGAACGGCGGCACCAAAGCGCTGCAGGCAATTGCGGGTCCCTTCTCTCAGGTACGCTTCTGCCCGACGGGCGGTATCTCCCCGGCTAACTACCGCGACTACCTGGCGCTGAAAAGCGTGCTGTGCATCGGCGGCTCATGGCTGGTTCCGGCGGATGCGCTGGAAGCGGGCGACTGGGATCGCATCACGAAACTGGCTCGTGAAGCGGTTGAAGGCGCGAAGCAGTAAGCCATATGCAGCATGAAAAACGGGCCTTTCGGCCCGTTTTTTTATCCTGCTACCTGAACGTTCGCAGCCGCCGCTTTTGCTCTTACTACGGCCTCGTCAACGTTATCCCCGGTGGCTAACGCCACGCCCAGACGACGCGTACCGTCGATCTCCGGCTTGCCGAACAGACGGACCTGCAGGCCTGCGCCCACCGCGCCTTCGACGTTATCAAACGTCACATTCTGGCTGGTCAGCTGCGGAAGGATCACCGCCGACGCCGCCGGGCCGTACTGGCGGATGCCGCCAACCGGCAGGCCGAGGAAGGCGCGCACGTGCAGGGCGAACTCCGAGAGATCCTGCGAAATGAGCGTGACCATACCGGTGTCGTGCGGGCGAGGGGAGACTTCGCTGAAGATCACTTCGTCACCGCAGACGAACAGCTCCACGCCGAACAGGCCATAACCGCCCAGGGCCAGAACGGTCTTACGGGCAATCTCCCGGGCACGCTCCAGCGCCAGGTCGCTCATCTGCTGCGGCTGCCAGGATTCACGATAATCGCCATCTTCCTGGCGGTGGCCAATCGGGTCGCAGAAATGGACGCCGTCCACGGCACTGACGGTGAGCAGAGTGATTTCGAAATCAAACTTCACCACGCCTTCGACGATCACGCGACCGGCACCGGCACGGCCACCCTGTTGCGCATAATCCCACGCGCTGTCCAGCGCGCTGCTGTCGCGAATAAAGCTCTGACCTTTCCCCGAAGAGCTCATCACCGGCTTAATGATGCACGGGTAGCCAATCTCTTCAACGGCCTGCAGGAATGCGGCTTTGTCACCCGCAAAACGGTAGCTTGAAGTAGGCAGCCCCAGCTCCTCCGCCGCCAGGCGGCGAATGCCTTCACGGTTCATGGTCAGCTTTGCGGCTTTCGCGCAGGGCACCACGCGCTGGCCTGCCTGCTCAAGGGCGATCAGCGTATCGGTTGCGATAGCTTCAATTTCCGGCACGACAAAATCCGGTTTCTCCCGTGCAATAAGCGTACGCAGGGCATCACCGTCCAGCATGTTAATCACATAAGAACGATGGGCGACGTGCATGGCGGGCGCGTCGGCGTAGCGGTCTACGGCAATCACCTCCACCCCTAAACGCTGACACTCAATGGCGACTTCTTTACCCAGTTCGCCCGATCCCAACAGCATTACGCGCGTCGCCGCAGGTCGCAGCGCGGTTCCTAAACGAGTCATAACATTCCCCCTGAAAAAGATGCGCGCAGTATAAACGAAAACGTTTGCGTCTGTCTTGCGCACGGCAAAAGGGCAGACCAGAAATTTGCGCTTCTTTAGGCTTGATGGACATTTCCTGACGCCTGCTCGCTTACGCTGGAGAACATGTTAACCGTTAAGCGAGGGAAACCATGTCAGGCTGGTTAAATCAACTGCAATCCATGTTAGGGCAGAAAACGTCTGGTTCCGGCGAACAGGGGCTGAGCAAACTGCTGGTACCGGGGGCGCTCGGTGGGCTGGCAGGGCTGCTGGTTGCCAATAAATCCTCACGCAAGCTGCTGGCGAAGTACGGTACCGGCGCGCTGCTGGCCGGGGGCGGCGTTATCGCCGGCACCGTGCTGTGGAACAAATATAAGGACAGGGTGCGAGCGGCGCACCGCGATGAACCTCACTATGGGGAGCATACTTCTCCGCTGGATCTGCGCACGGAGCGGCTCATCCTGGCGCTGGTGTTTGCCGCCAAAAGCGACGGGCATATTGATGATAATGAAAGAGCGGCTATCGAACAGCAGCTGCGCGAGGCGGGTGTTGAAGAACAGGGCAGAACGCTGGTGGCGCAGGCCATTGAACAGCCGCTCGATCCGCAGCGTCTGGCACTGAGCGTGAAAAATGAGGAAGAGGCGCTGGAACTCTATTTTCTCAGCTGTGCCGCCATAGATATCGATCACTTTATGGAGCGTAGCTACCTTAATGCCCTCGGCGACGCGCTGAAGATCCCTCAGGACGTGCGCGAGGGGATTGAAAAAGATATCGGGGAACAAAAACTGGCGCTACAGGGCTAACTCGCGCCCCCGTGGTCATGTTTCGCTTGCATCATGCGCGGGTTTTGCCAACCTTATAGGGTGTAAAACTTAAAAGAATGATGACATGCCACCGAAAGCCCGACGTACTCCTTATGCGATCGTCACGCATGGCGATACGCGCATAGACAACTATTACTGGCTGCGGGACGATTCGCGTTCCCGGCCAGAGGTGCTCGACTACCTGCACGAGGAAAACGACTATGGCCGCAGGGTCATGGCCAGCCAGCAGGCGCTTCAGGACCAGCTGCTGAATGAAATGGTGCAGCGTATTCCCCAGCGCGACATCTCCGCGCCCTGGACCAAAAACGGCTATCGCTATCGCCATATCTATGAGCCGGGCAACGAGTATCCCATCTATCAACGACAGTCGGTATTAAGCGCCGAGTGGGATGAATGGGACATTTTGCTGGATGCGAACCAGCGTGCCGCCCACAGCGAGTTTTATACCCTGGGCGGTATGTCCATCTCCCCGGACAACACCATCATGGCGCTGGCGGAGGATTATCTCTCCCGGCGCCAGTACGGCCTGCGTTTTCGCAATCTGGAAACCGGCAACTGGTATCCGGAAATGCTGGAAAACGTCTCCCCGGATTTTGTCTGGGCGAACGATTCCGAGACGGTCTACTACGTTAAAAAGCACGCCTCCACGCTGCTGCCTTATCAGGTGTGGCGCCATACCGTAGGCACGGACTCAGCCGATGACGAGCTGGTCTATGAAGAGAAAGACGAAACGTTTTATGTCAGCCTGCATAAAACCTCCTCGCGCCACTATGTGATTATCTTCCTCGCCAGCGCCACCACCTCGGAAGTGCTGCTCCTGGATGCCGAACTGCCTGACGCCCAGCCGCTCTGTTTCCTGCCGCGCCGCAAGGACCACGAGTACAGCCTGGATCACTTCCAGCACAGCTTTTATCTGCGTTCGAATCGTGAAGGCAAGAACTTTGGTCTGTACAAAACCAAGGTGCGCGACGAGCGCAAGTGGGAGGTGCTGATTCCCGCGCGGGATCAGGTGATGCTGGAAGGGTTCACGCTGTTTACCGACTGGCTGGTGGTGGAGGAGCGCCAGCGGGGGCTGACCAGTATCCGGCAGATCAACCGTAAAACGCGTGAGGTGATAGGGATTGCGTTCGACGATCCGGCCTACGTCACGTGGATCGGCTTTAACCCGGAACCTGAATCGTCCCGGCTGCGCTACGGTTACTCGTCCATGACCACGCCGGATACGCTCTTCGAGCTGGATATGGATACCGGACAGCGCCAGGTGCTTAAGCAAACCGAAGTGAAGGGCTTTGATTCCGACAATTACCGCAGCGAACACCTGTGGGTCACCGCGCGCGATGGCGTGGAGGTGCCTGTTTCGCTCGTTTATCACAAGGCGCACTTCCAGAAGGGTAAAAATCCGATCCTGGTCTATGGCTACGGCTCCTATGGCTCCAGCATGGATGCCGACTTCAGCAGCAGCAGATTAAGCCTGCTCGACCGCGGCTTTGTTTTCGCCATTGCCCATATTCGCGGCGGCGGCGAGCTGGGGCAGCACTGGTATGAAGACGGGAAATTCCTGAAAAAGAAAAACACCTTCAACGACTATCTCGACGTCTGCGATGCGCTGATTGAGCAAGGCTATGGCGATCCTCAGCTTTGCTTCGGCATGGGCGGTAGCGCGGGGGGGATGCTGATGGGGGCGGTCATCAATCAGCGGCCCGAACGCTTTAAGGGTATTGTTGCGCAGGTCCCGTTTGTCGATGTGGTTACCACTATGCTCGATGAGTCCATCCCTTTGACAACCGGAGAGTTTGAGGAGTGGGGCAACCCGCAGGATGAAACCTATTATCGCTATATGAAAGAGTACAGCCCGTATGACAACGTGGAAGCGAAAGCGTACCCGCACATGCTGGTGACGACCGGTTTGCACGATTCACAGGTGCAATACTGGGAACCGGCAAAATGGGTAGCAAAGCTGCGGGAGCTGAAAACCGATGACAACCTGCTGCTGCTCTGTACCGATATGGACTCCGGGCACGGGGGGAAATCGGGTCGATTCAAATCCTACGAAGGGGTGGCCCTTGAGTATGCCTTTTTGATAGGCCTGGCGCAGGATACGTTGCCAGGCCGTGTACAGCGTTAAGCTTCACCCAGATAGTGTTTCAGGGTTAAGCGCAGCTCCGGGCTCATTTTGTCGAGGTTGTTATACAGCCAGCGCAGATAGCCCGGATCTTTATCCGCAATATCCGATACCGCTCTCCCGCGGTATTTGCCGAAGGTGAACGTCGTCAGCAGCGCAGGGCGTCCGGTGATCGTTGCCATATCATCCGGCGTCCAGCCCGATGTGTTCATAATATCTATGAGTAGCGCAGCGGTGATATAGCAGTCATACAGGGCGCGGTGATGGTGCAGCCCTTCAGGGGTTCTGACGCTGAGCTTGCGGGATTTATACAGCGCCATATTGCTGTACTTGATCCCTGGCCAGAGGCGACGCGCCAGCTTCATGGTACAAATCCACTCCCCGGGCATTTCGGGGAGTACCCGACGGTCAAAGCTGGCGTTGTGGGCAACGTACCATGGGCTGCCGTAGTAGTGCGGGATAACGTCTTCTATCCAGGGTTTATCCGCCACCATTGATTCTGTAATGCGATGGATAGCCATGGCCTGTGGGCTAATAGGACGATCGGGACGCACCAGATGGCTCATCGGGTTGACGATTTTTCCATCAACCACGTCGACCGAGGCCACTTCCACAATTCCGCCCTGAAGATCGCAAGTTTCGGTATCAATGACGCGCAGCATGAAAATCTCCTGAGCTTAAAACGCTTAGCCTAAAGGAATGATATCGCCTTGCCAACCCTGTCCGTTGCGCGTGCCGGTCAACAGGAGCTCACCCTTATCTGCCCGAACGATCAGCTGGCCTTTTTCATCCCATAACGCGCTGCCCGTGCCGGCATTTGCCATTAACACCGCGATGGCATACCTGTGCGCAAAGCGCTGCAGGGTATTGATGGACTGTCGCCAGCGGTAATCCCTCACCGACTGGCAGCTGGTGAAGAGTGTTGCCTGCGGATCAAGATTCGGTGAATCGCTTTGCCCATCGATAATCGTGAGTTGTTTATCACCCGGCACCAGGCTGGCGCCGCTCCCCTGAGGGTAACGCAGAATACGATCGCGAGAGGGGATAAACAGCGCAAGGCCTTTCTGGCGCTGACCGTTTCGTTCAACGGGAAGACCTGCAATGAGGGTAATGCGGTAAAAATGCGCGGCGTCAAGCAACGGCTGTAGTCGATCGTCTTCGGGCGGGAGCGGTAATGCCGTCGCGCCCGGGCCGGTTAATGAGAGTTCCGGGAAAACCAGCAAATCGCACTGATGCTGTGCTGCTTCGGCAATAAAGTGGAGATGGTGCGCAATATGGTCATCTACGCTGTGATGCTGCCCGCCATACTGGGCTGCCGCAATATTCCAATGTGACATCGTGACTTCCTTATACACAGAGTCGCAGGGATTAAAGAGTACACCTAATTTAATCAGGGTTTTCTTATCCTGCCAGATTCCGCGTAAGGAAGTGTAACGAGTCGTTAAGCTTATTTAACTTTCGGCTCGTACGGCAAGCGGGAGAGGTTGACCGAGGCGAGACGGTGGGCAATTAACCTTTCGCGAAACCAGTCACGCAGATGGGCGGGCTGTTCTCGCTCCACCACTTCAGCCACGACGGGCATGTTGTAACGCTCTTTAAAGGCGACGCCAGCGGCAGCGAGATCGACATTCACTTTATCCATCTCGTCCTGAGGAAGGGCGGCCAGATTAATCTTCATTACCTTCTCCTTATTTTGCGGCGGCAACGTTACCGCGATTGCGCGACGATAACAAGCAGAGCGGGATGATCCTCGACTCGTTTATTATACAGCGTTATTCTTTAGCATACAGACATAACAAAAAGGAATGATTGTGATGGGTTTATCCGCTTCCCGCGCGGTATGCGCACTGGTTTTTTTGGCCTCAACGGTAATCTCACCCTCCGTGCTGGCGCATGCGCATCTTGAGCAGCAGAGCCCGGCAGCGGACAGCCAGGTGGCGTCACCGCAGGTGCTGACGCTGAATTTCTCCGAAGGTATCGAGCCCGGATTTAGCGGCGTCGTGGTGACGGATGCGCAAAATCAGGTGATCAAAACCGGTACCGCCACGCGAGACGAAAAGAACAAAGCACAGCTGACCGTTCCGCTGGAACAGACGCTGGCGCCGGGGGCTTACCGGGTGGACTGGCACGTGGTTTCCGTCGACGGCCATAAAACCAAAGGCAGCTATCGCTTCAGCGTGAAATAGCATGCTGGGACTGTTATACGTAGGATTGCGCTTTATCCATTTTGCGGCGCTAATGCTCGTTTTTGGCAACGCGCTTTACAGCGTCTGGTTTGCGCCTTCCGGGCTGCACCGCCTGATGGCCCGGCGTTTCCAGCTCCAGCAGAGAGTGGCATCCATCGTCAGCCTGACCGCTGCGATCCTGATGTTTATGCTTCAGGGCGGCTTAATGGGCAACGGCTGGGGCGATGTGTTTAACCCGCAAATCTGGAACAGCGTGCTGGGAACGCGGTTTGGTGGCGTCTGGTTGTGGCAAATTATCCTCGCTGCCATCACCGTTGTCGTCGCGTGGCTCGCGCCGCTGAAAGGCTCGCGCCTGCTGCTGCTCGCCATGGGCCAGCTTATCCTGCTGGCAGGTGTAGGGCACGCGGCGATGAGCGACGGCCCGATGGGGGCGATACAGCGAATCAATCATGCTGTTCACCTGCTGTGTGCCGCAACCTGGGTGGGTGGATTGCTGCCGCTGCTGTTTTGCATGCGTCTGGCGAAAGGACGCTGGCAGAACGCGGCCATCTATACCATGATGCGTTTCTCGCGCGTGGGGCATTATGCCGTCGCAGGCGTGCTGCTTACCGGCGTAGTGAATGCGCTGTTGATTCTGGGCATCCATATTCCCTGGCAGGCTGGCTACGTGCAGTTTTTGTTGTTCAAATGTGCTCTCGTGGCGTTGATGGTGGCAATTGCGCTGGCAAATCGGTATTTTCTGGTGCCACGGTTCCGTCCGGATTCCGGGCGCGCACAACAGATGTTTATCAGGATGACACAGGCAGAGGTGGTGCTGGGCGCGCTGGTTCTGGCAACGGTCAGTCTGTTTGCTACCTGGGAACCCTTCTGACAAGGTTAACTATTAAATGAAAAAGACAGTACTTTCTCTCTTATTGCTGGCCTGCGCGGGAAGCGCTCTGGCGGCACCGCAGGTAATCACCGTAAGCCGCTTTGAAGTGGGCAAAGACAAATGGGCCTTTAATCGCGAAGAGGTGATGCTGACCTGCCGTCCGGGCCATGCGCTGTATGCGATCAACCCGAGCACGCTGGTCCAGTACCCGCTCAACGATACCGCTGAGCAGCAGGTCGCCAGCGGCAAGAGCAGCGGTCAGCCAGTCAGCGTGATTCAGATTGATGACCCGGCCAACCCGGGGCAGAAGATGAGCCTGGCACCGTTTATCGAGCGCGCTGACAAGCTCTGCTGACGTTCAGGTTTCCAATAAAAAAACCGCAGATGCTCGCCAAAGCACTGCGGTTTTTCACTTTTAATGATGCTCTGACGCTTTTTTTCAGGCCACTTTTGCTGTGGACTGGAAAACCTGGCGTCGTCATCTATTCTTAAAAGGCAAGGCGACTTAGCCTGCATTAATGCCAACTTTTAGCGCACGGCTCTCTCCCAAGAGCCATTTCCCTGGACCGAATACAGGAATCGTATTCGGTCTCTTTTTATCTCTATGTTTCTCAAAAGGTTTCTTCGGTTATGGACCGAAAACCCCGAGAATGGCTGGACAGTTCCCTATCCTGACTAAACCATAACATACTCAGGACCGCGTACGTCCAGGGTTTTTTGGCATCTTTGTTAAAAAATTGTGTCCTGGCGATCGCTGTGGAATCTTCGTCGGTGAAGTAAAGGCCCGGCCTGATAGTTAAATAATGAATTCCCTGAATTTATCTTTGTTGTTAACGATATACTCGGGGAAACTGTCTGCCGACAGCTCTTGCCTGATTAACTTCCTGTCTCGTCCCCAGATATCTTCGGCGTTTTTTATCACCTTCATGATATGTTCCGGGTTATTGAACTCAGGCAGATCGTATTCCGTGTGGGAGATGGTGGACATTTTTTCTGATATGCGTTCAGGGGTCATAACCCATGAGAAATGCCAGACACTATTTTCAATGATGCGATTGTTAAGTTTGAACCAGTTCCATTTGAGCCAGGACCAGTTTTTGACGCTTCTGGTGCGTTTAAGATTTCTGAACGACTCAGGCTCGCCGCCAAAAAAATGAACGAGGTTTTTATATTTTGTGGCTCTCGGCAGTTTACATTTTCTTGGGGTGTTATCTGTATTAAAAACCTGCAGATTAAACTGATAATTATAAAAGTTTTGATAAAGCGTTGTGCAGAGTTTATTCGCGTTGATAGAGCCGATAACCTGTGGTGAAAAAATCTCGTCCACATCGGAAATTAAAATCAAATCATCATATTTAGCACTTTTGAGGCCCTGCATGATGGCATTTCTCTGCGCGGCTTCATTCGCCCATGCATCCACCACCAGACCGTCCTGATGCTGATCGCCGCCGTCAGAGGCTTTCATGAGAGGTGTTTCATCATGCACAACATAAATAATTTTATCTTTAAAAGGACCGTATTTATGTCAAAGTTAAGCTGCCGCTTTTTGCCGGTAAAGGTATGCGTTGACTCAACGATAACGAACCGATCAATAACGTCCGCTAGCGTATTCAGCCTGATATCAAGAAGCATATCTTCATCGTAATACAAGAAGCAGTCGTAAATCATCATTAAAGTCCTTAAATTTGCGTCTACACTGCGCTTTTCCAACGCATTCGCTATTTTCATTTCGCGCAATGCTAACTGAGCACCCCTGGCATATGCAAGAGTGCTCTGCTTTATCATTCCTTTCTCAAACCGAGTGCATTCTCTGTGCTGAGAGCGAAAACGCTTGTCGCGATTAGAAATGGGACTTAACGGACGCCTCAATTTCATCAAGCAGTTCAAAGCGACGACGGTATTCAGCGCGTTTTTTACTGGCTATCTCGTCGAGGGATTTGCGCTCCATCTGCAGCGGCAGCTGCCAGCAGAAGGCGGAAAGTTTTTTCCCACCCAAAGAATCCCAGAATTCGTCATAGCTGGCGTGGAAATGACGGCCTTTGCTGAGGCGATAGCGCAGCGCGCGGAAAACGTGTCCCTCATCGCTGACGGCAAAAATGGCCCGAACAGAGGACTGCGCTGCCAGCTGGAAAAGTACCTCCATCAGCACGCGCTTGGGAAACAGGCCATGGCAGGCGCGAGTTGCCAGTTTAATGGCATCTCGTGACACGCAGCGACGGGGGCCCTGAAGTCCGCCAATGACCATAACGGGCTGGCCATTGCTGCGGGCGACGCTAAAGGTCAGGCTGGCCAGAAGCGTATCCTCGTTGTCGCGCAGCCAGAGCGTACTCTCACCTTCACGCTCGGCTTTGCCAGCTGAGGACGCATTAATCGTGTAGGTCATGCCGTCTTTGACATGGAACTGCGCGATAGGTTGTTCCTGCGCGCCGGTCATAGCCTGGGCAAGACGGCTCTCCTTCAGGCGATCGATCCAGTAGTAATGGTTAACGATAGCGTCGGCGCGATCGTTTGCCGTCAGACCACGCATCAGGTATTGCCGATGGGTCTTGCTGGGCAACGTAATTTGCGATGTCAGCAGTTTGTCGAAATCGTCACGGCCAGAGAGGGCTTCCAGCATACGGTGGGTGGAAGACCAAAAGAGCAGGGAACGTAAAAGGAACTTCAGTCGGTAGTCGCGTTTCCGCCAGATTGGCCCCGGGACGCGTTTGCCGTTCACCAGCTCGGAAATAATATTCGTGCGATGCGGATAGAAAACATCGTTATGTAGCTGTGTATTAGACACGTGAAGACCTCTCGTTTTTATCTCCCCTTATTCTAAGGAGCCAGTAAAAAGGGATTAAGAGCGCGCGGATCTTTATTTCTCTTTGGTTTACCGTTTGTTTTACTTTGTAAGGGCTGCGCTGATCTTCTTGCGCTTTTGACGGCGGCTATACTGTTAAAGGGAGGCCTTATGTATCAGCGAATAGAAGGTGGAGAGTGGCGTCACGTATGGGTTGTCAGCGACATACACGGCTGTTACCAGAGGCTCATGGAGGAACTGAAACGCCGTCATTTCAATCCTTATGAGGATTTACTTATTTCCGTTGGCGATCTGATCGATCGTGGTCCGGACAGCGTGAAATCATTGCAGCTCATCAATGAGAAATGGTTTCGAGCAGTGCGGGGCAATCATGAGCAAATGGCAATAGATAGCCTGGATAATAATGATTTTGCGCTCTGGACAATGAATGGCGGAATGTGGTTTTCGCGGCTTGAGCATGAGGAGCAGCAGCGGGCGCGCTCGTTACTTAACGCATGTCGTGCGTTACCGCATATTATCGAAATTACCTGCGCGAACGGATTGAACGTTATTGCTCATGCTGATTACCCGGCGGAGGAATACCGCTGGGAAAAACCGGTAAGCGCCCAGCGCGTGTTATGGGATCGCGACCGCCTGATGGGGTTTATGGTGGGCAAAGGGCAGGGTATTAGCGGGGCGGATCATTTCTGGTTCGGACATACGCCCGTCGACAGAAGGTATGATTTTGACAATCTGCACTACATTGATACGGGGGCCGTATTTGACGGTTACTTTACGCTGGCGCAGCTGCAGTAATAAATAACCCGCCTTCGGGCGGGTTCTCTTTAGGTCAGGCAAGACGCATGACCCAGGCATCGGCTTTACTATCGTAATGCTCACGGTAAAGGACAGAATGTTCGCCATCAAGTATTGCCGGGACGCTGGTGTCTGCATCCCATGCATCGAGCTGCATGCACAAATCCGGGTCGGATTTGCAGGGAATACTTAACGTTCGATCGCCTTGTGCTTCGCCGCGCAGCTCTGCGTCGTCGATCTCAAAAGCGCCAATACGCACGCTGGTTTTCGTCATAGTGCTCTCCGGGTCGGTTGTCAAAATCTGGTATGACCAGTATGGGGATCCATTTTTGATCGTAGACAAGGAGAGCAAAATCGCCAGTAAAAAAATGCGCTTTTTTCAGGCGGTGCGATCGTTACCGGTAAACAGTCGGCCATCCCGGACCAGTTCGCGTGGATAGCTGTTTTTGAGTCTTGAACCGACCTTTTTGGCCAGCCCCAGCGGGAATCCCTGATAGGTCACCACCACTTCATCTGCGGAAGGCGAGCTGTCAGGATAAACATCGCGGCCACGGTACCACTCTTCGGCTTCCTGATGCGTCAGGGCAAAGGTATTCTCGTGTCCGGCAAGCGCGATGACGGCCTCATGCTGCCAGCGATAGCCTTTATTATGCACTTCCGCCAGGCGGATCCCGATTCGGGAAAAACGCACTTTGCCAATCAGTGGCTCGATATTCGCCGGGAAAAGCCAAACCTCTTTGTCCCGCTGCCAGAGATGCATGCTCTCATCCCACTGCAACCCGACCTTGCTGGCTGCGGCTTCAAGCTGCGCGACGTCGCGGCCTTTAAGCGGCGCAAACGGGAAGTTGCCGACCTTGAATTTGGGGGCGGGCAGGGGAGCAACCGCCTGCGTTTTACGCAGACGCGCCACAAAGAACCCTTCGCAGTCGTAAATCTGCGGGAACACGTGGAGGAAACCTTCCGGCGTGACCGCCTCCTGTGCCGAGGAAAACAGATCGTTAAGCGGCAGGAACTCGACCGCATCCGGATATTGCGCTTTCAGCCACAGGCAGACGTCTTCGTTTTCATCGCGGTTTAAGGTACACGTTGAATAGACCAGCGTGCCGCCGGGGCGCAGGGCGTGGAACGCGCTGTCGATCAGCTCGCGCTGCGTGGCGGCGATCTCAAGATTGCTCTCCACGGACCAGTTCTTTAACGCATCGGGATCTTTACGCACTACCCCTTCACCGGAGCAGGGGGCGTCCAGCAGGATGGCATCAAACATTTCCGGCAGGGCGGCGCCAAAGACGCGACCGTCGAAGTGCGTAAGAGCGACATTATGAATACCGCAGCGGCTGATATTGGCATGCAACACCTTCACGCGGCTGGCGGAAAATTCGTTGGCGAGGATTGCTCCGCGATTGCCCATGCGCGCGGCAATCTGCGTGGTTTTCGAGCCGGGCGCGGCGGCGACATCCATCACGCGTTCAGGCGCGTTGCCGTCGGCGAACAGGGCGGCAACCGGTAGCATTGAGCTCGCTTCCTGAATATAAAACAGACCGCTCAGATGTTCTGCGGTACTTCCCAGCGGCACCGCGTCTTCGTCATCGCGGTCGATCCAGAATCCCTCTTCACACCACGGAACCGGCGTAAGCTGCCAGCCGTACGGAGAGACCAGCGCCAGAAAATCCTCGACGCTGATTTTCAGCGTATTAACGCGGATGCTCCGGCGTAACGGACGCTGGCAGGCGGCGATAAAATCGTCCAACGACAGATGAGAGGGAAGCGCCTCGCGCATCTGCGCCAGGAATTGATCGGGAAGAAATACGGAGTTTTGAGCCACGAGCACACCACAGGGAAAAGTTCAGGTGCGCAGTGTAACATAAAGGCTCCGGTGCGTTGACACCGGAGCCTGTCAGATTAACGCGGCAGGGCCGTTCCCCATTCGCGCCACTCTTTCGGTTCGCTTTCCAGCAGCAGGAAGTGTTTACCCGGCTGCGCTTTCGGCGCCAGCGGCGTTCCCGGCGGGGTGGCAAAGGCAATACCGCCGCGGATGAACTGGTTGAAGGTACCGGTTTTCACCACGCCACCCGTCAGGCCGAAGTCCAGCGAATAGCCGGATGCCAGCCAGAACACCGAGTTATTACGCACCAGATGCTGGTAACGCTCGCTGATGCGTAGCGCCACCATCACGCGGTCGGAGAGCGTGCCGAGCGTGAGGCCCGTTACCGTACCCACCTCAATGCCGCGGAACAGCACCGGCGTACCGATGCCAAGCGAGCCCGCTTCCGGCACTTCCACTACAATGCTCAGGCCGCCAAGGTAGCGCGAGTCGGTAATGGTCGCTTCCTGCAGCTCGAAATCACGACGGGCTTTGCCCTGACCGGGCTCGACGTTGATGTAAGGCTGCAGAATGGTGTCGAGATGCTCAACGCCCGCGGCCGAAATCTGTGGGGTCACCACCGAGAAGCGGGAACCCGAGCGGGCGAAGGTCTGCACATATTCCGGATAAAGCACGGCGGTGGCCTGCACCTCGTTGCGCGAGGTGATGAGCGTCAGCTTCTGGATCTGCCCGATATCAATGCCCAGGTAGCGAATTGGCATGCCTTCCGCCAGCTTGCCGGCATCGAACGCATGCAGGGTAATCTGCCCACCCACGGCACGCGCGGCAGTTTCGGATGGGAAGAGAATTCGCTTATCGCCTTTACGCAGGTTCGCGCCCGCGCCGCTGAGGTTATCAAAGCTGATCGCCCCGCGCAGCGCGCGAGAGAGCGGGGAGGCCTGCACGGTCAGGCCGTTGCCGTTAAGCTGCACCTTCGCGCCGCCCTCGGCCCAGAAGACGCTGTTTGGGGTCAGCAGCTTGCGGTACTCGGGCTTGATATGCAGTTCGATATCAAACGCGTCCGCACGCGGGCGAACGGCGATCACCTCCCCAACCTCAAACTTGCGGTAGAGCACCACGGAGCCCGCCTGAACGTCAGGCAGCGTCTCGGCGCTTAAGGTCAGGGTCGTGGTTGGCATATCGCTCAGGCTGTTTTCAATCGCTTTGTCCAGGTTGGCGTACAGCGGGTAGCTGTCGCGAACGGGGCCTTTGTTGCCCGGCAAAATGCGAATGCCGCCGTTAACCCATTCGCTGGCGCTGGCGCCGAGGAACTCCACGCCGTCCAGACCCACCTTCACGTCGACGCGGCTGTTCACCACGAACTTACTGTCGCCATGGACGAGGTTGCTGTATTGCGGATCGATAGCTACCGAGAAGCTCACGCCATTTTCGGAGAGCGTTCGCTCCAGCACCTGACCCACCTGTACGCCGTGCAGAATCAGCGGCTGACCGGCCTCAATGCCGTAACTTTCAGGCGCATTGAGCGTAACCGTCACGACGCCCGGTTTTTGCAGCAGCGCTTTATCCGCCGGGGCAATGACGAAGCTATTGCTGGGCTGACCTTCACCGGGGATCAGTTCAAAGGTATTTCCGGTCAGCAGCGTGCTGAGGCTGGCATCGTTCAGAGAGAGTTTAGGGCTGCGCATCTCGATGCGCGTTTTCTCGCGCAGGAGATCGACCACGCTCGGATTGACCGTCATTTCGCCCGTGACCGAGCCGCCCGGATTGAGCGTCATTTTGGTGAGCTGGCCGACCTGCAGTCCCTGGTACATCAGCGGCGTTGACCCCGCTTTCAGCCCTTTGGCATCAGGCAGAACGAGCTTAACGATCACGCCACGCTGGCTGTGCGCCAGATCCGGGTATAAACCGAACGTGTCATCGGCCGTGGCAGGGCTTGAGTTTTCCGGGGAGTCAAAGGCAATGGCACCGTTAACCAGGGCGGCCAGACTCTCCAGCTTCACTTTTGCACCGCTCAGACTGAGGTCGGCATCGACGCCGGAGACATTCCAGAAGCGGCTGCCTTTTTTCACCAGATTGGTGAAGCGACGCTCGATCAGCACATCAATGGTGACGCCCTGTTTATTCGGGTTGATGCTGTAATCATACACACGGCCAACCGGAATCTTGCGGAAGTAGACCAGCGAGCCGCTGTTCAGCGAGCCCAAATCCGGTGCCTGAAGATGGATCATCAGATCGCCGTTATTGAGGCGGTATTTCGGCTGCGTATCCAGCGCGACAAAGTGATCCTGCGGTTCACCCTTGCCCGGCATCATGCCTATGTAGTTGCCGCCAACCAGCGCATCCAGCCCGGACACGCCGGCCAGGGAGGCTTTCGGAGTCACCAGCCAGAACTGCGTTTCGCTGCGAAGAGCATCCTGCATGTCAGATTTAATACTGACCCGCACCTGAATCTTGTTAAGCCCTTTTCCAAGGGAGATGTCCTGAACCGTACCGACTTCGACCCCCTGAAAACGAACGGGGGTTCGTCCGGCGACGATGCCGTCGGCGGTCTGAAAATCAATGGTGACGGTACTGCCGCGATCTTCATAGCTCGTCCAGATAAGCCAGCCTGCAATCATCAGGGCGATGACCGGCAGCAACCAGAATGGCGAAATGCGGCGTTTAGTTTTAATTCTCGCTTCAGTCGGCGAAGCGGGGGTTTCCTGACTCATGTGCATCCCAAAGTAAGCGGCTATCCAGCCATTCCACAGCAAGAATAGTCAATATCACCGCAGAGCCGAAATAAAAAGCCGCGGGTCCCATAGTAAAAGCAAGAAGCTGGTCGCGATTGATCAGCGACATCATCAGCGAAATCACAAACAGATCCAGCATTGACCAGCGGCCAATCCAGGTGACGAATCGCAGAAGCAGAATACGGGTACGTAAACCTTGTTCACACTTAAAGTGAATGCTGACGAGCAGGGTAAACATCACCACCACTTTGGTAAAGGGAACCAGGATACTGGCAATAAAGACGATGGCCGCCACCCCAACGTTACTGTGTGCAAGAGAGATAATACCGGAGAGGATAGTATCTTCCTGACGGCCACCGTTCACGTAAATAATGGATATCGGCAGCATATTGGCCGGGAACAGAAACACGAGGGAGGCAATCAGCGCCGCCCAGCATTTTTGCAGGCTGTTGTTGCGTCGTAACCTCAACGGTATGTGGCAGCGCGGGCAGCGTCCACGCTTGTCGGGCAACCCGGTGTAATGGCATCCCAGACAGACGCGGAGGTTTTCATCCGGGCGGGTGGCAGGGCGCTGCGGGTAAAAACGCTCCCAAAGCTGCTCAACGTTCAGGTGGATCAGTGTCAGGATGCTGAGCAATACCAGGCAGATAAAGGCAAAAAGCCCGACGCCCGGCTGCAGAAAGGCATAGTCCTGCACCTTAATTGATGCCACGCCCACGCCCACCAGATAGATATCCAGCATGACCCACTCTTTAAGCTTTTCCAGCATCAGCAATACCGGACGCAGGTTCATTCCCAAAATGTTACCAAACCACAGGTAGGCAATGGCTGCAACCAGCACCAGCGGCGCGCCGACAACGCAAAACAGTACCATGGCGGCGGTGAGAGGATCGCCCTGGCTCGTCATCTGCCAGATACCCTGCAGCACGTTAGCGTCAATGCGCACACCAAGCAGGTAAAGCTTCAGAAGCGGCTCGGTCCAGGCGAAAGGCATCAGCAGCAGCATGGTAACGGCCATAGCGGCAAGGCGGGTTAACGACCAGTCGCGGCCGTCACGAATTTTAGCGTCGCAGCGGGGACAAAAGGCGCTTTGGTGCGATTTCATCTTCGGCAACATAAAAAGCGTATCGCACTGGGGGCAACGCTGATAATGTGCACGAGGCAAAGCGTCGCTTACCGTATGGACAGTTATCTTTTTTGTCGGCGTAATTTTGGTTGTTTTTAAGGCCATCAGCTGCGCGCAAATAAGTATTGTTGAACGTTATATTAACTCATGAACGGATTCATCTTGAGCATGAGCGCATTTATTGCTTATTTTAATAGGCTATGCGGTAATTTTGTAAGACAACTAAGTGATTGAATAATGAACAAAACAGAATTCTACGCGGATCTGAACCGCGATTTTAAGGCATTGATGGCAGGTGAAACCAGCTTCTTAGCCACTCTGGCAAATACTAGCGCATTGCTGTTCGAACGGCTATCCGATGTGAACTGGGCTGGCTTTTATCTCCTGGAAGGTGAAACGCTGGTGCTGGGTCCGTTTCAGGGCAAACTGGCCTGCGTGCGTATTCCGGTAGGGCGCGGCGTATGCGGTACCGCGGTGGCCGAGAATCAGGTTCAGCGTGTGGAAGATGTTCATGCGTTTGACGGGCATATCGCCTGTGATGCTGCCAGCAATTCAGAGATCGTTCTGCCGCTGGTGGTAAAAAATCAGATTATTGGCGTTCTGGATATCGACAGTACGGTCTTCAGTCGCTTTACAACCGAGGATGAACAGGGGCTGCGCGAGCTGGTGGCGAATCTGGAAAACGTCCTCGCTGCAACCGATTATCAAAAATTCTTTGCGAGCGTCGCAGGATAATCAACGGATAACGTAGCATTTACTGATAGCGTCATTATAATGACGCCTGTTCATGCCTGCGCTTGTTGGCAACGTCCGTTGTAATCAGGAAATTTCATGGAAAATCAACCTAAGTTGAATAGCAGTAAAGAAGTTATCGCATTTCTGGCCGAGCGTTTCCCGCAGTGCTTCAGCGCGGAAGGTGAAGCACGTCCCCTGAAAGTCGGTATTTTTCAGGATCTGGTAGCGCGTGTTGAAGGGGAAATGAACCTCAGCAAAACTCAGCTGCGTTCTGCCTTACGTCTTTATACTTCGAGCTGGCGTTACCTGTACGGTATCAAACCGGGCGCGACCCGCGTGGATCTCGACGGCAACCCTTGCGGCGAGCTGGACGAGCAGCACGTAGAACACGCGCGCAAGCAGCTGGAAGAAGCCAAAGCACGCGTTCAGGCACAACGTGCAGAACAGCAGGCGAAAAAACGCGAAGCCGCAGCGGCAAACGGCCAGGAAGAAGCGCCTCGTCGTGAGCGTAAACCACGTCCTGCGCCTCGTCGTCACGACAATAACGATCGCAAACCGCGTGCAGACAAACCAGCAGCGAAAGCCCCTCGTGCGCCTCGTGAAGAGCAGCGCCATACTCCGGTTTCTGACATTAACGCCCTGAGCGTGGGTCAGGCTCTGAAGGTAAAAGCGGGCAACAACGCAATGGACGCCACCGTACTGGAAATCACCAAAGATGGCGTTCGTGTACAGCTGACTTCTGGTATGTCAATGATTGTACGCGCAGAACACTTGTTGTTCTGAAACGGAGGCCAAGCCTGGCATGAACACTTTTTTTAAGCTCACCGCGCTGGCGGGCCTGTTTGCCATAACAGGTCACGCTTTCGCAGTGGACGATATCACGCGTGTTGATCAAATTCCGGTACTCAAGGAAGAGACGCAGCACGCGACGGTAAGCGAGCGTGTAACCTCTCGCTTTACCCGCTCGCACTATCGTCAGTTCGATCTCGATCAGGCCTTTTCGGCCAAAATCTTTGACCGCTATCTGAACTTGCTGGATTACAGCCATAACGTTTTGCTCGCCAGCGATGTCGAGCAGTTCGCTAAGCGCAAATCCGAGGTGGGTGATGAGCTGCGGTCAGGCAAGCTGGATCTGTTCTACGATCTCTACAACCTGTCGCAGAAGCGCCGCTTTGAACGCTATCAGTACGCGCTGAAAGTGCTGGAACGTCCAATGGACTTCACCGGCAACGACACCTTTAATCTCGATCGCAGCAAAGCGCCCTGGCCGAAAGACGAAGCCGAGCTGAACGCGCTGTGGGATGGAAAGGTCAAATACGATGAGCTAAGCCTCAAGCTGACCGGCAAAGATGAAAAAGAGATCCGCGACACGCTGACGCGTCGTTACAAATTTGCCATTCGCCGTCTGGCGCAGACCAACAGTGAAGATGTTTTCTCACTGGCGATGACCGCCTTTGCGCACGAAATCGATCCGCACACCAACTATCTCTCTCCACGCAATACCGAACAGTTCAATACTGAGATGAGCCTGTCTCTGGAAGGTATTGGCGCGGTACTGCAAATGGATGATGACTACACGGTGATCAACTCCATGGTCGCGGGCGGCCCGGCATCCAAAAGCAAAGCGATAAGCGTAGGCGATCGCATTGTGGGGGTAGGACAAACCGGTCAGAGCATGGTTGATGTCATTGGCTGGCGTCTGGACGATGTGGTTGCGCTGATCAAAGGTCCGAAAGGCAGCAAAGTTCGTCTGGAAATTCTGCCTGCCGGTAAAGGCACCAAAACCCGTATCGTGACACTGACCCGCGAGCGTATCCGTCTGGAAGACCGCGCGGTGAAAATGTCGGTGAAAACCGTGGGTAAAGAGAAGGTGGGTGTCCTGGATATCCCTGGCTTCTACGTGGGGCTGACCGACGATGTAAAAGTTCAGCTGCAGAAACTTGAGAAGCAGAACGTGAGCAGCGTCATCATCGACCTGCGCACGAACGGTGGCGGTGCGCTGACCGAAGCGGTGTCGCTCTCAGGCCTGTTTATCCCGTCTGGCCCGGTTGTACAGGTGCGTGATAACAACGGTAAAGTTCGTGAAGATGCTGATAACGACGGTGTGGTCTATTACAAAGGCCCGCTGGTGGTCCTGGTTGACCGCTTCAGCGCATCCGCATCTGAAATCTTTGCCGCTGCAATGCAGGACTATGGCCGCGCGCTAATCGTGGGTGAGCCCACCTTCGGCAAAGGTACTGTTCAGCAGTATCGCTCGCTGAACCGTATTTACGATCAGATGCTGCGTCCGGAATGGCCTGCGCTGGGCTCCGTTCAGTACACCATTCAGAAGTTCTACCGCGTTAACGGCGGCAGTACGCAGCGTAAAGGCGTAACGCCGGATATCATGATGCCGACCGGCACGGAAGAGACCGAAACCGGCGAGAAGTTTGAAGATAACGCGTTGCCGTGGGACAGCATCAATGCTGCGACATTCGTGAAGGCAGGTGATATGACGCAGTTTGGCCCTGAGCTGCTGAAAGCGCATAATGAACGCATCGCGAAAGATCCGGAATTCCAGTACATCATGAAGGACATTGCGCGTTTCAATGCCCTGAAAGATAAGCGGAATATTGTTTCTCTGAACTACGCTCAGCGTGAAAAAGAGAACAACGAGGACGACGCAACGCGTCTGGCGCGTATCAACGATCGCTTCAAGCGAGAAGGTAAGCCTCTGCTCAAGAAACTGGACGATCTGCCAAAAGATTACCAGGAGCCGGATCCATACCTGGACGAGACGGTGCATATCGCGCTCGACCTGGCGAATCTGGAAAAAGAGAAGCCTGCCGTACAGCCCGCTCCGGCAAAATAATCTCCCAACAGGCACAAGAAATTGTGCCTGTTTCTTTTTGTTCTGCATCCTTCCGTCAGGCTGATTTCCAATTGTGTAAAGTTGTGTCTTTCTGGTGACTTACGCCCACCGGATGCTTGAAAATAGCCGTAATACCCATACGATGTGGGTAATCGCATAGTGCGTTTTGTTAAACTGAGGTTAAAAGAAAATTATGATGCGAATCGCGCTCTTCCTGCTCACCAACCTGGCGGTGATGGTGGTTTTCGGGCTAGTGCTAAGCCTGACGGGAATTCAGTCGAGCAGCGTTCAGGGTCTGTTGATTATGGCGCTGCTGTTTGGTTTTGGTGGCTCTTTCATTTCCCTGCTGATGTCAAAGTGGATGGCGCTGAAATCCGTAGGCGGTGAGGTGATTGAACAGCCGCGTAACGACATGGAACAGTGGCTGATGAATACGGTGGCACAGCAGTCTAAGCAGGCAGGCATTGCGATGCCGCAGGTTGCTATTTACCATGCCCCGGATATTAACGCGTTTGCTACGGGTGCCCGTCGTGATGCGTCGCTGGTTGCCGTGAGCACCGGGTTGTTGCAGAACATGAGCCGTGACGAAGCCGAAGCGGTTATCGCGCACGAAATCAGCCATATCGCCAACGGTGACATGGTGACCATGACCCTGATTCAGGGTGTGGTGAACACCTTCGTTATCTTCATCTCTCGTATCCTGGCGCAGATTGCGGCTGGCTTCATGGGGGGCAACCGTGATGAAGGTGAAGAGAGCAACGGTAATCCGCTGATCTACTTCGCCGTATCGATGGTGCTGGAACTGGTGTTCGGTATTCTGGCCAGCATTATCACCATGTGGTTCTCCCGTCACCGTGAGTTCCATGCGGATGCCGGTTCAGCGAAGCTGGTAGGGCGTGAAAAGATGATTGCCGCCCTGCAGCGTCTGAAAACCAGCTACGAGCCGCAGGAAGCGAACAGCATGATGGCCTTCTGCATCAACGGCAAATCAAAGTCGCTGAGCGAGCTGTTTATGTCTCACCCACCGCTGGATAAACGTATTGAAGCGCTGCGCAGTGGAGAATACCTGAAGTAACGCTAAGCGCTTAAATAAGCCGGGCAGGAGAACACTCCGCCCGGCTTTTTTTATGCCTGAACGCCGGGTTGGGTCACGCGCAACCCGCTGACGATGGCTGCAAGGGTGGCAAGGGCGCCTGCGGTGAGAAGCGCAACGTGGTTGCCGTTTTGCCCGGCAAGGTTAAACATCAGGGCAACCAGCGCCGCACCGGTGCTTTGCCCCAGCAGACGCGCGGTCCCCAACATGCCGCTGGCACCTCCGCTGCGGTGGCGCGGTGCAGAGGTAATAATGGTGTGGTTGTTGGGGGACTGAAACAGGCCAAACCCGGCTCCGCACAGGATCATGCGCCAGATGATGTCCAGATCCCCTGGCGATGATGGCAGTAGCGCCAGCGCGAAAAGACCTGTTGCCATCACGGCCAGCCCCACCGCGCCCAACAAACCGGCATGTACACGTTCTATTAAATAACCTGCCAGGGGGGCCATCACCATCGTCGCCAGCGGCCAGGGGGTTAACAGCAGCCCGGTCTCCACTTCGGAACGTCCTATCACGCTTTGCAGGAAGAAGGGCAGAGAAACCAGAGCCAGCATCTGGGCGCAGAATGAGCAGACGGAGGTGCAGATGGAAAGCGAAAAGAGGGGAATACGCAGCAGATCGACCGGCAGTAAGGGCACCGGCAGGGAAAGCTGGCGGCGAACAAAGAAGAAGCCCGTCACCAGCAGGGCAACAAGCTCCACGGCGGTTAGCATCAGGGATTGACCCTGCGCAAAACCGCTCAGGGCGGTAATCAGCAGACCAAAGGTGAGCGCATTCATCACCGCGCTTGCTACGTCAAAGCGCGGCATGGTGCTTTTCGGGCCGTTAGCGGGGAGAAATCGCATGGCAAAGAAGATGGCCACGATACCCAGCGGCACGTTTATGGCGAACAGCCACTGCCACGAGGCGACAGAAAGAATGGCCGCTGCAATCGTTGGCCCGGCGGCAGAAGAGACCGCGACAATAAACGAATTTATCCCCATGCCGCGGCCCAGATGGCGGTGCGGATAGATTAAGCGGATTAGCGCCGTATTGACGCTCATCAGCGCCGCGCCGCCAAAACCTTGCGCGATGCGCGCCAGCGTCAGCGTATGCAGGGAGTCCGAAAGGGCGCACAGCAGTGATGTAAAGGTAAATACCACCAGCCCGCACTGATATACCCGACGGTAGCCGAACATATCGCCCAGAAAAGAAAAGGAGAGCAGGGAAACCACAATCGCAATCTGATAGGCGTTAACAATCCATATCGAACTGGCCGGGGAAGCATGCAGATCGGTGGCAATGGTGGGAAGGGCAACGTTCGCAATCGCGCCGTCAAGAACGGCCATTGAGATACCAATAATAATCGTAGCGATAGCGCCATACCGCTGGGGCAAAGGCAGGCCATCGGAAAGGTTCTTTTCCATCGGGGATAAATAGCTCAGAGTGAAATTATTCTCAGGGTAACTATTTTAGCATCGTTAACACCGTTTTATGTCGCAGATTTGTAACGAAGTAAACGCGGATTGATTGCAGGTAACATGACGGGAATTTATAATAAAAACCGGTTCTGATTTTTATAAAACACTCTCTATGAGGTGGTAAATGGCAATTGCGGATTTGGATAAACAGCCAGATTCAGTTTCTTCCGTGCTGAAGGTGTTTGGCATCTTACAGGCGCTCGGGGAAGAGCGTGAAATTGGTATCACAGAGTTGTCACAGCGCGTGATGATGTCGAAAAGCACCGTTTACCGCTTTTTGCAAACCATGAAATCACTGGGTTACGTTGCACAGGAAGGCGAATCTGAAAAATATTCTCTGACGCTGAAACTGTTTGAACTGGGTGCCCGGGCATTGCAAAACGTGGATCTGATCCGTAGCGCGGATATTCAGATGCGCGAGATCTCCCGCCTGACCAAAGAGACTATCCACCTGGGCGCGCTGGATGAAGACAGTATTGTTTACATCCATAAAATTGACTCCATGTATAACCTGCGTATGTATTCGCGCATTGGTCGTCGCAACCCGCTTTACAGCACGGCAATCGGTAAGGTTCTGCTGGCGTGGCGCGATCGTGAAGAAGTTAAACAGATCCTCGATGGCGTGGAGTACAAACGCAGTACAGAACGCACCATTACTAACACCGATGAGTTATTAACGGTGCTCGACAAGGTGCGTGAGCAAGGGTATGGCGAAGATAACGAAGAGCAGGAAGAAGGGCTGCGCTGTATTGGCGTTCCGGTGTTTGACCGTTTTGGCGTCGTGATTGCGGGGTTGAGCATCTCTTTCCCAACGCTTCGCTTCTCGGAAGAGCGCCTGCACGAGTACGTGGCTATTCTGCATACCGCCGCGCGTAAGATTTCTGATCAGATGGGTTACCACGACTATCCGTTCTAACCCCGGTTAGCATAAAAAACGCCGCATCTTTGCGGCGTTTTTTTATTTGTCGTAAACGCTGTGGCTCAGCCATTATCAATCACGACGGAGGTCTTACGCAGTACCGGGCAGTTGGTTAACCCAATGATCCCGCTATCCGAATGGAGATACTGCGCCGTGCTGACTCCCTGTGCTGTTAAATACTTACATTGAATGCCTAACCCTGCTGCGTTTTCGGTGCTTCCCACCAGCACGCCATAACCCGTTAAAAGAAGGCCAATCCAGAGTATCGCCAGTGCAACAATTGTACGAATAATTAAGCGCATTATTACCTCTTTATCATTGTTATCATGACACTAGCCTAACCGGTTTACGTAATGAAACAAGTGCAGGATTCTGAAAAGAGCCTGATGGCGCTACAGTTAGTCCTTGTTTAAGATAACCGTGATAACCTGGTCATATCAGGTCTTTAAACGGAGTGTGGAGTGAAAAAAATACGCTGGGTGATTCTGATTATCGTGCTGATAGCGTGCGTGGTGTTGTGGACGCAGACTATCAACGTGATGTGCGATCAGGATGTACAGTTTTTTAGCGGCGTTTGCGCAATCAATAAGTTTATTCCGTGGTAGCACGCATTTTTTCTTCAGGTGATTTCCTTCCTTCGCGCCAGTGGTAAAATAGACGTTTTTATTGAGGTGGTGAAATGGGTGAGTTACTGAATTCAGGGCTGCTAAATATGGCATTCCTGACGATCTCTTTGGTTGTTCTGCTGGTGGGGCTGGTCATTTGGTTTTTCGTAAACCGTGCCAGTTCACGTACCAATGAGCAGATCGAACTGCTGGAAGCGCTGCTTGAGCAGCAAAAACGGCAGAATGCACTGTTGCGTCGTCTGTGCGAGGCTAACGAGCCGGAAGAGAAAGAAGCACAAAAAGAAGCGGTCGCTGACGAGAACAACGATCAAGACGATTTTATCCGCCTGGTGGCTGAGCGTTAATCGTATTATTCCGGGAGGTGGCAGTGGTCTGGAAAAATCCCTGGTATGACCCCTCCCTGAAACATCACACCCCAAACGGTTTTCGTAATACCACTTCTGCAGGACACCAGCCTGGCGACCTTGACCGCTGGCGCAAAGAACGCAAAGCAGCTGGCTTACCGAAGCCGCCCGCGCTCGGCTACGATGACTTTATCCGGCGGTGGTGGCAACCGGCCGATCTTCAGCAGCCGCAGCAGGATGGGGCGTGGTGGCTCGGACATGCGAGCATACTGCTGCAGCTGGACGGCAATATCCTTCTTACCGATCCCGTTTTTTCAAGGCGCGCTTCTCCACTTCCTTTCTTAGGGCCGCAGCGTAGAACGCCTCCGGCACTCTCTGTCGATCAACTGCACCAGCTTGACGCGGTCGTTATCTCGCATAACCATTACGATCATCTTGATGAACTCACTGTTCGCCACATTCTCAAACGCTTTCCCGACGTCAGTGTGTTTGTTCCTTTAGGCCTGGGCGGCTGGTTTCGCCGCCGGGGCGCAAAACAGGTGGTTGAGCTCGACTGGTGGCAGAGTTTTACCTGGCAGGGGATAACATTATCCGCCGTACCGGCGCAGCACTGGAGTATGCGCACGCTCTGGAACCGCAATCGCTCATTGTGGTGCGGCTGGGTCTTTGAAGGGCGGCATCACCGGTTCTGGTTTAGTGGCGATACCGGCTATTCGCCTGAGCTGCTGATGATACCGGAACGTTTGGGGAAAATTGATGCTGCAGCATTGCCCGTTGGCGCCTATGCTCCACGATGGTTTATGGCCGTACACCATATGGATCCCCAGTCTGCCGTTGCGCTGTGGCAACAGTTAGGTTGCCCGCTGGCGTTCCCTGTTCACTGGGGCGTGTTTGAGCTGGCGGATGAAGCGCTGGATGACCCCATAAAAGAATTAACTGATGCGCTGGATAATGTAGCACCAGTTAATAATACTTTCAGGATACTGAAAGTTGGCGAGTATTTACCCTTATAAACGAAGCGATGAATTGTTGCGTATATTATGTATGTATTCGTCGTCAGGAAAATTTTAATTTTATCGAAACGTTTTGCTTGCCTTGTTTTGATGCAGAGTCATAAAAATTTCATTATTTTGGTGCATAACAATGCTAATTACCTGATGGATTTTAATACAGAAGGGTGCGGATTATTAACATCGTTTTTGGCTGAAACAATACGGTCACGTTACAATGATTTAAGCATAAGTTTTCACAATTTGTTCTAACTCAATCAACACCAAAGATTTCTTTTCCCGACTGCTGGACGCATTGTAATGATTGAGCTATGTTAAAAAAGTCTTAGATTACAGCGGTTGTGCAAGCAGCGTTGAGTCTGTGTAAGGGAGTATAGACGTCTGTTTGAGAAGCGCATAATTGTGCAATTCCTTACAGACAGTGTTCGAATTTGTGCGGCGGATCGAGACATGTTTAAAAATGGCTTGCCATATTAAACATAGTGTGTGATAACCCGTTTTGGGTCAAACGAGGTACAGTTCTGTTTATGTGTGGCATTTTCAGTAAAGAAGTCCTGAGTAAACACGTTGTCGTTGAATACCGCTTCTCTGCCGAACCTTATATTAGTGCCTCATGCAGTAATGTCTCAGTTTTATCTCAGTTAATGCCTGCGGGCTAAGAAAACACTCTAAGGAATTTTGCAAAATGGCAAAGATTAAAGGTCAAGTTAAGTGGTTCAACGAGTCTAAAGGTTTTGGTTTCATTACTCCTGCTGATGGCAGCAAAGACGTGTTCGTACACTTCTCTGCAATCCAGGGTAACGGCTTCAAAACTCTGGCCGAAGGCCAGAACGTTGAGTTCGAAATTCAGGACGGCCAGAAAGGCCCAGCTGCAGTTAACGTAACTGCTATCTGATCGAACCGCTGCTGACTGGGGCGCATAGCGCTTCACTCTCAGACATAAAGCCTCGCATCATGCGGGGCTTTTTTATTCCCTATCTTTCAAAATATTACTATCTACGGTCTTGTTAGCAACTTGTTGCAAAGCTGCGAGGTTAGTATCACAGTTTCGCCTCCCTAAGCGCATCTTTTCTCGTTAAATCAGAGCGTTGTTTAACAGCTCTGGGGTTCAGGTGAAGAAAAAATTGATATTAACCGCTGGCAATTTCACGCCGGCGCGTTTTGCGCTGCTCTGTTTCGCTATTTTCTGCAGTCTGGCCTTTTTACTTGGCCGCGTTGCCTGGCTACAAATCATCAAACCTGACAATCTGGTGAAGCAAGAAGATATGCGATCCCTCCGTCAGCTGGCGATTGATGCGCCGCGTGGGATGATTATGGATCGTGAAGGGCGACCGCTGGCGGTCAGCGTGCCCGTCCGGGCCGTATGGGCCGATCCAAAAACGGTGCTGGCAAAAGGGGGCGTTGGGTTTGATGAACGCTGGCAGGCGCTGGCGAGCGCGCTGCATCTTTCGTTGAGCACCCTTTCATCACGAATTAACGCCAACCCCCAGGGCCGCTTCATCTACCTGGCGCGTCAGGTCGATCCTGCTCAGGCGAAGTGGATTGATAAGCTCAATTTACCCGGCATTAATTTGCGCGATGAATCCCGCCGCTTTTACCCGGCAGGCCACGTGGCGGCGAACCTGATTGGCTTCACCAATATTGACGGGCAGGGCATTGAAGGGGTGGAGAAAAGCTTCAACACTCAGCTGACCGGTAAAGCGGGTGTCCGACAGGTCCGGGAGGATCGCTACGGGCGCGTGGTTGAAAACCTGACGGAAGTGGCACCCACGCCGGCACATAACATCCAGTTGAGTATTGACGAGCGGCTGCAAACCATTACCGAAGACGCGCTGGACAATGCCGTCGCCTGGAATAAGGCCGAGTCAGGGGCATCGGTGCTCATTAATATCCCCACCGGGGAAATACTCGCCATGGCGAGCTATCCGGATTTCAATCCCAATAACCGGGAAGGCGCAACGATAAACGATTTTCGCAACCGGGCAATCAGCGATACGTTCGAGCCCGGTTCGACCGTTAAGCCGCTGGTGTTGATGACGGCTCTGCAGCAGGGGCTGGTCCAGCCGGACAGCGTCATTGATACCCACCCGTATACCCTTGACGGGCATCGTATCCGCGACGTGGGTTATTATCCTGAGCTGACTATGACCGGGATCCTGCAAAAATCGAGCGACACCGGCGTATCCCGGCTCTCGCTGGCGATGCCTGTCCAGCATCTTATTGATACTTATCGAAACTTTGGATTTGGCACCAACACGGGGCTTGGCTTAACGGGCGAAAGCGCCGGGCTGTTGCCACAGCGTAAATACTGGAGTCAGCTAGACCGTGCGACTTTTGCCTTTGGCTACGGCCTGATGGTCACACCGCTCCAGCTTGCCCACGTCTACGCGACGATTGGCGGCTTCGGGCTTGAGCGTCCACTCTCCATCACCCGCATCGATCCCCCGGTTATCGGCCACCGCGTCATGCCGGAGGAGATCGCGCATGAAGTGGAGCACATGATGGAAAGCGTCGCGCTGCCCGGCGGCGGGGGCGTTAAGGCCGCCGTTCGCGATTATCGCGTGGCGGTTAAGACCGGGACGGCGAAGAAAATTGATGATAGCGGCAAATATGTCGATAAATACGTCGCCTATACCGCAGGCGTTGCGCCTGCCAGCGACCCGCGTTTCGCCCTGGTGGTGGTGATTAACGATCCACAAAACGGGGCCTACTATGGCGGGGCGGTTTCCGCGCCGGTCTTCAGCGAAATCATGGGCAACGTGCTGCGCCTGGAGAATATTAAACCCGATGGCCTGCCGGCCGGTTCAGACCACCTTATCGTCATGCGGTAATCCAGCCATTTTATAGCAGGGCGAATAGCGGTACACTTCGCCCTTTGGTTTATCTCCCGGAGTTTCCATGTCCTTCAGCTGTCCCCTTTGCCACGCGTCACTGACGCGCTCAGATAAAAGTTATGCCTGTCCGCAGGGACATCAGTTTGATATGGCGAAAGAAGGGTATGTGAATCTTCTTCCGGTGCAGCACAAGCGCTCCCGCGATCCGGGCGATAGCGCAGAGATGATGCAGGCGCGCAGGGCGTTTCTCGATGCCGGGCACTATCTGCCGCTACGGGAGACGGTAGCGCAGATGCTGGGTGACTTATTGCCTGATTCGGCGTCCGCCATGCTTGATATCGGCTGCGGGGAAGGGTACTACACCGCACGGTTTGCGGATGTGGTGCGGGAGAAGGGGGCCGTGACATTCGGTCTCGACGTGTCGAAAGTGGCGATCCGCGCAGCGGCTAAACGTTACGCTGGCGTGACGTTTTGCGTGGCATCCAGCCACCGGCTGCCGTTTGATAATGCCAGTATGGATGCCGTTATCCGCATCTACGCGCCGTGTAAAGCAGACGAGCTGGCGCGCGTGGTGAAGCCCGGAGGCTGGGTGATAACCGTCACGCCGGGCCCGCGTCACCTGATGGAGCTGAAGGGACTCATTTACGATGAGGTGCGTCTGCATGCCCCCCACTCTGAACAGCTGACAGGCTTTACGCTGAAGCAGGAGCATTCAGTGGCGTATGAAATGAGTTTGAACGGGGAAGAAGCGGTAGCCCTGCTGCAGATGACGCCGTTCGCGTGGCGGGCAAAGCCGGAAGTATGGGATGCATTAGCGGCTCGGACGACGTTTGGCTGCCAGACGGATTTCAGTATCCACGTCTGGCAGCGCGACGCTTAAGGCGCGAAGTGTGCCCAGAGGATCTGGGCACCAATGCCGATCAGAACAATACCGCCTAAGATCTCGGCGCGTTTACCCAGCAGCGGGCCAATAAACCGCCCGACCATCATGCCCAGCGTGGACATAATCAGCGTTGCACAGCCAATGGCCAGCGCGGTGGCGATAATATTGACCTGCAGGAATGCCAGACCCACCCCGACGGCCATGGCGTCCAGGCTGGTGGCAATTGCCGTGGTGACCAGCAGCCAGAAACCGTGGCGGTGCAGCGGTGCTTCATCTTCATCATCATTCCCGCGAAAACCTTCAATCATCATTCGGCCTCCGAGAAACACCAGCAGGACGAACGCAATCCAGTGGTTCCACTCCAGCACGAACTGGCTGGCGAGCATGCCCAAACCCCAGCCGATGAGCGGCGTCAGCGTTTCGATGGCACCAAAGATCAGACCGGTGCGCAGAGCTTCTGTGAATCTAGGTTTGTGGAGCGTGGCGCCTTTGCCGATGGAGGCGGCAAATGCATCCATGGACATGCCAAAAGCGAGAAGGATCGTAGCGGAGATGTTCATAAGAGCGTCCAGACCGGGGATATCCATATGACACATCACTGCCCCCAGTAAACAGCAGTTGATGTATCTATGGTCTCGCCTGATCTCTTTTGCACGGTAAGCGTGCTGAAAGCGATCCGTACGCGCCACGTTTTTCAACGAGTATGTTGACGCGTACATTTCCTGCGTGCAGGAAATCGGCTACTCCCCAACGACGGGCGCAACCTTAACATATTTTGAGAATATAAAACAACAACGAGCAAGGCTTAATTTATCTGCGTCTTTGATAACGATTTTCATTTAGGTTTATGCGTGAAAATATCGTTAATAAATATAAGTCTAAGAGGAGAGAAGATATAGCAACGGCTATATTCTTTGCGAAAGAATATCACAATATATAGCCGAGGTTATAATGTTAACTTATTGAGTTTTAACGAGTAATGCGTAGATTTTCTCAAGGTCATCAATATTTTTGACCCGAATGAGCAGGCGGCGCTGTTCTAATTGCATCACTAACACGCCGTCTTCGGATAAATTCATCTCTTTAATGCGGTTATATTCTATCCATACGTTGGCGAAGAAGAATCCCTGTTTTTTAAAAATGAGTTTCGGCGAGCGGATCCAGAACAGGTAAATCGCCATTAATGCCAGCGCACATAATAACCATGTGGTTAATATTGCACCGTGGCTGGTCACGTTATTGTAAATCAGAATGACCACCAGGCCGGCGAAGATAAATGCATCAATGCGTCCACGGCGTAAGAGGGGAAGGGTCAGCAGCGTCTCGCCGTTACGGCGAGGCATAATAAACTCGTCATAGATCGCGTAAGCCAGAAGGGCAACAATAAACAACACCAGTACGATGTCCGTAACAGTCATTCATCCTCCAGATAAAAAGACCGGGGGCAAGCCCCCGGTCGATAACGCAATGTTTTACAGGCCCAGCAGGCCGACAGCGTAGCCCGCGATACCGATGACGAAGAAGCCAACGATGATCCACAGCGGGTTCACTTTCTTACGCAGCAGCCACATACAGGCGAAGGTCAACAGCAGCGGCACCAGGCCAGGCATCAGCTGGTCCAGAATCGTCTGCACGGTGGTGACGCGGGTTTGACCATCCTGACCGGTGATGGTCGAAACCACCAGCGGGATGTTCACGTGCGTCCACTTGTTAACCAGCGCCCCCATGACAAACAGGCCGAGAATAGAGGCCCCCTCGGTCAGTTTCTGCAGGAAGCCGCCGCCCATATCCTTAACGATGTCCACGCCCTTACGGTAGCCGTAGGCCACGCCGTAGTAACGGGTCAGCAGACGTACCGCGTTGAACAGGATAAAGAACAGCAGAGGACCGAGCAGGCTGCCGCTCATCGCGATCCCGGCACCCAGCGCCGCGAAGACCGGACGAACAGTACCCCAGAAGATAGGGTCGCCCACGCCGGCCAGCGGACCCATCAGACCGACTTTGATACCGTTGATGGCACCATCGTCAATCTCCGCGCCGTTCGCACGCTGCTCTTCCATCGCCAGCGTCACGCCCAGAACCGGAGCCGCGACGTAAGGATGGGTGTTGAAGAATTCCAGGTGACGCTTAATCGCCTGACGGCGTGCTTCGTTGTTCTCAGGGTAGAGGCGTTTTATCGCCGGCACCATTGAGAAGCAGAAGCCCAGCGCCTGCATACGTTCGAAGTTCCATGAACCCTGAAACAGGTTAGAACGGATGAACACGCCACGAATATCACCCGGAGTGAGTTTTTTCTCGGTGGTAGTTTTTGTCATATCAACCATTTCGCTCACCTGTTAGTCCAGTTCGTTATCGAGATCGTTGTTACCAGCAGCCTGCGCTGGGGCACCCGCAACACGGTTGTATTTCGGGCTGAGCTGGATGTAGAGAATCGCCATCACGGCACCAATCACGCCCAGCGCAACCAGGTTGAAGTTGGTGAATGCTGCGGTGACGAAGCCGAGGTAGAAGAACGGCATCAGATAGCCCGCGCGCATCATGTTGATGACCATCGCGTAACCTACCACGACGATCATACCGCCCGCGATGTTCAGACCGCTGGTGACCACTTCAGGAATCGCGTTCAGCATGCCCTGGACTTCACTGGTGCCGACAGAGATCGCAACGATAACCGCCGGGATTGCGATACGCATCGCCTGCAGGAACAGGGAAGACACGTGGATCCAGGAGAGTGCCGTGAGGTTGCCGTTCTCGGCCGCCTTATCTGCCGCGTGCTGGAAGGCCACGGTGATGGTACGAACGATGATGGTCAGCACCTGGCCTGCTGCGGCCAGAGGAATGGCAAGGGCAATACCTGCACCAATACTCTGATGACCGGCAATAACCAGAACGGTTGAGATGATAGAGGCCAGTGCGGCATCAGGCGCAACGGCGGCACCGATGTTCATCCAGCCCAGGGCGATCATTTCCAGCGTACCACCGATGATGATACCGGTTTTCATATCACCCAGAACGGCACCGATCAACGTACAGGCCACCAGAGGGCGGTGGAACTGAAATTCATCAAGTACGGATTCCATACCCGCAATACACGCGACGATGAACACCAGCACAATCTGAAGAGTGGTAATCTCCATTGTACTTCTCCTATAACATAAGCTTTATGTGAAAAACCGGCGCGGGCTTATTTCCCAACTTTACCGATCAAATCCATCATTTTCAGTTTCTGGTCAGTGGAAACCTTACGGGCTTCAAGCTCAATACCGCGGGCATTCAGCTTGTTGAACGCCTCGATATCTTTCGCATCAACTGAAATCGCGTTGTTGACCTGCGTTTTGCCCTGCCGGAAAGCCATACCGCCGATGTTCACGGAGGTGATTTTCACGCCGCCTTCAACAATGCGCTCGACGTCTGTCGGGTTAGTAAACAGGAGCATCACGCGTTCACCCGCATATTTCGGGTTGTTGTAAACGCGGATCATCTTGGCGACATCCACAACGTGCGCGGTAACGCCCGGTGGTGCAACCTGAGTCAGAAGGGTTTTACGGACAGTATCGGCGGCCACTTCGTCACTGACCACGATGATACGCTGTACGTTGGTCTCTTTGGTCCAGCGAGTCGCAACCTGTCCGTGAATCAGACGGTCATCAATACGCGCCAGGCCGATAACCATGTAATCGTTCGGTCCCATCGGTTTTGCCGGTGCTGCTGCTTTCGGTGCCGCCGCAGCCGGGGCAGGGGCGGGTTTTTCAACCGGCTGGGCCTTCAGGGCTTTCACCCCTTCGCGGCCGGTTTCAACGGCCAGCGCGACCAGCTCATCGAAGCCTGGGTTGTCGTCGCGCGCCATAAAGGTTTCCACCAGCATGGGAATGTTTACCCCGGCGACGACTTCATAATGCTCTTTATCGACGACAATGCGGCTGGCAGCATTAAACGGACTGCCGCCCCATGTATCGACGAGAAACAGCACGCCTTTGCTGGTATCCAGCTTCGCGAGTTGAGCGTTGTACTTCTCAATCAGCGTCTCGGCATTTTCACCGGGAACGAAATCGATCCAGCCGACGTTTTCCTGCTCGCCCAACAGCATCTCTGCCGTTTTGAGTAGCTGCTCAGCAGCCCAACCATGTGTGCCTATGACAATAGCAATGGTCACTTGCTACCTCCTTTTATTATCATTAATACGCCTGCCGGGCAGACGTACTGAGAATCGTATTGGCGAACCGAATCGATTCAGATAAGGGTTAGAGTTCAAAAAACTAAGACTTCCGCGAATTATTTTAGATAGTGAAAAAATAATTTATGTGATGAAGATCCGTAATTTAGCCACGCGTTACAGAATTATCTGTAGCGTATAGCCGCTGTGTTACAGAACTTTGCAAAGGAACGTAAATCTTTGCTAAAAACACAGTCTCTCTGATATGTTTAGCCTCCGTTTACTTGTTCAGGAGTATAGGGCTACAGCCCACTATATGGACCGTCACCGACGTCAGTCATCTACCAGGCCATTCCGCGCCTTTTTCACCGGCGAACCACGCCACGTATCAACTCTGTCTGCCTCTTATTTGCCCACGTTGAGTGGGGCACCGTTTTGTCATTCCTTTAGCAGGAGCTTGTCATGGAATTCTTAATGGACCCGTCAATCTGGGTGGGACTGCTCACGCTGGTGGTGCTGGAGATCGTTCTCGGCATCGATAACCTGGTGTTTATCGCCATCCTTGCGGATAAGCTGCCGCCAAAACAGCGTGATAAAGCGCGTCTGATTGGACTCTCGCTGGCGCTGGTCATGCGACTGGGGCTGCTCTCCGTGATCTCGTGGATGGTCACGCTGACCAAACCGCTGTTCTCCGTCATGGATTACACCTTCTCCGGCCGTGATTTGATCATGCTAATCGGGGGGATATTCCTGCTGTTCAAAGCGACAACAGAGCTGCATGAACGGCTGGAGAACCGGCAGCATGATGATGGTCACGGTAAGGGCTACGCCAGCTTCTGGGTCGTGGTGCTGCAAATTGTGGTGCTGGATGCAGTCTTCTCGCTGGATGCGGTGATTACCGCGGTCGGTATGGTGAACCACCTGCCGGTGATGATGGCGGCTGTCGTGATTGCGATGGCGGTGATGCTGCTGGCCTCGAAACCGCTGACGCGCTTCGTCAACCAGCATCCGACGGTGGTCGTGCTCTGTCTGAGCTTCCTGCTGATGATTGGTTTGAGCCTGGTGGCGGAAGGTTTCGGCTTCCATATTCCGAAAGGCTACCTGTACGCCGCGATTGGCTTCTCGATCCTGATCGAACTGTTCAACCAGATTGCGCGTCGTAACTTTATTAAGCAGCAGTCAAATCAGCCGCTGCGTGCCCGAACGGCGGACGCCATTCTGCGCCTGATGGGCGGACGCCGTCAGGTGAACGTCCAGTCTGACCCTGAAAACCGTAACCCGGTGCCGGTTCCGGAAGGGGCATTTGTGGAAGAAGAACGCTACATGATTAACGGCGTGCTCTCCCTGGCCTCCCGCTCGCTGCGCGGCATCATGACGCCGCGCGGGGAAATTAGCTGGGTCGATGCGAACCTGAGCGTTGATGAAATTCGTCAGCAATTGCTCTCATCTCCGCACAGCCTGTTCCCGGTATGCCGCGGTGAGCTGGATGAAATCATCGGCGTGGTTCGGGCGAAAGAGATGCTGGTGGCGCTGGAAGAGGGCGTCAACGTGGAGGCCATTGCAGCTTCGTCGCCGGCGATTGTCGTACCGGAAACGCTGGATCCGATCAACCTGCTGGGCGTATTGCGTCGCGCGCGCGGTAGCTTTGTTATCGTCACCAACGAGTTTGGTGTGGTACAGGGGCTGGTGACGCCGCTGGACGTGCTTGAAGCGATTGCCGGTGAATTCCCGGATGAAGACGAAACGCCTGAAATTGTGGCCGACGGCGAAGGCTGGCTGGTCAAAGGTGCGACCGACCTGCACGCGCTCTCGCATACGCTGGGGCTGGAAAACGTGGTTAACGATGAAGAAGACATCGCAACCGTGGCGGGGCTGGTTATCGCCGTAAACGGTCAGATCCCGCGCGTCGGGGATGTGATCGAGCTTCCTCCATTGCACATCACTATCGTTGAAGCTAACGACTACCGCGTCGATCTGGTCCGCATTGTTAAAGAACAGTCTGCACACGACGAAGACGAATAAGTCTGCTTAACGGGTACGATGTGCCCGTTACGATCTTCTGGCGGGGAAGATATTCCCGCCAGCCATTGTGGCGTTACTACCGCGCCTGCTTCTCTCTCAACCCGTTCGCTATTTAGCCGCTGCCTGATGTCAGGCCGAGCGCGAGCAGCCGCGACCGTAAAAGTGTAGTGGGGAAAGAAGAAGGAGACGAGAATGAAGGGAGAAATTCGCCCATCCGTTGCGGATGGGCGAAAGAGAGGATCAGTCGCACTGCACCTTAATGGCCAGACCGCCGCGCGACGTTTCACGGTACTTCGCGTTCATGTCTTTGCCGGTTTCGTACATGGTTTCGATAACCTTATCCAGCGACACGCGTGGTTCGCTGGTACGGCGCATCGCCATGCGCGAGGCGTTAATCGCTTTGACGGAGGCAATCGCGTTACGCTCAATGCACGGCACCTGCACCTGGCCTGCGACCGGATCACAGGTCAGACCGAGGTTATGCTCCATGCCAATTTCCGCCGCCACGCAAACCTGTTCAGGGCTTGCGCCCAGCAGCTCGGCCAAACCGGCCGCCGCCATGGAGCAGGCCACGCCTACTTCACCCTGACAGCCCACTTCAGCGCCTGAAATGGACGCGTTCATCTTGTACAACGCGCCGATAGCGCCTGCCGCGAGGAAATAACGGATATAAATATCCGGCGTCACAGGCTCGATAAAGTGATCGTAGTAGGCCAGCACCGCCGGAACGATCCCGCACGCACCGTTGGTTGGCGCAGTCACGACGCGCCCCCCAGCGGCGTTCTCTTCGTTCACCGCCAGAGCAAACATGTTCACCCAGTCAACTACGTTCATCGGGTCGTTAGAGAATTTGTCCGTGGTCACCAGCATACGGCGCAGGGCAGAGGCACGACGCGGCACGCGCAGTGGCCCTGGCAGTACGCCTTCGGTGTTCATCCCGCGATCGATACAGGCGCGCATGGTTTGCCACACGTTGGCAAAATAGTCTTCGATCTCTTTTTTGCTGTGCAGCGCCAGCTCGTTCTGCATCACCATGCCGGACAGCGACAAACCGGTCTCTTTGCAGTAGCCCAGCATCTCGGTGGCCGATTTGAACGGATAGGGCACGTTCACGTCGCCCGCGCTCTCTTTACCGAAATGCTCTTCGTCAACGATGAAGCCACCGCCGATGGAGTAGTAGGTTTTGCTGTAGATCTCTTTTTCGCCGCTCCAGGCGTGGATAGTCATGCCGTTTTCATGCAGCGGCAGGTTGTCGCTGCGAAAACGCATGCCGTCATCCTGCGGAAAATCCACTTCGTGCTGACCGTTAGCCAGCAGCAGGCGACCGCGCGCTTCCACGTCGCGGATGAATGCCGGGATGGCATCAATATCAACAGTGTCCGGCATATTGCCCGCCAGACCCATAATAATGGCGATATCGGTGTGGTGGCCTTTACCCGTTAATGACAGTGAACCGTAAACGTCTACGGCGACACGGGTAACGCTTTCCAGTAATCCTTTTTCGACCAGATCATCGACGAACTGTTTACCGGCCTTCATCGGCCCTACAGTGTGGGAAGAAGAAGGACCAATCCCCACTTTGAACATGTCGAATATACTAATCACTTTCACACTCCTGACAGGGTTACCGGGGTTCCAGTAACGATGTTATAACTGCGCATAGTGTAAGAGGGAACACCAACCTCGGCTTAACTATTCACATGAATTAAACTAATGGTTAACGATGGGTTTTGCTAATAGCGCGACGCAGATCGCAAACCTGCAAAAAAGGCTGGAATGTAAAGTATAGTCAAGGCTTCAGGCCGATTTGTAGCGCCAGTTCACGAATGATGCCCGCCGTCATGCCCCAGACAAAATAATGCTGATACCAGGACAACCAGACCCGATGGTCATGCCCCCGGCGATGGATATCCAGCGGATGATAGCGGCTTAGCCGGAGCGCCTCTTCAAGCGGCATCTCAAACACCGCAGAGACTTCGTCGACGCTGGCGTGATACTGAAGATTGGGGGGGATAATGCCGACTACCGGCGTGACCTGAAAGCCGGTCACGCTGTCGACGGGCGGCAGCACGCCAATGACTTCCACCGCGTCAGGCGGGATCGCCACCTCCTCCTGCGCTTCCCGCAGCGCGGCGGCAATCAGCGACGCATCGGTGCTGTCCACCGCGCCTCCCGGGAAGGCCACCTGACCGGCGTGTTTGCGCATATGCGGCGAACGCTGCGTAAGCAGCAGGCCCGGCTGTTCCCGGCGCACCACCGGGATCAGCACCGCCGCCTGACGCTGATTCAGCGTGGCGCGGTTGACCTGCGGCCGTAGCAGCTGAAAGCGCGACAGAAAATCATCCAGCGTCAGGTTCTCTTTGTCCACCGTTAGTTCTCCAGTTGCTTCAGGATGCGGTTCACCTTATCAAAGGTTTCCTGATATTCCGCCTCGACCTGGCTGTCCGCCACAATGCCGCCGCCCGCAGAACAGTACAGATTGCCGCCGCAGGCCGTCAGCGTGCGAATGGTAATGCTGGTATCCATGGTGCCGCACAGGCTGATATAGCCGATGCTGCCGCACCAGGCGTTGCGGCGGTGCGGTTCCAGTTCGTCGATGATTTCCATGGCGCGAATTTTTGGCGCACCGGTGATGGAGCCGCCCGGGAACGCGGCCCGGAGCAGATCGCAGGCGGTGCGAGAGGCGGGCAGACGCGCGGTGATGGTGCTGACCAGATGATGCACTGCCGGGAAAGGCTCGACGACGAACAGCTCCGGCACGCGCACGCTGCCTGGTTCGGCGACCCGGCCAATATCGTTACGCATCAGGTCGACAATCATCAGGTTTTCGGCGCGATCCTTCGGTGACCCGGCGAGTTTCTCCGCCTGCTGGCGATCGGCGTCCGGATCGGCAAGGCGCGGCAGCGTGCCTTTAATCGGGCGGGTCTGAATCGTCCCTTCCGCCAGATGGATAAAACGCTCCGGCGACAGGCTGAGGATGGCCCCCTGTTTCAGACGTACAAACGCGCTGAACGGAGCCCTGTTGTTGGCATTGAGACGGGTAAACGCCTGCCACTCGTCCCCCTGGTATGCTGCCTGGAAACGCTGGGCAAGGTTAACCTGATAGCAGTCGCCGCTTTGCAGATAGGCCTGCACGCGGGAGAATTTTTCCGCGTATTCCGGCGCGGTCATGTTTGAGCGCCAGCCGGAGGTCAGGGTGAACGCCTCAGCTGGAGCAGGCTGTTGTGCCTCAAGCCAGGCCAGACGCGCCTGCACGTCATCATGGCTCAGCAGGGAGACCCTTTTTTTCTGGTGGTCCACAATCAACGCCCAGTCATACAGCCCCACGGCCATGTCCGGCAGGGCAATATCCGCCTGCGCATGCTCGGGCAGCATCTCGAAGCGGCGACCCAAATCGTAGCCAAACAGGCCCAGCGCGCCGCCCTGGAAGGGCAGGTCCAGGTTAGGGGTAGCGGATAAGCCCAGCGCGTTGATTTCCTGCTGAAGCTGCATCAGCGGATCGTCCGTCGTCGACAGATCGTCGGTCGTCAGCGTTTTCAGGGGATCGGCCACCAGAATATCGAAGCGGCTGTACGGGTGATCCGCATGGCCGGAGTGCAGCAGCATGGCAAAAGGAAGATGGCTCAGACGGGCAAACCAGAACTCAGCGGCGTCAGCGCGCCAGGGTAAGGTAACAACAATGGGGAAGCGCATGTTCATGTATGGCATACTACCGGGCAGCGTGAAATAATTAGCGCGAATAATTTAGCAGGAGTTGACGATGTTTGCAGGTTTACCTTCTCTGAGCCATGAACAGCAGCAGAAAGCGGTTGAGCGAATTCAGGAACTGATGTCCCAGGGGATGAGCAGCGGACAGGCGATTTCCCAGGTGGCGGAGGAGCTGCGCGCCACCCATACCGGCGAGCGGATCGTGGCGCGTTTTGAGGATGAAGATGAAGAGTAATCGGGCTTAAACCGCCGCGATAATCTTGATCTCAACCTTGTATTCCGGTTTCATCAGCGTGGCCTGTACGGTGCAGCGTACAGGCGCGTGACCCGCCACCACCCACGCATCCCAGGCTTTATTCATCGCCGCGAAATCGTCTTTATTTGCCAGGAAAATGGTCGCATCCAGAATGCGGGATTTATCGCTGCCCTGTTTTTTCAGCACCGCGTCAATCTGCGCCAGGGTATTCGCCGTCTGTTCGAACGCATCCGCGTCCAGATTTGACGGTACACCGGTGTAATACAGCGTCTGGTTATGGATCACCACATCAGACCAGCGGGCTTCGGCATCAATGCGCACAATTGTCATAAACGTTTCCTCGTTATTTTTCGTCGTCAGGCGGCAAGACTGCCATATTGTTCTGCCGTCGTCACTATTTGGGGTGGCACAGGAGAAGATGGGCTGACATAATCCCTGTGCAAAAATACAGTGAGAGAGCAACGTGGCAGACGATTTTTCCCCTGAAGGTCAATTAGCGCAGGCGATCCCCGGCTTCAAGCCCCGTGAGCCTCAGCGACAGATGGCGCACGCCGTTGCCCGCGCCATTGATCAGGCCCTGCCGCTGGTGGTTGAAGCCGGAACCGGCACGGGTAAGACCTATGCTTACCTTGCGCCGGCGCTGCGGGCGAAAAAGAAAGTGATAATTTCCACCGGATCGAAAGCGCTGCAGGATCAGCTCTACAGCCGCGATCTGCCTACCGTAGCAAAAGCGCTGAAATACAAAGGACGCCTGGCACTGCTGAAGGGGCGCTCCAACTATCTCTGCCTGGAGCGACTCGAACAACAGGCGCTGGCCGGCGGCGATCTGCCGGTACAAACCCTGAGCGACGTCATCATCCTGCGCGCCTGGGCGAACCAGACCGAAGAGGGCGATATCAGCACCTGCGCGAGCGTGCCGGAAGACTCCCCGGCCTGGCCGCTGGTGACCAGCACCAACGACAATTGCCTCGGCAGCGACTGCCCGCTGTATAAAGACTGTTTTGTGGTGAAAGCGCGCAAAACAGCGATGGACGCAGACGTGGTGGTGGTGAACCACCACCTGTTCCTCGCGGACATGGTGGTTAAGGACAGCGGTTTCGGCGAGCTGATCCCGGAGGCGGACGTGATGATCTTCGATGAAGCCCATCAGTTGCCGGATATCGCCAGCCAGTATTTCGGCCAGTCGCTCTCCAGCCGCCAGCTACAGGATCTGGCGAAAGATTTTACCATTGCCTACCGTACCGAACTCAAAGATACCCAGCAGCTGCAGAAGTGTGCCGACCGTCTGGCGCAAAGCGCACAGGATTTCCGCTTACAGCTTGGCGAGCCGGGCTATCGCGGCAACCTGCGCGAATTGCTGGCGGACAAAAATATCCAGCGCGCGCTGCTGCTGCTCGATGATGCACTTGAGCTCTGCTACGACGTGGCGAAGCTGTCCCTCGGACGCTCCGCGCTGCTTGACGCCGCCTTTGAACGCGCCACGCTCTATCGCGGGCGGCTCAAACGGCTAAAAGAGATCAACCAGCCGGGGTTCAGCTACTGGTATGAATGCACCTCACGGCACTTTACCCTGGCGCTCACGCCGCTGACGGTGGCCGATAAATTCAAAGAGGTGATGGCGCAGAAGCCGGGAAGCTGGATCTTCACTTCCGCAACCCTGTCTGTAAATGACGATCTGCACCACTTCACCGAACGCCTCGGTATTGAGCAGGCGGAATCACTGCTGCTGCCCAGCCCGTTTGATTACGAAAAGCAGGCGCTGCTTTGCGTGCCACGCAATCTCCCGCTGCCGAACCAGCCGGGGGCGGCGCGGCATCTCGCAGCGATGCTCAAGCCGATGATTGAGGCCAACAACGGGCGCTGCTTTATGCTCTGCACCTCACACGCCATGATGCGCGATCTCGCCGAGCAGTTTCGCGCCACCATGACCCTCCCTGTGCTGCTGCAGGGCGAAACCAGCAAAGGCCAGCTGCTGCAGCAGTTCGTCAGCGCCGGTAATGCCCTGCTGGTGGCAACCAGCAGCTTCTGGGAAGGGGTGGACGTGCGTGGCGACACGCTCTCGCTGGTGATCATCGATAAGCTGCCGTTCACGTCGCCGGACGATCCTCTGCTCAAGGCGCGGATGGAAGACTGCCGTCTGCGCGGCGGCGATCCGTTTGACGAGGTTCAGCTGCCGGATGCGGTCATTACGCTTAAGCAGGGGGTAGGGCGCTTAATCCGTGACGTCACCGATCGCGGCGTGCTGGTCATCTGCGATAACCGGCTGGTGATGCGTCCTTACGGCGCAACCTTTCTCGCCAGCCTGCCGCCCGCCCCGCGTACGCGGGACATTAAACGCGCGGTGCGTTTCCTGGCAAACCCAACGGCGGAGTAATTCGCTCCGGAGTGTGCTAAGATGCGCGCCATTTTGTGACTGACCCTTGCGAGAGCGCGACGACTGATGCGAATTCTGGCTATTGATACCGCGACAGAGGCTTGCTCTGTCGCACTGTTGAACGACGGTGCTGTTTCTGCCCATTTCGAAGAGTGCCCACGGGAACATACCCAACGCATTCTCCCCCTGGTTAAAGCCATTTTAACCCAGGGCAACACCTCCTTAACCGACCTCGACGCGCTGGCCTTTGGCCGCGGTCCCGGCAGCTTTACGGGCGTGCGCATTGGGATTGGCATCGCGCAGGGGCTGGCGCTGGGCGCTGACCTGCCGATGATCGGCGTCTCTACGCTTGCGACGATGGCGGAGGGTGCCTGGCGCATGACGGGCGCGACCCGCGTGCTCGCCGCTATTGACGCTCGCATGGGTGAAGTTTACTGGGCGGAATATACCCGCGATGAAAACGGCGTCTGGCACGGCGAAGAGACGGAAGCAGTGCTTAAGCCTGAAGCCGTTACTGAGCGCCTGAAGCAGCTGTCCGGCGAATGGGCGACCGTCGGCACGGGCTGGCCGGCGTGGCCAGAGATGGCGAGCGGCACCGGGTTGACGCTGGTGGACGGCAACATGCTCCTGCCTGCGGCAGAAGATATGCTCCCGATTGCCCGTCAACTGCTTGCAGCAGGAAAAACCGTGGCCGTTGAACACGCGGAACCGGTTTATTTGCGAAACACCGTCGCGTGGAAGAAACTTCCGGGCCGCGAGTGAATCTCAGTAACATGAACTGAGAAAAAGGAGTCGCATCATGGCGGTTCAGACTAAAGTAGTACGCCTTTTTATGGCAGGCGCGGTTGCCATAGCACTGAGCGGTTGCGTAACCGTACCTGATGCGATCAAGGGCAGCAGCCCGACGCCACAGCAGGATCTGGTTCGGGTAATGAATGCGCCCGAGCTTTACGTCGGCCAGGAAGCCCGCTTCGGTGGGAAAGTGATCGACGTGCAGAACCAGCAGGGGAAAACCCGTCTGGAAATTGCCACGGTACCGCTCGACAGTGGCGCGCGTCCCGTACTCGGTGAAGCCTCTCGCGGGCGTATCTATGCCGACGTTAGTGGTTTCCTCGACCCGGTCGATTTTCGCGGACAGCTGGTAACCGTTGTCGGGCCGATTACCGGTTCGGTGCAGGGCAAAATCGGCAACACGCCGTATAAATTTATGACCATGCAGGTGAATGGCTATAAACGCTGGCGTATCGCCCAGCAGGTGGTGATGCCGCCTCAGCCAATCGACCCATGGATGTGGGGCCCACATCCTTATCGTTACGGTTATCCGGGATGGGGCTGGTATAACCCGGGCCCTGCACAGGTGCAAACGATCGTAACTGAGTAACTTACTGTTATTGTTAAGAAAGAGACAGCGGCTCAGCCGCTGTCTCTGTTTTTTTACGGATAAAACGAAAAAAAAGAGTGACGCGCTTCGCAACCTGCAATCTGAACAATTAATAAACTGGTACGCTGAGTTAATATAATGTTAACAAACTGTTTATTATCGGGGCTGTGATGACGACGAACACTCATTTCAGAGGTGATGCATTGAAGAAGGTTTGGCTTAACCGTTATCCCGCAGATGTGCCTGCGGAGATCAATCCTGACCGTTATCAATCCCTGGTGGAATTATTTGAACACTCGGTAAGACGTTACGCAGACCAGCCCGCGTTTGTGAATATGGGCGAGGTGATGACGTTCCGTAAGCTTGAGGAGCGTAGCCGGGCGTTTGCGGCTTATCTGCAGGAAGGACTTGGGCTGCAAAAAGGGGATCGCGTCGCGCTGATGATGCCGAACCTGCTGCAATACCCGGTGGCGCTGTTCGGCATCCTGCGTGCCGGGATGATTGTCGTCAACGTTAACCCGCTTTACACGCCGCGCGAGCTGGAACATCAGCTGAACGACAGCGGGGCGGTGGCGATTGTCATTGTTTCTAACTTTGCCCATACCCTGGAAAAAGTGGTCGACAAAACCCAGGTGAAGCATGTCATCCTGACGCGCATGGGCGATCAGCTTTCCACCGCCAAAGGGACGCTGGTTAACTTTGTCGTTAAATACGTCAAACGTCTGGTACCAAAATACCATCTGCCGGATGCTATCTCCTTCCGGCGCGCGCTGCATGCGGGCTATCGCATGCAGTACGTCAAGCCTGAAGTCGTCTCCGAAGACCTGGCCTTCCTGCAATACACGGGCGGCACCACCGGCGTGGCCAAAGGGGCGATGCTGACCCACCGCAACATGCTGGCAAACCTTGAGCAGGTTAATGCCACCTACGGGCCGCTGCTGCATCCGGGTAAAGAGCTGGTAATCACCGCGCTGCCGCTGTATCACATCTTCGCGCTGACCATGAACTGCCTGCTGTTTATCGAGCTGGGCGGGCAAAACGTATTGATCACCAACCCGCGCGATATCCCGGGTCTGGTGAAAGAGCTGGCAAAATACCCGTTTACCGCCATGACCGGGGTGAACACCCTGTTTAACGCGCTGCTCAACAACAAAGAGTTCCAGCAGCTTGATTTCTCCACTCTGCATCTCTCCGCGGGCGGCGGCATGCCGGTTCAGCAGGCGGTGGCCGAGCGCTGGGTGAAGCTAACCGGGCAATATCTGCTGGAAGGCTACGGCCTGACGGAGTGTGCCCCGCTGGTGAGCGTCAACCCGCACGATATCGACTACCACAGCGGCAGCATCGGCCTGCCGGTCCCGTCGACGGAAGCAAAGCTGGTGGATGATGAGGATAACGAAGTTCCTCACGGCGAGCCGGGCGAGCTGTGCGTCAGAGGGCCGCAGGTGATGCTGGGTTACTGGCAGCGCCCTGATGCGACCGACGAAATCATTAAAGACGGCTGGCTTCACACCGGCGATATTGCGGTGATGGATGACGAAGGCTTCCTGCGCATCGTCGATCGCAAAAAAGATATGATCCTGGTCTCCGGCTTCAACGTCTATCCGAACGAAATCGAAGACGTGGTGATGCAGCACAGCGGCGTGCTGGAAGTGGCGGCGGTGGGCGTTCCTTCCGGCAGCAGCGGTGAAGCGGTGAAGATATTTGTGGTCAAGAAAGATCCTTCTCTTACCGAGGAAGCGCTGATAACGTTTTGTCGCCGTCAGCTGACGGGCTATAAGGTGCCGAAGCTGGTGGAATTCCGCGATGAGCTGCCGAAATCCAACGTCGGGAAGATATTACGACGAGAATTACGTGACGAAGCCCGTGCCAAAGTAGACAATAAGGCCTGAGCTTCACGTTAATCGCCCAGACGCCGGTTAAGCCGGCGTTTTTTATGGGCGCAAACAAAAGAGAATCCGATTTGAATTACCAGATGATCACGACCAACGACGAGCTGGCTTCGCTGTGCGAAGTGACGCGCGACTTTCCTGCCATCGCTCTGGATACCGAGTTTGTCCGTACTCGCACCTATTATCCACAGCTGGGTTTGATACAGATGTACGACGGTAAGCACGTCTCGCTGATCGACCCGCTCGGCATTACCGACTGGGAGCCGATGCGTGACCTGCTGCTGGATACTGCGGTAACGAAATATCTGCACGCGGGCAGTGAAGATCTGGAAGTCTTTCTTAACACCTTTGGCATCATGCCTCAGCCGCTGATTGATACGCAGATCCTCGCGGCGTTCAGCGGTCGTCCGCTGTCGTGGGGCTTTGCCGCCATGGTGGAGGAGTACACGGGCCTGACGCTAGATAAAAGTGAATCCCGGACCGACTGGCTGGCGCGTCCGCTTACCGAGCGTCAGCTGGAATATGCGGCGGCAGACGTGTTTTACCTGCTGCCGATTGCCGGACAGCTGATGAAAGAGGCGGAAGCCTCCGGCTGGCTCTCTGCCGCGCTGGACGAGTGCCGTATGACGCAGCAGCGTCGCCAGGAAGTGGTTGACCCGAAAGAGGCCTGGCGTGATATCACCAACGCCTGGCAGCTTCGCACGCGTCAGCTGGCCTGCCTGCAGCTGTTAGCGGACTGGCGTTTGCGTAAAGCGCGTGAGCGCGATTTGGCCGTGAATTTTGTGGTGCGTGAAGAGCATCTCTGGGCGGTCGCGCGCTATATGCCGGGCAGCCTGGGCGAGCTGGACAGCATTGGCCTTTCCGGCAGCGAGATCCGTTTCCATGGTAAAACCCTGTTGGCGCTGGTCGCCAAAGCGCAGGCGCTGCCGGAGGACGCACTGCCTGAGACGCTGCTGAATCTCATGGATATGCCGGGCTATCGTAAAGCATTTAAGGATATCAAAGCGCTGGTGCAGGATGTCGCAACGGAAAGCAAGCTGAGCGCTGAACTGCTGGCGTCACGCAGACAAATTAACCAGCTGCTGAACTGGCACTGGAAGCTGAAACCGCAGAATGGCGTGCCGGAACTGATGGCTGGCTGGCGCGGGGTATTGATGGCCGATCGCCTGAATACCTTGCTGGAAGGTTATCCGCGATAAAAATATGCCGGGCGATATACCCGGCATATTCTCCCCGGTGGCGCTGCGCTTACCGGGGCTACGACACCAGGAACCTACAGACGCGACTCTTCCGCTTCCGGAAGCGTTACGTTCAGCTCCAGAATCGAAATATCCCCGTCCTTTTGCTCCAGCTGTACGGTGACCATCTCCGGGTCAATCTGCACATACTTACAGATCACTTCCAGGATGTCCTTGCGCAGCTGCGGCAGGTAGTGAGGCTCGGCGTCGCTACGACGACGCTCCGCAACGATAATTTGCAGGCGTTCTTTTGCGATGTTGGCGGTGCTTTTTTTCCGCGAGAGAAAAAAGTCCAGTAATGCCATAACTTATCCTCCGAACAGGCGTTTGAGGAAACCTTTCTTCTCTTCTTCAATGAAGCGGAAAGGACGTTCTTCTCCCAGCAGACGGTCAACGGTATCGGCGTAAGCTTTACCTGCATCTGCCGTTGTATCAAGGATCACGGGCTCGCCCTGGTTAGAGGCGCGTAACACGGACTGGTCTTCCGGGATAACGCCAACCAGTTTAATGCGCAGGATCTCCAGCACGTCTTCCATGCTCAGCATGTCACCTTTGTTTACGCGACCCGGGTTATAGCGGGTCAGCAGCAGGTGCTCTTTGATCGGATCCTGGCCATTTTCCGCACGGCGGGATTTGGAGGCCAGAATACCGAGAATACGGTCGGAGTCACGCACGGAGGAGACTTCCGGGTTGGTGGTGATGATCGCTTCATCAGCAAAGTAGAGCGCCATCAGGGCACCGGTTTCAATGCCGGCAGGGGAGTCACAGACGATAAAGTCGAACTCCATTTTTTTCAGCTCGTCGAGCACCTTTTCCACGCCTTCACGGGTCAGGGCATCTTTATCACGCGTCTGAGAAGCCGGAAGAATGAAGAGGTTCTCGGTGCGCTTGTCTTTAATCAGCGCCTGGTTCAGCGTGGCATCGCCCTGAATGACGTTCACGAAGTCATATACGACGCGACGCTCACATCCCATGATGAGGTCGAGGTTACGCAGACCGATATCGAAGTCGATAACGACGGTTTTCTTTCCCTTCTGGGCCAAACCAGTAGCGATGGCCGCGCTGGAGGTGGTCTTGCCAACGCCTCCTTTACCCGAAGTAACAACAATAATGCGTGCCATAGAAATTCCTTGTTAAAAAGGGATTAATTCAACGGTTGAACGGTCAACGCGTCGTCTGCCAGAAGCAGGCGAGCCGCTTTGCCATAAAATTCGGCTGGGATCTTGTCGCTCAGCCAATATTCACCTGCGATGGACACCAGTTCCGCCGTCAGGTGAGTACAAAATATTTGCGCGTCCCGATCGCCACTTGCGCCCGCGAGCGCACGTCCACGCATCATACCGTAAACGTGAATATTGCCATCTGCAATAAGCTCTGCGCCAGCACTGACGTGGCTTGTAACAATTAGATCACAGTTTGGCGCATAAATGCGCTGACCGGAACGAACCGGCACATCAATCATTCGCGTTTTTGTGAGAGCGGTAACGTTTTGCGCCGCAGGAGGGGGCGTTTGTACGGCAGCGGGTGCTGCACGTGGGGTTTTTTCTTTGCCTTCATTAAGAAGAGGCAGCCCCGCACGGTCGATTTCCGCTTTCAACTCGGGATCTTTGCAGCCGCTGATGCCGACAATACGCAGCCCGGTAGAGGAGACCGCCTGCTGGAGACGTGTCCAGTTAACCGGCGCCTCAAGACCGCTGACGTTGATGACGACGGGGGCGTGCTTCAGAAAGGCGGGAGCCTGGGCGATTTTGTCTTCTAACGCCTGACGAATAACCTCGGGTTTTGCATCATGCAAATGAACCACTGATAAGGTGAAGCTACTGCCTTTAAGCTCGATGGGCGTGTTTGACATCCTGGCCTTACTCAATTTGCTATTAACCGCAACCATTCGCTGCGATATTCCGAAGAGTATCAGGCATGTTATAGTCAGGAGTATATTGAGGCAAGCAACCACCGATTAATTCAGAGTAAAAACATGTTTTGTGTGATCTACAGAAGTACAAGCCGTGACCAGACCTATCTTTATGTCGAAAAGAAAGACGATTTTTCACGCGTGCCGGAAGAATTAATGAAGAACTTTGGCCGACCACAGCTGGCGATGCTGCTGCCGCTGGACGGCCGTAAGAAACTGGTGAATGCCGATCTGGAAAAAGTGAAAACGGCATTAGCCGAGCAGGGCTATTATTTACAGCTTCCACCGCCGCCTGAGAATTTATTAAAACAGCACCTCGAGGCGTCCGGGAAAAAATAGCCTCAGCTGTTTTCGGGCATAACACATCAACCGATTAGGGGTCGAGCATGTATCAACATCATAACTGGCAAGGTGCATTACTGGATTATCCCGTCAGCAAAGTGGTCTGCGTGGGCAGCAACTATGCGAAGCATATTCAGGAGATGGGCAGCGCAACCCCAGAAGAGCCGGTCCTGTTTATTAAGCCCGAGACGGCGCTATGCGACATCCGCCAGCCGCTGGCGCTGCCGCAGGGGCTGGGGTCGGTGCATCACGAAGTAGAGCTTGCCGTGCTGATCGGCGCCACGCTGCGCCAGGCTTCCGAAGAGCATGTCGAGAAAGCGATTGCCGGCTACGGCGTGGCGCTGGATCTGACCCTACGCGACGTGCAGGGCAAAATGAAGAAGGCAGGGCAGCCGTGGGAAAAAGCCAAAGGCTTTGATAACGCATGTCCGATTTCAGGGTTTGTTCCGGTGAATGAATTTACCAACGATCCGCAGGACACTCCGCTCAGCCTGAAGGTTAACGGCGAGATCCACCAGCAGGGCACCACGGCAGATATGATCCACAAGATCGTGCCGCTGATCGCCTACATGAGCCGTTTCTTCACCCTGAAGCCGGGCGATGTGATCCTCACCGGCACGCCGGAAGGTGTGGGCCCGCTCGCCAGCGGCGATGAGCTTGAGGTCGGTTTTAACGGCCTGTCGCTAAAAACCCGCGTGCTGTAACCGCATCTTGCCGCCTGCAAAGGGCGGCAAAACTTGCAACCACGTGCCAGACTCGTTATAAGGTGCGCTTTCTTTTGACGTGTGGACATCCTGATGAACGACATTCCTTTCTGGCAAAGCAAAACTCTTGACCAAATGACCGACGCGGAGTGGGAATCGTTGTGCGACGGCTGCGGGCAGTGCTGTCTGCACAAGCTGATGGATGAAGACTCCGATGAGATCTATTTCACCAACGTCGCCTGCAGGCAGCTGAACATTAAAACCTGCCAGTGCCGCAACTACGAACGCCGCTTCGAGTTCGAGCCGGACTGCATCAAGCTCACCCGTGAAAATCTGCCGACTTTTGAGTGGCTGCCGCACACCTGCGCGTATCGCCTGCTGGCGGAAGGGAAAGAACTGCCGAACTGGCATCCGCTGCTGACGGGCTCAAAAGCGGCGATGCACGGCGAGCGTATCTCGGTACGCCACATTGCGGTGAAGGAGTCCGAGGTACGGGACTGGGAAGATCACATCATGAATCACCCTAATCGGTGATAATAAAAAACCCGCCGGGGCGGGTTTTTGCTTTTACCTTCCAAACAAATCGCGTTTCTTCGGTTTGAACGGCTGAGCAATCAGCACCAGCAGCGCCACGACGAAGTAGGCCACAAAAATGCCCACCAGCCACTGCGGCATCTCCAGCGTCAGGAATTCCCACTGACGTACGGAGCAGTCACCGGATGCGACAAACACCTGCGGAAGCCACTTATCCAGCGGCAGCCAGCTCGGGAAACGGGCGGCGAAATCACAGGTCATAAACGGTGACGGATGCAGCTGCATCATGGTGTGCTGCCAGGAAAGCTCAATCCCTTTCCAGGCGCTGTACAGCCAGATGGCAATACCCACATAGCGCAACGGCGTTTTTGGGGCAATTGCGCCCACCAGGCCTGCACCCATAATGCCGAACAGCGCGCAGCGCTCGTAGATGCACAGCACGCAGGGCTTGAGTCCCATCACGTGCTGGAACCACAGCGCAACCATTTCCAGCGCAAAGGCGGTCAGGGCCATCAACAACCACGCTCCGCGACCGCGGGAGCACTGGTTTAAAAATCTCAACATAATCATTTCCCTGGAACATGCTTAGAAAGCGCAGTGTAAACGAATTTTAATGCGCCGCAAGTATACCCGCTTGTAGCAGCCATTGCGTACAGGGAACGAGAGTAATTTTGATGCACAGCAAACCAACAACGGTGAGCACCAGCGTGTACGGCAGCGCCATCCAGACCATTCTTCCATAAGAAAGCCGTATGAGCGGCGCCAGCGCCGAGGTCAGCAGGAAGAGAAATGCCGCCTGGCCGTTCGGTGTTGCAACGGAGGGCAGGTTTGTTCCGGTGTTGATGGCCACCGCCAGCAGGTCGAACTGCCCGGTGCTGACGCTCCCTTGCTCCATCGCCGCTTTGGCCTCATTGATATACACCGTCCCGACAAAGACGTTATCGGAAATAGAGGACAACAGACCGTTAAAGAGATAGAACAGCGTAAGCTGCGAGTCCGGCGAGGCCTGAAGCACAAACGCGATAATCGGTGCGAAAAGGTGTTGGTCAATAATCACCGCCACGACCGCAAAAAAGACCGCCAGCAGCGCGGTAAACGGCAGGGCTTCGGTAAAGGCTTTACCAATAGCATGTTCGTCCGTTACCCCGCTAAAGGTGGTGGCAAGAATAATGACGGAGAGGCCAATCAACCCGACTTCGGCAAGATGCAACGCCAGCGCGGCGATAAGCCAGACGCCGATGATCCCCTGCGCAATCAGACGCAGCGTCTCCTGGCGCGTACGCTGTTTGCGGCTCTGCTCGTCAAATTTATGCAGTTCTTTGCGGACCGGTTCAGGCAGCTGTGCGCCGTAGCCGAACAGCCTGAATTTTTCGACCAGAATGCAGGTCGCTAACCCGCAGACCAGCACAGGCACGCTGACGGGGGCCATGCGCAGGAAAAACTCGCCAAAATGCCATTCAGCCGCTTTCGCGATGATCAGGTTTTGCGGCTCGCCCACCATGGTCATCACGCCGCCCAGCGCCGTACCGACCCCTGCGTGCATCATCAGGCTGCGCAGAAACGCGCGGAACTGTTCCAGCACGTCGCGGTTATGCGCCTCGACGTGGCTATCGTCCTGTAAATCCTCACATGGGCGAGAGGAGGCCACGCGGTGATAAATGCCGTAAAATCCGACGGCGACGCTGATCACCACCGCGACAACGGTGAGCGCATCCAGGAAGGCCGACAGAAAGGCGGCGGCAAGGCAAAACGCCAGCGAGAGGATCGTTTTTGACGTAATGCTCAGCAGCAGGCGGGTAAAGATAAACAGCAGCAGCTGTTTCATAAAGTAGATACCGGCCACCATAAAAATGAGCAGCAGTAGCACTTCCAGATTGGAGGCCAGCTCTGCTTTTACATGCTCTGCGGACGTCATGCCGATGACAACGGCTTCAAATGCCAGCAAACCGCCGGGCAGCAGGGGATAACACTTCAGCGCCATGGCCAGGGTGAAGATAAATTCCGCCACCAGCAGCCACCCGGCGATAAACGGATCCACGCTAAAAATGATGGGATTAACGACCAGGAAAACCAGCAGTATCAGTTTGTACCAGTCAGGAGAATGACCTAAAAAATTGCGCCACAGCGCGCGCCCAAAAGAAATTTCCACAACAGACGTCCTTCCCGTTAAGTAATACAAAACATCAGTATACGCAAAAATCGCGGCCCGGAGGCGGATAAGACCGCATTGTAAATTTCACAAAAATGAAACGGCGATCCCTCTTTTCTCACTTTGCCGCGCTACCTGCCGTTGCACGCCTCTGGTATGATGAGTCCAATTTGCAAAAAGCTGTGTAATGGAAATCTCACTATGGTCATTAAGGCGCAGAGCCCGGCGGGTTTCGCGGAAGAGTACATCATTGAAAGCATCTGGAATAATCGTTTCCCTGCGGGGTCCATTCTTCCGGCTGAACGCGAACTCTCTGAACTGATTGGCGTCACTCGCACCACGCTGCGTGAAGTGCTTCAGCGACTGGCGCGTGATGGATGGTTGACGATCCAGCACGGCAAGCCAACAAAGGTAAACAACTTCTGGGAAACCTCGGGGCTGAACATTCTTGAAACGCTGGCGCGCCTCGACCACGAAAGCGTGCCGCAGCTGATTGATAATCTGCTCTCCGTGCGCACCAACATCGCGACTATTTTTATTCGTACCGCTTTCCGTCAGCATCCTGAAGATGCGCTTGCGGTGCTGGCTAGCGCGAATGAAGTTGAAGATCACGCTGACGCCTTTGCCACCCTCGATTACAACGTGTTTCGCGGCCTGGCGTTTGCCTCCGGCAACCCGGTTTACGGCCTGATCCTCAACGGTATGAAAGGGCTCTATACCCGCATTGGTCGTCACTACTTCGCTAACCCTGAAGCCCGCAGTCTGGCGCTGGGCTTCTACCATAAGCTGAGCAAGCTCTGCACCGAAGGCCTGCACGATCAGGTATATGAAACCGTACGCCGCTACGGCCACGATTCCGGTGAAATCTGGCACCGTATGCAGAAAACGTTGCCGGGCGATTTAGCGATTCAGAGTCGCTAAAATAAAAAACCTCTCAATCGAGAGGTTTTTTTTCGCCCGGTGGCGCTACAGCGTATTCAACCGCGCCGGGCAGCGTTCCAGCAGCTCCACGCTGCCGTCCTCATTCTGCTGCTCCAGCTGCACGTCAAAGCCCCACAGGCGGTGCACGTGCTTCAGCACCTCTTTACGTCCTTTATCCAGCGGCGCGCGGTTGTGCGGGATATAGCGCAGCGTCAGGGAGCGGTCGCCGCGCAGGTCCACGTTCCACACCTGAATATTGGGTTCAAGGTTGCTCAGGTTGTACTGGGAGGAGAGGCGGGAGCGGATCTCCCGGTACCCTTCCTCGTTGTGGATCGCGGAGATCTCCAGATAGTTGTTGCGGTCATCGTCCAGCACGGTGAAGAAGCGGAAATCGCGCATGATCTTCGGCGACATGAACTGGCTGATAAAGCTCTCATCCTTAAAGTCGCGCATCGCAAAATGCAGCGTTTCCAGCCAGTCAGAACCGGCGATATCCGGGAACCAGTACTTGTCCTCTTCCGTTGGCGACTGGCAGATGCGCTTAATATCCTGGAACATCGCAAAGCCCAGCGCATACGGGTTAATCCCACTGTACCACGGGCTGTTGTAGGGCGGCTGGAACACCACGTTAGTATGGCTGTGGAGGAATTCCATCATGAACCGCTCGGTGACTTTCCCCTCGTCATACAGATGGTTGAGGATGGTGTAGTGCCAGAATGTTGCCCAGCCTTCGTTCATCACCTGGGTCTGTTTCTGCGGATAGAAATACTGGCTCACCTTACGCACGATACGCAAAATCTCGCGCTGCCACGGCTCCAGCAGCGGGGCGTTCTTCTCCATAAAATAGAGCAGGTTTTCCTGCGGCTCGGACGGATAACGACGCGCTTCGGCAATCGTTTTTTCCTCCTCACGCTTCGGCAGGGTGCGCCACAGCATGTTCACCTGGCTCTGCAGATACTCCTCGCGGCTTTTCTGCCGGGCTTTCTCCTCCTGCAGTGAGATTTTCTGCGGGCGTTTATAGCGGTCCACGCCGTAGTTCATCAGCGCGTGGCAGGAGTCGAGCAGCTTCTCTACCTCGTCCACGCCGTAGCGCTCTTCGCAGTCGGTAATGTATTTACGGGCGAAGATCAGGTAATCGACGATGGAGCTGGCGTCCGTCCAGCTGCGGAACAGATAGTTATTTTTAAAGAAGGAGTTATGGCCGTAGCAGGCGTGCGCCATCACCAGCGCCTGCATGGTAATGGTGTTCTCTTCCATCAGATAGGCGATACACGGGTTGGAGTTAATGACGATCTCATACGCCAGCCCCTGCTGGCCGTGCTTGTACAGCCGCTCCGTTTCAATGAATTTTTTACCAAACGACCAGTGCGGATAGTTGATCGGCATCCCGACGCTGGAGTAAGCGTCCATCATCTGTTCGGAGGTAATCACCTCAATCTGATGGGGATAGGTATCCAGGCGATACAGTTTTGCCACCCGGTCGATTTCGGCGAGGTAGACATCCAGCAGCTCGAAGGTCCAGTCGGGTCCATCGCTCAGACGTGTGTTGTCCTTGTTCAGGGAATCAATAGTAGCCATTAGCGCGCCCTCGTTGTGGGTGCTCTCTCTGTCTGGAGAGCCTCCTTTCAAGCATAGATCAACGTGTTAAAAAGCGTGCTGGCGCAGAAATTTTTTCTTTGCGATTTCCCGTTTTTGATACGGCAAAAAAAGCGCACTCATCAGAATTTTATGCTGGTTAAAAATAAAGCTCAGCAGGAGATCCCAAATTATCCCTGTCCCCTGATGCTGGGGGATGTGTGAGGTAAGTCACCATAAAAAAGTCGTATGTTGAATAATATTTTCAACTAGGTTATCAATCTGTAATTAGATGATTGTTCTTTTGCTCATAATGGAGTGGCTATGCGTGTTGTCATACTGGGAAGTGGTGTCGTTGGCGTAACCAGCGCCTGGTATTTAAGTCAGGCGGGACATGAGGTTACCGTTCTCGATCGTGAATCCGGCCCGGCGCTTGAAACCAGTGCGGCAAATGCCGGTCAAATCTCTCCTGGCTATGCGGCCCCGTGGGCGGCGCCCGGCGTGCCGCTGAAGGCAATCAAATGGATGTTCCAGCGCCACGCGCCGCTGGCCATCAGCCTTGACGGCACGCAGTTCCAGCTGAAGTGGATGTGGCAGATGCTGCGCAATTGCGACACCCGGCACTACATGGAAAACAAAGGGCGCATGGTGCGTCTGGCGGAATACAGCCGTGACTGCCTCAAAGCCCTGCGCGCGTCGACGGGGATTGAGTACGAAGGCCGTCAGGGCGGCACGCTGCAGCTGTTCCGCACCGAGCAACAGTATGAAAACGCCACCCGCGATATCGCCGTGCTGGAAGATGCCGGTGTACCGTATCAGCTGCTGGAAGCCAGCCAGCTGGGGCAGGTGGAACCCGCGCTGGCCGAAGTGGCCCACAAGCTGACCGGCGGTCTGCGTCTGCCGAATGACGAAACCGGCGACTGTCAGCTCTTTACCCAGCGTCTGGCGCACATGTGCGAGCAGGCTGGGGTGAAATTCCGCTTTAACACCTCTGTCGACAAGCTGCTGTCGGAAGGCGAAAAAATTTACGGCGTGAAGTGCGGCGACGAAGTGATAAAGGCGGATGCCTACGTGATGGCGTTTGGTTCCTACTCCACCGCCATGCTGAAAGGCATCCTCGATATTCCGGTCTACCCGCTCAAGGGCTACTCATTGACTATCCCGGTGAAAGAGGAGAGCGGGGCGCCCGTGTCAACCATCCTGGATGAAACCTACAAAATCGCCATTACCCGCTTCGATAACCGTATTCGCGTCGGCGGCATGGCGGAGATTGTCGGCTTCAACACCGAGCTGCTGCAGCCGCGTCGTGAAACGCTGGAGATGGTGGTGGGCGATCTCTTCCCGCGCGGCGGGTTTGTGGAACAGGCGACGTTCTGGACCGGCCTGCGTCCGATGACCCCGGACGGCACGCCAATCGTGGGCCGCACGCCATACAAAAACCTGTGGACCAATACCGGACACGGCACGCTCGGCTGGACGATGGCCTGCGGCTCGGGCCAGCTGCTGAGCGACCTGATTTCCGGGCGCACGCCGGCAATTCCGTTTGACGATTTAAGTGCTGCGCGCTATCAATCAGGATTTACGCCATCGCGTCCTCAGCACCTGCACGGCGCGCATAATTAAGGAGTTGTCATGTCCCGTCCTGTTCTGGCTCAGCTGGATCTGCAGGCCCTGAAGGAAAACCTGCAAATTGTTCGCCGGGCAGCACCTGGTTCGCGCGTCTGGTCAGTCGTCAAGGCAAACGCCTACGGCCACGGTATTGACCGTATATGGAGCGCGCTCGGCGCGACCGACGGTTTTGCGTTACTGAATCTCGAAGAGGCCATCCTGCTGCGCGAGCGCGGCTGGAAAGGACCTATTCTGCTGCTGGAGGGGTTCTTCCACGCGGACGATTTGCCGCTGCTGGATAAGTATCGCCTGACCACCAGCGTTCACAGCAACTGGCAGATTAAAGCCATTCAGGATGCGAAGCTCCACGCTCCGCTGGATATTTATCTCAAGGTGAACAGCGGCATGAACCGCCTGGGCTTCCAGCCCGAGCGGGTGCATACGGTCTGGCAGCAGCTGCGTGGCCTGAAAAACGTTGGCGAAATGACGCTGATGGCGCACTTTGCCGATGCGGAAAAACCGGACGGCATTGCTGATGCTATGGTCCGCATTGAGCAGGCGGCTGAAGGGCTCGATTGTCCGCGCTCCCTGTCGAACTCGGCGGCGACGCTTTGGCATCCTGAAGCCCACTATAACTGGGTGCGTCCGGGGATCGTTCTGTACGGTGCATCACCCTCAGGCCAGTGGCAGGATATCGCCAACAGCGGCCTGAGGCCGGTCATGACCCTGCGCAGCGAGATCATTGGCGTGCAGACGCTGAAGGCGGGCGACACGGTAGGCTACGGCAGCCGCTTCCGGGCGAAGGGCGAGCAGCGGATTGGCATCGTCGCGGGCGGTTATGCCGACGGCTATCCGCGTATCGCGCCGACCGGCACGCCGGTTTGGGTGGATGGGGTGCGCACGGGCACGGTGGGGACCGTCTCAATGGATATGCTGGCCGTTGACCTGACGCCATGCCCGCAGGCGGGCATCGGTTCACCGGTCGAGCTGTGGGGCAACGAAATCAAAATTGATGACGTGGCGGCCGCGGCGGGAACGGTAGGGTATGAACTGATGTGTGCCCTGGCACCAAGAGTGCCGGTTGTGACGGTGTAACTTGTATCTTTGCCGGGTGACGCGAAGCCGCCACCCGGCAAAAAAACTACTCCGCTTCCTCTTCCATCGGCCTCAAACCGACCTTCCGCACCGCGTTATCTTCTTTTTCTGCCACCGTCCAGATCATCCCGGCAAACTCCACCTGGTCACCCACAACCGGCGCAGCGCCAAGCCGCTGCTGAATGATTTCGCCCAGCGTTTGCGGGTTATCACCGTCTTCTGCACCTTCATCCAGGCCATAAATGAGCGCCACATCCGCAAATTTGGCGCTGGCTTCCAGAATAAAATCGCCGAAGAAACGCTGGTCCAGCGCCACGGGAGGCGACTGGCTGAACAGCTTGCCCAGCGCGGGCAGGTCGCGCTCGCGGCCAATGACGCACAGAATATCCCCTTCGCGCAGGCGGGTGCTGCCGGTCGGGTGCAGCAGGACATTATCGCGGAACAGGGCGGCAATACGCGTTTCAGTCGGCATGTGCAAATCGCGCAGCGAGGCCCCCACGCACCATTTATCGGCGCTCAGCTGATAGACGAACTGCTCCCACGGGTTTTCCGGGTGAATGTCCAGCCCTACGCGGGAGACCGGCCAGCCTACGGGCGGCACCACCACTTTGGCCTTTTTCGCCGCCCACCCGAGCGACGTGCCCTGGAACAGCAGAGAAATCAGCACCACGAAGAACGCCACGTTGAAGAACAGGCGCGCGTTGTCGAGACCGGCCATCATCGGGAACACCGCAAGGATAATCGGCACCGCGCCGCGCAGGCCGACCCAGCTGATAAAGACGCGCTCGCGCAGGTTAAAGCCGCGAAACGGCAGCAGGCCTGCAAATACGGAGAGCGGACGGGCGAAGAAGATCATCCACGCCGACAGCAGCAGCGCCGGAACGGCGATCGGCAGCAGGTCCGACGGGGTCACCAGCAGGCCCAGCACCAGGAACATGCCGATTTGCGCCAGCCACGCCAGGCCGTCAAAGTTCTGCAAAATAGCATGACGGTTGCGAATTGGGCGGTTGCCCATCAGGAACCCGCAGAGGTAGACGGCGAGAATACCGCTGCCGTCCAGCGCGGTGGTAACGGCAAAAATGAGAATGCCGCCGCTCAGCGCCAGCAGAGGGTAAAGCCCCGAGGGCAGAGAAATGCGGTTGATCGTCTGCTGTAACAGGTATCCCCCCGCCAGGCCGATGACAATCCCCAGCCCGAACTGCTGCAGAATATGCAGGGCAAACATCCAGCTCAGGCCCGTCTCGTGCTGCTGGATCATCTCTATCAGCGTGATGGTCAGGAACACCGCCATCGGATCGTTACTGCCGGATTCAATCTCAAGCGTTGAGCCAACGCGTTCGTTAAGCCCTTTACCCCCAAGCAGGGAAAAGACCGCCGCCGCATCGGTAGAGCCAACGATCGCGCCAATCAGCAAGCCTTCCATCAGATTGAGATTGAAAAGCCATGCGGCCATCATCCCGGTGAGGCCGGAGGTGATCAACACGCCGACGGTCGCCAGCGACAGCGCAGGCCCTAAGGCCACGCGGAAGGAGCTCGCCTGAGTGCGCATCCCGCCGTCGAGCAGGATCACCGCCAGCGCGAGGTTACTCACCATGTAGGCGAAGGGATAGTTATCGAAGGGGATACCGCCGATGCCGTCAACGCCGGCCAGCATGCCGATGGCCAGGAAAATAACAAGAATGGGTATGCCAAGACGCGATGAAAATGAACTTAATAAAATACTGCTGGTTACAAGTACAGAACCCAAAATGAAAAGGCTGATTATCGCTGCGGCATCCAATGTTCTCTTACTCCCACCTCAATGTTAACGCTGTTACTAAAACCCTAACATATTAACAACGGCAACAGCGTTTTATTAAGGGGGTTTTTTATGCTTTTATGACCGGATGACCGCCGATCGTTAACCGACTACCCGAAACATCATGTGTAAGCGTCGCCTGCGCGCCCAGCGCAAGGGTAACGGTCTGCTGTTCATGGCCAAAATCCAGACCGGTGATAACCGGAATATCCAGCCGCGAGCGGATGAAATCGACCATCGTTTCCAGGGAGTAGCCTGCATCATAGTCATTCGGGGCAGAGCCGCTGAAGCTGCCCAGCACGATCGCGGACTGGCGATCGAGAATACCGGCATGATAAAGCTGCAATAACATACGCTCGACGCGGAACGGATGTTCGTTAATATCCTCCAGCACCAGAATGCCGTCCTTGATTTGCGGCATCCACGGCGTGCCGATGAGCGAGACCAGCATCGCCAGGTTACCGCCCCAGAGCTGGCCCTCACACTCCCAGTGCGGTCCATTGCCTTGCCATTCCACGCTGTAGGTGGGATTGCGCAGCGCGCGCCAGAAATGCTCCATGGTGAACGCGTCCAGTTCCGGCGCGCCGAAGTTACCGGCCAGCATCGGGCCGCTAAACGTGATGACGTTATGCAGCGCCAGAAGACCAAGCTGGATGGCGGTAAAATCGCTGTGGCCGCATATCAGCAGCGGATCCTGCTGCTGGCGCTGTGCCAGGCCCTGCCAGTCAATGCTCTCAAGCAGCCTGCTCGCACCATAGCCGCCGCGCACCGCAAGGACTATTCGGTTTTCGCCCTTCAGGTTCACCAGGCTATTGATATCATCCAGCCTCTGCGCTTCTGTTCCGGCAAAACGCTGCTGGCGGCGGGGGATAATTGTCTGATTTTCTACCTGATGGCCGGATTCCAGTAAGCGCTGAACGCCCCGCTGCGCCGCGTCCTGGTTAATACAGTAGCCCGATGGCGCGATGAGATGAAACTGAGACATGGCAATTCCTTGCTGAATGAGAAACTAATTGTCTATATCATGCCGCGTATACGCCGCCTGCTTCAAGGGCGGCGCACCGCGATGACCGGCTATAAGGATAGATGACGTGAAATTGAGATGGTTTGCTTTTTTGATTGTTTTGCTGGCTGGCTGTAGTTCAAAACATGATTATCAAAACCCGCCCTGGAACCCGGAAGTGCCGGTGAAACGGGCCATGCAGTGGATGCCGATCAGTGAACAAGCCGGGAAGGCATGGGGCGTCAGCCCGCGGTTGATCACCGCCATTATTGCGGTGGAGTCCGGTGGCAATCCTACGCTTGTCAGCAAATCCAACGCGGTGGGGCTGATGCAGCTGAAAGCCTCTACGGCGGGGAGAGAGGTCTACCGCTATATGGGCTGGAGCGGCCAGCCGTCGACCAGCGAGCTGAAGAACCCGGAACGCAACATTTCTATGGGGACCGCTTACCTGAGCATTCTGGAACACGGCGTGCTGAAGGGCATTGAGGATCCGGAAGTGATGCAATACGCGCTGGTGGTCTCGTACGTGAACGGCGCCGGGGCGCTGCTCAGAACCTTCTCCTCTGACCGCAAAGAGGCGATTGAGGAGATCAACGACATGGACAAAGATGAGTTCGTCGAGCATGTGGCGAAAAATCATCCGGCACCGCAGGCGCCTCGCTATATCTGGAAAGTACAGAAAGCGATGGATGCCATGTAATGCCGCAAACGGGCGGCGCTCGCTGCCCGACTTTTCCTACAGAACCTTATTCGCACGTTCCCGTGCTTCACGCTCCAGCGAGTAGATAATGCGCTGCAGCTCGCGTTCAGCGCCCGGTCCGACGTTCAGAAAACGGAAGCTCAGACGCGGCGTGGTAATCGTTTCATTTTTGCTGTCCACCACCGTGCGCTCGCTGATGGCAATCAGCTGTGCATCGAAATAAAAGCGGCCCCAGCCCGCCATATCCAGTTCAATTTGCGTGAACCGCATGCCTTCTACCAGACCCTCCGGCTTCGGGGTATCCATCAGCGCGCCCATTCCACCCAGCGACAGGTCAAAGAGACGGAAGCGGATCTCTTTTTTGTCCGGCATTTTAGCCTTACAAAAATAGGCAGGATGAAGCGGGGCGCTGATGCGAAAATATTCACGACGCTGGACAAACCAGAGGTTGCCAGGAAGGGGGGTAACAAAAGCAGGAAGGCCCTGGTACTCGCTCAATTCCAGTCGCGGCAGGACAAATTCCACTTTGGCCCCATGGGTTTCGGCCATGACCACGATATTCTCTGCTTTCAGCGCCGCGCGGTTTTCATACTCCTGGCTACCCAGATCGATAACCAGTCGCTCCTGCGAGACGTCAAGGATCTTACTGATGAACTGATTATTCGACCAGCTGATGCGCAGCGGCACTTCGCCTTTTTGCAGGTCGCGTAATACCCCTAATACAGCCAGCGGATTTTGCTTGAGGAACTGCTCACTGTAATGACTCACGCCGGATGGCTCCTTGATTGATGACAGACTGTCTTAGCGTTATCGGCAATCCACCCTCAAACTTAATACAAACCGGTGAGATTTTTTTTACTGTTGTCCGCCGGATAAGTCGGTGAGACGAAACTGGTTTTCCGGTGATGACCTATACTTAAGTTAGCTGTGCAGAAGGTTTTCTGCACATGCGTTTAATCTGCAAGAGGGCATTGCTATGGGTATCATCGCCTGGATTATCTTTGGCCTTATTGCCGGCGCTATCGCAAAACTGATCATGCCGGGAAACGATGGCGGCGGCTTTATTCTGACCTGCGTACTCGGGGTCGTTGGTGCGGTTGTAGGCGGCTGGCTGGCGACGATGTTTGGTTTTGGTGGTGACATCAGTAGTTTCGACATGCACAGTTTCCTGGTCGCTGTCGTGGGAGCCATTGTCGTGCTGGGCATATTCAGATTACTGCGACGAGCATAAAATGACAGAACGGCTCTCTGCGGAGGGCCGTTTTTTTTGCCGCTATATTGATTTGCTAATCTAAATGATAATAATTGTCGTTCCGTATTGCATGTAATCACAAGACGACATTATGAACTCCTCACGTTTTACGTTATGCACCCTGGCGGGTGCCGTCACGCTGGCATTGCAGGTCCAGGCTTTCGCCGAAGAATCAACCATTGTCGTCACGGGCTCAGAGCAGGGCAGCGCGCTGCCGGCCTGGACCAACAGCGCCACCAAATCGGCCGTTGCCGAAAGTAAAACGCCGCAGGTTATCAACACGCTCTCTGCGCCGGAGATCGAAAAGCGTCACGCGAACTCCGTGAATGAAATCCTGCGCTATGCCCCAGGCGTCTCAACCGAGGTGCGGGGGAATACCTCCTATATGAGCGAATACAAAATTCGTGGCTTTACCGTTGATCAGGAGTTTTACAACGGACTGCAGCTACCCTATAACGTCACCGGCAACACCAAGGCGCGCATCGATCCGCTGTTAATAGAGAGCGTCGATATCCTGAAAGGGCCTTCATCGGTGCTTTACGGCGGCGGTTCGCCGGGCGGGCTGGTAAATATTCAAAGCAAAAAGCCGCAGCGGGAAGCCCGAACCGAGGTCGGTTTTAACACCGGGAACCGTAATCTGAAAGAAGGCTACCTTGATTCGACCGGACAAATTGCCGACAGCGACTGGAATTACCGCCTGCTGGGTAAGGCGACGGAGAATGACGATCAGCCGCACACCAGCCGCTATGAAAATTATCTGGTCGCCCCGTCCGTTACATGGCAACCCGACAGTAAAACCCGCCTCACCCTGGATGCGCTGGCGCAAAACTCCCCGAGCCTGACGCCGTCTAACCCGCTGCCGCTCGCTTATCTGCGGTCCAAATATGCCGATCGCCGGGATTACGCCGGAGATGAGTGGAGCGGGTTTAAGCAGCGGCAGTGGATGCTGGGCTACAGCTTCGAACACGAGTTCGACAGCGGCTGGGGCTTTAATCAGAAAGCGCGCTATTTCGACGTCGATACCCACCAGAACAGCGTCTACGCGACGGGAACGGGAAGTGAGGTCTATCAGCTTAACCGCTTTGCCTATACCACCGATGAAGATCTTAAGAGCTTCAACATCGACAACCAGGTGACTAAAACCGTTGCGCTGGGCGACTGGAAACACCATCTGCTGGCCGGGTTTGACTATCAGAGGCTGAACTCTCATTTCCACTACCGCTACGCGTCGACTACGCCGGGCATGGATATGCGTAATCCGGACTATTCGCAAATCCACGAAAGCGCGCTGGGGCTTTACACCGCCCAGAAAAACCGCCTCAGCTATCAGCAGAACGGGTATTACCTGCAGGATCAGGTGGAATTTGGCGGCTTAAGTTTGTTGGGCAGCCTGCGCTACGACGATTACCGCTCCGTCACCACCGATTACCTGCAAAACGGCGATAAGGCCTGGGTATCGCAGGATCGCGTTACCAAACGCCTGGGGGCGCTTTACGCCTTCGATAACGGTATTTCGCCGTTTATCAGCTATTCAGAGGGTTTTGCACCGGTCTCGCCGCAGGGGACGCTCACGGCGAAAGACGTCAAGCCAACCACCAGCAAGCAGGTGGAAGGCGGGGTAAAATATCTGCTGGCAGAGTACGCCACGACGTTTACCGCCTCGGTGTTTAACATCCGGCAGAAAAACGTCGTCACCTCCGACCCGGGCTTCCTGAACTACCGTCAGACTGGTGAAGTGGAATCCAAAGGCGCCGAGCTCTCCGCCATCAGCCGCCCGACGGACAACCTGACGCTGATTGCCAACTATGCCTACACCCACGTAATTAATACCGAAGATGATAAATACCAGGGCAAGCGTCCCACTCAGGTGCCGGAAAATGCATTCAACCTGTGGGGGGACTACACCTTCGAGAGCACGCCGCTGAAGGGGCTGATGCTGGGCGCCGGGGCGCGCTATACCGGGCCGATGGAGATTTCACCGTCTAACGATGCGGGTAAGCTGGGGGGCACTACGCAGTACGATCTGGCGGCGTCGTACCGGATGGGCGAAATTCTGCCTTCGCTGGCGGGGCTGACGCTTAAAGCGAGTATGCAGAACATCACCAATAAAGAGACGCTGACCTGCTACGATGCGACTAACTGCTGGATTGGGCGTGACAGGACGTATCAGCTAGGGGCGAGTTACAGCTTCTAAATCCCTGTGAGTTCAAAATGAAGGCCGGGTAAGGCGTAGCCATCACCCGGCAATACTCCCTTACTGCGCCGAAGCTTTCACCGGCGCAGCCTCATCATTCGCCGCAGGCTGATTTTCCGGCACGCTGTCGCACGGTTTCTCTTTCGGACAAACCAGATCCAGCATTTTCAGCGTCACGCCGTTACTCCAGCCGAACCCATCCTGGAGCGGATATTCACCGCCGCCACCGCCGGTTCCGGTAGAAGAGACATCATACTTCTCCACCAGCTTCTTCTCGCGGTCGTAAGTGTGCTGAACGTTCTTCAGGAAGCGCCAGGTCACGTCCATTGCAACCTTATCCTGCCCATAGTTCTGCAACCCTTCCGTTGCCACCCACTGCAGCGGTGCCCAGCCGTTTGGCGCATCCCACTGCTGACCGCTGTTGATGGTGGTGGTGGTAATACCACCCGGCTTCAACAGGCGCGCGGAAGTGGCCGCGGCCACTTTATCGGCGCGATCCTGTGCCGCCGCCTTCACGTAGAGCGGGAAGAGGGCTGCCGCCGTGAGCTGGTTACGCACCTTCTTACTCTTGAGATCGTAATCGGCGTACCAGCCCTCTTTATCGTTCCACAGGTGGCGCTCAATGGCTTTTTGACGCGCGGTTGCTAATGCCTCGTATTTACTCGCCGCCGCGCTGTCGCCCGCCTCCTGGCCTGCTCGCGCGAGCAGTTTTTCCATTTTAAACATCAGGGCGTTCAGATCGACGGGCACAATGCTGGTGGTGCGGATGGTGCCGAGCTTTTGCGGGTCGTCCATCCAGCGGGAGCTAAAGTCCCAGCCCGAGGCCGCTGCGGAGCGCAAATCGCGGTAGATCTCCGTCGCAGGCCGGTTAGGGTTGCTCTTCGCCGTGGTGATATCGTCAAGCCAGGACTCCGGGCGCGGGGTATCGCGATCGTCCCAGTAGCGGTTGAGTACGGAACCGTCATCGAGCTTCACCACGCGCTGGTTAGCCTGCCCTGGCTGAAGGCTTTCTACACCCTCCATCCAGTAGGTGTACTCTTTTTCCATTTGTGGACGGTATTTTTTCAGCGCGTCTTTGTCATGCGTCGCCAGCAACTCAACCATCAGTGAGAAGAACGGCGGCTGGGAGCGGCTCAGGTAGTAGCTGCGGTTACCGTTGGGGATATGGCCGAAGGTATCAATCTCATACGCAAAGTTATCCACCATATCGCTGATTTTGTCCCAGTGATCGCTCTCCGCCAGGCCCAGCATGGTGAAATAGCTATCCCAGTAGTAGACCTCGCGGAAGCGCCCGCCGGGCACAACGTAAGGTTTCGGTAACGGCAGCAGGGAATCCCATTTGTTACTGGCTTTATCCGTGGTGCGCGTCAGCACAGGCCAGAGGTCGTCAATGTGCTCACGTAAGCTTTGTCCCGCAGGCGGCACATATTTTTCACCTTCCGCAGGCAGCGTGAAGTTCATCTCCACAAAGTGGCGCAGGTCAAAGCTTGTCTGGGTGTGCTGCATCCGGTAATCCGCCAGAATCATCAGCGGGTCGCTTTTGGGAACGGCATCGGCAAAGGTTTTCTGATCGGGAAACAGTTTGGCACTCTGCACGTCGTTAAACAGAGGGCCCAGTAAAATATCGGGTGAAGTTGTCTGGGCGGTGGGGCTATCGTCGGCATATCCCAATGTCGTTACGCCGAGCAGCGCGCCACCTAACGCAAGGGGCAAAAAGGCGGGGCGTAGTGTACGAGGTCTTATCATGAGTTCGTCTCCTGTCTTCACTAAACAGCGTGACCGCTGTTGTCAATCACCTGAAAACCTTAGACGAATATTGCCCGCTTCGCGTTAAATATTGCCGCGCTATCAGACCTCTTCCGGCGTCTGACCGGCTTCCCGCAGCGTGCCCGGCGCATGGCCAATGATGCGCTTAAAGGCCCGGCTAAACGCCGCCAGCGATCCGTAACCCAGCCTAAGTGCGACCGTTTCAATCGGCTGATTTTCGTGACGAATGTACTGAATCGCCAGCCGCATTCTCAGTTCGCTGAGATACTTTGCCGGGGTCGTCCCCGTCGCGGCCAGAAACCGTTCGGCAAACACGGAGCGTGAGGTGCCCGCTTCTTTCGCCAGATCCGCCACGCTCCAGTTCAGGCCAGGCTGCTGGTGCATGGCGTAAATGGCCCGGCTCAGGCGCGGGTCGCGTAAAACCTGCACCCAGCCGGTAGCTTTACCGCAGCCGCCCTCAACCCAGCCGCGCACAATTAACGCCGCCACCACATCAGCCAGTCGGGCAAGGATCCCGGCGAACCCGGCCTGACGGGTCATGGATTCTCGCTCCATCGCCGCCAGTAGCGGATGAATTTCCGGCCAGGTGGACATCAGCCGGCTGACCATCATCACTTCCGGCATTGCTTTGATCAGCGGCTGCATCCCGCCGAGCTCAAAATCCATACACCCGCTAAAGATGATGGTGTTCTCGCTCTCCGGACAGGGCTCGCAGGTAATGGCGCACACCGAGCCGCAGATAGGTTCGCTCGGAAAAGCGTTCACCGGGGTAATGGCTGCCTGCGCGTCAGAGAGCAGGGCGTGGGCATTCCCGCCAGGAATAAACAGCGCGTCGCCGCCGCTCAGTTCGAAGGTCGCACCGCTCTCCATACGCAGCAGGGCGCTACCGTGGCTCACAAAATGGAACTGCGCCTTACCGGGCGCCTGGTGGAACGCCACGCCAAACGGCGCGCTGGCTTCAATCCGTCGGTATTTCACGCCCGACAGGCGCATGCCGCGTAAGAGTTCGCTGATCAAATCGGGGGACTGAACGGTCATGGCGCAACTCCGGACGAATAATCAATAAGTGGAGATTATATGTCATAGATCGTCCACGGTGAACCCTCTATGCTTTTGCGACAGTTGTCACATTTTTATAACGGGAGAACAACAGATGAATTCATGTGTCGTGGCGAGAGAGGCCGTGGCGCCTGCCAGACCCGCCTGGCGGGCCGTCTATTCACTGGGGCTGGGCGTGTTTGGGTTGATAACGGCTGAGTTCCTGCCAGCCAGTTTGCTGACGCCGATGGCCGCGAGCCTGGGCGTCAGCGAGGGCATGGCCGGGCAGGCCGTCACCGCCACCGCGCTGGTGGCGCTGATCACCGGGCTTCTGATTACGCCGGCGACCAAAAGTATCGACCGTCGCTGGGTACTGATGTTTTTCTCCGTGCTGCAAATCATCTCCAGCCTGCTGGTGGCCTTTGCGCCTACGCTGCACGTCCTGCTGATGGGGCGCCTGCTGTTAGGGGTCGCCATCGGTGGCTTCTGGGCGATGTCGACGGCCACCACGATGCGCCTGGTTCCGACGGATAAAGTACCGAAGGCGCTGGCGGTGATTTTCTCCAGCGTGTCGATTGCCACCGTGGTTGCTGCCCCGCTGGGGAGCTATCTGGGTAGCCTGATCGGCTGGCGCAACGTCTTTGTGCTCTGCATACTGCCGAGCGTACTGGCGCTGCTGTGGCAGATCTGGGTGCTGCCGTCCATGAAGCCCGAGAGCAGCGGTAGCCTCAGCACGCTGTTCCGCGTGCTGCGTCGACCGGGCATGATCGGCGGCATGCTGGCCACTATTCTGATCTTCAGCGGCCATTTCGCCTTCTTTACCTACCTGCGCCCGTTCCTGGAAACGGTGGGGCAGGCGAACGTTGAGACCATTTCACTGATCCTGCTGGGCTTTGGGCTGGCGAACTTTGTCGGTACTTCCGTTGCCGGACATCTGCTGGCACGTAATCTGCGCCTGACGCTGGCGCTGGTGCCGTTCGCCATGGGCATACTGGCGCTGACGATGGTGGCGTTTGGCCATCTGGCAATGCTGGACGGTTTCCTGGTGGCGCTGTGGGGCTTTGCGTTTGGTCTGGTTCCGGTGGGCTGGTCAACCTGGCTTGCCACCACCGTTCCGGATGAAGCCGAAAGTGCAGGGGGGCTGCTGGTGGCCTCAATCCAGCTGGCGATAAGCGCCGGTGCGGCCGGGGGCGGGGCGGTATTTGACCTTAACGGTGCCAGCGGCGTATTCGCCGGAAGCGGGTTCCTGCTGGTGACGGCGATGGTGATTGTGTTGATGGGCGTGAAAGTGAAAGCGGAATGATTTTTTGCCGGGTGAGCGTTCGCGCCACCCGGCTCCAGGCTTACAGCCCTTTCTTATCCATTAGCACCGCCAGATCCACCAGACGGTGACAGGCTATGCTACAGTATCAAGGATCTCCCTTAAGAAATCAGAGAAGTTATCAAACGAACCAAATATTTTTTCTGTACCTACATTGTCTCTAATTTGATACACATTTTCCTTGAGATCGTATGTGAAAAAAGAAATACTATCCTGACCAATAACAACGCGTTCAGATAAATCAGTATTAACACATATGTCATTATTTCTAAAGTTATCGTTGTAAAGGAAAATATTATTGATAGGTACATTATTCTCTTCAAGCTGAAGGGCAAAGCTATAAAGTATTACTCCATCGAACTCAAAGCCATCCATTTTTGTCAAAAAATAAACATAATCCGGTTGCTTTTTCAAAAAAAACAAAATGTCATTATTTATATCCTTAAGAACGGGCGGTAAATCAGTGTTTGAAGAATTAGCTTTGGTCATTGATTCCAAAAAATTAGTACTAACTGGCGGATAGATTCTGTATCCATAATCTTCCATGAGTTTAGAAAGCTCATTCACCATCATGTCTATAACTTTTTCCATAATATCACCCTCACTTTGGATAAATTGTACCTTGGGGTTTAACCCATGGGACTATTCTACTTTCACCGACAATCATGTCTCTTGTCATATTAAATTGATAATTAGTCAATGCCTGGTGATATGGATCATTTTTCATTAGTATTAAGTTATGAAAAGTATTTGTGCCGCTATCATCTAAAGGTAGTTTATGATGTACTTGCCATCCATCTGGATTTCTACCGATGCTCATCCGTTCAAGCATTTCGGGGGAGAATTTATTCATTGCCTCAGGGGTATTAGATAGACCTTTAAGAAAAGATTTCTTTACCGTACTATTGAATTCCTTTCTTAATATTGCAGTTTCTTCTGCCGTTCTTTTAACATAATTAATTTGGGTTACTTCAACATTCTGTAGTAATACAGAATCCCCTCGAACTTTTCCTACAAATTTAGTTATATCTTGAACATCACCAAGCTCAATAGATCGTTTCGATAACAGAATTGATGCCACTGCAATAGCTGTACCTGCTGTTTGTTCATTCAATACTTGATCATAACCCTGTACCGCTTCACCACCTAATTGCTCTGCTGTTTTCCTGAATCCTTCAATGTTTCCATTATAAACCCCTCCAGCGGCTAATAAACGTCCTGCTGCTTTGCTATTGATGGTTTTAGCTGATTGAGCATGTTGTATAGGGACGTCTGAAAAATAAATTTTTTTTGTAGGTGCTGGTTTCCTGCCCGGATGATCATTTAAACACTTTTTGTATGCTTCCCTAACTTTCATTTCAAACCATGAATGCCAATGTTCCATAAAACAATCATAAACAAGATCACCGTTTTCATCAAAATAAAATGGATGCTTAAAATAATCCCATTTTTCAGATTCATCTATTCCAATAAACCAGCCAATATCTATATTATGCTGCGTATGATCATAAGCACCATCGTACATACCATTACATTTACGATCATACTTCGCTGAAAAGGGGTTGATAAATCCATTCTTCCTATTTGGCATTTGTTGGAGGCTAAAATAAGAATAGTTGTCAGAATCAAGATCGTAGTAAATTCTTGCTCTTTCAAAAGCGACTTCCGGCCTCAGTATGTATTGAAAATCTTCGGGGTTAAGCACTCTTGCTGCATCCCATATCATGATCAATCTGAAATTGTGCATGTAGATCCCTCACGATGTAAAAGGGTTATGTTACCACCAAATATTACATAATTAATAATTCATGCAGTGAATAGTTCTTAAAAATTCATTTATTATATTGATGTGAAACGCAAGCTATAAGTAATGATAAAAGAATTTAATATAAGGGAAGGGCATTAGAGAACAACAAAGGAAAAGATGGTTATCTACTTCTAAATTTCTCAGAGCATGGAACTGCAAAAGTGTAGCGCTAATCGGCACAGTTATTAAAATATTCTATGACACCATCCTTTACCCCCGCGACGGCGCGATCAAGCCTCAACGCGAGTTCTTTATTGGAACCTGTTTTTTCTATAATTGATATGATGAATTTGAAAACATTGAATAAACGTAAGATTATCTTGAATTATCTATTCTGCGAGGGTTGAGGTGATATTACTGAATGATGTTTTAATTTATAGGCCGGGTAAGCGCAAGCGCCACCCGGCATCAAGGTAAGGCTTACAGCCCCTTCTTATCCATTAGCACCGCCAGATCCACCAGGCGGTTAGAGAAGCCCCACTCGTTGTCATACCACGCCAGGATCTTCACCATGTTCCCGCCAATCACCAGCGTGGAAAGCCCGTCGATAATGGAGGAGCGCGGGTCGCCCTGGTAGTCGCTGGAGACCAGCGGTTCATCACTATAGCCCAGGATCCCTTTCAGAGGCCCGCTGGCGGCCGCGTTGCGGAACGCCTCATTCACCTCTTCGGCGGTTACGCTACGGCTGAGCGTTACCGTTAAATCCACAATCGACACCACCGGCACCGGGACGCGCAGGGAGTACCCGGTCAGCTTGCCGTCCAGGGAGGGGATCACTTTGCCCAGCGCTTTCGCCGCGCCGCTGGAGTAAGGCACAATCGACAGCGCCGCCGCGCGCGCGCCGCGCAGATCTTTTTCCGGCTGGTCGTGCAGCGCCTGGCTGTTGGTGTAGGCGTGCGTCGTGTTCATCAGACCATGCTCGATCCCGAACTGCTGATGCAGCACCTGAGCCGCCGGCGCCAGACCGTTAGTGGTACAGCTCCCGTTACTGACGACCACGTGCTGAGCCGGGTCGTAGCGATCGTGGTTCACTCCCATCACAACCGTCAGATCGTCATTTTTGCCGGGCGCGGAGATGATGACGCGCTTTGCGCCACCCTGCGTGACGTGCACCGCCGCTTTTTCCCGATCGGTAAAGAAGCCGGTGGCCTCAATTACCACGTCAACACCCACATCGCGCCACGGAATATTTGCCGGATCGCGTTCGCTAAACACCACAATCCGCTGACCGTCCACCTGCAGCGCGCCGTCAGCCGCTTCAACGGGCGCGGGCAGTTTGCCCAGAAGGGAATCATGTTTCAGCAGGTGGGCGAGGGTTTTGCTGTCCGTCAGATCGTTAATGGCCACAATCTGAAGATCCGGGTTACCCAGCGCCGCGCGCAGGAAATTACGTCCGATACGGCCGAAACCGTTAATACCGACCTTAACCATGGTGCACTCCTTATCTCTGTTGTCTGGAGTCACTTTAGGCGCGGGGCCGGTTGGCGTAAACGACAAAAAAGGATCAGATTACGCCATCATGCGGCAGTGGAAGCGCTGGCGGTACTCGCCCGGCGTGAGGTGGAGCTGTTTCTCAAACACGCGGCGCAGGTTAATGCTGGTGCCAAACCCGCTTTGCTCGGCAACCCGCTCAAGGGGATCATGGGTCTGCTCAAGCAGCTGTCGGGCGGCGGCCAGGCGCGCTTCCGTCACGTAACGGGCAGGCGAGACGCCCGCGTCGCGGGTAAAAACCCGGGTGAAATTGCGCGGGCTCATCGCCACCTTTTCGGCCAAATTTTCCACGCACAGGTCGGCGGTGAGGTTCTGCAGGATCCAGGTTTGCAGTTCGCTGATAGGCCCCGATGCGCCAGGCTGCTGCAGGCTATAGCGGCTGAACTGCAGCTGTCCGCCGGGGCGACGCAGATACATCACCATATCCTGCGCCACGTCGCGGGCGAGGGTAAATCCGTAGTCGTCTTCCACCAGCGCCAGGGTCAGATCGAATCCGGAACTCACGCCGCCGGAGGTCCAGATGGGGCCATCCTGAATATACAGCGGGCCGCCTTCGACGTGGATAGCCGGGTACTGGGCTTGCATCGTCTCCAGCAGCCGCCAGTGGGTGGTTGCGCGGCGGCCGTCCAGCAAGCCGGTCTGGGCAAGCAGCATCGCGCCCCCGCAAATGGAGGCGACCCGCCGGGCGTGCGGCGCAGCGAGGTGCAGCCAGTCCACCACCGCCGTGCTCTCCTGCTCGTTGATCCCGCGTCCGGTGATGATAATGGTGTCCAGCGGTTCGCGCGGATCCAGCTCCGGCAGACGATAGTCCGCCAGCAGGTTCAGGCCAGACTGGCCGTGGATCACCTGGTGGGGCTGCGTGGTGGCAATGATGATACGGTAGCGGGGCTGGGTAAGCCCTTCCGGATGCAGCCGGTTGGCCTGCATCAGAATGTCGGCGATACCGGCGGCCTCAAACAGCATGCCGCCGTCAGGTACGATAATTAATATTTTCTTCATGTCCTGAAAAGTACCTTTACCACAGAATAAGTCAAGCCGGACGTGACCCTGCGTTTCCGGCAAAGCAAAGCGATTTAAGTTCTTTGTCATTTCAGGCGTTATCCCCGATCGTCAGAGCATTGTCTCTGGCGAAACGGCGTCTGAAGGAATGAGTAAACGAAGCTCCCTCTATTTACATCCGCAGCAGCGCAATCACATCCACCGACTTGCATCTGGGGTTCTGTGGCGAAGTGAACTCCCTACGTGGCTGCTGATCGTCATTATCTATACCGGCTGGTTTGCCACGCTAACGTTCTGGCAAACGCTCGGCCTGCTTCCCGCCACGCTGCTGCTTATCTGGTTTACCGCCTGGTACATGTCCCTGCAGCACGAGCTGATCCACGGGCATCCCACCCGTTTTGCCTGGCTTAACCAGCTGTTCGGCACGCTCCCGCTGGCGGTCTGGTATCCGTATGGCCTGTACCGGGATTCCCATCTGGCCCATCACCGTCACGATAGCCTGACCTTTCCGGCGGATGACCCGGAGTCGTATTATTTTACCGAGGCGAGCTGGGCGCGCTTTTCCCCGTGGCAGAAGCGCCTGATCCGGGCCCGGAATACTTTCGTCGGGCGGCTTCTGCTGGCGCCGCTGCTGGATATCCTTCAGGCGCTGGGCGGCGCCGTGGCGGCGTTTCGTGATTTTCACCTGCGGGCGATGGCGATGTGGCTGGTTCACGCTCTGCTGCTGGCGGCACTTTTCGCGTGGATGGTGCATCACGGCTTTTCGCCCGTCTGGTTTGTGCTGGCGGTAAGCTATCCGGCGCTGGCGCTGACCAAGGTCCGCTCGTTCTACGAACATCGGGCGGCGGACGATCCGCTCGCGCGCTCGGTCATTAACGAGGCCGGGCTAGTCTGGCGGGTGCTGTTTTTGAATCTCAATTACCATTCTATTCACCACGATTTACCGGGCGTTCCCTGGTACGGGTTGCCGACGATCTACCGGCAAAACCGGGAGGCGTACCGGCAGCGTAACCACGGCTTTGTGGTCCGGGGCTACGGTGAATGGCTACGCCAGTTCTGGACCCGGCCAGTGGAGGTCACCGTCCATCCCGGAAAACAACAGGAGGAGAGGTATGAGTAACCTGCTGGCGTTTCCCATGTACGCCGTGGATCGCGGCGATACCCGCGCGCTCTGGCTGGCGGTGCAGCATCTGCTGGCCGCGCGTGGCGTGCCCGTCGATCGTATTCCCGGCTGGCCGGAGTCTAACCTGCTGGCCCACTGGCAGCAGCCTGAGCTTATCCTCAGCCAGACATGCGGCTACCCGCTGGTGACGCAGCTCCCGGAGGTACAGGTGGTGGGCTGTTTTCACTACACCGCCGCGGGCTGCGAAGGGAGCCAGTACCGCAGTTTTCTGGTAGCGCGCGCGGAGGAAAGGCATCTCACGCTGGCGGATTTTCGCGGACGTCGGGCGGTTTGTAATTCGCAAGACTCACAGTCCGGCTATAACGCGCTGCGAAAAAAGGTGGCTCCCCTGATTATTGACGGACCATTTTTTTCACAAACGTCCTTCAGCGGCAGCCACCGTCAGTCGCTGATTGACGTGCAGCGCGGGAAAAGCGATATCGCCGCCATCGACTGCGTGACCTGGGCGCTGCTGGAGCGTCATGAGCCGGAACGGCTTGCGGGGCTGGCGGCGTTCGATCGAACGCCGCTGACGCCAGGGCTGCCATTAATCACGTCGCGACGCACGTCCCCCGAAACGCTCAGCGCCATTCGCGATGCGCTGCGCGAGCTGGTGAGTGCGCCGGAATACCGGGAGGTCTGCGCCGCGGTGCTGATCGGCGGTTTCAGCGTGGTGACGCGGCAGGCTTACGCCTCCTTGTCCGCGTGATAAATCGCCTGCGCGTCGGTAAAACAGCGCAGCGCCAGCGAAGAGACGGGTTTCTGCCTGCGCATAATCAGGCCGATGGGAGCCTCAATGTTCGCGTCGGCGATGGGGATAATCCTGAAAGTGCCGTTCAGGGCTTCCAGCCCGTTATTCAGAGGCATCACGGCGCAGCATACACCGCTCTGAACCGCCTGAATGATCTGGAACGTGGAGTCGCTCTCAAAAACGGCCGTCGGTTCGATGCCAGCAGCTTTAAAGCTGGCCTCCATATGTGCCCGGTAGTGCATCCCTTTGGTCAGGAACCCCAGCGGAAAATCCGTCAGGTCGTGCCAGGTCAGCGTCTCCGGGGTAAGCTGGAAATGACGGGTGTCGTGGAGCAGCCCCATCTTCGTTTTAGGAAGCTGAATAATGTCAAACAGGCTGGTGTCGATGCTGTTCAGGTAGCAAATCCCCAGCTCAAGCTGATTGCGGCTGACGCCGTCGGCAATCTGCGCCGAAGACATAGAATAGAGGCTGTAGGTAAGCTCCGGGTATTTTTGCGTCAGCAGGCGGATAAAGATCATCGGATCCACGCTCGCCAGCGGCACCATCCCCAGACGTAATTCCCCCACCACCTGGCCTTTGCACAGCGCGGCTTCCGCCTGCAATCCGTCGTGCGCGGCAAGAAGCGCGCGCGCCCATGCGAGGATGCGCTCTCCCTCCGGCGTAAACCCTTCAAAGCGCTGCCCGCGCACGATCAACACCAGCCCCAGCTCCTCTTCCAGGCTGCGGATGCGCATGGAGAGGGTCGGCTGGGTGATGTTGCACCGCAATGCCGCTTTACCAAAGTGGCGGGTCTCGTCGAGCGCGAGTAAATATTTTAACTGTTTTATGTCCATCACTCTTCTCTGCGCGTAAAGCCTTACAGCATGCGGATCTCTTTCGAGCGCAGGGTAATGCGAACCGGAACCGATTTATACGACGGCGTACCGCTGTCCTTATCGAGATAATCGAGCGGCACCAGCACGTTGGCCTCCGGGTAATACGCGCCGACGGAGCCCGGGGCGATGTTGTACGCCACCACCGTAATATCTTCCAGACGCTGCGCGCTGCCGGGGAGGGCGGTTTCGATATCCACGCGATCGCCGTGTTCCAGCCCTGACTGCGCCATATCTTCTTCGTTCATAAACAGCACGTCGCGGCGGCCAAATACGCCACGGTAGCGATCGTCCAGGGCGTAAATGGTGGTGTTGTACTGGTCGTGGCTGCGCAGCGTGATCAGGCGCAGCACATGCTCGCCTTCACCGCTGGCGTTTTCCTGTACGCCGTCGAATACCGAGAACATCGCTTTGCCCGTTGCGGTCGGCCAGATACGCTGTGTCGGAGGCAGCGGCATGCGGAAGCCGCCGGGAACACGGATCCGCGCATTGTAGTTCTCAAAGCCCGGAATGGTCTGCTCGATCAAATCGCGGATGCGGTCGTAATCCTCAACCAGCGTCAGCCAGTCCACGCGTGTTTCCGGCAGGGTAGCCTTTGCGAGGCCAGCGACGATGGCAGGCTCCGAACGGAGCAACGGCGAGGCGGGTTTCAGCTTGCCGGAGGAAGCATGCACCATCGACATGGAGTCTTCGACGGTGATGGACTGGCGGCCGGTGGCCTGCATATCCAGCTCCGTGCGGCCGAGGCACGGGAAAATAAAGGTCTCTTTGCCCACCAGCAGATGGGTACGGTTCAGCTTGGTCCCGACGTGCACGCTCAGATCCAAGTTACCCATCGCCGGGAAACCGTTCTCGTGGTCGGGCATCGCGACGGCAAAGTTACCGCCGAGGCAAATGAGCGCTTTTGCGCGACCGTCGATCATGGCCCGCGTCGCCTGCACCGCATCGTGTCCGTGACGGGAAGGGGGCTCAAAGCCAAACACCTCTTTCAGGCGGTTCAGGAAGGCTGGGGCAGGCTTCTCGCTAATCCCGACGGTCCGGTTCCCCTGAACGTTAGAGTGGCCGCGCAGGGGGCAGATCCCCGCGCCGGGCTTGCCGATGTTCCCGCGCAGAAGCAGCAGGTCAGCAATCAGGCGGACGTTCGCCGTGCCTTTATTGTGCTGGGTAATCCCCATTCCGTAAGTAATGATGGTGGCGTTTGATTTGGCATAGGCCTCGGCCACCTTTTTGAGCGCCGCCTGGCTGAGCCCCGACTCGTGCTCAATGTCGTCCCAGCGGGTCTGCGCGATATCGGCGGCAAAATCTTCAATACCCCGGGTGTGTTCTGCAATAAACGCGCGGTCAAGCACGTCACCGCGTTCGGCCTCCATCTCCAGAAGGTGTTTAGCAATGCCTTTCAGCGCGGCGGCATCGCCCCCGGCCTTCACCTGGAAGTAGGTCGAGGCGATGTCCGTAGAGCCATAGGTTGCCATTTCAATCACGCTTTGCGGGTCGGCAAAACGTTCGAGGGCGCGCTCGCGCAGCGGGTTGAAAACGATAATCGGCACATTGCGACGCGCCAGCTCGTGCAGGGTACCCATCATTCGCGGATGGTTGGTGCCGGGGTTATGACCGATGGAGATCACCAGCTCAGTCTTGTCGAAATCGTCCAGCGAGACGGTGCCTTTCCCAATTCCGATGGAGCGCGGCAAGCCGACGCTGGTGGCCTCGTGACACATATTCGAGCAGTCCGGGAAATTATTGGTGCCGTACTCGCGGGCGAACAGCTGGAACAGATACGCCGCTTCGTTGGAGGCGCGCCCGGAAGTATAAAACTCGACCTGGTCCGGTTCGAGCCCGCGCAATATTTCCCCGATGCGTTGAAACGCCGCGTCCCAGTCGACGGGCCGGAAGGTATCGCTGGCCCGGTCATAGCGCAGGGGATGCGTCAGACGACCGTAACCTTCCAGCTCAAAGTCTGATTTAGCCAGCAGCGAGGAGACGCTGTTTTCCGCCAGAAAATCGGGGGTAACGCGCTTACTGGTCGCTTCCCAGGTCACCGCTTTCGCGCCGTTCTCGCAGAACTGGAATGTCGACTTGTGCTCTTTATCGGGCCACGCGCAGCCGGGGCAGTCAAAACCGTCCGGCTGGTTGGTACGCAGCAGCGTCGCGGGAGCGTCCAGGGTATCCATTTGGGTACGTACCGCAATGGCCGTCGCCTTCAACGCGCCCCAGCCGCCGGCAGGGCCGTCATAGTGTCTGATGCCTGGCACCGAGCGTCTTTTCTTGTTCATACCCACTCCTGATTTGTTCGATCACACAACGCCTGAGCTCAAAAAATCACTGACGAGAGCAATAGGTGAAAGCAATGACGACCGAATGGCAAAGCACATACGGAACGGAAAAGCGACTTAACTAAAACTCTTTTTATTACAGTGATTTATATGATCTTGTGTTTAAATATTTAAAGAAATTATAACGAAATTTTATCATTTTAATAATAAATTTTATCTATCAATCGGTAGGCGAGATAGATGGCGGTGAGCAGGAAAGTATGTAGCGCCAGTTAAACTTCGAATGAAGCTGATGCGCTGGAGATATCGCCGCGGTTCGCGTCTGATGGACTACTGGAGGCATTTTTCAATTGAGAGAATGGCAGAAAGGTTTACTCACGCTTAATGAATAATAGATATAAGGTATACCTGACAGTGGAATTATTACGGACTAAAATATACGCTTTTTTTGCGGCATGAAATTAACATCTTGCTGCATAAGTGAAATACTCTCACCCAGACGATGAAGCGTCTTCAATATTAAACATACCCTGTTAGTGCAACAAATAATTCATCAGAGATATATTCCTTTGACATCAAAAAACCGCGAATTCTACTAATTATGGTAGTGGCGGTAATAGCGTGACTGCGTTAATAAAGTAGTTATCCTTTGTGTTTTTTAATAGATAAAACATAAGGTTATGTCATATTATGGTGGGGGAATAAGAAAGCGTGGGCCATATCGTTTTTTATCATAGGATTAATCCTATAATTTTCCGACTGCTTCATTTACCAACAGTTACGATGCGGTAAATATTGAATTGAAGCAAAGCTCATGTAAACTTGTTTACCGTTTGTCAAAATATGTCAGGAAGACGCTGGGCCTTATTCTGAAGGGCTCGTGCGGTAGCTATGTCTTTAAATTAGTAACATCCCGAAATTATCCTGACTATTTTAACAATAGCACCTAAGTCAAATTTCATCCCCTTATCTCCATCATCAAAATATCGCTACGGAAAAGCATATGAAAATGCGCGTACTGTTTTCACTTCTGTTTGTAATGGCGGTGGCGGGCTGTAAAGCGCCACAGAAACCGGCAATCACCGACGACACGATCGTGACCAGCCAGGTCAACGGTGTCACCCTGACCCACCGTCACGCCGTGGTGCCGCCAACGGAATTCACCCAGCTCAACGAGCCTTATCGTGCCATGTACCCGGCCTCCCTGATGAGCCGTCCTGATTTTGGCGGAAAGGTTATCCGTACGCTGGAAACCGGAAAAACCTATGTAGTGCTGGGGCAGGTTGAACACTACTGGATGGCGCTCGCCGATGAGGGGAACGAGCAGCTGATTGGCTACGTCCCGATGCGTGCCGTTATCAAAGCCGACCAGTACGAAGCCACCGTCCGCAAACAGGCCATTCGTCCTAAGGTGCGTAAAAAAGCGACCTGTGTCGATGTGGATGGCAACAGCAAAGCCTGCAAAGACAGCGCTAACGGTACCTGGATCCTGAACTAAACGGCTTTCGTGGGCGTATTTTTATGAATAATAAAAAGTTTCATCGGCTGTGGTTAGTCTTTTACGCGGCGATTTTCGCCCTTGTCAGTGGTTGTACGTCGTCTTCACACAGCGACCCTTCCCGCTACAATCTGCAGTTTCAGGCTCATCCACAAATCAATGATTCTGCGCCACTTAAAGTCCGGGTGCTGTTGTTGAAATCCGATGCGGATTTCATGTCCAGCGACTTCTATTCCCTGCAGAACAACGCGTCAGCAACGCTTGGCGCGAATCTGCTGAACAGCGACGTTTTCTTCCTGATGCCGGGACAGCTGTCCAAAACCCTCAGCGGTCAGAGCGATCCTGAGGCGCGTTATATCGGCGTGATGGCGGAATATCAGAAGCTGGACGGTAAAAAATGGCGCGTTTCACTCCCGCTGCCTGTGCCAGGCGAAAATCATATCTACCAGTTCTGGAAATGGTCCGCGGATGAACTCCAGGCCAACGTTTTTCTCGACGTAAACGGCATTCGGGTCATCAGCCAGTAACGCGCTTCACAACAGGAAACACATCATCATGACCAAAGCAGAAAAGGTCGTCTGGACCGAAGGCATGTTCCTGCGTCCACACCATTTTCAGCGGACTGAAAGTTATCTGCTCAACCATGTTCGTGAGTGGGGTGCGCTGCAGCGTTCCTATCTCTGGGGCTTTCTCGACGTAGAACTGGACGAAGCGATGCTTCGCCAGGGCTGCATTGCCCTGAGCTACTGCAGCGGGTTACTGCCGGACGGCACCTTTTTCCAGGTTCGCAACGGACGCAATGGTCCCGCGCCGCTAAAAATTCCTGACAATCTCACCAACGAAAAGGTGGTGCTCGCGCTGCCGGTTCGTCGTGGCGAGCGGGAAGAGGTGATTTTCAGCGAAGAGCCCGCCTCACTGGCCCGCTTCGTCGCGTTTGAGCAGGAGGTGGAGGACGATAACGCCATGTCGGTGGGGGATGCTACCGTCCAGTTTGGCCGCCTGCGCCTGACGCTGATGCTGGAAAAAGACCTCACGGCAGAATGGACATCCATCGGCGTGGCGTTTGTGACTGAAAAACGCAACGACAACCACGTGCGGCTGGATAACAGCTACATCCCGCCGATGCTGAACGCCAATAACAGCCCGCAGATCTACAGCATGATCAACGATCTGCACGGTTTGCTGGTGCAGCGCAGCCAGCAGATTGGCGGCCGCCTGCGTCAGCCTGGCCGCTTTAACACCTCTGAATTGATTGAATTTACGCTGCTTTCGCTCGTGAACCGTCATCTGGGCGAGGTTTCACATTTAAAAACGCTGCCGCTGCTGCACCCGGAAACGCTCTGGCGCAGCTGGCTGCCGTTTGCCACCGAGCTCACGACCTGGACGTCGCAGCGCACCACCGAGAGCGTGCTGCCGATCTACGATCACGACGATCTGGCGAACTGCTTCAGCAAGCTGATGCTGATGCTGCGCCAGGGGCTGTCGCTGGTGATGGAAGACCACGCCATTCAGCTGCCGCTTAACGAGCGCTCGCATGGCCTGAACATCGCCACCGTTCCTGAAACCAGCATGGTGCGCGAATTTGGCTTCGTGCTGGCGGTGAAAGCCAACGTGCCGGGCGAACACCTGCAAACCCATTTCCCGGCGCAGATGAAAATTGCCCCGGTCTCGAAAATTCGCGATCTGGTTCAGCTGCAGCTGCCGGGCATTATGCTGCGCGCCATGCCGGTCGCGCCGCCGCAGATCCCGTGGCATGCCGGCTACAGCTACTTCGAGCTGGAGAAGGGCAGCGAGCTGTGGCACGAGATGGATAAGTCCGGCGCATTCGCCCTGCACCTTGCAGGGGAGTTCCCGGGGCTGGATATGGAGTTTTGGGCCATCCGTAGCCCGACAGAATAATAAAGCGAGCGCTTAATATGCAGGAACGACAGGATAGCGGCAGTGATGCCGCGTTTACCGGAGCCAGTAGCAACAATCAGCTGGTGGCGGCCGCCAATCCGCTGCTCAACGCGATTCCGCAGATCCGTCATTCGGTATCACATGACGATCAGGTGGCGTTACGCCAGCGCCTGATCGATGAGATTCGCCGTTTTGAAGTCCGCTGTCAGCAGGCGGGGCTGCCCTACGAAGTGATCGTCGGGGCGCGCTACTGCCTGTGTACGGCGCTGGACGAGGCCGCCGCGCTGACTCCCTGGGGCAGCAGCGGCGTCTGGTCCAGCAATGGCCTGCTGGTGACGTTCCATAACGAAACCTGGGGCGGCGAAAAGTTCTTCCAGCTGCTGGCGCGCCTGTCGCAGAACCCGCGCGAGCATATCCTGCTGCTGGAGATGATCAACTACTGCCTGCTGCTCGGCTTCGAGGGGCGCTATCGGGTGCTGGACAATGGCCGCACCCAGCTTGAAACCATCAAGCAGCGGCTGTGGCAGATGATCCGCGGCGTGCGCGGCAGCTATCCGCCGCCGCTTTCTCCTCATCCGGAAGATCGTCCGGTGCTGCGCAAGCTCTGGCGGCCGATGGTTCCCCTGTGGGCCTGCGTGGCGCTGGCCGGGTTTATCGCCTGCCTGTTTTACATCGTGCTTAACTGGCGCCTTGGCGACAACACCAACCCGGTGCTGGCGAAGATTTATCAGTCCCAACTGCCGGAAACCACCATCCAGCAGCCAGCGCGTCAGCTGCCCGCAGTGCTTAACCTGCGCGGCTTCCTGAAGCCTGAAATTGAGGCGGGCCTGGTGGCGGTAAAAGACCAGGCAGATCGCAGCGTCGTGATCCTGAAGGGCGACGGGCTGTTTGCCTCCGCCTCGACCGTCGTGCGCGACCGCTATGAACCGGTCATCAACCGCATTGCGCAGGCGATGAACAACGTCAGCGGCAAAATTCTGGTGGTGGGCTACAGCGATAACGTGCCGATCCGCAGCGCGCGCTTTGCCTCTAACTACGAGCTCTCACTGGAACGCGCGCGCTCCGTACAGAAAATGCTGCAGGGAAGCCTCTCTCAGCCTGGCCGCGTGAAGGCGGAAGGGCGGGGCGAGATTAACCCGGTGGCGCCGAACACGACGCCGGAAAACCGCGCCCGTAACCGCCGTGTGGAAATTACTCTGCTGGTGTCGCCTGAAAACACCCAGGCCGAGCTGAACGGATTGCCGCAAGGAAACTAAGGATGCTGACTACACTTCTTTCCATTCTGACCAACCGCATTCTGTGGAGCTTCCTCGGCGTAACGGCGCTGGCGGCGGTGATCTGGATGATTGGCCCTCTGCTGTCCATCGTGGACACCCGACCGCTCGAATCCGAACAGAACCGCATCATCAGTATCGCCGTGGTCTACCTGCTTTGGGCGCAGGGCCATATTCTGCCGCGCCTTTATAACGCCTGGCTGAACCGCAAGCTGATGGACAAGCTCAACGAGAACACCACCAGCCCGGAGGCGGCGGAGCCGCAGCAGCGCCTGAACAACGAGGAGCAGATCCTCGCCAGCCGTTTTGATGAAGCCGCGCAGATGCTTAAAAAAGCGCACTTCAGCAAAGCGGGCCAGGGCGCTCAGTGGACCCAGCGCTTCAGCACGCAATATCTCTATCAGCTGCCGTGGTACGTCATTATCGGCGCGCCGGGCTCCGGTAAAACCACGGCACTGGTGAACTCCGGGCTGCAGTTCCCGCTGGCCGACCGTTTTGGTAAGACCGCGCTGCGCGGTATTGGCGGCACGCGCAACTGCGACTGGTGGTTCACCAACGAGGCCGTGCTGCTGGACACCGCGGGTCGCTATACCACCCAGGAGAGCGAGCAGGCGCAGGATGCCGGTGAGTGGCTGCAGTTCATGGGGCTACTGCGCAAGTACCGTCGCCGCCAGCCGATCAACGGCGTCATCGTCACGATCAGCATTTCGGACCTGCTGACCCAGTCTGCCGAGGCGTCCCGCCAGCAGGCGGTGAACCTGCGCCAGCGCCTGTCCGAGCTGCATGAACAGCTGGGTATCCGCTTCCCGGTGTACGTGATGGTGACCAAGGCCGACCTTCTCAAAGGCTTCCGCGCCTGGTTTGCCGACTACGATAAAGCGCAGCGCGACCAGATCTGGGGCTTCACGCTGCCGTGGGAGCAGACCAAACACGCCGATTACGACCTGATGGGCAACTTCCAGCAGGAATTTTCTCTGTTACAGCAGCGTCTTGATGCCGGGCTGCCGGAAACCATGCTCAAAGAGCATGACGCGAAAACCCGCGCCGAAGCGTATCTCTTCCCGCAGGAGTTCGCCGCGCTGCGTCCGCTGCTGGCGGACTACCTGAGCACGGTCTTTGCGCGCTCTAACTTCGAAACTGAGTTCTCCCCGCGCGGGATCTACTTCGCCAGCGGGACGCAGGAAGGCATGCCGTTTGACCGCGTAATGGGCGAACTGAACCGCGCGCTCTCCCTGCCGGAAGGGGCAGAGCGAGATAACTGGGATTCGGTCAGTAAAGAAGCCCCAATCCCGGGCGCGAAGGGCCAGAGTTTCTTCATCAAGAACCTGCTGCAAAACGTTATTTTCCAGGAAGCCGGGATCGCCGGGGAAAACCGCTGGTGGGAACTGCGCAACCGGGCGGTGATCTGGTCCGGCTACGCGGCGCTGCTGGCCCTGCTGGCGATCCTCGGCGGGCTGTGGCTCACCAGCTATGCTAAAAACAAGGCCTATCTGGAAGAGGTGGATGCGAAGGTGCCGCTGCTGGACCAGCAGAGCAAAGCGTTGCAGAACCAGCCGCAGCGTGACCTGTTCGATCTGCTGCCATTGCTGAATGGCCTGGTGGACCTGCCGAAAAGCGACGCGTTTGATGTCAACGATCCGCCAGTCTCCCGCCGCATGGGGCTTTACCGTGGGGATGACGTCAGCGATGCTTCGCAGTCCCTGTACCAGAAGGCGCTGGATCAGCTGCTGTTGCCCGCCGTTGCTATGCACATCACCACCTGGCTGCGCAACGATAACGGCAGCGACGTGGAGTACAGCTACGAGGCGCTGAAAGCCTATCAGATGCTCTATCAGCCGAAGCACTACGACGGCAAATTCCTGCACTCCTGGGTGATGCTCAACCTGCAGCGCAACCTGCCGCAAAACGTCACGAAGGCGCAGCTGCAGCAGCTCGAATGGCATCTCACCCAGCTGCTGGAGCCGAAAATTCAGGCCTCGCCGTACGCGCAGGACGAATCCTTGGTGGCGCGTGAAAGAGCGCTGATCAACCAGCAGCCGCTTTCAACCCGCGTCTACGGTCGCCTGAAGCGCCTGCTGGAACATGACGACAACCTCAAACCGGTCTCCCTTTCCGACCTGGGCGGGCCACAGAGCGAACTGGTGTTTTCCCGCAAAAGCGGTAAGCCGGTGAGCGAAGGGGTGCCGGGTCTTTATACGCCGGACGGTTACTGGAAAAGCTTTAACAGCCAGATTGACAGCGTAACGACCGCTCTGCATGAAGACGACGCCTGGGTGCTGGGGGCCGCCACGGCGCAGGAAGATAAACAGCAGATCGATAACGCCGTACGCCAGCTCTACATGCGCGACTTTATCGCGAACTGGGATCGCTTTCTCGCCGACATCCAGCTTAACAACAGCGCCGATCTCTCCCAGCGCATCAACACTGCGCGCCTGCTCTCTGGCGCAAACTCGCCCCTGCGCCGTCTGGTGCAGAACCTGAGCCAGGTGCTGACGCTCTCCCGGGATACCCCGGCACCGGAAGATGCCGGTAAAGCGCAGGCGCAGAGCAACCGCGCCACCCGCACGCTGGAAGCGCTGTTCAGCAATAATGACAATGCCCCGACGCAGGCCGCCGCGATTACTCAGGCGCCGGAGCAGCTGGTGACGGACCACTACGCGCCGATGATTGAGCTGGCCCAGCCGCTGGAGAAGGGTGGCAAGACCATCGTCTTTGATGATTTTCTTAAGCAGGTGGACGAGCTTTATCGTTACCTAACCGCCGTGCAGGACGCCGCCAACAGCGGTATGCCGGCTCCGGGCGGCGAGGCGATCAGCCGTCTGCAGGCCAGCGCCGGTCGACTGCCGGGCGGATTGCAAACCATGTTCAGCAACATGGCGGTGGGGGCCAGCAGCGATACCCAGCGCCGCGATCTGGAAAACGTGCGTAAGCGGATCAACGTTGAAGTCGGCGGTTTCTGCCGTCAGGCGATCGCCGGTCGCTACCCGCTGGTGCGCAGCGCCAGCACTGAGGTCACTCCGGACGATCTCGCCCGCATGTTCGCGCCGGGCACCGGACTGATGGATACCTTCTTTCGCGACAACCTGACCAGCAAAGTGGATACGACGCAGGCAAACTGGCGCTTTATGCCGGGTATCGACGGTAAAACCCTGCCGGGCAGCGAAGGGCTGCTGAGGCCGTTCCAGCAGGCCCAGTCGATTCGCGACGCCTTCTTTGCGAACGGCGCAACCACGCCATCTTTCAAGGTGACGGTTCGCACCGTGCGAATGGATAACACCATTCTGAACCTGACGCTGGATGTCGACGGTCAGCTGCTGCGCTATAGCCACGGTCCGCAGGCGGTACAAATCATGAACTGGCCGGGGCCGGGCGGCACCAACCAGGTCCGTATGCAGCTGGGTCTGGCTAACGGCAGCACCGCGACGCTTGTGACCAACGGCTCCTGGGCGCTCAACCGCTTTTTTGACAAAGCGAGCACCAGCCCGGGCGCGGGAAGCCTGAGCCGTCAGGCCACCTTCAGCGTCGACGGACATCAGGTCACGCTGGAGTTTGCGCCGAACAGCATCCGCAACCCGTTCCAGCTTCCCCGTTTTTCATGCCCATAACCGCAAGGACAGCCGTATGACGAATACCCCTGCGATGAACCGCTACAGCTGGTATGGCAAATTACCCAGCGCCGGAGATTTTTTGCAGCGTCGCTTTCCTGACACCTTACAGCGCCAGTGGTCGCACTGGTTCCAGGTCGGTCTGCTGGCCTGGCAGCAGGAAGAGCAGCGCAGCGGCGAGCGCCCGTTTCAGAAAGCGCCAGTCTGGAATTTTGTGGTGCCGCCCATGCTGGGCAGCCAGATGATCCAGATGGGCTGCCTGCTGCCCGGCCGCGACAGCGTTGGCCGACAGTACCCGGTCTGCATTCAGCTGAGCTTCGCCCCGTCAGAGTGGTCGACCAGCCTGCTCAGCCAGGCGGAGAGCTGGTATCAGCAAATTGGTCGTCTGGGGCTGCACGCGGTGCGTAACAGCTTTTCCGCCTCGCAGCTGGATGAGATGCTGATGTCCATTCCGGCGCCGCAGCCCGTCGAGCCGCAGAAGCGCTCTGACATCCTCGACGTCATTGGCTACGACGAGGACGGCCAAAGCACGCTGGGCTGGCCGCAGGCGGCAGAGTGTTTTGACCCGCTGCGTCAGACCAGCTACTGGTGGACCAACCGCTGCGACGGGTACCCGCTGTACACCCACGTTCACAGCGGCAACTTCACCGGGCAGCTTTTTACCCTGCTGTTCGACCCGGCAGGGGGCGCCCGCCCGGGGCGTCACGGTCTCTATCCGCCTATGTTTGAATAAGCAGGGATCACATGAATATCGAAGAATTTCTCGCGCCGATAAGCGCCGACAAGCCCTGCGGCGACAATCTGGAATATGACGCTGACTTTCAGGCGATGAACCAGGCCAGTCAGGGCAAAGCGGAACAGCAGTTTGGCGACACCATCATCCCGGCAGAGCCTGCGGACTGGAACACGGTAGAAAAATTCGCTACCAGCCTGCTGAGCCGCACCAAAGATCTTCGCGTGATGCTGGCGTTAACCCACGCCTGGACCCGCCGTCGCGGTCTTGCAGGCTACGCGGACGGGCTGTTGCTGGTGCAGGAGGCGATCGCGCGCTACTGGGAGCCGCTCTATCCGCTGCTGGAAGAGTATGGCGAAACCGACCCGTTCTATCGCATTAACGCTCTGGCAGGGCTGAGCGATAAATCCGAGCTCACCGTCGCGGTACGTAACGCCTCGCTGCTGCGTTCAAACGGCGATGAAATTTCGCTGCGTGACGCCCAGGCGCTGCTGGACGGCAGTAAAACCGAGTGTCCGGACTATCCCGGCGGTCGCCCGAGGCTGATTGACGAACTGGCCCGCGGCGACCAGCCGGGGACCGCAGCGGTCATTGTGATTAACGAACGGCTGCTGGCCATCCGCGAGCTGCTCACCGGGCATCTCGGTGAAAGCGGCGTACCGGAAATGGAACAGCTGCTGAAAACCGTGGGGCTGGTCGCCAGCGCGTGTCAGGTGACCGACATCAGTAAGCTGCTGCCGAACCGTGAAGCGCAGGCTGAACAGCACGCTGAGCCGCAGCCTGCGGCAGCGCAGCCCGTTCAGCCGGTCACCGACTGGCGCAGCGTGCAGGTTACCAGCCGCGCCGACGCGCAGCTAATGCTGGAAAAAGCGAAGCAGTATTTCGCGCAGTACGAACCGAGCCACCCCGCGCCGCTGATGATTGAACGGGTGCAGCGGCTGTCAGAACTTAACTTTATGGACATTATTCGCGACCTGGCGCCAGACGGCGTTAACCAACTGGAAAACATCTTTGGACGCCGCGAATGACGCGTCCTGGCATTATGACGACAGGCATGGAGTCTGCCGTTTCACCTTCACCGCGCATCTTTGATGGAGAACATCATGGCAATGAGTAACAGTGGACAGAAATTCATCGCACGCAACCGTGCTCCCCGCGTGCAGATCGAATACGACGTAGAGATCTACGGTGCAGAACGCAAAATTCAGCTGCCGTTTGTGATGGGCGTTATGGCCGATCTGGTTGGCAAGCCGGTGGAAAACCTGCCAGCCGTCGACGAGCGTAAATTCCTGGAAATCGACATCGATAACTTCGATGAACGCATGAAGGCGCTGAAGCCGCGCGTGGCGTTCCAGGTAGATAACACCCTGACCGGCGAAGGTAAGCTCAACGTCGATCTGACCTTCGACAGCATGGACGACTTCCTGCCGGACGCGGTGGCCCGCAAGGTTGAGCCGCTGAACAAGCTGCTGGAGGCGCGCACGCAGCTCTCTAACCTGCTGACCTACATGGACGGCAAAAACGGTGCGGAAGAGCTGATCGCAAAAATCCTTCAGGATCCGACGCTGCTCAAATCCCTGAGCCAGATGCCAAAAAATGACGAAAGCGCGAAAGGTAGCGAGGAATAATCGATGAGCAACCAGACTCAACAACACGATCAGCAGGCGGGTCAGGCGTTCAGCCAGGATGAGTTCAGCGCGCTGCTGAACAAAGAGTTCCGCCCGAAAACCGATCAGGCGCGTTCCGCCGTGGAGAGTGCGGTCAAGACTCTGGCGCAGCAGGCGCTGGAAAATACCGTTACCTTCTCGAACGACACCTACCGCACCATTCAGAACCTGATTGCCGGTATCGACGAGCAGCTCTCGCAGCAGGTGAACCAGATCATTCACCACGAAGAGTTTCAGAAGCTGGAGAGCGCCTGGCGCGGCCTGAGCTACCTGGTCAACAATACCGAAACTGACGAGATGCTGAAGATCCGCTTTATGAGTATCTCCAAGCAGGAGCTGGGCCGCACCCTGAAGCGCTACAAGGGCGTGGGCTGGGACCAGAGCCCGATCTTCAAGAAAATCTACGAGCAGGAGTACGGTCAGTTCGGCGGCGAGCCGTTTGGCTGCATCGTCGGCGACTATTACTTCGACCACAGCCCGCAGGACGTTGAGCTGCTGGGGGAAATGGCGCGCATTGGCTCTGCGGCGCACTGTCCGTTCATCACCGGCACCGCGCCGGGCGTGATGCAGATGGAGTCCTGGCAGGAGCTGGCCAACCCGCGCGATCTGACCAAGATCTTCCAGAACACCGAATACGCCGCCTGGCGTTCCCTGCGTGAATCCGAAGACGCCCGCTATCTGGGGCTGGTGATGCCGCGCTTCCTGTCGCGCCTGCCGTACGGCATTCGCACCAACCCGGTGGACAGCTTCGATTTTGAAGAGCAGACCGACGGCGCAAACCACAACAGCTACTCGTGGGCGAACGCGGCCTATGCGATGGCCGCCAACATCAACCGCTCCTTTAAAGAGTACGGCTGGTGCACCTCTATTCGCGGCGTGGAGTCCGGCGGGGCGGTGGAAAACCTGCCGTGCCACACTTTCCCGAGTGATGACGGCGGCGTGGACATGAAGTGCCCGACCGAGATCGCCATCAGCGACCGTCGCGAAGCCGAGCTGGCGAAAAACGGGTTTATGCCGCTGGTTCACCGTAAAAACTCCGACTTTGCTGCCTTCATCGGCGCACAGTCTCTGCAAAAACCGGCCGAGTACCACGACCCGGATGCCACCGCCAACGCGCGCCTGGCCTCCCGTCTGCCGTATCTGTTTGCCTGCTGCCGCTTTGCCCACTACCTGAAGTGCATCGTGCGCGACAAAATCGGCTCCTTCCGCGAGCGCGAAGAGATGGAGCGCTGGCTGAACGACTGGGTGATGAACTACGTCGACGGTGACCCGGCGAACTCCTCTCAGGAGACCAAGTCCCGCAAACCGCTGGCGGCTGCGGAAGTGCAGGTGCAGGAGATTGAGGACAACCCGGGCTACTATGCCGCGAAGTTCTTCCTGCGTCCGCACTACCAGCTGGAAGGTCTGACCGTTTCTCTGCGTCTGGTTTCTAAACTGCCGTCTCTGAAGACGAAAGACGCGTGATGACGATTGCCGGCCCGCAGGGGCCGGCAGCTTTACTGTTAATTCGAGATAGCTAATGAATTTACCTTTAAAAACGATAACAAGAAAATTCATCAGCTATTTAATCAGTTATACATTGCTCATTATTTCATTCATGCTATTTGTGACAGTATCTGGCTACTATTTGTTTATATTTAACTGGACGGACGATGTCCGGCAAATCGTAATGCATGGAACCTTATGTACTGGAGTTAATGCATTAGCGATAGGTATATACGTTGTTGCAGAGAAGCGGAAAGAGAAATGTTAGTTCCTCATGCTGGTCAGTGTGTTACTGAGTATATAGAAAAGGATATCAGATGAAATATTTGGGTTATCTCCTCGTGTTTTTGACTTCTTATGTAAATGCCGGAAATAGCTATCCTGATTTTTATCATCAGCAAACATACCGGCAGGTTTTAAAAGATTTAGTTCTGGCGCGCTGCCTTGCGCAGGTGGCAGATAAAGGCAGTAAGTTTTCTGCTGATGCGGCTCGCAGTGCGAGTGCATTCATTGAATGGATTCCTTTTGATGCCGAAAATGGCACGGATAAAGTGAATGTCATCATTGGGAAATATATAAATCAAATTAACGGGTTTCATTCAGAGCGAAAACCCGATGTCAAAGGCGTAACCTTAAACTGTTTACGACTTTATCACAGCGACGAACTTAACGAACTTGCACCTCAGTTAATCATCGGAAATCCTGACCGCACCTGGTTACAGGATAATCCACAAGAGTAAAAGACTTCACATTCTTTCCTTTCATTCAGGGGGAATGTAAGACTGTCAAATGACATGGGTCGTTTGATATGAGGCAGAGGTAAAATATGGACGGTTTTATTCAGCCCCATGCTTTCCTGTTTGCCATATAAGTGCTTTTTCGAAAGCAATATTGTTCATCCACGAAGAGTAGATATTATGGCTATTGATATGTTTCTGAAGGTCGAGGGTGTTACGGGCGAATCTAAAGATTCTAACCACACCGGCTGGACTGATATTACCTCCTTCTCCTGGGGCGCTTCCCAGCCAGGTAATATGAGCGTTGGCGGTGGCGGCGGTGCCGGTAAAGTCAACTTTAACGACCTGCACGTTAACGCGCTGATCGACAAATCCACCACCGCTATCCTGAAACACTGCGCCAGCGGTAAACACCTTACCAAAGTTGAGCTGTCCGTATGTAAAGCGGGTGGCCAGCAGGTGGAATATTCCCGCATTACGCTGGAAGATGTGCTGGTGACTTCCGTTCAGTACACTGGTGCAGACAATGGCGATACCGTTGGTGTGACCTACGCATTCCAGGCTGCGAAAGTGAAGCAGCAGTACTGGGAGCAGACCACCTCTGGTGGCAAAGGTGCTGAAAGCAGCGCTGGCTGGAACATCAAAGAGAACAAAGAAGCGTAATTGCGCAGGTGACCGGGGAGTTTTCCCCGGTCATTACGATTGGTTCACTACTCGGTGTATAATAGCGATGGAAAGAGCGATAACTGTTATATCCATTGTATTATCATGTAGCGCGTGCATATCCCATCCTGCTCAGTTTAAAAGTTTAAAAGTTTAAAAGTTTAAAAGTTTAAAAGTTTAAAAGTTTAAAAGTTTAACTGTTAAGCTGGAAAAAAATGTCCCCTGTTTTTGGATTTTTGGAAGACACGAGGCCAGGTGAAACTGTTTTAGTTTACGAACCTTCAATATCTCGACAGGTAGGTAATGAATGGGAAGCTATATATTCCCCACAAATTTTTCATTCCGGCCGCATTCTAAAGTCTGAGGATTGTCTTTGCTGGGATAAAGTTGACTGGCAGCCAGGAAAGTATGATGTGGTATTAAAGTTGAGAAATCATAATGCCGCTCTTCGGTACGCGACTCGCTTTGTGCTCAGTGCGAATGCTAAAGGTGAACTATCGCTGACTAAAATAGAATAGAAGAGTTTCCAAATGTTGGCTTTTTTAGAAAAACGTCAACATTTGGGTGCTGCTTAACTTCATTTTTATTTAAATGTTTGTGCTTATTTGTAAGCGTTTCGGTGAAAATCAGAGGGAATTAATATGACTGGTCAATCATTAGTTAATCCGGGATATTGCATTGTTCAGCAACCCGGAACTCTGGATTTCCAGGCAAGGCTCTTATTCAACAATCCAAATAGTGATGCTGCACGTTATTTCATGCGGGTTAATAGTGATATGCAGTGGTCAAAACCTGGGCAGATGTTGATTCTTGATGCGCCGGGAAGTAATAATGCTGTGCAACTTAAGCAATTACAGCTTGCAAAAAATAAAGTCAACGGTGCTCTGGCCGAACTTAACTCTGGAGAAGCGAATTTTTTTAATCACCATTTTAGTACCATAGCCGCAGTCACTAATTTTATGGATAAGTCCCTTGGAGTTGTTGCTGACGCAGGTGAAAAATATTTCAGTGAAATAGAAAAAAAACTTAAATCCATTGAGTTGGCATACCAGAATCAGTTCAGGGCACAAGGGACATTGATAAGCCAGCAGTTTTTTGTTGAGCGTCAGCGCCTCTTTTCTGAGTTGGATGGTTTATTAAATAAATTGTCCAGGCTGACGTTAAAGATGAAACCTTATAACGAACTGAAGCATGCATTAGGGTTGTCAAGCAGATCAATTGTACATGAATGGAGCACAGCGGGTGTCGCTTCTATTCGTGGTTATTCAACTTATGTCGATAATGCCTCTAAAGCCGCTCGTTTTCTTAAAGCCGGGGGATGGCTTGCAATAGGTTTTGCCGGTGCAAATACAACCAATGAAGTTTACAATGCATGCACCACGGGACGAGAGCAAAGTTGTACTAAAGTCGCTGTAAAAAAATACAGCAGCTTTGGTGCAAGTCTTGCAGGAGGGATTTACGGTGGCAAATACGGGGCCATGGCAGGTGCCGGTGTATGCGTTGCGCTTGGTGTCGCGACGGGTGGTGTAGGTTTGCTCGCCTGTTCCATTGTCGGGGCGGCTGCAGGTGGATACGTTGGTGGCGAGATAGCGGGCGGAGCGACTGAGTATATGATGGATAAAATATGGTGAATATTGAAAATTTACTATTATTCCTTATCGTGGCTTTATTGCTGATTGTGATAGTTATGGATCTATTCAGTTCTCGTTACTTCAAAAAACACGAGGCTGATTATAATCAGTTACTTTCTGAGTACCGGCGAAAAGGATATGACCTGGATCTTGTTACCGACTACGCTTCTTTTTTTGGTTCGTTGGCAAATTATCAAAAAATAATCTGGTTTGTTCGCCTTTATAAAGGCGTTAAAATGAAATTTACGCGTGAACGGCTTGTTCAGGAAGATGCTTATAAATATGTACAGTCGTTACCTGAAGAAAAAATTGGCTGGATACTAAAGTTACATCGCCGTTATAAGTTACAGGCGTTAATATTCACTCTATGGCTCATTGTTGGATTATATTTTATCATCTTCATTAAATAGTTTTTGATATTCAATTTCTCAAACGCCGCCGTTCTCGCCCCGAGAGCGGCAGCGTTTGAGCGCTAATCATACCAGCAGGAATACGCCATGCGATTCACGATTATTTCTACGAAACCCGGTCATCAGCCGCCGCAAAGCAGCTGTGATTTTTACGCCCCGGGCGGCACCATTGGGCGCGGTACGGATAACAATCTGGTATTGCCGGACAATGACCGCACCATCTCGCGTCTGCAGGCCATTGTCCACGTTGACGCTCAGGGAGAATGCCGTGTCACCAACCGTGGCAGCGTCACCCGCGTGGTATTAAACGATATTCCGCTGGAGCGCGGACGTCAGGTTGAACTGCAGGATGGCGACATTCTCGGTATTGATGACTACCGTATCGAAGTGACCGAACTGATCCACGACACACAGCCGGTGAGCCGTATGGCGGCCAGCATGCAGCAGCAGGCGCGTCCGACAGCCGCACCCGCTGCGCCCGCAGCGCAAGCGAAGCCTGCTAACCCCGCGCCACGCGGGAAGGCGGAACCGACCGCCGTGCCTTCCGAAATCTGGGACAGCCTGATGCAGGAGTTCTCCATCTCCGACAGCATCTCCAGCAACCGCGCAAAACCGCAGCCTGCGGCCTCACAGGATCCCTTCTCCCAGCCCGCCGCGCCGGAGCGTAATGCCGAAGATCCGTTGGCGATGTTCAACGACAGCGATCCAGCGCTTGAGCGCAAGAACGTCGACCCGGACACGCTGTTCAGCGACGAAGCGCTGTTCAAAAAAGAGAGCATTTTTGACGACGTGACGCCTTCCACGCTGGTGCCGCCGGTTGAGGGGCAACCCGCCCCTAAAGAAGACGCGGCGGACGAGCTTGACCCGCTGGCGCTGTTCGGTGGAAAGGCCAGCGCGCCAGCCGCGCGCAATGATGACCCGCTCGGGCTGATGGGCGGAGCACCGTTAACCCACCCGGATGATATTGCAGACGAAAAGCCAGCACCAACGCCTGAACCGGAGCAGGAAGAGGACGTGCTTGCCGATTCTCCGTTGTTCGCCCCAGAGCCGCAGGATACGCCGCGTGAAGAAGAGCCTGCACGGCCGGATTACGCAGGCTTCACCATGCCTACGCCGCAGGCCGTTGCGCGCAGCAGCGCTCAGGCACCGAAGGGGCGCCTGCGCATCGACCCGGTCAATAACGCGGCATCCCCAACCGCCAGCCCGAATAATGGCGAGAAGGGTGAAGTGCTGCAGGGCGAGCTGCTGCAGGCGCTGCTTGAAGGTATGGGCCTGAGCGAAATGCAGCCTGTTCCGCAGTTTGACCGGGAAAATATGCGTCAGTTGGGGCAGATTCTCGGCATGTTCTCGCAGGGCACAGTGGCGCTGCTCTCGTCGCGCTCCATCCTGAAACGCGGCGTAAAAGCCGATATGACCATGGTGCTGGACGATGCCAACAACCCGTTCAAGCTGTTGCCGACCGGGAAAACCGTCTTAATTCAGATGTTCGGCACCCCGATGCCGGGCTTTATGCCGCCGACCAAATCGGTGCGCGACGCGCTGATCGACCTGCAGGCGCACCAGCTGGGGATGATCTCCGGTATCCGCGCCATCATCGCCGCGATGCTGCAGTCCTTTAACCCGGAACAGCTGGAGGAGCAGGCGAAGCAGAACGGCATGACCTCGCGTCTGGCGCTGCCGGGCAGCCGCAAAGCCGCCCTGTGGGACTATTTTGTTCGCAGCTATGGCGAGACGGCGGGCGAGATTGAGGATGACTTCCACACCCTGTTCGGCGAAGCCTTCCTTCATGCGTATGACATGGAGGTGAATCAGTACAAAGACTCACAGAGCGGATCGGAAGACAAATGAATATCGCAACCGCTTCTCTCTCCCGCCAGGGGACGCGCGCCAGCAACCAGGATCAGACGGGAGAAACCATAGGGGAACGCTCGGCCTGCTTTGTCGTCTGCGACGGCATCGCGGGTCTGCCCGGTGGGGAAGTCGCCGCGGAACTGGCCCGTAACAGCATTATCTCCCGCTTCGATGGCGACAAGCACCTCAACGCGCAGCATATCCGCGACTACGTGCAGACGGCGAATCGCACCATTCTGAGCGAACAGCAGGCCGTTCAGGACTATCGCCGGATGGGCACGACGCTGGTCAGCCTGTTCATTGACCGGGATTACGGGCTGGCGTACTGGGCGCATGCCGGCGACAGCCGCCTCTACCTGTTTCGCCGGGGGTGGCTGTGGCACGTCACTACGGACCACAGTCTGGTGCAGCAGATGAAGGATGCCGGGCATCAGACGGACGATCTCAACAGCAACCTGCTTTATCTGGCGCTGGGAATTGAAAACGGCGGACCGGAAGCGAGCTACAGCGACGTGGTGCAGGTAGAAGACGGCGATGCCTTTTTACTTTGCACCGACGGGTTCTGGCACGGCGTCAGCGAAGAGCAAATGAAGCAGTCGCTGCACATGGTCAATACGCCGCAGGAGTGGCTGACCTTAATGAACCAAATCATTCAAAAGAATGGCGAGCAGGAGGGGAATGCGCAGGATAACTATACCGCCCTGGCGGTATGGATGGGCAACCCTCAGGACACCACTTTGCTGCACACCCTCTCTGATGCAGCACAATTTCTTCCCTGCGGAACTGATTAGACACACAAGGAACGATATGAAACTTTGGCTATCGGGTTTGGCACTTCTGGCGGCGACCTCCACCGCGCAGGCTGAAAATTTCCGCATCGTGCAGTCTCCTGCGCAGAAGCTGGATATCTGGATCGACAACATCAAAGACAACACCCCGCAGAGCTGGTGTAAGCCAGAAGTGGCGCTGCGCATTGTGGCGAACGGCAAGAAAGAGGTCTCCGTGCTGGAAAACTTTGTGCCGCGCCTTGGCTCGCTGCTGGAACACCAGTGCAGCAAAGTGAATAAACTCAGCTGGACGCTCAACGATCCCGAGGGGACGACGCTGGCGCAGGGCACGGCAGCTAAAGCGCAGGACTGGGCGCTGGTGGTGAAACAGCAGCAGGCCGCGCCTGCCGAGACCGTCACCGCAACCCCAGCCAGCGGCGCGTTACTGCCACCCGATCAGAACGTGGCTTCCCGCACCGTTGCCGCCGACCGCACGCCGTGGCAGGAGTTTACCCTGCAGGATGGCTGCCACCTGCGCACCTTCTGGGAGGGCGGCGCGTCCGCTCCGGCGCTCTTTATTCCGGATTCTGATACTACCCGCTGCGGTAACGGCAGCTGGCTGAGCGGTCACACCGTTATCTCTCAGTCCCGCAACGGCGGGCAGAAAGAGATGGCGGTGACGTACATTCACGGCTTCCCGGTGATGGGGCTGAATCAGAGCGCCGATCCGGAAAACGCGCTGATCACCTCCGTCAATAAAGAGCGCATGGTATTCAGCACGCCAGACAGCGATCAGAGCTGGATGATCCTGCCTTACGACAGCACCCTGAACAGCTGGAAGAGCAACGGCACGGTTGCGGTAGAAATTTCCCGCGAGACCGCCAGCGACGATGCAAAACTGCAGGCGCGTATTGCGGCGGTGAAGAAAACCTGGAGCGCCTGGGTTGCCCCAGGCACCCCGCTGAATATCGTTCTGATTGATACCCTGCGTCCTCAGCTGCGCGATCCGGCAGTGGGCGCCTGGCGCGCGGCGAATTAAGGAATGGCTATGAATACGCTCTATCAACACCTGGCGGGTGAAACGCTCAACGACGCGCTGGCGCGTCTTGAAGCGGAGATCAAAGCCCGTCCGGCAGATGCAGACCTCCGCGCCGCGTTCGTGCAGTTTTTAATCCTCAGCGGCAACGGGACGCGCGCGCTGACCCAGCTGAAAAGCTGGCTGGCGCTGAAGCCGCAGGCGAAACCCACCGTCACGCTGCTGGAGCAGTCCATTCAGGGCGAGCTGCAGCGCGCGCAGGTGATGGCGGGGCAGGCGCGTCCGGCCATGCCTGAAACGCAGTGGCCGTGGCTGACCACCCTGGCCGCGGCGCTCCGCGAGGAGGGCGAGCGTGCCCGGTCGCTGCGCCTTGAAGCGCTTGACCAGGCGCAGGCCACTCCCGGTCACATCACCCTCGAAAACGATGAGGCTCAGGCGTTTGACTGGCTGATGGACGGCGATGCCCGTCTCGGCCCGGTGTGCGAAACCATCGTGAACGGCCGCTATTTCTGGCTGCCGTTTAACGCTATCGCCGAGATCCGTTTCCAGGCGCCTGCCAGCGTAACCGATCTGGTCTGGCGTCACGCGCTGGTGCGCCTGACTGACGGTACGGAACAGGTATGTCAGATCCCGGCGCGTTACCCGTTTGCTGCCGATGCGTCGGATGCGATCAAACTGGGCCGCACTACCGAGTGGCAGCCGCTCGATGAGGACGGCACCCTGTACGAAGGGATGGGCCAGAAAGCCTGGCTCAGCGAGCAAAGCGAAAGCCCGTTGCTGTCGTTAAGCCTCGTGTCGTTTGCGACGGATGGAGCCGATGAGTAATCCCGCTGGCGAAGGCGATCTGCTGCGCAGCGGCTGGCAAGCCCGCAGCAGGCAGGAGAAGGTGGGGGCGCGCGACAAAATGCAGCCTTCGCTGCTCGATCGCCTCACCGATAACGATCCGGAAAAAAAACGCGAGCCGGCCAACAGCAACCTGATCACCCACGCCGCGCTGCGTCGTAACGTGCTGCGGGATCTGCAGTGGCTGTTTAACACCATCAACCACGATGCCTCCGGCGATTTAAGCGCGCTACCGCACGTGAGCCGCTCGGTGGTTAACTTCGGCGTCGCGCCGCTCGCCGGGAAGAGAATGTCGGACATCGAATGGCACGATATTCAGCGCAAGCTCACCGAGGCCATCATCAATTTTGAACCGCGCATTTTGCCGCAGGGGCTGCAGGTCCGCTGCGTGTCGGATACCTCCTCGCTGGATCTGCACAACGTGCTCTCCATCGAGATTAAAGGGCGCTTATGGTGTGTGCCGTACCCGCTGGAGTTTCTGTTTCGCACCGATGTCGATCTGGAAAACGGCCATTTTGAACTGAAAGATGCGGGGTAATCATGGAAAGTAAACTGCTCGAATATTACAACCGTGAGCTGGCCTACCTGCGCGAAATGGGGGCCGAGTTTGCCGAACGCTATCCGAAGGTCGCCGGGCGGCTGGGCATGCGCGGCATCGAAGTGGCGGACCCGTACACCGAACGCCTGATGGAAGGTTTCGCGTTTCTGACCTCCCGCGTGCAGATGAAAATGGACGCGGAGTTTCCGCGCTTCTCCCAGCGTCTGCTGGAGATGATCGCGCCGAACTACCTCGCGCCCACCCCTTCCATGGCGATTGCGGCAATTGAGCCCGACAGCAGCCGCGGCGATCTGAGCAACGGCTTTATTGTGCCGCGCGGCACCATGATGGACAGCCTGGCGCTGAAAAAGACCGGCGTAACCTGCAGCTATACCACCGCGCACGAGGTTAATCTGCTGCCGCTGAAAATCGACAAAGTGGAGCTCGGCGGCGTGCCCGCTGACCTGCCGCTGGCGCAGCTCGGCTTAAGCCAGCGGGGGATCAACAGCGCCTTGCGGATCCGCATTGCCTGTGACGGCCCACAAAACCTCGGGCACCTGAATTTTGACCGGCTGGAGTTTTTCCTCAGCGGCCCGGACATTGAGGCGCTGAAGCTGCTGGAGCTGGTGATGGAGCACCACGCCGGGATCGTCTGCCAGACGGTCAGCCCGCAGCCGCAGCGACAGCTGCTGGCAACGGATGCGCTGCGTCAGGAGGGCTTTGCGCCGGACCAGGCGCTCCTCCCGGACGATCTGCGCAACTTTGACGGCTACCGTCTGCTGCAGGAGTATTTTGCGTTTCCGGCCCGCTTCCGCTTTATCAGCCTGAGCGGTCTGAGCACGCTTATCCAGCGCTGCGAAAACGAAAAAGCCTTCGATATCTTCATTCTGCTGGATAAGTCGGATGAACAGCTGGAGCGCGTGGTCGACGCCAGCCATCTGGCGCTGCACTGCACGCCGGTCATCAACCTGTTCCCGAAAGTGGCGGCCCGGCAGAAGCTGAATGAAGGCCAGCATGAATACCATCTGGTGGTCGATAACATCCGCCCGCTGGACTACGAAATTTATGCGGTAAATAAAATTTTTGGCAGCGCCGACGGCCAGCGCGACGACCAGACGTTTCGTCCGTTCTGGAGCACCTGGAGCGGCGACGCGGGTAACTACGGGGCCTATTTTTCCCTGCGCCGGGAACAGCGCGTGCTCTCCGAGCACGCCCTGCGCTACGGCACCCGTACCGGCTATATCGGCTCGGAGGTCTTTGTCTCGCTGGTGGATGAACAGCATGCCCCGTGGCAGGAAAACCTGCGCTACATCTCTGCCGAGGTGCTCTGTACCAGCCGCGACCTGCCGCTGATGCTCCAGCAGGAGCTCGGGCAGTTCATTATGGCCGACTCCATGCCGGTGAAGGGGTTAACCCTGCGCAAAGGCCCGACGCCGCCGCGTCCGGCGCTGGCGGAAGGGTTCAGCACCTGGCGGCTCATCAGCCAGCTGCAGATGAACTACCTCAGCCTGATGGACAGCGAAAATGAAGAGGGGGCAGCGGCGCTGCGCCAGCTGTTAGGTCTGTACGCCAACCTGGCCGAAACGCCGGTTGCGCGTCAGGTGGAGGGGGTTCGCCACTGCGTGCTGGAGCCGGTACACCGCCGCGTGCCTGAACCCGGCCCGGTCGTTTTCGCCCGCGGAATTGGCATCACCCTGACGGTGGACGAGCGGGCGTTTTCCGGCGCCAGCCCGTGGCTTTTCGGCAGCGTGATGGAGCGCCTTTTTGCCCGTCTGGTCTCCATCAACAGCTTCACCGAGTTCACCCTGAAGAGTCATCAGCGCGGCGAGATAGGCTACTGGGCGCCGCGCATGGGTAAAAGGGCGCTGGTATGAGTGACGCTGCCACCGCACCGCTGCGCGTGCATCGCCTGACGAAGCTGCCGGATACGTTCTGGCACGGGGTCCGCGAGACGCCCTGGCGCTACGATCTGTTTCAGCTGTTAAGGCGCATTGATGCCCAGGGCGGCGAGCGCTACCCGCTGGGACGCGCGCCGCTGCCGAAATTTGAGCCGCTGCGCATTGGCCAGCAGCCCTCAATGAGCTTTGCGCCGTCGACGCTGGCCCAGGTGCGAAAGCGTGAGGAAAGCGGGCTGCATGAGGTGTCGATCCTCAGCTTTGGCCTGTTTGGCCCGAACGGCCCGCTGCCGGTGCATATGACCGAGTACGCCCGCGAGCGGATTCATCATCATCAGGACACCAGCCTCAGCGCGTTTGCCGATCTGTTCCATCATCGTCTTGCGCTGCTGTTTTACCGCGCCTGGGCGGATGCGCAGCCTGCCGTTTCCCTCGATCGCGCCGACAATAAGCGCTTTGAGGGCTACCTGGCGTCGCTGATCGGAATGGGACAGCCGGGTCAGATGAACAAGGGCAGCCTGAGCGCCCATGCCCGCTTTACCCACGCCGGGCACCTGACCCGCCACGGGCGGGATCCGGAAGGGCTGGAGAAGATCCTGCGCAGCTATTTTAAAGCGCCGGTTAAGCTGGTGAGCAACGTGCCGCAGTGGATGCCGCTCTCCACCCGCGAGCAGGCGCAGCTGGGAGCAGGACGCTGCATGCCGCGCATGGGGGAATCCGCTTTTCTCGGCGTCGCCGTCCGCGACGTGCAGCATAAGTTTCGTATCGAGATTGGCCCGCTGAGCGCGGAGGAGTACAACCGCTTTCTGCCGGGCGAAGCGTGGGTCACCGAGCTGCGCGACTGGGTGCGCCAGTACGCGGGAATTGAGTTTGAATGGGAAACACGGGTGATCCTGCGTGAAGACGCGGTGCAGGGTACCACGCTCGGCAGCGCCGGGCGATTAGGCTTTAACACCTGGCTGGGGCATCAGCCGCAGCCTGTCCCGCGTGGCGATCTGGTGTATCGCGCAGAGCGATAAATTTTTCTAACGCATTGTTATCAACGGAACCGAACATGTCAGAAATTAGCCGTGCCGTGCTTTTCGGCAAACTGGATACGCTGTTATTTACCTCTCTGGAAAGCGCGACTGCCTTCTGCAAGCTGCGCGGCAACCCCTACGTTGAGCTGGTGCACTGGCTGCATCAGCTGATGCAGCAGCAGGATGGCGATCTGCAGCAGGTCATCCGCCACTTTGCCCTCGACGAACAGCAGCTAACGCGCGATATCGTGGCAGCGCTGGACGCTCTGCCGCGCGGCGCAAGTTCCGTTTCCGATCTCTCCGAACATATCGACAGCGCCGTGGAGCGCGCCTGGGTATTCGGCTCGCTGAAGTTTGGCGTCAACCGCATTCGCGGCGGCCATTTGCTGATCGGCATCCTAAAGACCTGGAATCTGGCCAACGTGCTGAAAAGCATCTCGTCGCAGTTCACCCGCCTTAACGTCGAAGTGCTGATTGAGCAGTTCGACGCCATCTGTGGCAACAGTAAAGAGACGCAGCAGGCCGCTGCCGCCGTCGATGCACCGGCGGGTGCGGTCCCGGCGGCTCAGGGTACGCTGGCCCAGTACGGCCAGGACCTGACCGCTCGTGCCCGCGACGGGAAGATTGACCCGGTTGTCGGGCGCGACGAGGAGATCCGCCAGATGGTCGATATCCTGATGCGCCGCCGCCAGAACAACCCGCTGCTGACCGGGGAGGCCGGGGTCGGCAAAACCGCAGTCGTTGAAGGACTGGCGCTGCGTATCGCCGACGGCGACGTGCCGGAGCCGCTGCAGAACATTCAGCTATGGCTGCTGGATATCGGCATGCTGCAGGCAGGCGCGGGCATGAAAGGTGAGTTTGAAGCCCGTCTGCAGGCGCTCATTAACGAAGTCCAGTCCAGCGCCACGCCGATTATTCTGTTTATCGATGAGATCCACACTTTGATTGGTGCAGGCGGCCAGCAGGGGACTGGCGATGCGGCGAACCTGCTGAAGCCGGCCCTGGCGCGTGGTCAGCTGCGCACCATCGGCGCCACCACCTGGGCGGAATACAAAAAGTACATTGAAAAAGACCCGGCGCTGACCCGTCGTTTCCAGACCGTACAGGTTCACGAGCCGGACGAAGCGAAAGCGATTCTGATGCTGCGCAGCACCGTGTCGCCGCTGGAGACGCACCACCAGGTCCTGCTGCTCGACGAAGCGGTCAGCGCGGCGGTGAAGCTGTCCCATCGCTACATTCCGGCGCGTCAGCTGCCGGACAAAGCCGTTGCGCTGCTCGATACCGCCTGTGCCCGCGTGGCGGTCAGCCAGAGCGCGCCGCCGGCGCAGCTGGAAGACTGCCTGCGCCATCTTGCCGCGCTGGACGTGGAAATTGAAATTGCTGAACGCGAAGCGCGCGTCGGCGCCGGTGACGCAGAGCGCGTAACGGCATTAATCACAGAGCGCGACGCGTATGAAACAAAACGCGAAGCTCTGGCCCGGCGCTGGGAAGACGAGCGCGGCCTGGTGCAGGAGATTATCCGCCTGCGCGCCGCGCTGTTTGCGGCGGGCGAGGAAGAGACCGCCGAGCTGCGCAGCCAGCTGGCGGAGCAGCAGCAGGCGCTGAACGCCTTACAGGGTGACGAGCCGCTGCTGTTTGCGGCGGTAGATGAAAACGTGGTCGCCGCAGTCGTCTCTGACTGGACCGGGATCCCGCTGGGCCGGATGGTGAAAAACGAGATCGACGCGGTGCTGAACCTTGCCGATACGCTGAACCAGCGCGTTATCGGCCAGCGTCACGGGCTGGATCTCATTGCCCGCCGCGTGAAAACCTCGCGGGCGAAGCTCGACGATCCGAACAAACCGGTGGGCGTCTTTATGCTGTGCGGCCCGTCCGGCGTCGGGAAAACCGAAACCGCGCTGGCGCTGGCGGAATCCCTGTACGGCGGCGAGCAGAACGTCATCACCATCAACATGAGCGAGTTCCAGGAAGCGCACACCGTTTCCACCTTAAAAGGTGCGCCTCCGGGATACGTAGGGTATGGTGAAGGCGGCGTGTTAACCGAGGCCGTGCGCCGTCGCCCTTACAGCGTGGTGCTGCTGGACGAAATTGAAAAAGCGCACCCGGACGTCCATGAGATCTTCTTCCAGGTCTTCGACAAAGGCTGGATGGAGGACGGCGAGGGGCGCCACATTGATTTCCGTAACACCATTATCATTCTGACGTCCAACGTGGGTACCGAGCTGATAAGCGCCATGTGCGCCGATCCGGAGCTGATGCCGGAGCCTGACGCGTTAAGCGGCGCGCTGCGCCAGCCGCTGCTGGAAGTATTCCCGCCGGCGCTGCTGGGCCGCCTGCTGGTGGTGCCGTACTACCCGCTCAGCGACGAGATGCTCGGGCAGATTGTGCGCCTGCAGCTCAAGCGCATTCAGCGTCGTCTGGAAGAGAATCACAGCATTATTTCTGAGTTTGACGACAGCGTGGTGGAACAGATTGTTCAGCGCTGCACCGAGGTGGAGTCCGGTGGCCGCATGGTGGATGCTATTCTGACTAACACCCTGCTGCCTCAGATGAGCCAGATCTTACTTACCGCCAGCCGCAGCGACGAGCAGTTCCGACGCCTGCATGTCACCTGCGAGCAGGGCGAGTTTCACTGTCAGTTTGCCGCGTAATAATCATCAAGAGAACTGTAAAAGATGACGGATAATGATAACAATCGGACTGTCCCAAACGCGCTCCCGGTCGGGTACCGCTTCAACGAGTTTGAAATCAAAGAGGTGATCGGCGGCGGCGGTTTTGGCATTGTCTATCGCGCGTGGGATCACCAGCTCGAACGCACTATCGCTATCAAAGAATTTATGCCTTCCTCGCTCGCCGTGCGCGGCGACGACATGACCCTGGTGCTGCGCAGCGAGCGCTTTGGCAAAGCATTTTCCGCGGGCCTGAACAGCTTTATTCAGGAAGCGCGTCTGCTGGCGCGTTTTAACCACCCGAACCTGCTGCACGTCCTGCGTTTCTGGGTGCAAAACGACACGGCTTACATGGGGACGCTGTTTTATAGCGGCACCACGCTTTCACGCCTGCGCGAAGAAAAACCGGAGCTGATCAACGAGGCCTGGATCCGCCGCACGCTGCCGATGCTGTTCGGGGCGATCAAGACCATCCACGACGAAGGCTATCTGCACCGTGATATCTCTCTGGATAATATTCAGATCCAGGATAACGGCCTGCCGGTGCTGCTCGATTTCGGCTCCGCGCGCCGCACCATCGGCAACCTTTCCGACGAAACGGAAACCATGCTGCGCCCCGGCTTTGCGCCGATTGAGCAGTACACCGACGACAACGAGAGCGAGCAGGGGCCGTGGACGGATATTTACGCCCTCGGCGCGGTGCTGCGTACCCTGATTGTGGGTTCTCCGCCGCCGGTCAGCGTGGTGCGCTCCATCCAGGATACCTGTAAGCCGCTGGTGGAAATCATGCCGCAGGGCTACTCCATCCCGCTGCTGCAGGCCATCGACCGCGCGCTGGCGCTGCACATGGAGGATCGTCCGCAGTCTATCGACGAATTCGCGGCGCTGATTGAGATGCCGGTCGCCGGGATCAACGACGTGCTCACCGCCAAAAAGACCGGCACCATGCTGGTTCCTGTTGAGGAAGAGAAGCCAGCTTCGGTGCTCGACTGGCGTCGCTATAAGATCCCGGGCATGGTTGCCGCGGGCGTGCTGGTGGGCGTTGTCGCCGGGGCGATGCTGTTCAGCGGTGGGAATGATGCGCCTGAGCAGGCTGCCCAGGCTCCGTCAGAGACGCGTCCGACAGAAACTGCCGCGAACGCGCCAGAGGTGAAGCCAGAAACGGCGACGGTGAGCGAACCGGCGACGGCACAGCAGACGCCACCGCCTGCCGCGAGCCCGATTGCGCTGGTCTATATCCGGATCCTCGACGGCGAAACGCTGAAAGTTAACGGTGAGCCAAAAGCGCTGCGCCCGGGAGCTAACGGCTATGCATCGCTCAAGCTGCCGGCCGGTGAGGCGAAGATTGAGCTGCAGGGCAACGGAAGAACGCGTGGCCAGACGCTGGAGATTGCCAAGCCGGGCACCTGGCTGGTGAATCCGTAGAAATATAAACAGGAGAAACTATGGAAGTGTACGATCTTCGAAGCCAAAGGCTTCATCCAAAGGAATTCGAAAAGATTGTCTCTCCTGTTTATGCACGGAGCGACGTAGGGCGTGAATTTGTTGTGGTGCGCGGTGCTTTAAATCCATTTCACAGCATTGATGGTTTAACGTTGCGACGTCGCTTCGAATTTAATCCTAATGCAGTGTTTGATCCTCTCTACGCACAAAATCTTAGTAAAATTGAACGGTTAATTGACTCAGGAGAAGTCGTTTTAACAGACCACCGTCAACGGACAAAAGCCATATATCCCTTTTTCATCTCTGAGTCAGGAGAGTTGTTTTGTGTAGATGAGAAGATGTACAGCTCAGCTTTCGTGAGTTACATCCTCGAACGTTACCGAAACAATGTCGCTCTATTTGGAAAACCAGCCCCAACGCGTGATGCTTTTATTCCCTTGACTGCTCACTATGGGCCAGGTTACTGGAAAACTGTGGAAGATGATTATCATGGCACAAAAAATGTTGTGATCATGGCGATTAATCGTCTGACGAGCATGGGGGATGAGGGAAGAGTATTTGGATCGGACGGTAAAGATTACATGAATACGTCGCGCGACAAAATCCAGCGCTGGACAGCACTACCCGCAGACCTGGACGGAGTATCACGCGCGTTGATATCTGAAAAATCTGTAATTAGACGATTCGGAGAACAACGATCCATTTATCAGAAATACCTGGAGAGCGATGATGCCTGGGCAGTAAGTGGTAAATCATGGCAATGGATACCTGGAGTCAGAGAAGAAGATTATGAATTTAAAAAATAAATTATGGTATTTCTGGGGATGCATGGATGTACTGGCTCTTTTGCTTTACTCTATAAATTCACTTCGCCAGAACAGGATCCCCTTCATTTCAGATATAATCGCGTTCACAGGGAACTCAGATGTCATTTCAGGAGGCGGTTACAGCTTTATCGTAACCCTCTTTTTTATATTTGATTTGCTTTTGTTGCTTTCTCTTTTTGCTTCGGCCTGGCTGTTTTTTAAGAGAAAAAATGTTGCGATTAAGTTTGCCCTTATTCAGGAAGTCTTTCGTCTCATTTCATTCAGATGTTCGGTTTCTCTTTTCCCACTTCTGATAAGTGTGTTTGGTATTTCAAATGTGTGGGTGAATTTAGGGTTGTTTGTTATCTCGGAGTTTCTGAAGATATATTCTCTCATTTACGTAATGGGCAAAAGAGAAAAAACTCATTCACTTTGATATATAAATGACGCTCATGCATAGATGCGAACCTCTTTTCTGAATCGCATAAGCAATATGGAATAAAGATTATGCTCAACCGAATTACCGTTCAGCTCCCGATGGAGGGGCTTCTGTTCTGGAAACTGACGGGCCGCGAGGCGATGTCCGAGTCGTTTGCGCTGACGCTGACAGTGCTCGGCACGGACGCGCGCATTGACCGCAGTAAGCTGCTGGGCCAGCCGGTCACGGTGACCATCCCGACGCAGAGCCTGCTGACCTCCCGCTATATTAACGGCAAGATTACCCGCGTGGCGGTGAGCGCCGTTGAGCTGACGGGCACCCGCTATGCGGTGTACCAGCTGACGGTGGAGCCGGACCTGTGGCCGATGAAGCGCGACCGTAACCTGCGTATTTTCCAGGGGCAGACGGTGCCGCAGATTGTGAAAACCCTGCTGGGCGAGCATCAGGTCAACGCCGAGGATAAGCTCACCGGCAGCTACCGGGTGTGGGACTACTGCGTGCAGTATCAGGAGTCGAGCCTGGACTTTATCAGCCGCCTGATGGAGCTGGAGGGGATTGCCTATCACTTCAGACACGATGCGGACAAGCACACCCTTGTGCTCACCGATGCCGCCACGCAGCATCAGCCGTTCAGCGGCTATGAGGTCATTCCTTACCACCAGACGCCGTCCGGCGGCAGTACGGATGAAGAGGGTATCAGCCAGTGGGCGCTGGAGGACAGCGTGACGCCGGGGATTTACAGCCTCGACGACTATGACTTCCGCAAGCCGAACGCGTGGCTTTTCCAGGCCCAGCAGAACCCGGCGTCGCCGAAGCCGGGCAGCATTGACGTGTACGACTGGCCGGGTCGCTTTGTGGACAAAGGTCACGGGGAGTTCTATGCCCGTATCCGTCAGGAGCGCTGGCAGGTGGAGCATCAGCAGATTCAGGCCACCGCCACGGCGGCGGGGATAGCGCCAGGGCACACCTTCACGTTAACCAACGCGCCGTTCTTCAGCGACAACGGGGAGTATCTGGTGACGGCGGCGGGCTACCACTTCGAGGAGAACCGCTACGCCAGCGGCGAGGGGGAGACCATACACCGTACCGATTTCACGGTCATTCCGTCGGCGGTGGTTTACCGCCCGGCGCAGTCCACGACGTGGCCACGCACCTACGGCCCGCAGACCGCGAAGGTGGTGGGGCCGAAGGGGGAGAGTATCTGGACGGATAAATATGGCCGGGTGAAGGTGAAGTTCCACTGGGACCGGCTGGCGAAGGGCGATGACACCAGCTCCTGCTGGGTGCGCGTGTCGAGCGCGTGGGCGGGCCAGGGCTACGGCGGGGTGCAGATCCCGCGCGTCGGCGACGAGGTGGTGGTGGACTTTATCAACGGCGACCCGGACCGTCCGATTATTACCGGTCGTGTGTACAACGACGCGAGCATGCCGCCGTGGGCGCTGCCGGCAGCGGCAACGCAGATGGGCTTTATGAGCCGCACGAAAGACGGTTCCGTGGACAACGCTAACGCCCTGCGCTTTGAGGATAAAGCGGGTGCAGAGCAGGTGTGGATCCAGGCCGAGCGCAACATGGACACCAGCGTTAAAAATGATGAAACGCACAGCGTCGGCGGGGCGCGCAGCCATTACGTGAAGAAAAATGAGCTGCATCGCGTAGAAGCGAACCAGACGCAGGCCGTGAAAGGTGGCACCGAGATCCTGACGGGGAAAGGCAAGCTGGATGCGGCGGTCGAGCAGTATGTTATTGCATCCGGGACGAAGCTGCGGCTGGTCTCAGGTGAAAGCGCCATAGAGCTTAACGCTAACGGCAAGATTAACCTGATCGGCAAAGAGTTTAACTTCTTCGTGGAAGGGGATGGTTATATCACCACGGGCGGTAAGCTGCATCTGAATACCTCTGGCACTAAGCCGGGCACAACGGCGCCGGGGGCAGGGCATAAAGGGGATATTGATGCGGCGGTGCAGGCGAAGTTTTCGCCGGAACAAAGCAAGAAAGGGGCAGGAGCGTCTCCTGTGCCATCACAGTCTGCAACGAAACCAGCACCTCAAGCCACAGTAAGTAATGCCACTTCAGCAACACCGACTCAAAGTGAGGACAAGTTTTCAAAGATCTCACCTATTATCTTCCAAAATGAAGGAGGATACGTTAATGACCCTAACGACGCAGGGGGTGCTACCAATAAAGGAATTGCGTGGAAAACATGGCAGAAATATGCCAAGGAAGATCTTGGTGTTGAACCCACATTGGATAACCTAAAAAATTTAACCAATGAACAAGCTGAGACAATTTACCGTAAACGTTACTGGGAGCCGTCTGGGTTTAACAATCTTAATGATCCTAAACTCGCACTAATGTCTTATGATTGGACCATAACCTCCGGCGGAGCCGGTAAACAAATCCAAAAATTGCTGAACAATGAGTTTGGCCAGCAGTTGATTGCAGATGGGAAAATAGGGCCTAAGACTATAGACGCAATGAACAGCGTAAGCGACTCAGCGAAGCTTACCTCCAGAATAGCGGACATTCGTAAAGAATATTATGAAAATCTTGTGGTAAATAACTCAAAAAATGCTAAGTTTTTGACAGGTTGGTTAAATCGAGTTGATCGGTGTGCACAGGTGGCTTTGTAATGAATATAAAATTAGTAATGCTATTGATGGTTGCAGGTTTTAATAGTGGTCATGTAATAGCTAAAGATTTGTTTTCTGGTCAGTGGAGCGGAGAACAAAAAAATGAGTCAACACTGACTTTACGATTAACTCAAGTTGGTCAAAATGTGAATGGTAGTTATTGTTATGTTACGCAAAACGGTAACCGCATTGACTGTCCCCCAGATGATGAGAATAATCTAAAGGGTGTTATTGCTGAAAATCGAGCAAATGTGGAATTTAACTCTTCATTTGGTGGTGAAAAGGGACATGCGAAACTGGAAGTTGTTGGTGATAAAATGATCTGGACTTTAATTACACCGCCACAGAAAGGTGAATATTATGCTCCGCAGAATTATAAACTAACAAAAGTGTTAAAGTCGCCGGTGTCCGAAAAAAGAATTTTTGAAACCGATAAATTCAACATTACTCTAGTAAATAAATGTGGTTCGTTTGAAAGCGACTGCAATGATATGTTTTATCTTGGAATTAGAAAAGGTGACAATAGTACAATTTCTTTAAATGGGAAGACTTTAAACGATGCGACAGGAAAAGTAATTGGCTCCTTATTTAAAAATGGCGAAATTACCTATGCGGTTACCTATAACCCATTGAAATTGGTAGTCAGTAAGGGTGGTGATATTTTAGTTGATCAGTCAGGTCAATGGATTAATAAGTAGAATTTATTACTAAAGGGTCAGTGTTCTCTGGCCTTTATTTTTGCCTTCACTTTTCTTGATATTAATCATCCCGAGTTCACTTATGAAATACACCCTCCAGGAAGGTTCGTTTTCCCTATTTCCTGCTGCCTGGCAGGATAACAGCATGAACATCATTCGCGATGACGAAAGCGGGCTGTCCGTGGTGGTCAGCCGCGGCGTGATTCCCGATGGCAGCGACTACGAACAAGAGTTTCACCGCCAGTGGGATGTGCTGCGTCCTCAGATGGGTGAGATTGCCCAGAGCGAGTTCCGGAGCGTAAAAGCCGGGCCAGACGGAAACATTAGCGGACTGGAAGTCGAGACCACTTTTGACCGCAACGGGCAGCGTCTGTGGCAAAAACAGCTGGCTGTGCAGACGCCGGGCAAACCGGTATTGATGATTTTTACCCTCTCGGCACTCAGAGCCTTTACCGAAGAGGACGAGGTGCGCTGGAGCGCGCTTAAGCAGAGTCTGACGCTAAACGACAACCGGAATGTGTAAGGCATGAGCGATAACAACGCGGCCCGTAAGGGCGACGAGATTATTCACTCCAGCATTTTTGCTGACATCACCAGCATTGTGGCGGAAGGTGCCGCCTATGCGGTGATTGGCGCGGCGGTAGGGCTGGCGGCTACGGCGTCCGCGCCACTCCTCGGTGCCGGAGCCGCCGCCGCGGGCGTGGCGGCGATTGGATCCAGCTGTCTGTTAAGCGGAATTATCGGTGGTGTGCTGGCGAACGTGGCGGGGATCACCGACGATATTAGCAACGCCGCTGAGGGGCTAGGTAATGCGCTTTTCCCGCCGTCGCCTGCGGGCAAAATCACCACCGGTTCGAATAACGTTCTGACCAACGCAATCCCTGCCGCGCGCGCGGCAGGCACGCTCACGCCCGCCGATACCCCGCCCCCTGAGCCGCAGTCGCCGGGCAGCTTTGCCGATTACGCGGGCATGCTGCTTTCCGCCGCCGGACAGTTTGGCAGCGAAATGTGGCAGCCGAGCGTGGCCTCTGCCGCTGCGGGAACCTCGCCGCTGGAAGAAGACAAGGTGGCGTGTGAAAAACACTCCGGGCCGCAGTATCTGGCGGAAGGCTCCAAAAGCGTCTTCATCAACGGCCAGCCTGCGGTGCGCGCGAAAGATCGCACCACCTGCGAAGGCACCGTCTCGGACGACGTCTCCCCGAATGTGATCATCGGCGGGGACACGCTCACGGTCCGCGATATCAAAAGCGGTAAAACGCCGGGTCTGGCGCTGGGGATGATTGCGCTCTCCCTGCTGCGCGGGCGTCCGGGCAAGATCCTGAAAAACATGCCCTGTGCGCTGGCGGCGGCAGGCGGCGGGATGCTGGCGGATATGGCGGTGAATGCCGTGTTTGGCTCCTCGCACCCGGTTCACGCCGCCACCGGCGTGAAGGTGCTGAATGACGACGACGAGCTCGATTTCTCGCTGCCGGGGCGCTTTCCGCTGCGCTGGCAGCGCAGCTATAACAGCCTGACCACCCGCGAAGGGCTGTTCGGTCTGGGCTGGGCTACAACTTTTGACAGCTATCTGACGCTGGAAGATAACAATGCGACCTGGTTCGATGAAACCGGGCGCGAGCTGAGCTTTGAACTGCCGCCTGTCGACCAGGCGTTTTACAGCATCAGCGAAGGCATCATTATCCGCCGCAATGAGAGCGGCGACGTGGCGATTGCCGACGATGACGGCGCGGTGTGGCGTCTGTACAAACCGACCCGCGCGAATCCTTCTATCCTGCGTCTGGCCTCCCTCAGCGACGAATACGGCAACGCGCTGCTGACGGCGTGGGACGAGCACGGCAGGCTGGTTGGTCTTCACGACGAGCCGCGGGCTATCGACGTCACCCTGCGCTATGAGGATGAACGTTTCCCGCAGCGGGTTACCGCAGCCAGCCATTTCGACGGCAACCAAACCTGGCCGCTGATGCAGTGGGGCTACGATGCGCGCGGCCAGCTGGCGAGCGCGACGGATGCCTCCGGCGTGGTGACGCGTGAATACCGTTACAACGACCACGGCCTGATGGTCTGGCACCGCTTGCCGGGGGGGCTGGAGAGCGAATACCGCTGGCAAAAATTCGACCACTGGCGCGTGGTGGAAAACCGCACCAGCACCGGCGATGGCTGCCGCTTTAGCTACGATTTAGACGCGGGGCTGACGACCGTCGAGCACTACGACGGCCAGACGCGACGCCACTACTGGAACGCACAGAATCTGATTGTGCGCTACGTCGACGAGCGCGGTGAAAACTGGCGCTACGAGTGGGACGATAACGAGCTTCTGACGCGCCGTATCGATCCGCTCGGCAATGCCGTCATCTTCGTCTACGACGAAATGGGCAACCGGGTTCAGGAGACCGACGCCGATGGCAATACCCGCACCACCACCTGGCTGGAGCACCGCGCGCTTCCCTCGGCCATTATCGAAGCCGACGGCAGCGCCACCCGCTTCTGGTACGACGAACACCACGGGCTGAAGCGCGTGCTGGATCCGCTGGGGCAGACGACGCAGCTGCGCCGGGACGAGTTCGGCCAGGTCGTTGAAGAGGTCGATGCCGCCGGAAACAGCCGCTACCAGGAGTACAACGAGGCCGGGCAGGTCGTGCGTTCGACGGACTGTTCCGGGCGTATTACCCGCTATCGCTATCACCCGCTGGGCTGGCTGGTGACTGAGACTGGCGCCGACGGTGAAGAGACGCGCTACCGCTACGACGCCGCAGGGCGCCCGGTGCAGCTCGACCGTCCGGAAGGCTGGACGGAGTCGCTTAAATGGAACGAACGTGGCCTGCCGGTGAGGCACGCGGGCGCCGACGGGAAAGAGAGCGAGTTCAGATACGATGAGGCGGGGCGCTTAACCGCCACCCGTAATACGCAGGGTGAAGAGGTCCGTCGCCGCTGGGACAGCCGCGGGCGTCTGATTGCCCTGGAAAACGAAAACGGCGAAGCGTACCAGTTCCGCTGGGGCGCTGACTCGCTGCTGCTGGAAGAGGTAGGGCTTGATGGCGTGGCCTCGCAGTATCGCTATGACGCCTGCGGACGCACGATAGCGCGCACGTATGCCGCCGGCCATCCGGAGGCCATCACCCACGCCTTCGCCTGGAGCGCGAGCGGCCAGCTGGTCGCCCGCACCACGCCAGAAGGGCAGACCCGCTACCACTACACGCCGTCCGGGCTGTTGAGCCGGATTGGGCTGCATCCGGCGCTTTCAGCCGACGCATGGACCACCGAGGCGGAGCAGGAGCTTGCCTTTGAGTATGACGCGCTTGGTCGCGTTACGCGCGAAGCGAGCGAGCATGGTGAGCTGGCGTGGGGATATGATGCGCTGGGCAACCGCACTTCCGTCACGCTGCCCGATGGCCGCGAGCTGAAACAGTTCTACTACGGCAGCGGGCATCTGCTCAGCATTGCTCTCGATAAGCTGTCGGTCTCCGACTTTACCCGCGACGAGCTTCACCGTGAAACCAGCCGCACGCAGGGGCTGCTGACCACCCGCAGCGAATACGACCGCCTGGGCCGACTGCATCGGCGGGACGTCTTTACCGGCAATGCGCAGCGTCCGTCGCCGCGCCGCTGGTCCCGCCGCTGGGATTACGATTACCGTAATAACCTGGTTCGCGAAGAGCGGGACGATAACCCGTTCAGTTGGTACCGCTGGCAGTACGACAGCGCCGGGCGTCTGCTGGTTCAGGACGGTACGCTGCCCGGCCAGGAGCAGTGGCGCTGGGATGCTGCCGGTAACCCGCTCGAAGGAACTGCTGAGAAGGTCACGCACAACCGCCTGACGCAACTGAACGGCATTCGCTGGCGCTATGACGTCCACGGACGCACCGTGGAGAAAGATAACGGCCAGACCCGCTGGCACTATCGCTACGACGGCGAGCACCGTCTGACGGAGGTGATTAGCCAGCCGCGGGACCGCAACAGGCCGCAGACGCAGGTCAGCTTCCGCTACGATCCGCTCGGGCGACGCATCAGCAAAACGCGCCGCCAGATGCTGGGCGGCCAGCCAACCGGTAAGCCTGTCACCACGCGGTTTGTCTGGGAAGGGTTCCGCCTGCTGCAGGAAGTTCACGGGGATGTACCGCTGACCTACGTCTACAGCGATCAGGACAGCTACGATCCGCTGGCGCGTATTGACGGCGCTGATGACCCGGAGATCTTCTGGTTCCACTGCCAGCCCAACGGCACGCCGGAGCGGATGACGGATAGCGAAGGGCAGGTGCGCTGGGAAGGGGTCAACAGCGCCTGGGGCAAGCTGCTGCGGGAAAGCGAGACGCAAGTATCAGGATATTCTCAGAACCTGCGTATGCAGGGGCAATACCTGGACCGTGAGACAGGGCTGCACTACAATCTGTTCCGGTATTATGACCCGGATTGCGGAAGGTTTACGCAGCAGGACCCGATAGGGCTGGCGGGGGGGATAAACCTTTACCAGTATGCGCCGAATGCGCTGGGGTGGGCAGATCCATTAGGCTTACGATGTGGGCGAACTAATACTTGGAATGATTTTCAGCGGCAGCATAAAGGTCGTTTCAAATCATCAACTGAAGCGGCTTCTGCTTATAAAAAATTAGTTAATGAACAATCGCCTTGGCCATTAAATGAGCCTCCTTTAGATGCAACATTAGTCCCAGGGACTCGAGTAAAAATGGCCGTATCTCCAGGCCAGCCAGCGACGAGACCTGGAGGGTTTGCTACATTTGACGATATTCCTAATGCTTCATATGTTAGAAATGAGCTCGCTGTGAAGATGGAATGGAAACCGGATATTGATAGAGTAATAACTTATGAAGTTAAGAAACCATTACCAGTTAAAATTGGTGCGGTTGGACCTCAAGTTGATAAAGGTGCGAATGTATATCTGCCTGGTGGCGGTTCACAAGTCGAAATGGCTGTGCCACCTGCAGAACGCATGAATTATTTGGAAGTTATTGACGAGTCGTTGCTCAAGCCCTAATTTATGAAATGAGATTAACATGATTAATAATTTTATCTGTAATAAAGAAAAAAATGAATTGCATTGGATATATAATACACACAAAGTCACTATCGGTATAGATGATTTAGATCTGGCAATGATAGATGAAAAGAGAAAAATCATTTTTGTATTGAGTAAACCATTACCCTTACCGATGTTATTAACTGTTTTAAATATTGATGGGACTTTGCTTTCAACATTTACGCCTCCAGAAGGTGCGTCTTTTTCTTATTTGACATTAAACGATAAAAAAGAGGTTTTGATTGTCTGCTCCTTTTCGGAAAAAATAAATGGTTGGTATGATTGGCATTATTCTTTAGACTTGGATAAAAAAGTGATAACAAGAATGGCGCCATCTTATTAGAATCTGATAAAGCCATTTTAAAGTAAGGCTTTTGTGGCTTAATACAATCATAACACTAAATATGAGGCTCATCATATTCTTAGCCATAGCTATCCAAATAATAAAGTTTGCTGCCCCGTATTGTCAGCCTTGAAGCGACGGAGATCTTCTGATTCCACTGTTTGCCCAACGGCACGTCGGAGCGAATGACGGATAGCGAAGGGCAGTAACTGTAGTACAGGTTCAAGTATTGGTAAACTTTTATCAGAACTTCCAGTTAGAACGATAATAAAAGTCGAGGTAGTGTAATGAATGATAAAAAACTACAAATAGTTGATCTGCTGATTTCGCATAGTCAAATAGTGATACGATCCCGAGATTATGACGAAAAACTGAGTCAGTGCGGAAAAGGCAATGTTTCTCAAGGTGCTGTTCTCCACAAGGATTATGTTATATTCGATCCATTACCAGAGGACGCGTTTGGAGCAAACGTCAATATCAAGAAAGATAATGCTTTCAAAATGGATGAAAATGCTCAGCGCTGTATTGTTGTGCCATTTTTCATTACGGATAAAGATAAGCTGCAAATCGCTTCTGCAACTGAGAAATTCGATTTAAATATAGATGTGAACGAAAAAGTTTATTCACTCTTTTATGAGATTTGTGAAGGAGATGAAATTTACTATAATTTCACTCTTGTACCGGCAAAAGAAGCTATTGCTGCTAAGTTTTTGCTAGATGACCCTTGGGGAGGAATAAAAGATCATCCTCTCAAAGAAGGTATTTTTTAAATTAATACTATCAGGGAAATTTATCTCGAAAAAAATCCACGCTTTGGCGTGGATTTTTTTCATTCAAAACAAATCAAACGTTAAACAGGAAGTTCATCACGTCGCCATCTTTAACGATGTAATCTTTCCCTTCCGCACGCATCTTGCCTGCTTCTTTCGCTCCTTGCTCACCCTTATAGGTAATGAAGTCTTCAAACGCGATAGTCTGCGCACGAATAAAGCCCTTCTCGAAGTCGGTGTGGATCTTACCGGCCGCCTGAGGCGCAGTCGCACCCACAGGAATCGTCCACGCACGCACTTCTTTAACGCCAGCGGTGAAGTAGGTCTGCAGGTTCAGCAGCTCATAGCCTGCGCGGATCACGCGGTTCAGGCCCGGCTCTTCCAGACCCAGTTCGGCCATGAACTCTTCACGGTCGGCGTCGTCCAGCTCGGCGATATCGGACTCAACGGCTGCGCAAACCGCCACAACCACAGAACCTTCCGCCGCGGCGATTTCACGGACTTTGTCCAGGTACGGGTTGTTCTCGAAACCGTCTTCGTTAACGTTGGCGATGTACATGGTTGGCTTCAGGGTCAGGAAGCTCAGGTATTTGATCGCCGCTTTGTCTTCGTCAGTCAGGTTTTTCAGCGCGCGCAGCATGCCCGCATTTTCCAGCTGTGGCAGGCATTTTTCCAGCGCAGCCAGTTCCGCTTTCGCATCCTTGTCGCCGCCTTTCGCTTTCTTCTGCACGCGGTGAATTGCACGTTCGCAGGTGTCGAGGTCAGAGAGCGCCAGCTCGGTGTTGATAACGTCGATATCGTCAGCCGGATCCACTTTGTTGTTAACGTGGATGATATTGTCGTTCTCGAAGCAGCGCACAACGTGGCCGATCGCTTCGGTTTCACGGATGTTGGTCAGGAACTGGTTACCCAGACCTTCGCCTTTGGAGGCACCCTTCACCAGGCCCGCGATGTCCACGAACTCCATGGTGGTTGGCAGAATGCGCTGCGGCTTCACGATTTCCGCAAGCTGGTCCAGACGCGGGTCCGGCATTGGCACCACGCCGGTGTTCGGTTCGATGGTACAGAACGGGAAGTTCGCCGCTTCGATACCCGCTTTGGTAAGCGCGTTAAACAGGGTGGATTTGCCCACGTTTGGCAGACCGACGATACCGCATTTGAATCCCATTTCTAAATCACCTTAATATCTTGATAATCAATCGGTTAACGATAACCGATTGATGAAAAGTAAATAACTACGCCTATTATACACGTAACCCGCATGACGCGCGGTAAAAAAGCCGTATCGGGCGGATTATTGCGCTTTGAAAGCGTGTAAGCGATTTGTCGCTTTGGTTAAGCCGTCTTGCAGCCAGATTTCGGTGCAGCGCGCCGCTTCGTCTACCGCCTCGTCAATCAGTTTTTGTTCGTAAACCGGGGGTTTACCGAGCACGAAACCGACAACTTTGTTTTTATCGCCCGGATGGCCGATTCCCACGCGCAAACGGTGGAAATTCGGGTTATTGCCCAACTTGCTGATGATGTCTTTAAGACCGTTGTGACCGCCGTGTCCGCCGCCCAGCTTGAATTTTGCTACGCCAGGCGGGAGATCCAGCTCATCGTGAGCCACCAGAATTTCATCCGGATTGATGCGATAAAACGTTGCCATTGCCGCCACCGCTTTACCACTCAGGTTCATAAAGGTGGTGGGCACCAGCAGGCGAACATCCGCGCCTGCAAGGTTGATGCGTGAGGTGTAGCCGAAGAATTTAGGTTCTTCACGCAGGGGAGCACGTAACCGTTCGGCCAGCAGATCGACGTACCAGGCTCCGGCGTTGTGGCGGGTGGCCGCATACTCCGCGCCCGGGTTGGCGAGGCCGACAATCAGTCTAATCGTCACGATTCAATTCCTAATGGGTTCCAGATCTGGCGCGTAGTTTACTGTCTGGCGCGCCGCTTGACAAAATTCTGCGGTTATCCCGGCGAAATTCGAATAATTACTCATCTGAACAATTAGAATTTCAAGCTGTTCAACGCCTTATTTGTAAACTTTTGTTTGTGCGTTATCCGTAATTGTGATCATTCACGCAACTCATAAAAGGGGCGTTGTCTATACTTTACACACAAGGATTAGGGGCTTTTCCCCTGACAACCCAAAGTTCCGGAGGTGACATATGAAACGCAAAAACGCTTCGATGCTCGGTAACGTGCTAATGGGGTTGGGACTGTTCGTGATGGTAGTCGGCGTAGGTTATTCCATTTTAAACCAACTGCCGCAGCTTGATCTCCCACAATACTTCGCGCATGGCGCGGTATTGAGCATCTTCCTCGGTGCAGTATTGTGGCTCGCCGGGGCGCGCGTAAGCGGACATGAGGAAGTCTGCGATAAATACTGGTGGGTGCGCCACTACGACAAACGCTGTCGTCGTGACCAGCATAAGCACAGCTAGTGCCTGATTAAGAACATCGAAACGACTCCATCCGGAGTCGTTTTTTTTTGCATAGCATATTGACCCTCACGTAACGTAAGGCTCCAGAGTGGTGGCACTGGCAAAGTAAAAAGGAGCAGTTATGTTGATTCAGGTGGGTGAGCTGGCGAAACGAGCCGGTATCACCGTGCGGACATTGCATCACTACGAGCAAACAGGGCTGTTGCTGCCTTCTGCCAGAAGCGCGGCAGGTTACCGGCTTTACAACCTGGCGGACGTCCAGCGTCTGCACATGATCCAGGCGCTGGCAAAAGCGGGGCTGGAACTTGCTGAAATCAGGGATTTTCTGGAAAAGGAGTCGCTGTCGTTGACCGAGCTACTCGATGCGCAAATCACGCTGCTGGATAAACAGCTGCGCAGCATACACACGCTGCGCGACCGGCTGGTGGAGCTGCGTACCGGGCTTACCGACGATGCGACGCCGGATCTGGAGTCCTGGCTACAGACTCTGGAGTTAATGAATATGTACGATCGCTGGTTTAGCAAAGAAGAGTTACAGCAGTTGCCGTTTGCGGTACAGAAGGATGCGCTGGCGGCTATCTGGTCAGGGCTGGTGGCAGAGGCTAACGTGCTGCTGGAACAGGATATACCCGTTACTGACACGCGGGCGATGGATCTGGCGACCCGCTGGATGGAACGTCTTGAACAGGACACGGCGGGCAAGCCGGAGTTTCTCACCCGGCTGAACGAGATGCACAGCGTAGAGCCACAGATGCAGGCGCAGACCGGCATCACCCCGGAGATGACAGATTACATCACGCGGGCGTTTGCGGAATCTAAGCTCAGGATATGGGAGAAGTATCTCACTGCCGAAGAGATGGCCTTTACCCGGGCACATTATTTTGACCGCATGATGGAGTGGCCGCCGCTGGTGGCGAAACTGCATCAGGCGCAGCGGGACAATATCGCTCCTGACTCGAAGGAGGCGCAAAAGCTGGCTGAAAACTGGCTGGCATTGTTCCAGTCCTACGCAGGCACCAACCCCGAGACCCAGCAAAAGTTTCGTACGGCTATGCAGCAGGAGCCGCATCTGATGAAAGGAACCTGGATGACGCCTGCCGTGCTTGCATGGCTCCAGCAGGCGATCGGGGTGATGATGCAGAGACGTTTCTCTGCATCAGGTAACTCATAGATCCGCTAACGCGGCTTCACGGTTAGGATAAAAGGCAAGGCGGCCAGGGATCGGCTGCACGCCCGCACGCGCCATGGTGCGCAGGGGCTGGAATTCCAGGTTGCTGACCCGCAGCTCGCAGCCTTCCGGCAGACGTGCAACAAAGCGCTGGAAGGCATCCAGACCACCGGCATCCAGAACCGGGACGGCATCCCACTTCAGCACCACAACCCGTTTCCCCGCGATGCGGGACTCCAGATCGCTGAACAATCCTTCCGCCGCGGCAAAGAATAGCGGGCCAATCACGCGCAGCACCAGCACATCCTCAGGCACCTCCACGTTAACCGGCGTGAGGCGCGTCATCTGCGCGATGCGGCGCATAAATAGCAGGGACGCAAGCACGATCCCGACGCTGATGGCGATAACCATATCGAACAGCACGGTCAGCGACATGCAGATCAGCATCACGATGATGTCGTCTTTCGGCGCGCGACGCAGCAGGTTCACCACCTTATGCGCCTCGCTCATGTTCCAGGCCACCATCAGCAGCAGGGCGGCCATGGCGGAAAGCGGCAGCCAGGAGAGCAGCGGGGCAAGGATCAGCAGCGCCAGAATCACCAGCACGGAGTGGATAACCGCTGAAACGGGGGAGGTCGCACCTGCGCGCACGTTTGCCGCAGAACGGGCGATGGCTGCCGTAGCGGTAATCCCGCCAAAGAACGGTGCGATGAGGTTGCCTAAGCCCTGACCGACCAGTTCGCTGTTGGCTTTGTGCTTGGTGCCGGTCATGCCGTCGAGCACCACAGCGCACAGCAGGGATTCAATCGCTCCCAGCATCGCCATAGAGAACGCGGCGGGCAGCAGGGCGCGAAGGGAATCCCAGCTCAGGGTGAAGCTCGAACCAGGCATGTCCCACGGCAGCACCAGCTGCGGCAGCAGCTGTGGAATGCCGTTACCCTGCGAACCGTCCGCCAGAACATAGTGGAACTGCGAGCCGATAGTCGCGACATGACCGCCGAACATATTGACGATAGCCATCACCGCGCAGCCCAGCAGCAGGGCGGGCAGATGGCCCGGCAGGCGAATACCGAGGCGAGGCCAGACGATAAGCGTCCCCAGGGTGACTATTCCGATGGCGGCGTCGCCCAGGTTGGCCGTCGGCAGCGCCATAAACAGCGCGCCCACTTTCTGTAAATAGTGCTCCGGAACATGGGTCATTTGCAGACCGAGGAAATCCTTAATCTGCATGGTTCCGATGGTGATCCCAATCCCCGAGGTGAACCCCAGCGTCACGGAAAGGGGAATGTATTCAATCAGGCGACCAAAACGGGCCAGACCGAACAGAATCAAAAAAACGCCGGACATCAGGGTGGCAACCAGCAGGCCTGCCAGACCAAACTGTTGTGAAACCGGGTAGAGGATCACCACAAAGGCGGCGGTTGGGCCGGAGACGCTGAAGCGCGAGCCGCCCGTCAGGGCAATAACAATCCCGGCAACGGCCGAGGTATACAGACCGTACTGTGGCGCAACGCCGCTGCCAATCGCCAGCGCCATCGCCAGCGGGATGGCAATAATCCCGACGGTGATCCCGGCAAGCAGGTCACGGATAAAGCGTGACGAGGTGTACTTCTCTTTCCAGCAGGCGTCGATGAGGGCGCGAAAGGGCAGAACATGTGAGGAGGCTACGTTTTTCACAATTATCTATCATCCGTGTGCGCATCATCTGTCATATGAATGGCAGGTGAAGGAGGCATTAATCATACAAATAAAACCCAGAGACAAAAAAACCCGCCGCAGCGGGTTTTTTGGCCGTGTTCGATTAGTGTTCGAACATTGCAGAGATGGATTCTTCGTTGCTGATACGACGAATCGCTTCGGCCAGCATCCCGGACAGGGTCAGGGTACGCACGTTTGGCAGTGCCTTGATCTCGTCGCTCAGTGGGATGGTATCGCATACCACAACTTCGTCAATGACGGAGTTGCGCAGGTTGTTCACGGCATTACCGGAGAAGATCGGGTGGGTCGCGTAAGCGAACACGCGCTTGGCACCGCGCTCTTTCAGCGCTTCAGCGGCTTTACACAGCGTACCGCCGGTATCGATCATGTCGTCAACCAGCACGCAGTCGCGGCCAGCTACGTCACCGATGATGTGCATCACCTGAGAAACGTTAGCGCGCGGACGACGCTTGTCGATGATCGCCATGTCGGTATCGTTCAGCAGCTTAGCGATAGCACGGGCACGTACCACGCCGCCGATGTCCGGAGAAACCACGATTGGGTTGTCCAGGTTCAGCTGCAGCATGTCTTCCAGCAGGATTGGGCTGCCGAATACGTTATCAACCGGGACGTCGAAGAAGCCCTGGATCTGCTCTGCGTGCAGGTCAACGGTCAGTACGCGGTCAACGCCGACGCTGGACAGGAAGTCAGCGACAACTTTTGCGGTGATTGGCACACGCGCGGAACGGACGCGACGGTCCTGGCGGGCATAACCAAAGTAAGGGATAACAGCAGTGATACGGCCTGCGGAAGCGCGACGCAGGGCGTCGACCATAACAACCAGTTCCATCAGGTTGTCGTTTGTTGGAGCACAGGTGGACTGGATGATGAAAATATCACCACCGCGTACATTTTCGTTGATTTGTACGCTGACTTCGCCGTCGCTAAAGCGACCTACGGCGGCGTCGCCGAGGGAAGTGTACAGGCGGTTGGCAATACGTTGTGCTAGTTCCGGGGTGGCGTTACCAGCAAAAAGCTTCATATCAGGCACGAGAAGAACCTCAGGCATGCGTCCAGTGGTGGATAGCGTTCGCCGCAAACTGCGGGGCCTAAGCGAAGGCTATCCAGGCGGTGTATTAAAGAGCGCGATGCAACGTCTGGAACAGGGTGACGTTGTCACCGAAACTCAGTCTGCGCCAGAATGGCCTGCTGTAGGGGGGAGGTGTTCATCCCGCGCGCTACAAAACCATGCAGCCAATCCGGCGCTTGCTCAAGCACCTGACGGGCGGCGGATTCGGTGTCAAATTCAGCAAAGACACAGGCCCCTGTACCGGTCAGGCGCGACGGCGCGTATTCTAACAGCCAGGAAAGCACCGCATCAACCTCGCGAAAACGTTTTCTTGCGATATCCTCGCAATCGTTGCTGAATTCACAATTTAATAACGTTTCTATTGACCGTACCGGGGTATTTCTTTTCAGGTCAGGATCTTTAAAGATGACCGGGGTCGGAATGCTCACGCCGGGGTGGGCAACCAGATACCATTTCTCCGGCGGGTTGACCGGGGAGAGGATCTCACCCACGCCCTCGGCAAAGGCCGCGTGGCCGCGAACAAACACAGGGACATCTGCACCCAGCGTTAAGCCCAAACCAGCCAGTTCATCCGTCGACAGCCCGCAGCCCCAGAGGTGGTTCAGCGCAACCAGCACGGTGGCGGCGTTGGATGAGCCCCCGCCGAGACCGCCACCCATCGGCAGACGCTTCTCAATGCGGATATCCGCACCGCTTCCCGCCGGCAGACGGCCCGATTCCGCGGCGGCTTTCATCAGCAGGCGCGCGGCGCGGACGATCAGGTTGTCCTCATGCGCCACGCCGTCGACCGGCGTCAGCAGGCAAATCTGCCCATCCTGACGCGGCTCGATGGCAATCGTGTCGCCATAGTCAATAAACTGAAACAGCGTCTGCAGAGTGTGATAGCCGTCAGCACGCTGGCCGGTGATGTATAAAAACAGGTTCAGTTTTGCCGGAGAAGGCCAGTGGGTCATCATTTAACGATCCAGTTGTCCATTTTCAGCTTGATGCGCTGGCTGCCCTGGGTCAGCTCCATGTTTGATGGCAGCGACGGTTTACTCTTGCTGTCATAGGCGCTGTACACCACTTTCCAGGTTTTGCCGTTCTGGGTGTAGTTGACCTGGCTCAGACGGTATTGATCGTCAAGCGTATAGTCGGTCGCTTCGCCCGGCAGGCCGAGGATCCACTGGCGCAGGCTGTTCAGTGGAATTGGCATCCCGGTCAGCTTGCCAATCATCTCTTCGGCATCGGTCGCCGTGTAGTGCTGGCCTTTGTTATCGGTGATCTGCGCTTCGCCCGGTTTGGCGATAAGCTCCAGCTCGGTGCTGCCAAGCGGGTTCAGCAGCAGCAGGCGATAGTTGTCCTGCCCCGTTTGCTGCCAGAAGAAGCGGGCATAAACCTTTTGTTCGTCAGAGAGATACGCGAAGGCGCCGCGCGTCTGGTACTGCTTCAAATTAAGGACGTCCTGCTGGTGCTGACGCCACTGCGGTGAATCAGGGCTTTTGCCCGGGCCTTTTGGTTGGGTGACAGTACAGGCGGTCAGAACCAGTGCTGCCAACGGCAGCAGGCGAATCAGTCGGGTCATAATGAGGACAAATCCTTGAGATACGTTGCAGTTATAACTGTTAATGCTAGCGCCCCGCAGTGCTACCGTCTACGTTCAAATTATCTCAAAGCGTTGAGTAACCTATTACTCCGAAAGGAGGCGGTCTCTTTTATTGATCTCGCGCATCCTGTATGATGCGTCCTGCTAACCTTATTAACGCTGGTACTACTCCCGCTCAACATGACCCTATTAGCACTCGGCATCAACCACAAAACGGCCCCGGTTTCGCTGCGAGAACGCGTTACGTTTTCGCCGGATACGCTTGACCTGGCGCTGGACAGCCTGCTTGCACAGCCGATGGTGCAGGGTGGCGTGGTGCTTTCGACGTGCAACCGTACCGAGTTGTATTTGAGCGTGGAAGAGCAGGATAACCTGCACGACGCGCTGATCCGCTGGCTATGTGACTACCACAATCTCAATGAAGACGAGCTGCGCAACAGCCTGTACTGGCATCAGGATAACGATGCGGTCAGCCATCTGATGCGCGTCGCCAGCGGTCTGGATTCGCTGGTGCTTGGCGAGCCGCAGATCCTCGGCCAGGTAAAAAAAGCCTTCGCAGATTCCCAGAAAGGGCATCTCAAGGCCAGCGAGCTGGAGCGCATGTTCCAGAAGTCCTTCTCGGTGGCGAAGCGTGTGCGAACCGAAACCGACATTGGTGCCAGTGCGGTTTCTGTTGCTTTCGCGGCCTGTACCCTTGCACGGCAAATCTTTGAATCCCTGTCGACCGTCACCGTGATGCTGGTAGGCGCGGGCGAAACCATCGAGCTTGTGGCGCGCCATCTGCGCGAGCATAAAGTGAAAAAGATGATTATCGCGAACCGCACCCGCGAACGCGCGCAGGTGCTGGCGGACGAAGTGGGTGCCGAGGTGGTTGCGCTGAGCGATATTGATGAACGTCTGAAAGAGGCGGACATTATTATCAGCTCTACCGCCAGCCCGCTGCCGATCATCGGTAAAGGGATGGTGGAGCGTGCGCTGAAATCTCGCCGTAATCAGCCAATGCTGCTGGTGGATATCGCCGTTCCGCGCGATGTTGAGCCAGAGGTTGGCAAGCTGGCTAACGCCTATCTTTACAGCGTGGATGACCTGCAAAGCATTATTTCGCACAACCTCGCCCAGCGTAAAGCGGCGGCGGTGCAGGCGGAAACCATTGTTGAGCAGGAAACCAGCGAATTTATGGCCTGGCTGCGCGCGCAAAGCGTCAGCGAGACTATCCGCGAGTACCGCGGGCAGGCAGAGCAGGTGCGTGATGACCTGACTGCCAAAGCGTTAGCGGCCCTGGAACAGGGCGGCGACGCGCAGGCGATTATGCAGGATCTGGCGTGGAAGCTGACCAACCGCCTGATCCATGCGCCAACCAAATCTCTTCAACAGGCTGCCCGTGACGGGGATGATGAACGCCTGACTATTCTGCGCAACAGCCTCGGGCTGGAATAGCGCCCTATACCCATTTTCTAAGACAAGGTGCACTTACGCCTATGAAGCCTTCTATCGTCGCTAAACTGGAAGCTCTGCACGAGCGCCATGAAGAAGTACAGGCGCTGCTCGGCGATGCCGGGACTATCGCAGACCAGGAACGTTTTCGCGCGCTTTCGCGTGAATATGCGCAGTTGAGTGATGTATCAAAATGCTTTACCGACTGGCGACAGGTTCAGGAAGATATTGAAACCGCGCAGATGATGCTCGACGATCCTGAGATGCGCGAGATGGCGCAGGAAGAGCTGCAGGATGCAAAAGCGCGTTCCGAAGAGATGGAGCAGCAGCTTCAGGTGCTGCTCCTGCCGAAAGATCCGGACGATGAACGTAACGCGTTTGTCGAAGTGCGCGCCGGTACCGGCGGTGACGAAGCGGCGCTCTTTGCCGGGGATCTGTTCCGCATGTACAGCCGCTACGCCGAATCGCGCCGCTGGCGCGTGGAGATCATGAGCGCCAACGAAGGCGAACATGGCGGCTACAAAGAGGTTATCGCCAAGATCAGCGGCGACGGCGTGTACGGACGTCTGAAGTTTGAATCCGGCGGTCACCGTGTGCAGCGCGTTCCGGCCACCGAATCTCAGGGCCGTATTCATACCTCCGCCTGTACGGTGGCGGTGATGCCGGAGCTGCCGGAAGCGGAACTGCCGGACATCAACCCGGCGGACCTGCGCATCGACACCTTCCGCTCCTCCGGGGCGGGCGGTCAGCACGTTAACACCACCGACTCCGCCATCCGTATTACCCACCTGCCGACCGGCATCGTGGTGGAGTGTCAGGACGAACGTTCGCAGCACAAAAACAAAGCCAAAGCGTTGTCCGTGCTGGGCGCGCGCATCCACGCGGCGGAAATGGCGAAGCGTCAGCAGGCGGAAGCCTCTACGCGTCGTAACCTGCTGGGCAGCGGCGATCGCAGCGACCGTAACCGCACCTACAACTTCCCTCAGGGGCGCGTGACCGACCACCGCATCAACCTGACCCTGTACCGTCTGGATGAGGTGATGGAAGGGAAGCTGGATATGCTGATTGAGCCTATCGTGCAGGAATACCAGGCCGACCAGCTGGCGGCGCTGTCCGAGCAGGAATAATGGATTTTCAGCGCTGGTTACGCGAGGCGGCCGCTGAGCTTTCCAAAAGCGAAAGCCCGAAGCGCGATGCCGAAATTTTGCTTGAGCATGTGACGGGTAAAGCCCGCACGTACCTGCTGGCGTTCGGCGAAACTGAGCTGACTGCAGAGCAGGAAGCACGGCTCGCCGCACTCCTTGCCCGCCGTAAAAACGGCGAGCCGGTGGCTCACCTTGTCGGTGAGCGCGAGTTCTGGTCGCTACCGCTTTACGTCTCGGCGGCAACGCTGATCCCGCGTCCGGATACCGAGTGTCTGGTTGAGCAGGCGCTGGCACGTTTACCCGCAGCGGCCTGCCGCATTCTCGATCTCGGTACTGGCACCGGTGCTATCGCGCTGGCGCTGGCCAGCGAGCGGCCTGACTGCGATGTGACGGCAGTGGATGTGATGCCCGACGCGGTGGCGCTGGCGCTGCGTAACGTGGAACGTCTCGGGCTCAGCAACGTAACGGTGCTGCAAAGCAGCTGGTTTGCCGCGCTGGAGAACCGCTCATTTGCGATGATTGTCAGCAATCCTCCTTACATTGACGAACATGATCCGCACCTTGCGCAGGGGGATGTTCGCTTCGAACCGCTGACGGCGCTTGTGGCCGCCAACGCGGGATTAGCCGATCTTGATCACATTGTGACAACGTCACGAGAGCATTTGCTCCCCGGCGGCTGGCTGCTCGTGGAGCATGGCTGGACGCAGGGAGAATCCGTGCGGGCACTGTTTACCCAGGCAGGCTACGCCACTGTCGAAACCTGCCGCGACTACGGCGGCAACGAACGCCTGACGCTGGGGCAGTGGTCTTGAGATCCGGGTATCTGCCATTTACTGATAAAGGCGTAAGGCTGACTGAAAGGCAGTTTGGCGTTATCATCTACATCGTTTTGAGTTTTATCGCGCCTGAGCGTCATTGTTCGCTCAGTCGTTACTGGGGTAAGTCATGAGGTCCTTAGCCGATTTCGAATTTAATAAAGTGCCGCTTTGCGATGGCATGATCCTGATTTCGGAGATGATACGCGACGATTTTACGTCGCAGTACGTCTACGATGAGCTGGAGAATCTGGTCAGCCTGGCGCGTGAAGAGATCAATCAGGCGCGCCCGCAGGACTGGCAATTAGAGAAGCTTCTGGAGCTTTTCTACGGCGAATGGGGTTTCTGCGACACGCGTGGCGTGTATCGCCTGTCTGACGCATTATGGCTGGACCAGGTCTTAAAAAATCGTCAGGGCAGCGCCGTTGCGCTGGGCTCTATTTTGCTGTGGGTTGCGCACCGCCTGGATATTCCGCTGGTGCCGGTTATTTTCCCGACGCAGATGATCCTGCGTGCGGAGTGGCTGGACGGTGAGATGTGGCTCATTAATCCGTTTAACGGCGACACGCTGGACGAGCATACGCTGGACGTCTGGCTGAAAGGCAACATCAGCCCGGTGGCCGAGCTCTTTAACGAAGATCTCGACGAAGCCGACAACGCCGAAGTCATTCGCAAGCTGCTGGATACGCTGAAGTCAGCGCTGATGGAAGAGCGTCAGATGGAGCTGGCCTTGCGTGCCAGTGAAGTGCTGCTGCAGTTTAATCCGGAAGATCCGTACGAAATTCGCGACCGCGGGCTTATCTATGCCCAGCTCGACTGCGAGCACGTGGCGCTGAACGATTTGAGCTATTTCGTCGAGCAGTGTCCGGAAGATCCGATTAGCGAAATGATTCGCGCGCAGATCAACGCGATCTCGCACAAACAAATTACACTGCATTAATCTTAATTCCGATTCACACCTGAATAAGGCGATCCTATGAAACAAAAAGTGGTTAGCATTGGTGATATCAAGGTAGCAAACGACCTGCCGTTCGTGCTGTTTGGCGGTATGAACGTGCTGGAATCCCGCGATCTCGCCATGCGTATCTGCGAGCACTACGTGACCGTGACCCAGAAGCTGGGCATTCCGTACGTGTTTAAAGCCTCTTTTGACAAAGCCAACCGCTCCTCCATCAACTCTTACCGTGGCCCTGGCCTGGAAGAGGGGATGAAAATTTTCCAGGAGCTGAAGCAGACGTTTGGCGTGAAAGTGATCACCGACGTGCATGAGTCCTGGCAGGCGCAGCCTGTGGCAGACGTGGTAGACGTAATCCAGCTTCCGGCGTTCCTGGCGCGTCAGACCGACCTGGTTGCCGCGATGGCGAAAACCGGTGCCGTGATCAACGTGAAAAAACCGCAGTTCGTGAGCCCTGGCCAGATGGGTAACATCGTTGATAAGTTTATCGAAGGCGGTAACGACAAGATTATTCTGTGCGACCGTGGCGCTAACTTCGGTTACGACAACCTGGTTGTAGACATGCTGGGCTTCAGCGTGATGAAGAACGTTTCTAACCAGTCGCCGGTGATCTTCGACGTGACCCACGCGCTGCAGTGCCGCGACCCGTTTGGTGCAGCCTCTGGCGGCCGTCGTGCTCAGGTGACCGAGCTGGCGCGCGCCGGTATGGCGACCGGCCTGGCAGGTCTGTTCATTGAAGCGCACCCGGATCCGGCTAACGCGAAATGCGATGGTCCATCCGCGCTGCCGCTGGATAAGCTGGAGCCGTTCCTGAAGCAGATCAAAGCGATTGACGATCTGGTAAAAAGCTTCGACGAGCTGGATACCAGCAACTAATAAAAAAACCCGCTTCGGCGGGTTTTTTTTGGGACATATTGCCGGGTAAGCGAAGCGCCGCTGGGCAGAAAGACTACGCAAAAATTGTCATCAAATACGCTACAAACAGCGCCATATGCGCCGCGCCGTTCAGGACATTGGTGCGGCCAGTGGAGAAAGAAATCTGGCACAGCAGCAGCGAGGCCACCATCACAATCATCTCCGGCGCGCCCAGCGCAAACTGCAGCTCGTTACCGGTCATAAAGGCAATCAGCGTCACCACCGGCACGGTGAGTGAAATGGTCGCCAGCACGGAGCCGAAGAACAGATTCATCGCACGCTGCACCTGATTGTTCAGCACCGCCTTCAGCGCACCTAAACCCTCAGGGGAGAGGATCAGGAGCGCCACCAGGAAACCGGTAAAGGCCACCGGCGCGTTCAGCTCGGTTAACAGCGTCTCCAGCGGGTTGGCGTTCATCTTGGTGACGGCAATCACCGCAATCAGATGCACGATCAGCCAAACCGTGTGCCACGCGCTGCTGTGGGCCGACGGCTTGCCGTGGTGCGGGTCATCGTCGTCGCTGTCATCTTCATGTTCGTAAACAAACAGGCTCTGGTGCGTTTTGGTCTGAATGAGCAGGAACACGCCGTACATGGCGGCGGAAATCAGCGCGACCAGCAGCGACTGGCCGGTGGAGAAATTTGCGCCCGGCAGTGCCATCGGGAAGACCAGTACGATGATGGCCAGCGGGAATAGGGCGATCAGGTACTGTTTAATGCCGAAAAGATTCATGTACTGAGTCGCAAATTTGCGTCCGCCCAGTAACAGAGAGAAGCCTACCAGGCCGCCCGTCACAATCATAATGATGGAGTAAAGCGTATCGCGCATCAGGGTCGGGGCGGCATCGCCGGTTGCCATCAACGCGGAAATCAGGCTGACTTCGAGAATAACGACGGAAAGGCTGAGAATTAAAGAGCCGTAAGGCTCGCCCAGGCGGTGGGCTAATACGTCCGCATGGCGAACGACGCTAAACGCGCTGGTTAAAATGCCCACCAGGGCAAGAATATTGATACCAACCACCACTGGCAGTGACTGACTGCTTCCCCAGAAGAGCAGCACAGCCAGTGCCAGAACCGGGAAAATGAGAGACGTCTCCTTGTGGCGGGTCTTTACCGCCTCGTGTGTTGCTGTCATGTGCTTCTCCATCAATGCAGGTGCTTGTAATTATAGATAGATTTTAAGGGCAATAAATTAACAGAAATCTGTTAAATAACCTTTATTTTTTACTTAATTTTACCCTTTGTTATGGTTTTCTTGTTTAATGCCTATAATAAGATATTTCTTTTAAATATATATTTAATAACAATGAATTATGGAATTCATTCGCTCATTGTTTATGACCGGCTGGCACACCGGCGTATCGTCGTCCACACTTAACTCTTTAGGCAAAAGAGAGGTTAGTGATGCCATATAAAACGAAACGCGAATTACCCGATAACGTGAAAAACGTCCTGCCCGAACACGCGCAGGATATCTACAAAGAAGCGTTTAACAGCGCCTGGGATCAGTACAAAGATAAAGACGATCGGCGGGATGATGCCAGCCGGGAAGAGACGGCACACAAGGTCGCCTGGGCCGCAGTAAAACATGACTATGAGAAAGGAGACGATGATAAATGGCATAAAAAGAAATAGCCGTGAAATTATTCGCTGCCTTCATTTTGACTTTTCAGGCGGTTGAACTTCCGTTGTATTGCAACTGGTCCGCTAATTGCTTATCGTAATTTGACTGCTGGCAAAATGACCAGCACAGAATGCCGGGAAGGCGAATTACAGATGTCGCAAGGAAGCATGCAGTGGCGGAGGTGTAAAGTGTTAACGCGTGATTTCTTAATGAAGGCAGATTGTAAGACGGCATTTGGTGCTATTGAGGAATCGCTTCTCTGGTCAGCTGAACAACGTGCGGCATCGCTCGCTGCTACGCTTGCCTGCCGCCCGGATGATGGCCCGGTATGGATTTTTGGCTACGGTTCACTGATGTGGAACCCGGCTCTCGAATTTGTTGAATCGGCAACCGGCACGCTGCCCGGCTGGCATCGCGCATTTTGCCTGCGCCTGACGGCCGGACGCGGCAGCGCCTGTCAGCCAGGGCGCATGCTTGCACTAAAAGAGGGCGGACGCACCACGGGCGTCGCGTATCGCCTTCCGGATGCCACGCTCGAAGAGGAGCTGACGCTGCTCTGGAAGCGCGAGATGATCACCGGCTGCTATATGCCGAGCTGGTGCAAGCTGGAGCTCGACGACGGGCGCACCGTTAACGCGCTGGTGTTTATTATGGATCCGCGCCACCCGCTGTATGAAGCGGACACCCGCACGCAGGTAATTGCCCCGTTAATCGCCGCCGCCAGCGGGCCGCTTGGCACCAACGCGCAATATCTCTTCTCCCTCGATCAGGAGCTGACCCGCCTCGGCATGCAGGACGATTGTCTGAATGAGCTGGTGGTGAAAGTGAAGGCGCTGCTGGAAGGGAACCCGCTCAACAGCACGCTGCGACCGGGTTTTGCCTGAGAATACGCCCGGCGAGCCGGGCGTTTAAATTACGCTGCCACGTAGCTGACCGAATGCTCCAGCGACTGGCTGTGGCTGTCGATCAGCACATCCCACGTGCCGGTATACGGCACGGTAAGCCACGCCTTGTCATCCTGCACGGTCAGAATATCCGCCTGGGATTGTTTCTGTGCTTTCGCACTCATCAGATGAATACGACAGCGCTCTGAGCAACGCACCACCACCGTATCCCCGCCAAACAGTTTCAAACTTGTTTTCACCAGTGCCATTTTCTACCCCGTCGATTTTGCCCATCCCGAGCGTGATGTTGTTCACAAAATACTCATTGCATAACACCAAAGCGGGGAGCAAGGGATGCTGATTTTGATCAAAAAATGGCATAACGATTAAACAAAAATGACAAAATCCCTGAAACCTTTCAGCTGACGCGCGTTTACCCTGTTTAACGCGCGCCTGAAGAAAATTAAATGCGGAAATGGCCGGCGGTTTCAGCAAGGTCGCCCGCCTGGCTTTGCAATGCGCTGGCGGCCGCGGCGGACTGCACCACCAGCTCGGCATTCTGCTGCACCATTCTGTCGAGATGGGTCACCGCGTGGTTAATCTCATGAATGCCTTTCATCTGCTCGCTGGTGGCAATCGAGATCTCGCGCATGATGCCGGAGACGCTGCCGATGCTGGAGCGGATCTCATCCATGCTTTCCCCGGCCAGATGCACGTAGCGCGAGCCGGTGGCCACGCTGTCGGTGGTGGAGTCGATAAGCGATTTGATCTCTTTCGCCGCCTGGGCGCTGCGGCTGGCGAGGTTCCGCACTTCACCGGCAACCACGGCGAACCCGCGGCCCTGCTCACCGGCACGCGCCGCCTCGACGGAGGCGTTCAGCGCCAGAATGTTGGTCTGAAAGGCGATGCCGTCGATTACGCTGGTGATATCGCCAATCTTAGCGGACGCCACTTCGATGGACTGCATGGTGCTGATGGCCTGCGAAACCACTTCACCGCCGCGCGCTGCGGCCGCAGAGGCCTTGCTGGCCTGATCGTTGGCTTCTGCTGCCGATTCATTCGACTGGGTGACGGAGGCGGTGATCTCTTCCACGGCGCTGGCGGTTTCGCGAAGGCTGGATGCCGCCTGCTCGGTACGTCCGGAGAGATCCTGGTTACCTGCCGCAATCTCCTGCGCGGCGTTTTTCACCGAGGCGCTGGCGTCGCGGAGCTGAACCATTACCACCGAGAGCTTATCGCTGAAGGCGTTAAACGCCTGCGCAATTTGCGCCACTTCGTCATCGCCGCTGTCCGGCAGGCGCTGGGACAGATCGTTAGTGCCGTTGGCAATGTTGTGCATCGCGTCGCGAATGTCGGACAGGCGCTTCAGCAGGCGGGCAATCAGGACGTGAACAATGGCGCCGCTCAGGAGTGCGAGGATCACCAGCGAAATCGCCGACGCTTTCAGCAGGGAATGCATGCCGGAGGTGGCATCGCTGCTGTCGAGGGCGACGACCAGGAGCCAGTTCGTGCCCGGCACGGCTGAGGCGATAAAGGTTTTTTCCTCGTCATTCAGCGTTCCGTCGACCGGGTTACCGCTCTTCAGCGCCGCAAGGTCGATGCCTTTGATCGTCTCGGCAAACGGCTTCAGCGTCAGGGCCGGCTCGTTGGCGGCAATCACCGTGCCGTCGCTGTTCAGAAGCAACCCGCTGCTGGCCGGCGTGGGGTGGATCCCGCGCACGTTCGCCACCACGCTATCCATGGCGACATCGCCCGCCACCACCGCTTTCAGAGCGCCATTCTCCTTCACCGGCACGGCAAACGTGACCACCAGCTTCCCGGTCCCGGCATCAACGTAGGGGGCCGTTACCACCGGGCCGTCCGTGCTCACCACCTGTTGATACCAGGGACGAACGGTGGGGTCATAATCCGCCGGGACGCCTGTCGGGTCGGAGAATTTCGCCGTCTTGCTGGCGTAGCCCACGTAAACGTTGGTGAACCCCCCCGCCTGGGCAAGCTGCTTAAACGCCGGAACCGGATCGTCAGCCAGCGCGATGCTCTGCGCGGAGGTAATCACCGTCATTTTGCTTTTGACCCAGTCGGCAATCGCCATGTTGTGGCTGGCGCTGGTGCTGGTCAGAATATCGCGCTGGGACTGCTGGTTATCCTGGCGCGTGACCTGGAAGTTAATTACGGTATTGAGAAGAAGGGCGACGACGAGGCAGCCTGTCGTCGCGGCGATAATGCGTGCGCGAATGGATCTGAACATAAGTGAAATACCTGCTGTGTTGTTTCCATGCCTATCGGCAACCCCGCAGGTAAACTTGATGCTGAAACCGCGTCCATAAGAAAATAATATTTTTACGGGTTTATTATTAAAAAGTTAATACTTTATCCGCGGTCAGCGTCCATTCGGCCAGTTCAACCAGCGTACCGATTTCTACGCCCTCGATCAGCGGCAGCCCGGTAATGCCGCGCCCGTCGGTGCAGGTCTTACAGAGTTTTACCGGCACGTCCTGCGCGGTCAGGATCTCCAGCATCTGCTGAATGTTGTAGCCTTCCGCTGGTTTTTGACCCTTCAGCCCGGCGGTGACGGCGTCGGACATTAAAAATATCCGCAATACCAGGTCGCTCTCTTTTTCGCGTAGCGCGATCGCCAGGCGCAGGCTGTTGAAAAGGGATTCGCTGCCGTAGGCCGCACCGTTGGCGACGATCACAATCTTCTGCATGTTGACTCCTGTTCTTATAAAGGCACGAATATTGCTTAATTTCCCCGGAGTTTCGCTGTCCGGGAGAGTAAGCATGACATTAATGGCCGGCATTTCGCCAGGTGCAACCGAATGGCTCCAGCGCGCAAGGCGGATGCGCCGGGAGCAGCTCAGCAGGCTGGCGCAGCTGAACGTGCTGGTGCGCGGCATTAGCCAGCTGGTGCATATGCTCCAGTGCGAGCGCGGCGCATCTAACGTCTGGCTCTGCTCACAGGGTAAGCTCTATGCGCCTGAATGCAAAGCCAGCCGGGCGCTGGTGGACGAAAACCTTGCTGCACTGAACGACATTCTTGGAAAACAGTCCGCCTTTCCGGGAAGCGCCGTTTGCGAACGTATCGGCAATGCGCTGCTCACGCTGGAGACGCTTCCCGCGCTGCGCGACGGTGTAAATCGGCAAACACTGACGGCTCCGCAGGCAATGGAGCACTACACCCGCATGCTGCGCCACCTGCTCAGTATCGTACCGCAGCTTAATGACAGCATTGACGACCCGCAAATCGCGGGCCGTTTCGTCGCGCTATATAGCCTGATGCAGGGGAAAGAGCTGGCGGGACAAGAGCGGGCCCTGGGGGCGATTGGCTTCACGCAGGGCTTTTTCGATGATGTGACCCGCCAGCGGCTGGTTGACCGCATTGACGGGCAGCAGGCCTGCTTTGAGATCTTTCTCTCCCACAGCCAGGCCGACGTGCAGACTTCGTTCTCCCTTGATTGTCAGCCCGATCGTGAGACGGAGCAGCTCCGGCGGGTGGCCTGTACCCGCCAGCCTGCCGCAGACAATGGCCATACCGCACTCGCCTGGTTTGCGCTGCAAACGGCGCGGTTGGAGCATCTGCGCGCGCTGGAGGAGACGATCATCGCCGATCTGATGGTCGCGGTGGATGAGCGTATTCAGCGCGACGAGGCGTACCCGCTACCCGGGGATGAACAGGACGATCCGCTGGCGCACTACCCGGATAAACCGCTGCTGACCCTGGTTCGCCAGCAGGCACGAGAGATAGAGCAGCTTTCCCGCCAGCTCGCGTCGCTGCGCGATACGCTTGAGGAGCGCAAAACCATTGATAAAGCCAAAAGCGTGCTGATGACCCACCAGAACATGAGTGAAGAACAGGCCTGGACAACGCTGCGCAAAATGGCGATGGACAAGAACCAGCGCATGGTCGATATCGCCCGCGCGCTGCTTACGGTGAAGAGCGTCTGGCAGGTAACACCAAAGGAGTAGCTGCACAATCAGCGGGCATTTTATGCCTGATTGAGGTGCGCGAACGCGGGCAAAACCCGGTTTTCGGCCCTGAAAGAGGGTCTTTAAACCTGGCACTGGCTTTGCATTAGTTAATTAACCATTTTTGACGGTGCGCCAACGGCGGTGCATTTGTCTTCGGGATAAAGGCGTCCAGCGGTGCTTCGGCACGGCGGGCGCTTTTTTTTGGCTTTTTTTCGGGAGCGGTTATGGCGGATTTGTCGAGACGGCGATTTTTGCAGGCCAGCATGCTGGCGAGTGGCGCAGCGCTGTTACCGGGTGTTATGCAGGCTGCCTGGGCGGCTGGCTCAGATAAACCGGAACAGGAGACGGTGCGCGTCGGGTTTATCCCGCTGACCGACTGCGCGCCGGTGGTTATCGCAGCGTTAAAAGGCTTTGATAAAAAATACGGTATCACCATCGTTCCCACCAAAGAGGCGAGCTGGGCGGCGGTGCGCGACAAGCTGGTGGCGGGAGAACTGGACGCCGCACACATTCTTTACGGTCTGCTGTACGGGCTGGAGCTGGGCATCGCCGGCAAGCCGCAGCAGATGGCAAACCTGATGACGCTCAATCAGAACGGCCAGGCCATCACGCTTTCAAGCGATCTGGCGGAGAAGGGCGTTCGCGATCTCGACGGGCTGAAAACGCTGATCGGGCAGCAGGCGCCGGGAACCTACACCTTCGCACACACCTTCCCGACCGGAACGCATGCCATGTGGCTTTACTACTGGCTGGCCAGCGCGGGCATTAACCCCTTTGACGACGTGCGCACGGTGGTGGTGCCGCCGCCGCAGATGGTGATGAACATGCGCATCGGCAACATGGTGGGCTTCTGCGTCGGCGAGCCGTGGAACGCGCGGGCGATTAACGACCGGATCGGCTTTACCGCCGCCACGTCGCAGTCCATCTGGGCCGATCATCCGGAAAAGATCCTCGGCACGCGTCGCGACTGGGTGGAGAAAAACCCGCACACCGCCCGGGCGCTAGTGAGCGCGGTGCTGGAGGCCGCGCGCTGGATCGAGGCGTCCCCGGAAAACAAACGCGAAACCGCGCAGATCCTCTCCCGCCGGGCGTGGCTCAACTGCAAAGAACAGTATCTCACCGGGCGCATGCTCGGCGAGTACGACAACGGCCTGGGCCAGCGCTGGCAGGACGCGCACCCGATCCGCTTCTTCAACGAGGGGGCTGTGAGCTACCCGTATCTCTCCGACGGCATGTGGTTCTTAACCCAGTTCCGCCGCTGGGGCTTGCTCAAAGCCGCGCCGGACTACGCGGGCATCGCGCAGCGCATCAATCAGACCGCGGTCTGGCAGGATGCCGCCACCGCCGTCGGCGGTATGTCCACGCCGTCATCACCGTACCGCAGCAGCACGCTGATGGACGGCACCGTCTGGAACGGCGCCGATCCGGAAGGGTACGCCAGCCGTTTCGCCATTCACCGTAAAGGGGCCTGATTATGCCGCATCTGCAAAACACGAAACCACAAGAGACGCCAGAGAGCGGGGAAGTGATTGTCCTGCCTCCGGTACAGGTTCGCCGCCGCCCGCCCGCGTTAGCACGCCGGATGAACGACTTTTTCCAGCGCGTTATCCCGGCGATGCTCGGCCTCGGGCTGCTGGTGGTGCTCTGGCAACTGGCGGCGATAAACAGCAAAGGCTTCCCGACGCCGCTCAGCACGCTTGATTCTGCCATTACCCTGTTTGCCGACCCGTTTTATCGCGACGGGCCTAACGATATGGGCATTGGCTGGAACGTGCTTGCTTCTCTGCAGCGCGTCGCCATCGGCTTTGGCCTGGCAGCGCTGGCGGGTATTCCGCTGGGCTTTTTGATTGGCCGCTTCACCTTTTTCTCGCGCATGTTCAACCCGCTGATTGCGCTTCTGCGGCCGGTCAGCCCGCTGGCCTGGCTGCCCATCGGCCTGCTGCTGTTCCAGAAAGCGGAGCCCGCGTCGAGCTGGACCATTTTCATCTGCTCTATCTGGCCGATGGTGATCAACACCGCCGAAGGCGTGCGCCGCATTCCGCAGGACTACCTCAACGTCGCCCGCGTATTGCAGCTTTCCGAGTGGACGATCATGCGCCGCATACTCTTCCCGGCTGTGCTACCCGCTGTGCTGACCGGGGTGCGCCTCTCCATCGGCATCGCCTGGCTGGTGATTGTCGCCGCCGAGATGCTCACCGGGGGGCTGGGTATCGGCTTCTGGATCTGGAACGAGTGGAACAACCTCAACGTCGAAAACATTCTGATCGCCATCGTCATCATCGGCGTGGTCGGGTTGCTGCTGGAGCAGGGGCTGATGCTTATCGCCCGTCGCTTTAGCTGGCAGGAAAAATAAGGAGCGAACATGAAACCATTAATTCAGGTCCAGGCCGTGAGCCAGCGTTTTTCCACCGCCAGCGGCGAGTTTCTGGCGCTGCAGAACGTCTCTTTTGATATCCACGAGGGCGAAACCGTGAGCCTTATCGGCCACTCCGGCTGCGGCAAGTCGACGCTGCTTAACCTTATCGCCGGGATCGCGCTGCCGACGGAAGGCGGGCTGATTTGCGACAACCGCGAAATCGCCGGGCCGGGGCCCGAGCGCGCGGTGGTGTTCCAGAACCATTCGCTGCTGCCGTGGCTGACCTGCTTCGACAACGTGGCGCTGGCGGTGGATCAGGTGTTCCGTCACACCATGAGCAAGGCCGAGCGCAAAGAGTGGATCGAGCACAACCTCGACCGCGTGCAGATGGGACACGCGCTGCACAAGCGTCCGGGGGAGATCTCCGGCGGCATGAAGCAGCGCGTCGGGATTGCCCGCGCGCTGGCGATGAAGCCGAAAGTATTGCTGATGGATGAGCCGTTCGGCGCGCTGGATGCGCTGACGCGCGCCCATCTGCAGGACTCGGTGATGCAGATCCAGCAGGCGCTGAACACCACCATCGTGCTCATTACCCACGACGTGGACGAGGCGGTGCTTCTCTCCGATCGCGTGCTGATGATGACCAACGGCCCGGCGGCCACCGTCGGGGAGATCCTGCGCGTTGACCTGCCGCGCCCGCGCAACCGGGTGCAGCTGGCGGACGACAGCCGCTATCACCACATGCGCCAGCAGATCCTCCATTTCCTCTACGAAAAACAGCCGAAAGCGGCGTAACGAGGGGGCGTTGATGCGACTGGTCATTATCGGGAATGGCATGGCGGCAACCCGGCTGATTGCTTCGCTCACCGGGCGAGCTTCCGGTCGGTTCGCTATCACCGTCATCGGTGACGAGCCGGAGCATGCCTATAACCGCATCCAGCTTTCGCCGGTGCTGGGGGGTGAAAAAACGGCTGCGGGCATCTGCCTTCAGGATGACCACTGGTACCAGGAGCGCGGCGTGACGGTGCTGCGGGGCGAAAAGGCACTCGCCGTGAACGTGGACGCGCGGGAAGTGCAAACCACCGCCCGCACGCTGGGCTGGGATGCGCTGGTATTTGCCACCGGGTCAACGCCGTTTGTGCCGCCGATTCCTGGGGGAGATGCGCCGCACGTTTTCACGTTCCGTACCCTGGAGGATACCCGCGCCATTCAGTCGATCGCCGGTCCGGCGGTGGTACTGGGGGGCGGCGTGCTCGGCGTAGAGACGGCGGCAGCGCTGGCTCGTTCAGGTGACAACGTCACGCTCGTTCATCGCGGCCCGTGGCTGATGGAGCAGCAGCTGGACCAGCAGGCGGGCGTACTGCTTGAAGAGGCGCTGGCGGCGCGGGGCGTGCGCTCTGAACTCGCCTCCGGCATCGCGGGGATTAACGGGAATAGCGTCACGCTGCTCAACGGACGCCGCGTCGCCGCCGCGCGCGTGGTGCTGGCGACCGGCGTGCAGCCCAACGTCGCGCTGGCGCAGGCCAGCGGTGTTCGCTGCGCGCGCGGCATCGTGGTGGATAGCCAGATGCGGACCTCCGCACCGGACGTCTACGCCATTGGCGAGTGCTGCGAAATTGACGGCCAGACCTTTGGCCTGGTCGCCCCCTGTATGACGCAGGCGGATATTCTCGCCGCGCGGCTGGCGGGTGACACAGCCGCGCCGTTTGCCATCACCGACAACGGCGTGCGCCTCAAGGTGACCGGCGTGGAGCTGTTCAGTCTCGGGCGCACGGCGGTGCAAGAGGATGATGTGGTCTGGAGTTCCTGGGATCCGCTAACCCGTCACTATCGTCGGTTACTGATCCATCAGGGTGCGCTGGCTGGCGTGCAGCTGATGGGCGACTGCCGCAGCGCGGCAACATTTACCGATTTACTGGCAACGGCTGCGCCCGCACGCGCGGACTGGCTGTTCGATCGTTTCACTACGCAACCGCAGGTTGCAGGACAGAACGCTATGACAAAACCTACTCTGGTGGTGGTTGGGCACGGTATGGTCGGCCATCATTTTCTCGAAGACTGCGTTAACCGCAATCTGCATCAGCAGTATCAGATCGTTGTCTTTGGTGAGGAGCGCTATGCCGCCTATGACCGCGTGCATCTGTCGGAATACTTTGGCGGCCGAAGCGCGGCGTCGCTCTCGCTGGTGGAGGGGGAGTTCTTTGCCGATAACGGCATTGAGCTGCGCCTCTCGCAGCAGATCGTCGCTATCGATCGCGACGCGCGCGTGGTGCGTACCGCCAGCGGGCATGAGACCCACTGGGACAAGCTGGTGCTGGCGACCGGCTCATACCCGTTCGTACCGCCGGTACCGGGCAACGATCTGCCGGGCTGCTTTGTCTACCGCACCCTTGACGACCTGGACAACATAGCGGCCCACGCGGCGGGCTCGCGTCGTGGCGTGGTGATTGGCGGCGGCCTGCTCGGGCTGGAGGCGGCGAATGCCCTCAAGCAACTCGGGCTGGAAACGCACGTGGTGGAGTTTGCGCCCAATCTGATGGCGGTGCAGCTTGATAATGACGGTGCGGCGATGCTGCGCAGGAAAATCGAGGCGCTGGGCGTTGGCGTTCACACCAGTAAAGCCACCACGGAAATTGCTGCGACGGACGACGGGCTGGTGCTGCGCTTCGCCGACGGTGAACAGCTGGAAACGGACATGGTAGTCTTCTCTGCCGGTATTCGTCCTCAGGACGCGCTGGCGCGCAGCAGCGGGCTGGCTGTCGGCGAGCGCGGCGGGATCTGCATTGATGACGCCTGCCGGACCTCCGATTCGAACGTGTTTGCCATCGGTGAATGCGCCCTGTGGGAGGGGAAAATCTTTGGCCTGGTGGCGCCGGGCTACCAGATGGCGCGCGTGGCCGCCGCCGCGCTCGCGAGCGAAGATAAAACCTTCACCGGGGCAGATATGAGCACTAAGCTCAAGCTGCTCGGCGTGGACGTGGCGTCGTTTGGCGATGCTCACGGGCGCACGCCGGGGGCGCTAAGCTACCAGTGGACGCACGGCCCGCAGCAAATCTACAAGAAAATCGTGGTCAGCCACGACGGAAAAACGCTGCTCGGCGGCGTGCTGGTGGGCGATGCCAGCGAATACGCCACGCTGGTGCAGATGATGCTTAACGGCATAAGCCTGCCGAAAGAGCCGGAAACGCTGATACTACCCGCATTGTCAGGCAGCGCGCCAAAAGCGCTGGGCGTGGCGGCGCTGCCGGAAAGCGCGCAGATCTGTTCGTGTCATAACGTCAGCAAAGGCGATATCTGCCGGGCGGTGAGCGCGGGCGCAGCGGATATCGGCGCCGTTAAGCAGTGCACCAAAGCGGCGACCGGCTGCGGGGGCTGCAGCGCGCTGGTGAAGCAGGTGATGGAGTTCCAGCTTGCCGAGCAGGGCGTGGAGGTGAAAAAGGACATCTGCGAACACTTCCCGTACTCGCGCCAGGAGATTTACCATCTGGTGCGCGTCAACCATATCCGCACCTTTGACCAGCTCATCAGCCGCTACGGTCAGGGGCACGGGTGCGAAATATGTAAGCCGCTGGTGGGGTCAGTGCTGGCCTCCTGCTGGAACGAATACCTGCTGAAGCCGGCGCATCTGCCATTGCAGGACACCAACGACCGCTACTTCGCCAATATTCAGAAGGACGGGACGTATTCCATCGTGCCGCGCATGCCCGCAGGAGAAGTGACCGCCGACGGGCTGATCGCCATCGGCCAGATTGCGAAACGCTACGGTCTGTACAGCAAAATCACCGGCGGGCAGCGTATCGACCTGTTTGGCGCCACCCTGGAACAGCTGCCTGAGATCTGGCAGGCGCTGGTGGAGGCCGGGTTTGAAACCGGGCACGCTTACGGGAAATCCCTGCGCACGGTGAAATCCTGCGTCGGGTCGACCTGGTGCCGCTACGGCGTGCAGGATTCCACTGGTCTCGCGGTCAGGCTGGAGCACCGCTACAAGGGCCTGCGTGCCCCGCACAAAATCAAAATGGCCGTTTCCGGCTGCACCCGCGAGTGCGCGGAGGCGCAGAGCAAGGACGTGGGGGTGATTGCCACGGACAAAGGCTGGAACCTCTATCTGTGCGGCAACGGCGGGATGAAGCCTCGCCATGCGGATCTCTTCGCCAGCGATCTGGATGACGAAACGCTGATCCGCACCGTCGACCGTTTCCTGATGTTCTACATCCGCACGGCGGATCGCCTGCAGCGCACCAGCACCTGGATGGACAACCTGGAGGGCGGCCTCGACTATCTGCGTGAGGTGATCCTCAACGACAGCCTGGGCATCGCCCACGAGCTGGAGCAGGAGATGGCCCGGGTAGTCGAGACGTACCAGTGCGAATGGCAAACCACGCTCAACGATCCTGACCGCCTGGCGCTGTTCCGCACCGCGGTGAACGTCGCGCCGTCGGACGAAAGCAAGCGCTGGCAGGAAATCTGCGGCATTGACGATATCCCGGAGATGGCGGGCATTGGCGCGCGTCTTGGCCGTAAACCGATCGCGCTGTTCCGCTTTGGTCAAACTGTTTATGCCCTGGACGACCTGGAGCCGGGCAGCAGTGCGAATGTGCTGTCACGCGGCATCCTCGGCGATGCGGCGGGCGAACCGGTCGTTATTTCTCCGCTCTACAAGCAGCGCATTCGCCTGCGCGACGGCTGTCAGGTGGAGAGTGGCGAACCCGCGGTGCGCGCCTGGCCGGTCAAAATTGAAAATGGCAAGGTGTGGGTCGGCAACGAAGAGCTGGTGATGCGCGCGGAGGCCTCATGACGGAAACCAGGACAACGTGCCCCTACTGCGGGGTCGGCTGCGGCGTGATCGCCAGCGTGGAGGATGGAGCGGTCAGCGTTCGGGGGGACGACACCCACCCTGCAAACTTTGGCCGCCTGTGCGTGAAAGGATCGGCCCTGGGGGAGACGACGGGTTTGCAGGGGAGATTGCTGTACCCCGTTGTCGATGGACTTGAGGTGGACTGGTCCCAGGCGCTGAACGCGGCGGGCGAGCGACTGCGGGAGATCATCGACACATGGGGGCCACGGGCGGTGGCGTTTTACGCCTCCGGCCAGCTGTTAACCGAGGACTACTATGCCGCCAACAAGCTGATGAAAGGGTTTATCGGCGCGGCGAACATCGATACCAACTCCCGGCTCTGCATGTCCTCGGCGGTGGTGGGCTACAGGCGCGCCTTTGGCGAAGACGTGGTGCCGTGCAGCTACGAGGATGTGGAAAACAGCGATCTGGTGGTGCTGGCTGGCTCGAACGCGGCCTGGACGCATCCGGTGCTCTATCAGCGTCTGGTGCAGGCAAAGCACATCAATCCACAGATGAAGGTGGTGGTGATTGACCCGCGTAAAACCGCTACCTGCGATATTGCCGACCTGCATCTGGCGCTTAAACCCGGCAGCGATGCCGGGCTGTTTGTGGGGTTGCTCAATCTGATCCAGGGCACCGATGAGTGGCCGATTGACCGCGTGGCGGCGTTTTGCGACCTTCCGGCAGAGGATATTGGTACCTTTTACGACTGGTTTGTTACCGTGCCTCGCGCCATTACGCTCTACACCATGGGGATCAACCAGTCCTCCAGCGGCAGCGACAAGTGCAGCGCCATCATTAACGTGCATCTTGCCAGCGGGAAGTTCAACCGTCCGGGCTGCGGCCCGTTTTCGCTGACCGGACAGCCAAACGCCATGGGCGGACGGGAAGTGGGCGGGCTGGCGAACCAGCTGGCGGCGCATATGAGCTTCGAGCCGGACGATCTTTCGCGGGTGGCGCGTTTCTGGGGAACGGAACGGCTGGCGCAGACGCCGGGGCTGATGGCGGTGGAGCTGTTTGACGCCATCGCCCGCGGCGAGGTGAAGGCGGTGTGGATCATGGGCACCAATCCTGCCGTGTCGCTGCCGGACAGCCACGCGGTGTGTCAGGCGCTGGCGGCCTGTCCGCTGGTGATTGTCTCTGAGGTGATGAAAGATACCGACACCAGCCGGTTCGCCCATATCCGTTTTCCGGCGCTGGGCTGGGGGGAGAAGGACGGCACGGTGACCAATTCCGAGCGGCGCATTTCGCGCCAGCGCGCGTTTCTGCCCGCGCCGGGTGAGGCGAAGCCGGACTGGTGGATCGTGGCTCAGATTGCAAAACGGCTGGGCTACGGCGAGGCCTTTGCCTGGCAACATCCGCAGGAGATTTTTTGCGAACATGCGGCGCTGACGGCGTTTGAAAATGACGGCGCGCGGGCGTTGAACCTTCAGGAACTGGCGGGGTTAACCCGTGAAGCGTGGGAGACGCTTGAGCCGTACCAGTGGCCGACGAGGAATTTATCGCGCCGAAACGTAGTGCCTGTCGATCCGCTGCCGCACGGCGCGACGGCTACCGCGCTATACCCGGCGATCCTCAACACTGGCCGTATCCGCGACCAGTGGCACACCATGACCCGTACGGGATACGTGCCCCGGCTGATGCAGCATATCGCGGAGCCGTTTGTTGAGGTCTGCGCCGCAGACGCCATTCGGTTTTCACTGTGCGACGGCCAGCTGGCGCGGATCGGCTCGCCGCGCGGCGTGATGGTGGCCAGAGTACGAATTAACGACGGAATACGGGAAGGCGAAGCGTTTGCCCCGATGCACTGGAACGCTGAGTTTGCCCGCCAGGGAAAGGTTAACGCGCTGGTGGAAGGGCGCATCGATCCGGCTTCCGGGCAGCCGGAGAGTAAGCAAACCGCCGTCAGAATCATGCCCTGGCAGCCCGCCTGGCAGGGGGAGCTCTATGCCCGGGAATGGCCGGAAATCCCCTCTTCGGTTCACTGGTGGCGTAAAGCCTCGCGAATGACGATAGCGGGTGATAAGCCGCTGCTGTCGTGGGTCATGGACTATGCCAGCGGCCGGGGCTGGCAGCTGCAGGTTGCGCAAACCGGGGAACGCAGCAGCGTGCTGGCCTGGCATAACGGCCATCTGATGCTGGGTTTCTGGGAAGGCACCGCCTTGCCCGATCTGGCGCACCCGGTGATAGAAGCCGCTTTTCAGTCACCGCCCTCGACACCCGCTGAGCGCCATGCGCTGCTGAACGGGCAGGGCGTGGGGAAGGTTACAGATCCGGGGCGCATCATCTGCAGCTGTTTCAGCGTTGGAGAAAACGCGATACGGGAGGCGATTGCCGGAGGCTGCGGTTCCGTTACCGCGCTGGGGGCGACGCTACGGTGCGGCACGAACTGCGGTTCGTGCGTGCCTGAGCTCAAAACAATGTTTCAGGAAATTCCGGAAAATTCCCCGTAAAGCTGCAAAGAGGGAGAAATCACGTTAAGGTACTTGGTGTTCTTACGTAAGCACCGGGTAATTCTTACGACATTGATGACTGTTTCTCCCCCTTTCCGAACGCTGGTTTTACTCTCCCTTGTTACTGCCGGAGCCGTTCACGGTGCGTCGAATTCCTTTATCCAGCAGGCACAAAATCCCTTTGATAATAACGGGGATAATCTCCCCGATCTCGGTATGGCAGCCCCCACCGGGGAGGGGGAAAAGCATCTCGCCGAAATGGCGAAAGCCTTTGGTGAAGCCAGTATGACCGACAACGGCCTGACTACGGGCGAGCAGGCGCGGCAGTTTGCCTTTGGTCAGGTGCGCGACGCGGTGAGCGGCGAGGTGAACCAGCAGATTGAATCCTGGCTGTCGCCCTGGGGGAATGCCAGCGTCAATTTGCTGGTGGATAACGACGGGAAATTCAACGGCAGCAGCGGGAGCTGGTTTATCCCCTGGAACGATAACAACCGTTACCTGAGCTGGAGCCAGCTCGGCCTGACGCAGCAGACGGATGGCCTGGTCAGTAACGCCGGAATCGGCCAGCGCTGGGTGGCAGGAAAATGGCTGCTGGGCTACAACACCTTTTACGACAACCTGCTGGATGAGAACCTGCAGCGTGCCGGGCTGGGTGCGGAGGTATGGGGAGAAAATCTGCGCCTGTCGGCTAACTATTATCAGCCTTTTGCCGGCTGGCGCGACAGCTCTGACGTCCAGGAGCAGCGCATGGCGCGGGGATATGACGTGACCGCCAAAGCCTGGCTGCCGTGGTTTCATCACCTGAACACCAGCGTCAGCTTTGAGCAATATTTTGGCGACAACGTTGATCTCTTCAACAGCGGAACCGGGTATCACAACCCGGTGGCGGTCAATCTCGGGCTTAACTATACCCCCGTGCCGCTGGTGACGCTGACCGCAGGGCATAAGCAGGGCGAAAGCGGAGAGAGCCAGAATAACCTCGGGCTGAAGCTCAACTATCGCTTCGGCGTGCCGCTGGTTAAGCAGCTCTCCGCCGGTGAGGTCGCGGCCACGCGATCCCTGCGCGGAAGCCGCTATGACTCCCCGGAGCGTAACAGCCTGCCGGTGATGGAGTTCCGCCAGCGAAAAACACTCTCCGTCTGGCTGGCAACCCCGCCGTGGGATCTCAAAGGGGGCGAAACCGTCATGCTGAAGCTGCAGGTTCGCAGCACTCACGGTATTCGTCAGATCCACTGGCAGGGTGATACCCAGGCATTGAGCCTGACGTCCCCGGGGAAAAGTGACAGCACCGACGGCTGGAGCGTGATCATGCCTGCCTGGAATGACGCTGAAGGGGCGACAAACCGCTGGCATCTCTCGGCGGTGGTGGAAGATGCGAAGGGCCAGCGCGTCTCATCCAATGAGATCACGCTCGCTGTGGTGCAGCCGCTGGTCGCATTACCTGACGACGACCCGCGCTGGAAGCTGCTGCCGGATGAGTAGTGCTTAAAAAATACGTTCCTGATGGACCCACACCGCGGCTTCAACGCGGGATTTTAGCTTCATTTTCTTGAGCATATGCTTCACGTGCACTTTAACCGTGCTTTCGGTGATATCCAGGCGGCGGGCGATCATTTTGTTCGGCAGGCCCTGGGCAATCAGCTTAAGAATATCGCGCTCGCGCGGCGTTAACTGGCTGACGTCGCGGTCAGAGGTGGCGCGGTTCGCCCGCAGGCTGGCGGCCAGCACCGGCGTCAGGGCCTCGCTCAGCACCATCTCGCCTGCGGCGGCCTGCTGCAGCGCCTTGAGCAGGTCTTCCGGCTCCATATCCTTCAGCAGATAGCCATCCGCGCCGCGCTTCAGCGCCGTGACCACATCCTCTTCGTGGTTGGAGACGCTAAAGACCACCACGCGACCGGAAAGGGATTTCTCGCGCAACTTGTCGAGGGTTTCCAGACCGTTCATGCCGGGCATGTTGAGATCGAGCAGGATCAGATCCGGATCGAGGGATTCGGCCAGCTCAATACCCTGTTCACCGTTGCTGGCTTCGCCCACCACGGTAATGTCGGGTGCCATGCTGACCAGCTGTTTTACGCCAGTACGCAGCATCGGATGGTCGTCGATCAACAGGATGGATGCCGGTTCCTGATTAGTCATGGGTTTCTCCTTGAGCAGTTGTAAGCGGTTTTTCGGGAATAAAGGTGACCACAACTTCCGTGCCACCCGTCTCTCTCCGTCGAACCTGGCAATCACCGCGCAGGCTTTGGGCGCGGTCTCGCATAATAATTAAACCATAGTGGTTAGTGCGTTCGGCATTTTCCGGCACGCCGCGACCGTTGTCGTGAACCGTCAGCCTGACCTGATTAGCGTGCTGGCTGACGGTAACCGTAACCGCTGTCGCTTCAGCGTGTTTGAGCACGTTGCTCAGCGCTTCGCGGGCGATCTGCAGCAGATGAATCGCCTGATGGGAAGGGACAAACCGCGGCGGCAGCTGATAATCCAGCTTCACCGGGAACCCCAGTCGGGCGCTAAATTCGTGACAGCTGGATTCCAGCGCCGGGCGCAGGCCCGGCTCGGTCAGCTGCAGGCGGAAGGTGGTCAGCAGCTCGCGCAGCTGTACCCAGGAGGTGTTCAGCTCGTTGCGGATCTGGCTCAGCAGCTGTTTGTTGCTTTCCGGCATTTCCGCGTCCTGCATCTGCAGGCAGCTCACCTGCATTTTCATACAGGAGAGCGACTGGGCGATAGAGTCGTGGAGCTCGCGGGCGATGGTCGCGCGCTCTTCCATGACGATCAGCTGCTGCTGTTTTTCCTGGTGCCTGTCGAGCGCCAGCGTGGCCGTTAGCTGTTCAACCAGGGTGTCCACCAGCTGCTGCTGGTCGTGGCTCAGATGACGTCCGGCTGGCAGGGTGGCCAGCAGAATACCGTACTGGGTGTGGCTGTCCGTCAGCCGCCACTTCAAGGTAGTGCCGCCAGAAGCCTGCAGCGGCAGGCCGCGCGGGCACAGGTGGCAGCCTTTATCATCGCAGGACATGTCGGACTGACAGGTAAACTCCTGATGATTATCTTCATCTTCCACATCGTAAACCCGCAGCTCCAGGTCATGCAGCAGGGTCAGATTTTGCAGGCCGTTCAGCACCGGCGAAAGGCGTTCGCATAGCGGCACTTGCATGTGCAGCCGACGGTTGGCTTGCCACAGGAAGGAGAGGATCTCATTTTTCTGCTCCAGCCCGGCGGTTTTTTCCTGCACGCGCTGCTCCAGCACCGCGTAGCTTTCGGAGAGCTCCGCCGACATGGTGTTCAGCGCCTGGCCGAGCATGGCCATCTCGTTGCGGCCGCTGATGTGCGTGCGCTGGGTAAAATCTCTGTTCGTTACGGCGCGCGCCATCGCCAGCAGCTGTTTCCAGGGATTCAGCAGCCGCGCCCGGAGCCAGATAATGGTGAAGATCAGCAGCAGGCCCATAAACAGCGCCATGGCACGGTGTACCATTACCACCCGGTCGATGCGTAATTCGGTGGTTTGGTCGAAAGAGGAGACCAGCGCGTCAATGCGGGAGACGAAACCCGCTACGTCCTGCGCAACGGTTTCGGTGCTGCGCGCCTGTTTCAGACCGGGTTCCAGCTGGGTGTGCCAGTAGCCCTGCAGGGCTTTAAGCTGGGACTGCTGGCCGGCGCGGATGGCGGCGTTTTCCAGTTCGGGGCTGAAGGCCGTGCGCTCCATTTCATCAATTAAGGGCCGATCGTCCTGCGTCAGGGGGACCGACGCCAGCAGACGATAACTCTGCATGCGTAGAGAACCTGCCTCGTTGATGGCATGTGCATTACCCTGTACCCCTTGTACCAGCCAGCCGGAAATCGCCATGCCGGCCACGCCAAGGGCGGTAGACAGCAAAACAATCAGGGCTAGCTGATTGACGAGAGTCAGCGGTGATAAACATCTTTTTAACATAGAGTTGCCGGGCTCCTGACGTGGCCTGCTTGCAGGAATGGCGCTATTCTGGTGCATACCCTGGAGTATACCCATACCAATAAAGGATTACCCCTAAATTGCCAACGGAGTATAGGTGAAGAAGCGGTGGTAGCAAGGAACCTTCAGTGCAGTGAAAAACCACGTCTTTTTTACCGAATTATCCTACTCACTAAGGATAACCCCTTTTTTTGCGCCGCAAATCCCCGCACTTTTCCTTTGATTTATATCAACTTACCGCCGCCCTAAAACCCTAATGTTTGCAGCATCATTCGAGAATCAGAGGTGTCTATGAGTCACTCATCCGCTCCCGAAAGGGAAAATGGTGCCGTTATTACAGAATGGCGTCCAGAGGATCCGGCGTTCTGGCAACAGCGCGGCCATCGTGTAGCAAGCCGGAATCTGTGGATTTCCGTTCCGTGTCTGCTTTTAGCGTTTTGCGTATGGATGTTGTTTAGCGCGGTCGCGGTAAACCTGCCGAAAGTAGGGTTTACGTTCACGACCGATCAGCTGTTTATGCTTACCGCATTGCCGTCGCTGTCTGGCGCGCTGCTGCGTGTCCCTTACGCGTTTATGGTCCCGGTATTCGGTGGCCGTCGCTGGACGGCGTTCAGTACGGGCATCATGATCGTCCCTTGCGTGTGGCTAGGCTTCGCGGTGCAGGATACCTCCACGCCGTTCAGCGTGTTCGTGATTATCTCCCTGCTGTGCGGTTTCGCCGGCGCTAACTTCGCCTCCAGCATGGCGAACATCAGCTTCTTCTTCCCGAAAGCGAAGCAGGGCGGCGCGCTGGGTATTAACGGCGGTCTGGGCAACATGGGCGTAAGCGTGATGCAGCTGATTGCGCCGCTGGCGATCTCTGTTTCTATTTTTGCCGCCTTCGGTGGCGGCGGCGTTGAGCAGGCGGATGGTTCTTCCCTCTACCTGCAGAACGCGGCCTGGATTTGGGTCCCGTTCCTGGTGGTCTTCACCCTCGCTGCGTGGTTCTTTATGAACGATCTGAGCGCGTCGAAAGCATCCCTGAGCGAGCAGCTTCCGGTGCTGAAGCGTGGACACCTGTGGGTGATGGCGCTGCTGTATCTGGCTACCTTCGGTTCGTTTATCGGCTTCTCAGCGGGCTTTGCCATGCTGTCGAAAACCCAGTTCCCGGACGTGCAGATCCTGCAATTCGCCTTCTTCGGTCCGTTCATTGGCGCACTGGCGCGTTCGCTGGGCGGCATGATCTCCGACCGTCTGGGCGGGACTCGCGTTACGCTGGTGAACTTTATTGTGATGGCAGTCTTCTGCGCGCTGCTGTTCCTGACGCTGCCTTCTGACGGGCAGGGCGGTAACTTCTTTGCCTTCTTCGGCGTGTTTATGGTGCTGTTCCTGACGGCCGGGTTGGGGAGTGCTTCCACCTTCCAGATGATCTCCGTGATCTTCCGCAAGCTGACGATGGATCGCGTGAAAGCGCAGGGCGGAAGCGAAGAGCAGGCCATGCGTGAAGCGGCGACGGATACGGCTGCGGCCCTGGGCTTTATCTCGGCTATTGGCGCAATTGGCGGCTTCTTTATTCCGAAAGCGTTCGGCATCTCGCTTGACCTGACCGGCTCTCCGGCTGGCGCCATGAAAGTCTTCCTCGTCTTCTATATCGCCTGCGTCGTGATTACGTGGCTGGTATATGGCCGTAATACCAAGAAAAACAAGTAAGTGTGATTATCCGTTAACGCGGCCTTCGGGCCGCGTTTTTTTTCGACTGAATAATAGTTACAACATACTGAAAGCTTTTACCGCAGTCATCTGCGGGTAACACTGTGATCGCCATCGCTTTGCAGGTATGTCTACCCCTTAATACCTGAGATGTTAAATTTTGCCGGGGTTATTGTACGACGAATAATAAATATCTTTATAAATCATTTATTTATTCGTTTTAAAAATATACCGCTTTGGTGGTATTTGGTCTAACCCCTCCTTTTACAGACCCTCTTCGTCTTGATCGTTATCAATTCTCCTCCTCTTTCAGGGCGTTACCTTCGCTGCAAATCAGCAATGTCGATTTAGAGAGCCACAGGCTCCATACAGGAGATACCCGATGAGCAAATTTTTGGACCGGTTTCGCTACTTCAAACAGAAGGGTGAAACTTTTGCCGATGGGCACGGCCAGGTTCTGGATACCAACCGGGACTGGGAAGACGGTTACCGCCAGCGCTGGCAGCATGACAAAGTCGTCCGTTCTACCCACGGCGTAAACTGCACTGGCTCATGTAGCTGGAAGATTTTCGTTAAAAACGGTCTGGTGACCTGGGAAATGCAGCAGACCGACTATCCGCGCACCCGTCCGGATATGCCGAACCATGAACCGCGCGGCTGCCCGCGCGGGGCCAGCTACTCCTGGTATCTCTACAGCGCCAACCGTCTGAAATATCCGCTGATGCGCAAACGCCTGATGAAAATGTGGCGTGAAGCGAAAGTGCAGCACAGCGATCCGGTTGATGCGTGGGCCTCTATCATTGAAGATGCCGACAAAGCGAAAAGCTTCAAGCAGGCGCGCGGTCGCGGTGGTTTCGTTCGTTCTTCCTGGAAAGAGGTGAACGAGTTGATTGCCGCCTCCAACGTCTATACCGTGAAGACCTACGGTCCTGACCGCGTGGCGGGCTTCTCGCCAATCCCGGCGATGTCGATGGTCTCTTACGCTTCCGGCGCGCGCTACCTGTCGCTTATCGGCGGGACCTGCCTGAGCTTCTACGACTGGTACTGTGACCTGCCGCCTGCCTCTCCGCAGACCTGGGGTGAGCAGACCGACGTACCGGAATCCGCCGACTGGTACAACTCCAGCTACATCATCGCCTGGGGCTCTAACGTGCCGCAGACCCGTACCCCGGACGCGCACTTCTTTACCGAAGTCCGCTACAAAGGGACCAAAACCGTTGCGGTCACCCCGGACTACGCGGAAATCGCCAAGCTGTGCGACCTGTGGCTGGCACCTAAACAGGGTACCGATGCCGCGATGGCGATGGCGATGGGCCACGTCATGCTGCGCGAATTCCACCTCGACAAACCGAGCCAGTATTTCACCGACTACGTGCGTCGCTACACCGACATGCCGATGCTGGTGATGCTGGAAGAGCGTGAGGGCTACTATGCCGCGGGCCGCACGCTGCGCGCCGCCGATCTGGTGGACGCGCTGGGCCAGGAAAACAACCCTGAGTGGAAAACCGTTGCCTATAACAGCAACGGTGAGCTGGTGGCGCCAAACGGCTCTATCGGCTTCCGCTGGGGCGAGAAGGGCAAGTGGAACCTTGAGCAGCGCAACAGCACCACCGGTGAAGAGACGGAGCTGCGCCTCAGCATGTTGGGCAGCCAGGACGAGATCGCCGAGGTTGGCTTCCCGTACTTTGGCGGTGAAGGTTCCGAGCACTTCAACAAGGTTGAACTGAAAAACGTGCTGATGCACAAGCTGCCGGTTAAGCGCCTGCAGCTGGCCGACGGTTCTACCGCGCTGGTCACCACCGTCTATGACCTGACCATGGCGAACTACGGCCTGGAGCGCGGTCTGAACGACGAAAACTGCGCAACCAGCTATGACGACGTGAAGGCCTACACCCCGGCCTGGGCGGAGCAGATCACCGGCGTACCGCGCGCGCAGATCGTTCGTATCGCCCGCGAGTTTGCTGAAAACGCCGACAAGACCCACGGTCGCTCGATGATCATCGTGGGTGCCGGTCTGAACCACTGGTATCACCTCGATATGAACTATCGCGGCCTGATCAACATGCTGATCTTCTGCGGCTGCGTCGGTCAGAGCGGCGGCGGCTGGGCGCACTACGTGGGCCAGGAAAAACTGCGTCCGCAGACCGGCTGGCAGCCGCTGGCGTTTGCCCTCGACTGGCAGCGTCCGGCACGTCACATGAACAGCACCTCCTACTTCTATAACCACTCCAGCCAGTGGCGCTACGAGACGGTTACTGCGCAGGAACTGCTGTCGCCGATGGCGGATAAATCCCGCTACAGCGGCCACCTGATTGATTTCAACGTGCGCGCTGAACGCATGGGCTGGCTGCCGTCTGCGCCGCAGCTGGGCACTAACCCGCTGCGCATTGCACAAGAGGCGAAGCAAGCGGGCATGTCACCGGTGGATTACACCGTCAAATCCCTGAAGGAAGGCTCCATCCGCTTCGCGGCAGAACAGCCTGAGAACGGCAAAAACCATCCGCGCAACCTGTTCATCTGGCGCTCCAACCTGCTGGGCTCGTCCGGTAAAGGTCACGAGTACATGCTGAAATACCTGCTGGGCACCGAGAACGGTATTCAGGGTAAAGACCTCGGCAAGCAGGGCGGCGTGAAGCCAGAAGAAGTGGAGTGGAAAGACAACGGTCTGGACGGCAAGCTGGATCTGGTGGTGACGCTGGACTTCCGTCTGTCCAGCACCTGCCTGTACTCCGATATCGTGCTGCCAACCGCCACCTGGTACGAAAAAGACGACATGAATACCTCGGACATGCATCCGTTTATTCATCCGCTGTCTGCCGCCGTTGACCCGGCGTGGGAATCGAAAAGCGACTGGGATATCTACAAAGACATCGCGAAGAAATTCTCCGAAGTCTGCGTAGGTCACCTGGGCAAAGAGACCGACGTGGTGACGCTGCCAATCCAGCACGACTCCGCTGCCGAACTGGCGCAGCCGCTTGACGTGAAGGACTGGAAAAAAGGCGAATGCGACCTGATTCCGGGCGTGACCGCGCCGCACATCATTCCGGTTGAACGTGATTACCCGGCAACCTACGAGCGCTTTACCTCCATCGGCCCGCTGATGGAGAAAATCGGTAACGGCGGCAAAGGCATCGCCTGGAACACCCAGAGCGAAATGGACCTGCTGCGCAAGCTCAATTACACCAAAGCAGACGGCCCGGCCAAAGGCCAGCCAATGCTCAACACGGCAATTGATGCGGCGGAGATGATCCTGACCCTGGCACCGGAAACCAACGGCCACGTGGCGGTGAAAGCGTGGGCGGCCCTGAGTGAATTTACCGGTCGCGACCACACGCATCTGGCGAAGAATAAAGAGGAAGAGAAAATCCGCTTCCGCGATATCCAGGCCCAGCCGCGCAAGATTATCTCCAGCCCGACCTGGTCTGGTCTGGAAGATGAGCATGTGTCCTATAACGCTGGTTATACCAACGTTCACGAGCTGATCCCATGGCGCACGCTTTCCGGTCGTCAGTCACTGTATCAGGACCACCAGTGGATGCGCGACTTCGGTGAAAGCCTGCTGGTGTACCGTCCGCCAATCGACACCCGCTCCGTAACCGCAGTTATGGGCGCGAAATCGAACGGTAACCCTGAGAAGGCGCTGAACTTCCTGACGCCGCACCAGAAGTGGGGTATCCACTCCACCTACAGCGACAACCTGCTGATGCTGACCCTGTCGCGCGGTGGTCCGATTGTCTGGATGAGCGAAGCGGACGCCAAAGACTTAGGTATCGAAGATAACGACTGGATTGAAGTGTTCAACAGCAACGGCGCCCTGACGGCGCGTGCGGTGGTGAGCCAGCGCGTACCGGCCGGGATGACCATGATGTACCACGCGCAGGAACGTATCGTGAACCTGCCGGGTTCAGAGATCACCGAGCAGCGCGGCGGTATTCACAACTCCGTGACCCGTATTACGCCGAAGCCGACCCACATGATCGGTGGCTATGCGCAGCTGGCCTACGGCTTTAACTACTACGGCACCGTAGGATCGAACCGCGATGAGTTCGTGGTGGTACGTAAGATGAAGAATATTAACTGGTTAGACGGCGAAGGTAATGACCAGGTACAGGAGAGCGTAAAATGAAAATTCGTTCACAAGTCGGCATGGTGCTGAATCTGGATAAGTGCATCGGCTGCCACACCTGTTCAGTGACCTGTAAAAACGTCTGGACCAGCCGCGAAGGTATGGAGTACGCCTGGTTCAACAACGTGGAAAGTAAGCCGGGCACCGGCTTCCCGACCGACTGGGAAAACCAGGAGAAGTGGAAGGGCGGCTGGATCCGCAAAATCAACGGCAAGCTGCAGCCGCGCATGGGTAACCGCGCAATGCTGCTGGGTAAAATCTTCGCTAACCCGCACCTGCCGGGCATTGAGGACTATTACGAGCCGTTTGATTACGACTACCAGAACCTGCACAACGCGCCGGAAAGCAAACACCAGCCGATCGCCCGTCCTCGCTCGCTGATCACCGGTCAGCGCATGGACAAAATTACCAGCGGTCCAAACTGGGAAGAAATTCTGGGCGGCGAGTTCGAAAAGCGCGCCAAAGACCAGAACTTCGAGAACATGCAGAAGGCGATGTACGGCCAGTTCGAAAACACCTTCATGATGTATCTGCCGCGCCTGTGCGAACACTGCCTGAACCCGGCGTGCGTCGCGACCTGCCCGAGCGGTGCCATCTACAAGCGTGAAGAAGACGGCATCGTACTGATCGACCAGGACAAGTGCCGCGGCTGGCGCATGTGCATCACCGGCTGCCCGTACAAAAAAATCTACTTCAACTGGAAGAGCGGTAAGTCTGAGAAGTGCATCTTCTGCTACCCGCGTATCGAAGCCGGTATGCCGACCGTCTGCTCCGAGAGCTGCGTAGGTCGTATTCGTTACCTCGGCGTGCTGCTGTACGACGCGGACGCGATTGAGAATGCCGCAAGCACCGAGAATGAGAAAGATCTCTATCAGCGTCAACTGGACGTATTCCTCGATCCGAACGATCCGAAGGTGATTGAGCAGGCGCTGAAAGACGGCATTCCGCAGAGCGTCATCGACGCCGCGCAGCAGTCTCCGGTGTACAAAATGGCGATGGACTGGAAGCTGGCTCTGCCGCTGCACCCGGAATACCGCACCCTGCCGATGGTCTGGTACGTGCCGCCGCTGTCTCCGATTCAGTCTGCGGCTGACGCGGGCGAGCTGGGCAGCAACGGCATTCTGCCTGACGTGGAAAGCCTGCGTATCCCGGTTCAGTACCTGGCCAACCTGCTGACCGCCGGTGATACCCAGCCGGTACTGCTGGCGCTGAAACGTATGCTGGCGATGCGCCACTTCAAACGTGCGGAAACCGTTGACGGCGTGAACGATACCCGCGCGCTGGAAGAGGTCGGCCTGACCGAAGCGCAGGCGCAGGAGATGTACCGCTATCTGGCAATCGCTAACTACGAAGATCGTTTCGTGGTGCCAAGCAGCCACCGCGAGCTGGCCCGCGAGGCCTTCCCGGAGAAAAGCGGGTGTGGCTTTACCTTTGGCGACGGTTGCCACGGGTCAGACAGTAAATTCAACCTGTTCAACAGCCGCCGCATCGACGCCATGGATGTGACCAGCAAAACGGAGCCGCATCAATGATTGAACTCATCATTGTTTCGCGTCTGCTCGAGTACCCGGATGCAGCGCTTGCGCAGCATCAACAGGAACTCTTTGATGCACTCGCGTCATCTGAAAACCTGGATAAAGAGGATGCCCAGCGGCTTGGCGTTTTCCTCCGCGATCTGCTGGCACGCGATCTGCTCGACGCGCAGGCGGACTACAGCCAGCTGTTTGACCGCGGGCGCGCGACGTCGCTGCTGCTGTTTGAACACGTTCACGGGGAATCCCGCGACCGCGGTCAGGCGATGGTGGACCTGATGGCTCAGTACGAGCAGCACGGCCTGCAGCTCGACAGCCGCGAGCTGCCGGACCACCTGCCGCTGTACCTGGAGTATCTGGCGCAGCTGCCGAAAGAAGAGGCGCTGGGCGGTCTGCAGGATATCGCCCCGATTCTTGCGCTGCTCGGCGCGCGTCTACAGCAGCGTGAGAGCCGCTATGCCGTACTGTTCGATCTGCTGGTGAAGCTGGCGAACGCCTCTGTAGACAGTGAAAAAGTGGCGGAGAAAATCGCGGATGAAGCCCGGGACGATACCCCGCAAGCGCTGGATGCGGTCTGGGAAGAAGAGCAGGTGAAATTCTTTGCTGACCAGAACTGCGGCGAGTCTGAAATCTCCGCTCACCAGCGTCGTTTTGCCGGCGCGGTTGCCCCGCAATATTTGAATATCTCTAATGGAGGACGGCACTAATGCACTTCCTGAATATGTTCTTCTTTGACATTTACCCGTATATCGCGGGCACCGTGTTCCTGGTGGGAAGCTGGCTACGCTATGACTATGGTCAGTACACCTGGCGTGCTGCCTCCAGCCAGATGCTGGACCGCAAAGGGATGCACGTCGCGTCTAACCTGTTCCACATCGGTATTTTGGGGATTTTTGCCGGTCACTTCCTTGGGATGCTGACGCCGCACTGGATGTACGAAGCATGGCTGCCGATTGAAGTGAAGCAGAAGATGGCGATGATCGCTGGTGGTGCCTGCGGCGTGATGACCCTGGTGGGTGGCCTGCTGCTGCTGAAACGTCGTCTGTTCAGCCCGCGCGTGCGTGCAACCACCACTGCAGCGGATATCCTGATCCTCTCCCTGCTGATGGTACAGTGCGCGCTGGGTCTGCTGACTATTCCATTCTCTGCGCAGCATATGGACGGCAGTGAAATGATGAAGCTGGTGGGGTGGGCGCAGTCCGTCGTGACCTTCCACGGCGGAGCGTCTGAGCACCTGGAGGGCGTGGCGTTTATCTTCCGAGTTCACCTGGTGCTGGGGATGACGCTGTTTGTGCTGTTCCCGTTCTCCCGTCTGGTGCATATCTGGAGCGCGCCGGTGGAGTACCTGACGCGCAAATACCAGATTGTGCGTGCCCGTCGCTAATTCAGCGTCTTGATACCAACCCCGCTTTCGCGGGGTTTTTTTTCGCCCCAGCCCAGGTTGTTGCCCGCTGCAGCAAACAGGATCAACGCGCCGCCCGCCAGCTGCGTCAGGTTCAGCGAGTGTCCGAACACCAGGTTATCGACAACGATCGCCACCACCGGATAGATAAACGACAGGGAGCCGGTAATGGGGGTGGGTAGCTTCTGAATCGCGCTGTAGAGCAGCTGATACATAATGCCGGTATGGACGATGCCGAGCGTCAGCAGGATCGGCCAGGGAAAATCACTGGAAAATGACGGCAGGCTGGCAAACGGCAGAAGCATAACGACGCCCGTCAGCACCTGAATAAAGGCAATATGCTGCGGTGCGATAGTTTTCAGTTTGCGCGCAATGATTGCCGTCAGCGCGTAGAAGAAGGCCGCGGCCATTGCCAGACCGATACCCGCCAGCCATTCAGTGTCGTGGGTGCCGGTCAGCTCGCTGGAGAGCAGTATCACCACGCCGCCGAAGGCGAGGAACAGCCAGCCCCATTTCACCACGCTGACGCGCTCGCCTAAAAACATCCCCATCAGGACCAGCATAAACGGCTGAGTGTTATAGACCACGGTCGAAAGACCAATAGAGATCCGCTCATAGGCTGCGAAGAGCAGCAGCCAGTTCACCACTAATGCCACACCGCCGAGAATCGCCAGCAGCAGCGTGGTGCGGGTGAGGGGGCTAAAGGGCTTTTGACTTACCCGGATAAAAATGAAAAGCGCTATTGCCCCAATAAGGCAGCGCCAGAACACCACTTCCGTCACCGGCAGACCGCTGAGCAAAACAAACGCGCCGATAGAGCCGGAAATTAACATCGCCAGACTCATCTGCCAGACGCCTTTATGTAAATCACGCATTATTCACCTCCTGATTAATAACGCTATTGTCGGAAATCGCTGTTGGGTTTTACAGGGATGAGATAAGGTTGAAGGTGTTAGCTGCTTTTTTAAATTAGGTGAAACGAGTGGAATACCTTATTGATGATATCGATCGGCAAATTTTAGCCTGCCTGGTTGAGGATGCGCGCATGTCGTTGAAGGTGCTGAGCGGCCGCATTGGCCTGACCTCACCCAGCACGGCAGAGCGTCTGAAGCGGCTGGAAGAGCGGGGCGTGATTCAGGGGTATGGCGCACGTGTGAATCTCGCGGCGCTGGGGTATACGCTGCAGGCGCTGGTACGGGTTCGCCCCTTACCGGGTCTGTTGCATAAGGTGGATAAGTACATTCAGGCGATGCCGGAGTGTATTGAGAGCGACAAGGTGACCGGGGAAGACTGCTTTGTGATTAGGCTGGTGGTGCGATCGATAGAACAACTGGATGCGCTGCTGGACGGGCTGGCGGAGCATGCCCAATGTAATACGTCGATTGTGAAAAGTTCGCCGGTGAAGCGTCGTTTGCCGCCAATGTAGTCGTCTGTCGTCGGGTGGCGGCTGCGCCTTACCCGGCCTACGAAGGCGGACTCGGTTCGATTTTGTTCGGGTTTTTTGAAGTGATGGTGGTGGGGGAAGGATTACTCGGCGCGTTGCGCCTCGCCCTTCGGGTCGTTGCCTGCGGCAACGCTTTCTCGCTGCGCTCGAATCGAACCTTAGTCGAAGCTTCTCATCCTTCCCCTTGCGGAAATACATGATGCACGGTGCGAGCAGAATGTTAAGTGTCATCTGAAAGTGATGGTGGTGGGGGAAGGATTACTCGGCGCGTTGCGCCTCGCCCTTCGGGTCGTTGCCTGCGGCAACGCTTTCTCGCTGCGCTCGAATCGAACCTTAGTCGAAGCTTCTCATCCTTCCCCTTGCGGAAATACATGATGCACGGTGCGAGCAGAGTGTTAAGTGTCGTTTGAAAGTGATGGTGGTGGGGGAAGGATTCGAACCTTCGAAGTCGATGACGGCAGATTTACAGTCTGCTCCCTTTGGCCGCTCGGGAACCCCACCAGGGGTAATTCAAATTTTGAGGTCGTGCTGAGAGATGGTGGTGGGGGAAGGATTCGAACCTTCGAAGTCGATGACGGCAGATTTACAGTCTGCTCCCTTTGGCCGCTCGGGAACCCCACCACGGGGTAATGCTTTTTTACTGGCCTGCTTCCTGCTGGAAGCGGGGCGCATCATATCAAATGAGACGCCCCTGTAAAGCTTTCCTTTAGGGAAAAGAAGCTGTTTGCCTGCTTTTTATCCGTAAAGGCGCAAAGCTAATCAATTCATTTTCCGAAAGATTAAAGAATGATGGTTCTGTTACCGTAGACAAAGACACGCTGCGCCAGCACCTGATACAGGGCACGACTCAACACGTTCTTCTCAACGTCACGTCCGGCGCGCATCATATCTTCTGCGGTGTAGGTGTGATCCACGTGAATCACGTCCTGCATGATGATTGGACCTTCGTCCAGATTGTCATTCACGTAGTGCGCGGTTGCGCCGATGATCTTCACGCCGCGCTCGTACGCCTGGTGATAAGGCCGCGCGCCAATAAAGGCCGGCAGGAACGAGTGGTGAATGTTGATAATCTTGTTCGGGAAGCGGGCGACGAAGGAAGGCGTCAGCACGCGCATATATTTCGCCAGCACCACGTAGTCCGGGTTATGCACTTCAATGGCAGCAGCCATCAGGTTGTCGTGCTCTTCACGGGTATGGCCTTCATGGCTCACCAGCTCAAACGGAATATCAAAACGCTCAACCAGCGTGCGCAGAGTTTCGTGGTTGCCAATAACAGCGGCAATTTCTACGTCCAGGCCACCGTAATTGGCCTTCATCAACAGATCGCCCAGGCAGTGAGCTTCTTTCGTCACCAGAATCACAATGCGACGACGGCCCGCAGGATTCAGCTCACGCACGGAACCGTCCGGCAGCGCGCTGTCCAGATCGGCCAGCAGGGTGGTGTCGTTGAAAATGCCTTCCAGTTCGGTACGCATGAAGAAGCGGCCGGTACGGTGGTCAACGAACTCGTTGTTCTGCACGATATTCAGTTCATGCTTGTAGCAAATATTGGTAATTCGTGCGATCAGCCCTTTTTGATCGGGACAGATAGTGCGCAGAACTTTACGTTGTAATGATTGCATCGCCGGGAAATCCTGTTTGTATTTGCGAAGTCTGGGTTGTCAGGCGTTAATGCCCGCAACACTTTTTGAATTTTTTTCCTGAACCACAAGGGCAGGTATCGTTACGACCAAACTGTGGACGCGTACCGTCAATATAATACCATTGCCCGCTCTCCTTTAAGAACCGGGAACGCTCGATAATGGCGCCAGGCCTGGCGTTCTCGGTAAAACGGGCAACAAAGCTGACAAAGCCTTCGTCGTGGTGGCTACCGGGTGAAGATTCAAACACGGTAAGCCCAAGCCAGTGGGTGTTGGCGAACCCGGCTTCGATCTCCTGTCGGAAATCGGCGGCGTGGCAGGACGGGTGCCAGGTTTTTATCAGGTAGTCTGCGTCTTTGATCACAAAAGCAGTATACCGTGAACGCATGAGGTGTGACGGATCCGGTGCAACCTGATTGCCAGAAAGATATCGCTGGCAACATAGGCTATACTCCAGAGCGCTACCACAGGGGCAGAGTTGAGACACGATTCTCTTCCTGGAACAAAAAATAAGGGCGTAAAACGCCTCGGGTAGCACTATGTTAACTGAGCAGTTGCGTTGACGCTATGTCAGGAATCCAGGGGAAGTCAAACAGGGCTAATGAGAAAGGTTAAAATTGGACTGGCGCTGGGATCAGGTGCAGCCCGGGGATGGTCTCATATCGGCGTGATTAATGCCTTAAACAAGATGGGCGTTGACGTTGATATCGTAGCAGGATGTTCAATCGGATCGCTTGTCGGCTCCGCCTACGCGTGCGGCAAGCTTCCGGATCTCGAAACCTGGGTGCGCTCCTTCAGCTATTGGGACGTGCTGCGTCTGATGGATCTCTCCTGGCAGCGCGGTGGGCTGTTGCGCGGCGAACGCGTCTTTAACCAGTTCCGCCGGGTGATGCCTCTCGAAGACTTTACTGACTGCCGGATGCCTTTCGGCGCCGTCGCAACCAATCTCAGCACAGGCCGTGAACTCTGGCTGACCGAAGGGGATATTCACCTTGCGGTGCGTGCTTCATGCAGTATTCCTGGGCTTATGGCGCCCGTGCCCCATAACGGTTACTGGCTTGTCGATGGTGGCGTCGTGAACCCGGTTCCCATCTCTCTGACGCGCGCCATGGGGGCGGACATCGTCATCGCCGTTGATTTGCAGCACGACGCTCATCTGATGCAGCAAGACCTTATGCCGGTCAATCTGCAGAGCGAAGATGCCGACGTTGAAAAGCTTGCCTGGCATGAACGCCTGCGCGGAAGAATTGGTCGCCTGGCCGCACGACGCTCGGTTGCCGCACCGACGGCCATGGAGATCATGACCACCTCAATTCAGGTTCTTGAGAATCGCCTTAAACGTAACCGTATGGCTGGCGATCCTCCGGATATTCTTATTCAGCCTTACTGTCCGCAAATCTCTACCCTTGATTTCCATCGGGCTGAGGCCGCCATCGCAGCGGGCTCGCTAGCCGTCGAAAAGAAAATAGACGAGTTGCTGCCGTTTGTGCGAACAGCACGTTAAGCACCTTTTTTGACTACTTCAGCAAAATCTGACAGGCGATAGTGCCGATAGCATGCCACTATTTAGTAACTGTCAGCCAGGGGAGGAACCATGACGCAGCCATTGGCCGGAAAACACATTTTGATTGTTGAAGACGAGCCCGTTTTCCGATCGCTACTGGATTCGTGGTTATCCTCGCTGGGAGCAAACACTTTACTGGCTGAAGATGGTGTCGACGCGCTGGAAAAAATGACCGGTATTACGCCCGATCTGATGATTTGCGACATCGCGATGCCGCGAATGAATGGGCTGAAACTGGTTGAACATCTGCGCAACGAGGGTGACCAGATGCCCATTCTGGTGATCTCCGCGACAGAAAATATGGCGGATATTGCCAAAGCATTACGTCTTGGCGTTCAGGATATTTTGCTGAAACCCGTCAAAGATCTGAACCGGTTACGTGAGACGGTATTAGCGTGCCTTTATCCAAATATGTTTAATTCCCGCGTTGAGGAAGAGGAACGCCTTTTTCAGGACTGGGACGCGCTGGTGAGTAATCCGCCAGCGGCGGCGAAATTGTTGCAAGAACTTCAGCCTCCCGTTCAGCAAACTATTTCCCACTGCCGCGTAAACTATCGCCAGCTGGTGGCGGCCGATCAGCCTGGGCTGGTGCTGGATATTGCACCTCTGTCTGATTCCGACCTCGCATTTTATTCTCTGGACGTAACCCGTGCAGGGGATAATGGCGTATTAGCTGCATTGTTACTTCGCGCACTCTTTAATGGATTATTGCAGGAACAGTTATCACATCAGGGACAACGGCTCCCTGAGTTAGGCAGTTTACTCAAACAGGTAAACCAGCTTTTTCGTCAGGCCAATTTACCCGGACAGTTCCCGCTGCTGGTTGGTTATTACCATAGCGGTTTAAAGAATCTTATCCTCGTTTCTGCAGGTCTCAACGCGTCACTGAATACCGGGGAACACCATATTCAGGTGAGTAACGGGGTGCCGCTTGGAACACTGGGAACGGCGTATCTAAATCAAATTAGCCATCGCTGTTCTTCCTGGCAGTGCCAAATTTGGGGTGCCGGGGGAAGGCTTCGCTTAATGTTGTCCACGGAATAAGCAATTGGATCTTAATTTTAAGATTGCTTTACCTGTGTTTTCTCGGGAGTGCTACTATCGCTGCCCAGATTCATGCGTATTTGTCCTAATTCATCGGCAACGCGTTCTTTTCAGACCCGGACTGCGGGGCGAGGCTGATATACTCAACGCGTTATTTATTGCATAAAAGTTCAAAACTTGAACAGCTCAGGAGAATTTGAATGGCTGCCCTAAATTCGAAAGTCAGAAAGGCCGTCATCCCGGTAGCGGGATTGGGGACCAGGATGTTACCAGCAACTAAGGCGATCCCTAAAGAGATGCTGCCTCTGGTTGATAAGCCATTAATCCAGTATGTCGTTAATGAGTGTATCGCGGCCGGCATTACTGAAATTGTGCTGGTTACGCATTCATCTAAAAACTCTATCGAAAACCACTTCGATACAAGTTTTGAACTCGAAGCCATGCTGGAAAAACGCGTTAAGCGTCAGCTGTTAGAAGAAGTTCAGTCTATTTGCCCTCCGCACGTCACCATTATGCAGGTTCGTCAGGGGCTGGCTAAAGGTCTGGGCCACGCGGTTATGTGTGCACACCCGGTTGTGGGTGATGAGCCCGTCGCGGTTATTCTGCCTGACGTGATTCTGGATGAATACGAATCCGATCTCTCCCAGGACAACCTGGCTGAGATGATCCACCGCTTCGACGAAACGGGCTGCAGCCAGATCATGGTTGAGCCAGTTGAAGACGTGACCGCTTACGGTGTGGTTGACTGCAAGGGCGTGAACCTTGAGCCAGGCGAAAGCGTGCCAATGGTTGGTGTCGTAGAGAAGCCTAAAGCCGACGTAGCGCCGTCTAATCTGGCAGTGGTGGGTCGCTATGTCCTGAGTGCTGAAATCTGGCCACTGCTGGCGAAAACGCCTCCAGGAGCAGGGGATGAAATCCAGCTGACGGATGCCATTGATATGCTGATCGAGAAAGAGACCGTTGAGGCTTACCACATGAAAGGTAAGAGCCATGACTGCGGTAATAAGCTCGGTTATATGCAGGCGTTCGTTGAATACGGCATTCGCCATAATACGCTGGGTGAAGAATTTAAAGGCTGGCTCAAAGAGAGTATGGGTATTAAGAAATAATCCAGGCGTAAATCTATGAAACCGGTGTGGCGCTGCCCACCGGTTTTTTTATGCCCATAAAACGCCATGACCAGCCTGTTTGTAAGCGAAACTAAATAGCCAAATAACGCTTTATGACGGAGTGTAAGAGGATGTTAGTGATAAATTGCGGGCAAAAAAAATCCCACCAGAGGCGGGATTTTTCTGAATTCGGCTTGATTAATCCTTGATCAGGAAGTCATCCAGCTGTTTACCTTGCTCATCCATAGCTTTCTTGATTACAGCAGGAGTACGGCCCTGGCCGGTCCAGGTTTTAGTTTCGCCGTTCTCATCAACATAGCTATATTTAGCAGGACGGGCAGCGCGTTTTGCTTTGGTACCGGTTTTTGCAGCAGCAATGCTGTTCAGCAATTCATTTGGATCGATACCATCAGCAATCAGCATTTCACGATATTGTTGCAGTTTACGCGTACGCTCTTCGATTTCAGCTGCAGCAGCGCTTTCTTCTTCGCGACGTTCATTAACTACAACTTCTAATTTTTCCAGCATTTCTTCGAGCGTTTCAAGGGTACATTCTCTTGCCTGCGCACGAAGAGTACGGATGTTGTTCAGAATTTTAAGTGCTTCGCTCATTGTAGTAATCTCAAACTTATAATGGGGGGTGGTTTGTTGACCTAATAATAGAGCCATAAATTCAGATGTGCAATAGCCAGGAATGTAAGGAATTCAAAAAATACTAAATAAAGCCGCTATTATTAATTACGCTAACTTAAATTTCCTCTTTGGCAGTCTCGCTTGTTATCACGATAACCTGCTTAACCCCGCCGCTTGCATCTTTTTTTTGTGACATTTGCCGCAGGAATTATAGTTTCGGCGGATAAATATCAGCCTTTTGTATTAGTTCCAGGCGACGGTGTTAAGGCAGGAATAGTTAATAAATAGTGAATTTTAATGAACGCAGATTCCACTATAAAAAGAAGTGTTATGTTTGGTTAACCATATAACCAATTCACCAGCATGACCGTCATTACTCTCTGTTTTAGCGGATTATTTTTGCGAAAAGACGGCGTTTTACACCTTTCAGCACGGCATCGTTTGTGCGGCGTGTCGCTGATGACCAGACAAAATATGGTACAATGAATCATCGGGAATATTACACATTGATTAGGGTTTTACGGCCAATGGCACAACTTTATTTCTACTATTCGGCAATGAATGCCGGGAAATCCACCGCACTGCTGCAATCCTCATACAATTACCAGGAACGAGGAATGCGTACCGTTGTTTATACCGCTGAAATCGACGATCGCTTCGGTGCAGGGAAGGTGAGTTCCAGAATCGGCCTCTCTTCGCCAGCCAGGCTGTTTAACCCGCAAACTGACCTGCTGGAGGATATCCGCGCTGCGCATGCGTCAGAGCCCATTCACTGCGTGCTGGTTGATGAGAGCCAGTTCCTGACACGTGAACAGGTGCACGCGCTCTCTGAAGTGGTTGATGAGCTCGATATCCCCGTTCTGTGTTACGGGCTGCGTACGGACTTCCGCGGGGAGTTGTTTGCCGGAAGCCAGTATTTGCTTGCCTGGTCAGATAAGCTGGTTGAACTAAAAACTATCTGTTTCTGCGGACGCAAGGCCAGCATGGTGCTTCGTCTCGACCAGGCTGGAAAACCTTATGCGGACGGTGAGCAGGTGGTGATTGGTGGCAATGAACGCTATGTGTCGGTCTGTCGTAAGCATTATAAGGAAGCGTTGTCCGTAGGCTCGCTGACGGCGATCCAGCACGACAACAGAAAATAATATCCGCCGTTATTCAGACATAAAAAAACCCGCCATACAGGCGGGTTTTTTCCTGAGGCTGTCAGTTAAGCGCTTTTCTTCGCTTTCTTGTCAGCTTTAATGACCGGAGCTTCTGTTTTCACAGCAGCAACGTCACCTTCTTTGAACTCACGACCGTAGTAGGTATCCAGCAGAATCTGTTTCAGCTCGGAGATCAGTGGGTAGCGCGGGTTAGCACCAGTACACTGGTCATCGAAGGCATCTTCAGACAGCTTGTCTACGTGAGCGAGGAAGTCAGCTTCCTGAACGCCTGCTTCACGGATAGATTTAGGAATACCCAGTTCAGCTTTCAGGCTTTCCAGCCATGCCAGCAGTTTCTCAATCTTCGCAGCAGTACGGTCGCCCGGTGCGCTCAGACCAAGGTGGTCAGCGATTTCAGCATAACGACGGCGCGCTTGCGGACGGTCATACTGGCTGAACGCAGTCTGCTTGGTTGGGTTGTCGTTGGCGTTATAGCGGATAACGTTGCTGATCAACAGGGCGTTCGCCAGACCGTGAGGAATGTGGAACTGTGAACCCAGCTTGTGCGCCATAGAGTGGCAAACACCCAGGAAGGCGTTCGCAAACGCGATACCGGCGATGGTTGCTGCACTGTGGACACGTTCACGTGCTACAGGGTTTTTAGAACCTTCGTTGTAGGACGCTGGCAGGTTTTCTTTCAGCAGTTTCAGAGCCTGCAGAGCCTGACCGTCAGAGAACTCAGACGCCAGTACAGAAACGTAGGCTTCCAGCGCGTGAGTCACGGCATCCAGACCACCGAACGCACACAGAGACTTCGGCATTTCCATTACCAGGTTGGCATCAACGATAGCCATATCTGGCGTCAGCGCGTAGTCAGCCAGCGGGTATTTCTGACCTGTTGCGTCATCTGTTACTACCGCGAATGGCGTCACTTCTGAGCCGGTACCGGAAGTAGTGGTGACGGCGATCATTTTCGCTTTCACGCCCATTTTCGGGAACTTGTAGATACGTTTACGGATGTCCATAAAGCGCAGCGCCAGCTCTTCGAAGTGGGTTTCCGGATGTTCGTACATAACCCACATGATTTTCGCGGCGTCCATTGGGGAGCCACCACCCAGTGCGATAATCACATCTGGTTTGAAGGAGTTCGCCAGTTCAGCACCCTTGCGTACAACGCTCAGGGTTGGGTCAGCTTCAACTTCGAAGAACACTTCAGTTTCGACGCCAGCCGCTTTCAGCACAGAGGTGATCTGGTCAGCGTAGCCGTTGTTGAACAGGAAACGGTCAGTCACGATGAGCGCACGTTTGTGGCCATCAGTAATCACTTCATCCAGCGCGATTGGCAGAGAGCCACGGCGGAAGTAGATAGATTTCGGAAGTTTGTGCCACAACATGTTTTCAGCTCGCTTAGCAACGGTTTTCTTGTTGATCAGGTGTTTTGGACCAACGTTTTCAGAGATGGAGTTACCACCCCAGGAACCACAACCCAGAGTCAGGGAAGGTGCGAGTTTGAAGTTATACAGGTCACCGATACCACCCTGAGAAGCAGGGGTGTTAATCAGGATACGGGCAGTTTTCATCATCTGACCGAAGTGGGCGACACGCTCTGGCTGGTTATCCTGGTCGGTGTACAGACATGAGGTATGACCGATACCGCCCATAGCAACCAGCTTCTCGGCTTTTTCTACCGCGTCTTCGAAATCTTTCGCACGGTACATAGCAAGCGTAGGAGACAGTTTTTCGTGAGCAAACGGCTCGCTTTCGTCGACAACTTTAACTTCACCGATCAGGATCTTGGTGGTCGCCGGAACGGTAAAGCCTGCGAGTTCAGCGATTTTATAGGCTGGCTGACCTACGATAGCAGCGTTCAGCGCGCCATTTTTCAGGATAATGTCCTGAACCGCTTTCAGCTCTTTGCCCTGCAGCAGGTAGCCGCCGTGGCTGGCGAAACGCTCGCGTACTGCGTCGTACACGGAATCAACAACAACTACAGACTGTTCAGATGCACAGATAACGCCGTTATCGAAGGTTTTAGACATCAGCACAGACGCAACAGCACGTTTGATGTCAGCGGTTTCATCGATAACAACGGGGGTGTTACCTGCGCCTACACCGATTGCTGGTTTACCGGAGCTGTATGCTGCTTTAACCATACCAGGACCACCGGTCGCCAGAATCAGGTTAATGTCCGGGTGATGCATCAGCGCGTTAGACAGTTCAACAGAAGGTTGGTCGATCCAGCCAATCAGATCTTTTGGTGCGCCCGCAGCAATTGCTGCCTGCAGAACAATGTCTGCTGCTTTATTTGTTGCGTCTTTCGCACGTGGATGTGGAGAGAAGATGATTGCGTTACGGGTCTTCAGGCTGATCAGCGATTTGAAGATAGCTGTTGAAGTAGGGTTAGTCGTTGGAACAATACCGCAAATGATGCCGATAGGTTCGGCGATGGTGATCGTCCCGAAGGTGTCGTCTTCAGACAGAACGCCACAGGTTTTCTCATCTTTATAGGCGTTGTAGATATACTCAGAAGCAAAGTGGTTTTTGATCACTTTATCTTCAACGATACCCATGCCAGATTCGGCAACGGCCATTTTAGCGAGAGGGATTCGAGCATCTGCAGCAGCCAGAGCGGCCGCGCGGAAGATTTTATCAACCTGTTCTTGGGTGAAATTGGCATATTCACGCTGGGCTTTTTTTACGCGCTCGACGAGGGCGTTCAGTTCAGCGATATTAGTAACAGCCATAATGCTCTCCTGATAATGTTTAAACTCTTTTAGTAAACCAGCGCTCGATACGTCAGACAGTATAGACAGTGCCAATACGACTTGCGTTACATAAAGTAAAACAAAGGGTTACTTTATGCTCCAGTACACTAATTTACTAAAAGAGCCTTACCTTAGCATCATCCCTTTTTGTCAGGTGACCTCCCTGGGGGCGTAATCAAGATTACTCACTTCTGAGTACGGAAATCATGATCTGCGTCAATTTTCCACCAAGCTGATACCTTTCAGCAGGGTTATTTAATGGATATATTTCCACTGTTAATTAATTAAGTAACTATTGGAAGTGACGATATCATTGTCTCAACATATGTTTAACATTCTGAAATGCTAACGTTTTGGCACAGATTTCTGGTGAAGTATGCTAATAAAAAGCGTATCTTCAGCGCGATTTTTCCTAACAATGTAACTGTCCCGGGCATGCGCAAAAGCGGAGCAAAACGTGATCCAAACGCTCTTTGATTTTCCAACGTATTTCAAATTTTTTATTGGTCTGTTTGCCCTGGTCAACCCGGTGGGGATCATTCCTGTCTTCATTAGTATGACCAGTTACCAGACGGCGGCGGCCCGGAACAAAACCAATCTTACCGCTAACCTGTCTGTGGCAATCATTTTGCTCACCTCGCTTTTCCTGGGTGATGCCATTCTCCAGCTCTTTGGCATCTCGATTGACTCCTTCCGCATTGCGGGTGGGATCCTGGTGGTGACCATTGCCATGTCTATGATCAGCGGTAAGCTGGGTGAGGATAAGCAGAACAAGCAGGAAAAGTCAGAAACCGCCATCCGCGAAAGTATCGGCGTGGTTCCGCTGGCATTGCCCCTCATGGCCGGGCCGGGTGCCATCAGTTCAACCATTGTTTGGGGCACGCGTTACCATAGCCTCATGCATTTAATTGGTTTTTCTGTCGCGATTGCCGTTTTCGCGCTCTGTTGCTGGGGCGTCTTCCGCATGGCGCCGTTGCTGGTACGCCTGCTGGGGCAGACCGGCATCAACGTTATTACGCGTATCATGGGGCTGCTGTTAATGGCACTCGGGATCGAATTCATTGTCACGGGTATTAAAAGCATTTTCCCCGGCTTGTTACATTGATATTTCATACGAAAGAACGGCGCTTCGGCGCCGTTTTTTTGTATCAATATCAGCAAATCATATAAATAAAGTTGAAAAGCTTACCTGTCATAATAAATTCTACTAATAATGTTCATCTCATATATTTCATAGGGTTATGAATTCATCTCAAGCCTGCCTGCACAGAAAATCTTCGAACGCACTGTTATTTTACTCACACGATAGTCTTGGGCTTGCTGCGGGATAACCGAAATGATATTAGTAATTTCAACATTTCGTTAGATGAATGTGCTAAATAATAATCAATTGTTAAATTTTCGTACAAAACTACGCGATGATAATGCAGCGACGCGCCAGAAGGGAAAATCTTCCATATTGGTTTGAATTTTAAGTATTTTTTAGGGTGCTCAACGTATGGAAGGGCTGGGCAGGACGATACGGCCTGGGCCGTAAAAGAGAATTGCTTAACAAATTTGCAAAATGTATTGGCGCGTGTTTACGCCATTTGATACTTTCCGGCCTACTATTTTGCAGCCTAAAACAAGTAGATGAGAATTATTTTCATATAATCCTCTTCTCAGATATCCAGCACAGGTCTCAAACAGGGGAGGCCTGGCAAGAATCGACGCAAGACGGCCATACGAGCGGTCAGTAATAAAAAAGTCGGTGATAGCAAGCAGTAAAAAAAGAACCTGACAGCAGCAAAAAAAACTCCTGCGCTGTACAGGCCCCAACAGGGGATTAGACAGCTGGCGAAAGCCAGTAATTATAATGAGTGGAGTACCAACACAATGTCCATCATCACAAAAAAAAATCTGGTAGCGGCGGGGATTTTAACTGCGCTAATCGCGGGAAACGCTGCAATGGCTGCGGACGTTCCTGCAGGTGTTCAACTGGCGGAAAAACAGACGCTGGTGCGTAACAACGGTGCGGAAGTTCAGTCTCTCGATCCGCATAAAATTGAAGGCGTTCCTGAGTCAAACGTTAACCGCGACCTGTTCGAAGGTCTGCTGGTGACTGACGTAGACGGCCACCCGGCACCGGGTGTGGCAGAAAAGTGGGAAAATAAAGATTTCAAAGTCTGGACCTTCCATCTGCGTAAAGATGCCAAATGGTCCGACGGTACACCGGTTACCGCCGAAGATTTCGTATATAGCTGGCAGCGCCTGGCGAATCCAAATACCGCCTCTCCGTATGCGAGCTATCTGCAGTATGGCCACATCGCCAATATCGATGACATTATCGCCGGTAAAAAGCCGGTCACCGACCTGGGCGTGAAGGCGATCGATGCTAATACCTTTGAAGTGACGTTGAGCGAACCTGTTCCGTACTTCTATAAGCTGCTGGTTCACCCATCCGTCTCGCCGGTACCAAAATCCGCCGTGGAAAAATTTGGTGAAAAATGGACGCAGCCTGCCAATATCGTGACCAACGGCGCCTATAAGCTGAAAGACTGGGTGGTCAACGAACGTATGGTGCTGGAGCGTAACCCGCAGTACTGGGATAACGCGAAGACCGTGATTAATCAGGTCACCTACCTGCCAATCTCTTCCGAAGTGACCGACGTTAACCGCTACCGCAGCGGTGAAATCGACATGACCTATAACAACATGCCGATTGAACTGTTCCAGAAGCTGAAGAAAGAGATCCCGAAAGAAGTTCACGTCGATCCATATCTGTGCACCTATTATTACGAAATCAACAACCAGAAAGCACCGTTCACCGACGTGCGCGTTCGTACTGCGCTGAAGCTGGCACTGGATCGCGATATCATCGTGAACAAAGTGAAAAACCAGGGCGATCTGCCGGCGTACAGCTACACGCCTCCGTATACCGATGGGATGAAACTGGTTGAGCCTGAGTGGTTCAAATGGTCGCAAGAAAAACGTAACGAAGAAGCGAAAAAACTGCTGGCTGAAGCAGGATACACCGCAGACAAGCCGCTGACGTTCAACCTGCTGTATAACACCTCAGATCTGCATAAAAAACTGGCGATTGCCGTCGCGTCTATCTGGAAGAAAAACCTGGGCGTGAACGTTAAGCTGGAAAACCAGGAGTGGAAAACCTTCCTCGATACGCGTCATCAGGGGACCTTCGACGTGGCGCGTGCGGGCTGGTGTGCGGACTATAACGAACCGACATCATTCCTGAACACTATGCTCAGCGACAGTTCAAACAACACGGCGCACTATAAGAGCCCGGCGTTTGACAAGATCATCGCTGAAACCCTGAAAGTGTCTGACGATGCGCAGCGCGCAGAGCTGTACGCGAAATCAGAAGAACAGCTCGATAAAGACTCTGCAATTGTACCGGTTTACTACTACGTTAACGCCCGTCTGGTGAAACCATGGGTAGGGGGTTATACCGGTAAAGACCCGTTGGATAATATTTCCGTTAAGAATCTTTATATTATCAAGCATTAATGGCAATACGTGGGGCGAGCCTGGCTTGCCCCACTGTGTCTACTTTGTAACATTCATCAGGCACACGCCAGAAGGTACGGGCAATGTTGAAATTTATCCTGCGTCGCTGTTTAGAAGCGATACCAACGTTATTTATTCTAATTACGATTTCCTTTTTTATGATGCGTCTCGCGCCGGGAAGTCCATTTACCGGTGAACGTACGTTGCCGCCAGAAGTCATGGCCAACATCGAAGCGAAGTATCACTTAAACGATCCCATCACCACCCAATACTTCAACTATCTGAAGCAGCTGGCGCACGGTGATTTTGGACCGTCATTTAAATATAAAGACTATTCCGTTAACGATCTGGTGGCCTCCAGCTTCCCGGTCTCGGCAAAACTGGGTGCTGCAGCATTCATTCTGGCCGTCGTTCTCGGAGTCACCGCAGGCGTTATCGCCGCGCTCAGACAAAATACCAAATGGGATTATGCCGTAATGGGGGTGGCAATGACCGGGGTAGTCATACCCAGCTTCGTTGTCGCGCCATTGCTGGTGATGATATTTGCCATCACGCTGAAATGGCTGCCCGGGGGCGGCTGGAACGGCGGGGCATTGAAGTTCATGATTTTGCCGATGGTGGCATTATCGCTGGCCTACATCGCCAGTATCGCGCGTATTACCCGTGGTTCAATGATCGAAGTGCTGCACTCAAACTTCATCCGCACCGCGCGCGCGAAAGGGCTGCCGATGCGCCGGATCATCTTCCGCCACGCGCTTAAGCCGGCGCTGCTGCCTGTGCTTTCCTATATGGGACCGGCATTCGTCGGCATCATTACGGGTTCAATGGTTATCGAAACAATTTACGGCCTGCCGGGTATTGGTCAACTGTTCGTAAACGGGGCGCTTAACCGTGACTACTCGCTCGTTCTGAGCCTCACGATCCTCGTGGGCGCACTGACCATTCTCTTTAACGCCGTTGTCGATGTGCTGTATGCCGTTATCGACCCGAAAATTCGTTACTAACGCTGGAGCACGCCATGATGTTGAGTAAGAAAAACAGCGAGGCGCTGGAAAACTTCAGTGAAAAACTGGAAGTAGAAGGTCGTAGCCTCTGGCAGGACGCGCGCCGTCGCTTTATGCATAACCGTGCGGCGGTCGCCAGCCTGGTTGTGCTGGTGATCATCGCGCTGTTTGTCACCCTGGCGCCGATGCTGTCGCAATTTACCTATTTCGATACGGACTGGGGCATGATGTCCAGTTCGCCTGATATGGAGTCCGGCCACTATTTCGGTACCGATTCATCCGGCCGTGATTTGCTGGTGCGCGTGGCGATTGGTGGCCGTATTTCTCTGATGGTCGGTATCGCCGCCGCGCTGGTGGCGGTGATCGTGGGGACGCTTTACGGCGCGCTTTCCGGCTACCTTGGCGGCAAAGTAGACTCGGTGATGATGCGTCTCCTGGAAATCCTGAACTCCTTCCCGTTTATGTTCTTCGTGATTTTGCTGGTGACCTTCTTCGGCCAGAACATCCTGTTGATCTTCGTGGCCATCGGGATGGTTTCCTGGCTGGATATGGCGCGTATCGTGCGCGGCCAGACGCTGAGCCTCAAACGCAAAGAGTTTATCGAAGCGGCGCAGGTAGGGGGGGTATCAACCAGTAATATCGTGGTTCGTCATATCGTGCCTAACGTGCTGGGCGTGGTGGTGGTCTATGCCTCACTGCTGGTGCCAAGCATGATTCTGTTTGAATCCTTCCTCAGCTTCCTGGGGCTGGGCACGCAGGAGCCACTGAGCAGCTGGGGTGCGCTGCTGAGCGACGGCGCAAACTCGATGGAAGTTTCACCGTGGCTGCTGCTTTATCCGGCGGGTTTCCTGGTCGTTACCCTGTTTTGTTTTAACTTTATCGGCGATGGCCTGCGTGATGCCCTCGACCCGAAAGACCGTTAAGGAGCGCCGTCATGACAATTATTGAAACGGCCACCGCGCCACAGGCGCAGCAGCAGAGCAATCTTCTGCTGGATGTTAAAGACCTCCGCGTGACCTTTAAAACCCCGGACGGCGATGTTACTGCGGTCAACGATCTCAACTTTAACCTGAGCAAAGGGGAAACGCTGGGGATCGTGGGTGAATCCGGCTCCGGGAAATCCCAGACGGCATTTGCGTTAATGGGCCTGCTGGCCGCTAACGGCGTGATTGGCGGTTCGGCGAAATTCAACGGTCGCGAAATTCTTAACCTGCCGGAGCTCGAGCTGAACAAGCTTCGCGCCGAACAGATCTCAATGATTTTCCAGGATCCGATGACCTCCCTGAACCCGTATATGCGCGTCGGTGAGCAGCTGATGGAAGTCCTGATGCTGCACAAAGGTTTGGGCAAAGCGGAAGCTTTTGAGGAATCCGTTAAAATGCTGGATGCGGTAAAAATGCCGGAAGCGCGCAAGCGCATGCGCATGTTCCCGCACGAGTTCTCTGGCGGTATGCGTCAGCGCGTGATGATTGCCATGGCGCTGCTGTGCCGGCCAAAACTGCTGATTGCCGATGAACCGACTACCGCGCTGGACGTCACCGTGCAGGCGCAAATCATGACCCTGCTGAACGAGCTTAAGCGTGAGTTCAACACGGCGATTATCATGATCACCCACGATCTGGGCGTGGTTGCCGGTATCTGTGACAAAGTGCTGGTGATGTACGCCGGGCGCACCATGGAATACGGCAAAGCGCGCGACGTGTTCTATCAGCCAGCCCATCCGTACTCGATTGGCCTGCTGAACGCGGTACCGCGTCTTGATGCGGAGGGGGAATCCCTGCTCACCATTCCGGGCAACCCGCCAAACCTGCTGCGACTGCCGAAAGGCTGTCCGTTCCAGCCGCGCTGCCCGCACGCGATGGAAATCTGTAACAGCGCGCCGCCGCTGGAAGAATTTGCCCCAGGCCGTCTGCGCGCCTGCTTTAAGCCGCAGGAGGAGCTGGTATGAACGCAGTAGATGAAAAACGCAACGTGCTGCTCGAAATCGCCGACCTCAAGGTGCATTTCGACATCAAAGACGGCAAGCAGTGGTTCTGGCAGCCGCCGAAGACCCTGAAAGCGGTAGATGGCGTCACCTTGCGTCTGTATGAGGGGGAAACCCTGGGCGTGGTGGGCGAATCCGGCTGCGGTAAATCCACCTTTGCGCGTGCAATTATCGGTCTGGTGAAAGCCACCGGCGGCAAAGTGGCCTGGCTGGGTAAAGATCTGCTGGGCATGAAGCCTGACGAGTGGCGCGACGTGCGCAGCGATATCCAGATGATTTTCCAGGATCCGCTGGCGTCATTAAACCCGCGTATGACCATCGGTGAGATTATCGCCGAACCGCTGCGCACCTATCATCCAAAGATGCCGCGTCAGGAAGTCCGCGATCGCGTGAAGGCGATGATGCTCAAAGTCGGGCTGTTGCCTAACCTCATTAACCGTTACCCGCATGAATTTTCAGGCGGCCAGTGTCAGCGTATTGGCATTGCGCGTGCGCTTATCCTTGAGCCGAAACTGATTATCTGTGATGAGCCGGTCTCTGCGCTGGACGTGTCGATTCAGGCGCAGGTGGTTAACCTGCTTCAGAAATTGCAGCGCGAAATGGGGCTGTCGCTGATCTTCATTGCGCACGACCTGGCGGTGGTAAAACACATCTCCGACCGCGTGCTGGTGATGTACCTGGGCCATGCCGTGGAACTGGGAACCTATGACGAGGTGTACCATAACCCGCTGCACCCTTATACCAAAGCGCTGATGTCGGCGGTGCCGATCCCCGATCCGGATCTGGAAAAGAATAAAACGATTCAGCTTCTGGAAGGGGAATTGCCTTCGCCGATCAATCCGCCGTCGGGCTGCGTTTTCCGCACGCGATGCCCGATGGCCGGGCCGGAATGCGCGAAAACGCGACCGGTGCTGGAGGGCAGTTTCCGACATGCGGTTTCCTGCCTGAAAGTAGACCCGCTATAATCGCAAGGGCTGACATGATGTCAGCCCTTATTTTCTTGCGAGGTTACCGTGTCGCGTTTATTCACTTCAGCCCGTCGGCGGCTCTATCATCTTTTATTCGATCCTGAAACGGTATCGGGACGCCGTTTTGAAGGTCTGTGTGCGCTGTTTGCGCTATTGAGCGTAGTGGTCATCTTTATTGAATCGGGTGTGGGTACGCAATATCACCTGACATTTGAGGAATGGCATGCGTTTGTCTGGCTGGAACTTATTATTACCCTGGTCTTTACCGCTGAGTATATTCTGCGTGTTGTTTGCTGGCCCAACCCGGCAAAGTACGTCTTTAGCTTCTGGGGCTTTATTGATTTAGCGACGATCCTGCCGCTCTATGTGATGTGGCTGTGGCCGGAGATCAGCCTCAACTATGTTTTCGCCTGGCGAGCGATGCGCGTTATTCGGGTCTTGCGTATTCTGAAGTTACTGCGCTTTATGCCGTCGCTGCGCGTATTCTGGAGCGCGATCGTCAGCGCACGCCATCAGCTTATTCTGTTCTATTCGTTTATTGCCATCGTGATGATTGTTTTTGGCGCGCTGATGTATTTGATTGAAGGGCCGAAATATGGCTTCACGACGCTCAACGCGTCCGTCTACTGGGCGATAGTGACCGTTACGACCGTGGGGTATGGCGATATCACGCCCCATACGCCGCTGGGGCGGATTGTGGCATCCGTGCTGATTCTGATTGGGTATTCGGTAATTGCCATTCCGACGGGGCTTATTACCACGCACATGAGCAGCGCGTTTCAGAACCATAAACAGCGGCGCAAATGTCCGAACTGCCACCAGGTCGATCATGAACACAGCGCGCGGTTTTGCAACCGCTGCGGAAGCGCGTTACCGGATTAAATAAAAAAGGCTGCTATCGCAGCCTTTTTTATTATTCGCGCCAGAGTATGTGGCACAGCTTGTGGTCTTTCTCACGACACAGCAGGACGCGCGCAAAAATGTCGTTAATTTCACCGCCGTCTTCATCAGCCAGCCCAATAACCACTTCGGCAAAGAAGTCAGGGTTCAGGTCGAAATCTACATGTTCGGCCCAGTCCTCTGAAGGGTCGAACAATTCGGCACCGCCGCGCTCTTCGAACTGCAGATTAAAGAGGATCACGTCTGCGGGATCGAGGTTATCAACCGCCAGTTCGAGAAAAATGTCATAGGCCTGCTCGAGCGTTTCGTCTTCGGTCAGGCGATTGTTCAGATCCATTTCCATGATGACTACCTGTTTAACATCGTTGGGCACGTTTTACAGCAACGGACTAAAGAAGTAAAACAGTCGTTCAGCTATTCGCTGCCATAACGGACGTTTTACCCACAGCCTGGCATCCAGCAGCCGCGAGCGGGAGATATAGTCATCCTGAACCGCCGCCAGGTCACCGCCAAAGCCGGCGTCATCAATCACCAGGGTGATTTCAAAGTTTAGCCACAGGCTGCGCATATCAAGGTTAACCGTGCCCACCAGGCTTAATTCGCCGTCGACCAGCACGCTCTTGGTGTGCAGGAGACCGCCTTCAAACTGGTAAATTTTCACCCCGGCGGCAAGCAGTTCGCTAAAGAAGGCACGGCTGGCCCAGCCCACCAGAAGAGAGTCATTTTTGCGTGGCAGAATGATACTGACATCGACGCCGCGCTGCGCTGCGGTACAAATCGCGTGCAGCAGATCATCGCTGGGGACAAAGTAGGGCGTCGTCATGATCAGATATTCACGCGCGGAGTAGGTTGCCGTCAGCAGCGCCTGGTGAATCAAGTCCTCCGGGAAGCCTGGTCCGGAGGCGATAGTATGAATTGTATGACCGCTGGCCTCTTCAAACGGCATAATATTGCCATCCGGCGGTGGCGGCAGGATACGCTTGCCGGTCTCTATCTCCCAGTCGCAGGAGTAAACGATCCCCATCGAGGTGGCAATCGGTCCCTCCATTCGCGCCATCAGATCCACCCATTGCCCGACGCCGGAGTCCTGTTTAAAGAAGCGCGGGTCAACCATGTTCATACTGCCGGTGTAGGCAATATAGTTATCGATCATGACCATTTTACGGTGCTGGCGAAGGTCCATCCGGCGCAGAAACACGCGCAGGAGATTCACCTTCAGTGCCTCAACCACCTCGATACCGGCGTTACGCATCATGCCCGCCCAGGGGCTACGGAAAAATGCCACGCTGCCCGCGGAGTCCAGCATCAGACGGCAGTGGATCCCCCTGCGTGCGGCCGCCATCAGGGATTCAGCGACCTGGTCAGCCATGCCGCCGGGCTGCCAGATATAAAACACCATCTCAATATTATGGCGAGCCAGCTGAATATCGCGGATTAACGCCTGCATGACATCATCGGATGACGTCAGAAGCTGGAGCTGATTGCCCTTAACGCCGCCAATCCCCTGGCGACGCTCGCAGAGCTTAAACAGCGAGGAGGCGACGCTGCTGTTCTCCTCGGCAAAGATATGCTTACAGGCTTTGAGATCGTTAAGCCACTTCGCGGTGGAAGGCCACATTGCGCGCGCCCGCTCGGCACGGCGTTTACCAAGATGAAGCTCACCGAAAGAGAGATAGGCAATAATTCCCACCAGTGGGAGGATATAAATGATCAGAAGCCAGGCCATGGCAGAGGGTACGGCTCTGCGCTTCATCAGGATGCGTAACGTCACACCCGCGATTAACAGCCAGTATCCCAGAATGACCAGCCAACTCACCACGGTGTAGAAGGTTGTCATAGATAAAAAAATCCTTTTGAAAGCGTATTGTTATGAGTGTACGCATCAGGATTCATCTGGCAAATAAAAACGCCAGGTAAAAGCGCTGGTTTGCTGTCGGGTTGGGTTTATAATGGCGGCTCTGTTTGAGAAAGAGTTGTAGACATGAAGCGCAGTAGAACAGAAGTAGGGCGCTGGCGTATGTTGCGACAGGTGAGTCGTCGCAAGGCTCGTTGGCTGGAAGCACAATCCCGCCGCAATATGCGTATCCACGCCATCAGAAAATGTGGATTGACCCGGCACCGCAATGCGTTGCTGTTCGCAGTCCAGGATATCTGAAACCCATGAGGGCACCGCAAGGTGCCCGCTGATTATATTGTGTCTTATTTTGCGAATATCGTTATTGCGGCGATATTCCGGTTATTTTTAGCAAAAGGAGGGAGAGGTGTTTGCGGAGTTTGGCGTACTGAATTTCTGGACGTATGTTGTTGGCGCATTTTTTATCGTGCTGGTTCCCGGGCCAAACACCCTGTTTGTGCTGAAAACGGGGATCGGTCACGGTGTTAAAAAAGGATATCTTGCCGCGACCGGTGTGTTTATCGGTGATGCGGTATTGATGTTCCTGTCCTGGGCGGGTGTTGCGGCATTGATCCAGACGACCCCCGTACTCTTTAATATCGTGCGCTATCTCGGGGCTTTCTATCTGCTGTGGTTGGGCGGAAAAATGCTCTGGTCGGTGATCACACGTCAGAATAACGCTCAAGAGAGTGGAACCGAGCCTGCCAGCACGATCATGAAACGCTCCCTCGTCCTGAGCCTGACCAATCCAAAAGCGATTCTGTTCTACGTTTCGTTCTTTGTGCAGTTTATCGACGTGAATGCGCAAAATACCGGGACTTCTTTCCTGATCCTCGCTACCACGCTTGAGCTGATTAGCTTTATGTACATGAGCTTCCTGATCTTCTCTGGGGCGTTTGTTACGCGTTATCTGAAAACCAAAAAGAAACTGGCAAAGCTGGGGAACGGGCTGATAGGGCTGCTGTTTGTCGGGTTTGCGGCGCGGTTAGCGTCACTACATTGATGTGAAGAAAGGCTCCTGCGGGAGCCTTTTTACATCAGAACACTTTCTTATACGGTCGCACCGTCACTTTTGCATACACACCCGCCGCAACGTATGGGTCTGCGTCAGCCCAGGCCTGCGCCGCTTCAAGAGACTCAAACTCAGCAATAACCGTGGAGCCAGAAAAACCGGCGGCTCCCGGGTCATTGCTGTCAACAGCAGGCATTGGACCCGCGGTCAGCAAACGGCCTTCGTCCTGGAGCAGCTGCAGGCGAGCCAGATGGGCAGGGCGAACAGAGAGACGTTTTTCGAGGGAATCAGCGACATCTTCAGAGTAAATCACGTAAAGCACGGTGAAGCTCCTTAAGCGTTATAAAGTGTCAGTTACGTTATGTGAAAGGGCAATTGACTGCAATGTAAAGATAAAAACAACGTTAATACCCCGATCTGGATGTCCTTTTTTTGACCACTCCTGCGCTTAAATTGCGCCAGAACAAAGTGTCTTATTGAATATGATTGCTATTTGCATTTAAAATCAGGGTCCGGTTTTTTAACGTTGATGATTATGACTTCGATGACCCTTGATTTACCTCGCCGCTTTCCCTGGCCGACGCTGTTGTCCGTCGTGATTCACGGTGCCGTCGTGGCGGGTTTGCTCTACACCTCGGTTCATCAGGTTATTGAAATGCCCGCACCCGCCCAGCCGATCTCGGTAACCATGGTCTCGCCAGCGGATCTCGAACCGCCGCAGGTTGCGCCACCACCGCCACAGCCGGTTGCTGAGCCTGAACCGGAACCCGAGCCTGTACCGGAGCCACCGAAGGAGGCACCGGTGGTGATCCACAAACCTGAACCGAAGCCAAAACCTAAGCCGAAACCAAAGCCGGTGAAGAAGGTCGAGGAGCGTCCGAAACGTGAAGAACGCCCGGTTGAACCGCGCGCGTCCCAGCCGGTCGAGAATGCAGCGCCTTCGCGTCCGGTCATGAATAACAGCGCACCGGCGGCGAAGCCGACGGTTGCCGCACCAGCGGGCCCACGTGCGTTGAGCCGTAATCAGCCTCAGTATCCGGCGCGAGCTCAGGCCTTGCGTATTGAAGGTCGCGTACGGGTGAAATTTGACGTCACTGCGGATGGCCGCGTGGATAACGTGGAAATCTTGTCTGCGCAACCTTCAAATATGTTTGAGCGTGAAGTGAAGTCGGCGATGCGCAGATGGCGCTACGAACCCGGTAAACCGGGAAGCGGACTGATCGTGAACATTGTTTTCCGCCTGAATGGCGGGGCGCAGATGGAATAAGAAAAGCCTCCGAAAGGAGGCTTTTCTTTGCCTGCCACTCAGGCTGGCGGAAGCTGACGAGGTTTACCGTCGCTATCGACAGCGACATAAATAAACAGCGCTTCAGTTGCTTTATAGCGCTGTCCAATCGGTTCAGAAGAGACTTTCTTCACCCAGACTTCAATATTGATGGAGATGGATGTATTGCCGCGCTTTACGCAGCGGGCGTAACAGCAAACCACATCACCTACCGCAACCGGACGCAGGAAGGTCATTCCATCCACCCGCACGGTCACCACGCGTCCGTGAGCAATCTCTTTTGCCAGAATTGCGCCGCCCATATCCATCTGCGACATCAGCCAGCCGCCAAAAATATCGCCATTGGCATTGGTGTCAGCGGGCATTGCCAGTGTGCGTAAAACCAGTTCGCCCTGAGGGGCGTTATTTGTTGTCATTGTTTTAACTCATAACGGAAGACTTCAGGCGGGATGCTACTATGATTTCACAGCGGAGAGAATAGACCAGAACGCCTGTCGAACACGTTCTGGTCAGTCAGCAATCAGTGCTTGTCGTCCTGCGGCATGTGGCGATAGATATAAATGCCGCTTAGCAGGGTGAATATCAGCGTCAGGGCCGTCAGGCCGAAGACCTTAAAGTTGACCCAGATATTCTGTGGCAGCCAGAAGGCGATATAGATATTGGCAAGACCGCAAAGGATAAAGAACACCGCCCAGGCGATATTCAGGCGCGACCAGACCTCCTGAGGCAGCGTCAGCTCTTTGCCGAGCATGCGCTGGATCAGCGGCTTTTTCATCACCCACTGGCTGATGAGCAGCGCACCCGCAAACAGCGCGTAGATCACCGTCACTTTCCACTTGATAAATTCATCATTGTGGAAGAAGAGGGTTAGCCCACCGAATACGGCGACCAGGACGAACGTTACCAGCGCCATTTTTTCAACTTTACGGTAGCGCACCCAGCTGTAGATCAGCACGACCGCTGTCGCAATAATCAGCGCTGTGGTGGCAGCATAAATGTCATACAGTTTGTAAAACGCGAAAAAGACCACCAGCGGTAAAAAATCAAGAAACTGCTTCATTCTGTGATTCCATCTTCTTTGTTGAGCCGGGCCCTGTCATGCACCCGGCATCAGGGTTACTGACGAATTAACATATACAGGCGGAACAGATAGACAAGCAGCACCGCTGAAATCAGGTTGCTCAGTGTATTCGCGACCACCGCGCCGACGTTCGGGGTTAATACCGCAAAATTCGGAGCAAACAGGAGCAGGAGCGTTTTTGCCAGCAGCCAGGCAATGACTGCGGGAGCCACCAGACGCATATTAGCCCATGCGAGTCGGATGCTGCTGCGCATCGCGGTAAAAATTCCCATTTTATCCTGCACGACCATTACTGGGGCAAAAGCGAGCACAATAGCCAGTAACACGCCCGGCACCACAACCAGCATAATTCCCATCTGCACCAGCATGGTGGTTAAAAAGATCAGGATAAACAGCTTAGGTAAGACCGGCGCGCTGGCGCCAATCGCCCGCAAGGCGCTGACCCGGTGGCCCGCCGACACCAGTTGGATCATCAGCAAAACGCCGCCCGCCAGAATGGCGTTACCAATCAGGCCAGAAAACGTGGATGCGGCAGACGCCCGGAGCAGAATTTGTTGCTGCTCTGGCGTCATGTTTTGCACCAGTTCAAATAGCCCAACGCTTCCTGCAAGATGGTCGCCCTGGCTCAGGCTGGCAATCTGTTCTTCACTCGGTGAGAACGCATGACCCAGCACCACAGTGATAAAGGCGCAAAGCAACGCGATCAGTAAAAAGGTAATGAACTGATTGCGGAAAAAATTTCCCGTGTCACGGTAGACAGACTTCGCCGTGATAGACATGCACTCTCCTTGCGTATTGCAGGTGTTAATTAGCCGGCAATTGTACACCGGATGAACCTGCTGTGGCAGCATCAAGGCTTGTATGGAAAAGCATATCTTTGTAAAGCGGCGGTAATCCAAAGCGCGCGCGGGCGCGATTACAGGCTTCGTTGACCTGCCCATCTTCCCCCGACATGGCAAATTCCCGGCACGGGCTGGGGCGATCCTCATAGATTGCGCACCGGGTCGAAACCCCGGGCTCACCCTGCAGCGCGACACAGCGGGCCTGCTTTTGATTGGTGCCGCTCATGCAGCGTAGAAAGGGGGTTAACGGCTCAGTAAGATGAACCGGAACGGTACCGCCGCCATCGCTGGCTTCAGCCCAGTAGAAAGAGACTCGAAAATACGCACAACAGGCTCCGCACGTCATGCACGGGTTAACTTCACTCATGGCACACCTGCAAAAAAAGAACGCATCAAATCAACTTGTGAGAGCGATAAATTATCCAGCCGACAGAGGAAGAGCAAGAGGGAGAAAACAGAAAATTTTGTAACTGTGAAATGCCAAAAATTGACATAGAAACAACTTATTGCTTTTCAAAGCGCCACAAAAAATTAACCCAGATCAATGAATGTTAACTTACTGGTTTTAATGTGATCTGTGGCAGATCACTTATTACTCTTTTGTGAGTATATTCTCATCCGCGATTAAAACCACAACGATGGAGCGGATATGAAAAAATTAGCGGTGGCAGCCCTTGTATTAAGCAGTCTCTCTGGCGGCGCGTATGCGCATGAAGCAGGCGAATTCTTTATTCGTGCCGGTTCGGCTACGGTTCGCCCAACTGAAGGATCGGATAACGTGCTGGGTATGGGCGGTTTTAACGTCAGTAACAACACCCAGTTAGGTTTAACATTCACCTGGATGGCGACGGATAACGTTGGGGTTGAGCTTCTGGCGGCAACGCCGTTCCGTCACCGTGTCGGTCTTGGTGCGACCGGTGATATCGCCACGGTTCACCATTTACCGCCAACGCTGATGGCGCAATGGTACTTTGGCGATGCCAGCAGCAAGGTGCGTCCATATATTGGCGCGGGTGTGAACTACACCACCTTCTTCGATGAGAAATTCAACGATACCGGCAAAGAAGCAGGACTCTCCGATCTCAGCCTGAAAGACTCGTGGGGTATGGCTGGGCAGGTTGGTCTGGACTATCTGATTAACCGCGACTGGCTGATCAACGCCTCGGTCTGGTATATGGATATTGATACGGACGTACGCTTCAAGGCGGGCGGCGAGCAGCAAAGCATCAATACGCGTCTGGATCCGTGGGTGTTTATGTTCTCTGCGGGTTATCGTTTCTAATTCTGTATGTTTAATGCGCCCCCGAGGGGGCGCATTTCGTCTATTACTTCTGAATCAAATAGCGAATGGTTGGCCCGTCCTGCTGGATATCCAGCACCGTATAACCGTGGTTTTTTGCATCCAGCGGAATGTTGTTGATGGATTGCGGACAATCGCTCACCACCTCCAGAATTTCACCTTTCTCCAGCTGCGGCAGCGCCTCAAGCGTGGCAACCGCCGGATACGGGCAGGGTTCACCGACCATATCCAGACGATAGTCGGGGACGATCTCTTTCATGCAGCGTTCTCCTGCGTTTCAGTTTTGACGACGGCACGGCGGAAGAAGCGTTTCTCCTGCGCGACAACCAGTAAAAAAGCGACCAGCAGCAGGGCATAAGTCACCAGCAGGCCGCCGAGAGGACCGAAAGCGCTCAGCAGGTTAACCTTGTCCCAGTTTGTGGCAAGCACCGGGGACACGTCGTCCCAGAAGTATGCGAGGAGTGTGGATCCAAGGACATTCCCAAGCCCGACCCACCAGTAGTGCACCTGTCCCTCAACCGCGCGGTACATCCAGCCGGTTTCACACCCGCCCGCCAGCACAATCCCGAAGCCAAACAGCAGACCGCCAATCACCGCGTTCGGGCCAGCCCACATGATCTTCGGTTCAACACCGAGCTGAACATAGCTGAAAATGCCGATAGCGCTCACCGCCATGCCGGCAATGATTGCCTTCGCCATCATCGTCCTTCCGGTGATCCACATATCGCGAAACGCAGAGGTAAAGCAGATCTGCGCGCGTTCGATCAGCAGGCCAAAGCCGACGCCGAACAACATCGCCAGGCCAAGCTTCGGCTGATTGATCGTCGTGCAAATGGCCCATGCGATCATAGCTAAAAAGACCAGCATACCCAGGCGGAAACGGCGCTTTGCCTGCTCCGGTTTTTGGGTTAGCGGGGACGCCGCGCTGACTTTTGTCATTTTCACCGGAATGCGGAACAGCGGCAGAAGGGTGAGTTTTGCTCCGAAGTAAGAGCCAATCGCCGTGGCCACGGCAAAAAACCAGGCATGAAGGGAGAACTGCGGAATCCCCGTAAAGAACGCGGCCAAATTACAGCCCATCGCCAGGCGGGCGCCAAACCCGGCAATCAAACCCCCGACTACCGCCTGCATGATGCGAACGCGGCTTTTGGGCATGCGCAGCTTAACGTTGTTTGCCCACAGCGCCGCAGCGAAACAGCCGCCGAACATGCCGATAATCATCATTCCGTCGATGCGGGTAAGCGGGGTGCCGTCCAGGTGAATAAGTTTGAAGTATCCCCACTCTTCGGTGTGCACGCCTGCGAGCTGCAGCAGTTGCCCACCCCAGCGGGTGAATTCACCGGTGACGGCCCAGAAGGTGCCGGTAATGCCGAAATAATAAGTAGAGAGAATGCCTGCCGCGATGACGGCCGGAACAGGTGACCAGAACTTAACCAGGTAAGTCTGTTTGAAGGATTGCCATGACATGAATAAGCCTCTGAACTCAGAAGGTGTAAGTGAATTAAGCGGACTGGAATATATATCTTTTTCTAAATATCTAAAAGTTCTCAACAGAGATTTTCCAATTACTTACACCTTTTATGACCTCCGTCATCGAAACTTGCAACTCACTGTAAACCGTATATTCTCAACATTTACTTTCAAGCTTGCTCCAAAAGATAACCGTTGGATGGCGTGGTGTAACAAAGTGAGTCTAACGCCTGAGAGGGGGGCTTAAATCTCAGGGGTTAGAAACACCTGCCATGGTATATCATAAAAATAAAACCAATGAATCATATAATAATGACTTTAATCTCCGGCGCCTGCGCGCCGGAGATGATTATTTCTCGTATACTTTCTTTATGCTACTAATGCTCATTTTCTTTATGAAAGGTCTTTCAATAAAGTGGTAAGTAATGGAAGATAGAAGGCATATTGCCGCGTAGCATAAGACTAAGATCACAAAAGTATGAAAATTTAACTCTGGTTCATTGTTTGTTTTGAAGTGAAGGATTAAAGGGAATAAAATCAACCCTTGCGTCAAATATAAACTGTAGCTTATTGCACCGAGACGAATGGCTGCTTTGGTAATTAAAAAACCAAAAAGATTCGCGCCTGAAACTACTGAAAAGAATATCGCGCAGAGGAATAGTTTCTCAGAAGGACCGTAAAGTGTTGGTTGCGCTAACAGGGTTATAAGAATCGTGCAAATCAAAGCAGCATTGGCCAGTTTTTTTGTTATGACTATTCTGTCTTTGATTTCCCGGCATAACATTCCGATGAAAAAATAAGACCACAAAGATGAATCGTTCGTAAAGCCTGGAAGAAAATATACGGAGAAGGCAAAAAGAAAAATGGTTAATTCAAAGGACCATTTTTTGAACATATATAACAACGGAAGAGAGAAATAGAAAATCCATTCCCAGCGCAGTGTCCACGTCACCCCAGCCAGAGCCATAAAAGGATACTGGAAAGTAGTGACCGGCGGTTTGTCATTCCAGAGTCCCAAATCAAACCAGGAAAGCGTGTTGTTTATTACACTAAGAGAAAATTCATTTCGTTCGGTTAATAAGAAAAGTAAAGATAGAGCCGCTATGGAGCAAAATACGGATAGCGGTGCAATTCTGTAAAGGCGTTTTTTATATAATTCAATCCAATCCACTTCATTTGCTTTTCTGATTTTCCCCCAAAACAAAAAAGCTGTAATCATAAAAAATAAAGCAACCCCGTATCGCCCAAAATAGAGCAACAAGTCTGATGTCGGAGTCCAATTGCCTTTTTTAATAAATGTGTAAGCACAATCCATATGATGAAATATGACAAATGAGGCAAGGACGTATCTCATACCATCTATACTGTTTGACCTTGTCGGTTCAGTATCTTCATCTATAAATTTGAATAGCGGTAGGCTAAAAATCACAATTGCCAAGGCTAAGCATGTGAAAACTAAGTAAATCGAAAAGTATAAATCCATCTTCAAACCTTACGGATATTTGTATAGATATAATTGGAAGGCTTTACCTGACCTCGATGCCATTCTAGCATTGCTTCTTATTATCGTCGAGATGATGTATCACATTTAATCCCTTGAAAATTGGTTGATTTCTATACCCCGCGGCACCGCATGACGCTATGTCGTCAGCTTTTTTCTCGCTAATCTGTTGATAAGTGCAATTCAGTATTTATGTTCCGTTTATTTCATTGGAGTGGAACGCTGTAAAACAAAAGGAAGTGTAAAAAAGAGGGCAACCGTCTGGCAGGGATGCCAGACGGTGGAGGGGTCAGGCTTTACGCGTCGCCGCCTTCATGGCAGTCACAAACGCCTTCAGCTCAGCCAGCATTTGCTCTAGCTTGTCCACGTTCTTCTCAATGATTTTAACGATAGCGGAGCCTGAGATTGCACCGGCTGCGTTAGCCTCAATCGCCGCCGTGACCTGGTCGGGAGATGAAATCCCAAAGCCCTGCAGCGGAGGCGCGGCATGGTACTCGGCCAGCTTTTCCACCAGATGATGCAGCGGCAGTGCAGCTTTATTCTCGGCGCCAGTCACGCCCGCGCGCGAAAGCAGATAGGTATACCCGCGCCCGTAAGAGGCTATCTGGCGCAGCAGTTCATCATCGGCGTTAGGCGGGCAGATGAAAATAGGGGCGACATTGTGACGCATCGCAGCCTGGCGGAACGGCGCGGACTCTTCCACGGGCACGTCTGCTACCAGGACCGAGTCGACACCCACGCGCGCGCATTCGGCATAGAACTCGTCAACACCACGGTTGAACACCAGGTTGGCGTACATCAGCAGGCCAATTGGAATGGTTGGGTGCTTCTGGCGGATCGCCGCCAGCATTTCAAAGCACTGGGTTGGGGTCACGCCTGCCGCAAAGGCGCGCAGGGTGGCGTTCTGGATGGTCGGGCCATCCGCCAGCGGATCGGAGAACGGAATACCCAGCTCCAGCGCGTCGGCGCCGGCTTCAATCAGGGCGTCGATAATCTTCAGAGACTGCTCAGGGCCCGGGTCGCCAAGGGTAACGAAGGGGACGAACGCGCCTTCCTGGCGGGATTTCAGTTCTGCAAATACGTTATCGTAGCGTTCCATCAGATTTCCCCTCGTGCTTTCAAAATATCGTGAACGGTGAAGATATCTTTGTCACCGCGACCGGAAAGGTTCACCACCAGCAGTTGCTCTTTTTCCGGGTTCTCTTTCATCATTTTCAGCGCGTGCGCCAGCGCGTGAGAAGACTCCAGCGCCGGGATGATCCCTTCGCTGCGGCACAGCGTTTTGAAGGCTTCCAGCGCTTCGTCATCGGTAATGGAGACATAGTCCGCGCGCCCCGTGCTGTTCAGGAACGCGTGCTGTGGCCCAACGGACGGGAAGTCCAGTCCGGCGGAAATTGAGTAAGACTCTTCAATCTGCCCTTCATCGGTCTGCATCATCGGGGCTTTCATGCCGAAGTAGATCCCCACGCGGCCATGCTTCAGCGGCGCGCCGTGCTCGCCAGTTTCAATCCCATGACCGGCAGGCTCGACGCCAATCAGCCCTACGCGGGTTTCGTCGATAAAATCGGCAAACATGCCGATGGCGTTAGACCCGCCGCCGACGCAGGCAATGACTGCATCCGGCAGACGACCCTCTTTTTCAAGGATCTGCGCTTTGGTCTCTTCACCAATCATGCGCTGGAATTCGCGCACGATGGTCGGGAACGGGTGAGGACCTGCCGCGGTGCCGAGCATATAGTGCGCGGTTTCGTAGCTGCCGGACCAGTCGCGCAGCGCTTCGTTACAGGCATCTTTCAGCGTCGCAGAACCGCTGTGCACCGGGATCACTTCCGCACCCATCAGGCGCATACGGAATACGTTCGGCGACTGACGCTCAACGTCTTTAGCACCCATATAGATGCGGCACTTCAGGCCGAGCAGGGCGCTGGCGAGCGCAGAAGCCACGCCGTGCTGGCCCGCGCCAGTTTCGGCGATGATTTCGGTTTTACCCATACGCTTCGCGAGCAGCGCCTGGCCCAGCACCTGGTTAGTTTTATGCGCGCCGCCGTGCAGCAGGTCTTCACGCTTAAGATACAGCGTGGTTTTGGTGCCTTCGGTCAGGTTGCGGCATTTGGTCAGAGCGGTTGGACGCCCGGCGTAGTTTTTCAGCAGGTCGGTAAACTCCGCCTGAAACGCCGGATCTTTCTGCGCGCTCACGAACGCTTCTTCCAGCTGGCGCAGCGCGGGCATCAGGATTTGCGGAACGTACATCCCGCCGAATTCACCAAAATACGGGTTAAGTAATGTCGTCATCTTCTCTTCCTTAATATGCACGCAGAGTTTTAAACACCGAGGCCAGCTTGCTGGCATCTTTGATACCCGGTTGCGACTCTACGCCTGAATTGAAATCGAGGCCTGCGCAGCCGGTTTTCGCGGCTTCCACACAGTTATCCGGGCTTAGTCCACCCGCCAGCAGGACGTTGTCCAGCTTTTCGCCGTTCAGCAGCGACCAGTCAAAACGTTGTCCGGTGCCGCCCTGGCCGTTGTCGAGCACGTATTTGTCAACGTGGTGAAGATTACGTGCGGGCAGGGTGGTGCCCACGCTTTGTGCTTTCCAGATTTGAACCTGCGGTGCCAGCGCGTCTCGCAGGGCATTGATATACGCCTGATCTTCATCGCCATGGAGCTGAACGGCACTCAGGGATAACGCGTCGGCTTTTGCCACAACGTCCGCGACATCCGCATTGCGGAACACGCCAACATAGCTCAGCGGGGCCGCCGCGATGACCTTGCGGGCCTGTTCCTCATTGACTGCACGAGGAGAGGTGTCGACGAAGATTAAACCGCCATAGATTGCTCCAGCCTCATACGCGGCCAGCGCATCCTGTTCGCGGGTTAGGCCGCAGACTTTGTTTTCACCCAGCAGCACGCGACGCACAGCCGCATTGAGGTCGTCATGTTCCATCATGGCGGAGCCAATCAGGAAACCGTTGGCGAAGTGGCTCAGCTCGCGCACCTGGGCGTAGCTGTTAATGCCGGACTCGCTGATCACCGTGACGCCCGCACCCAGACGCGGCGCCAGCTGGCGGGTGCGGTTCAGGTCAATCGACAAGTCGCGAAGATCGCGGTTGTTGATGCCGACCACTTTGGCTTCCAGCGCGATGGCGCGCTCAAGCTCTTCTTCGTTACTCACTTCGGTCAGCACGCCCATGTTCAGGCTGTGCGCCACGGCAGCAAGCTGGCGATACTGTTCGTCATCAAGTACCGAGAGCATCAGCAGGCAGGCATCGGCCTGGTAGAAACGCGCCAGCCAGATCTGATACGGGTCGATAATAAAGTCTTTGCACAGGATCGGCTGCGGTGCGATGCCGCTGACGATCGGCAGAAAATCGAAGCTGCCCTGGAAATATTTCTCATCCGTCAGCACGGAGATTGCCGACGCATGATGCTTATAAATACCGGCGATACGCGCCGGGTCGAAATCGTCACGAATAACGCCTTTTGAGGGAGAGGCCTTTTTGCACTCCAGAATAAAGGCGGTACGTGCACCCTGCAGGGCGTCATAGAAACGACGGCTGCTTGGGACGACGTCATTCTGGAAACTGGCAAGCGGCTGCTCTGCTTTGCGTGCTTCCACCCAGATGGCCTTATCGGCAACGATTTTCGCTAAAACGGTCTGCATTCTTTACCCTCTTGCCGCAAGTGCGGTAACGCGATCGTAAGCTGCACCGGAGCGCAGTACATCCAGAACTTTTTGAGCATTGGCCTTCAGGTCTTCCTCACCGTGCAAACGCATCAGCATGGCGACGTTGGCAGCCACGGCGGCCTCATGAGCGGCCTCACCTTTACCTTGTAGTAAGCGCGTCAGAATGTCACGGTTTTCTTCCGGCGTACCGCCTGCCAGCGCTTCCTGATGGTACGGCGTTAAGCCGAAATCAGACGCCTCAAGCTGATAGCTGAGTACTTCACCATCGTTAAGCTCGGCCACCAGCGTCGGCGCATGCAGCGAAACTTCATCCATTCCGCCGCTGTGCACCACGGCGGCGCGTTTGTAACCCAGCACGCGCAGCGTCTCGGCAATCGGCAGGACCAGCTCAGGGCTGTAAACGCCAATTAATGCCAGCGGCGGATGGGCCGGGTTGATCAGCGGGCCGAGCACGTTAAACAGCGTGCGGGTTTTAAGCTGCTGGCGAACCGGCATCGCGTGGCGGAAACCGGTGTGATATTTCGGCGCAAACAGGAAGCAGACGCCCAAATCGTCCAGCGCTTCACGCGAACGCTCGGCATTCATCTCCAGATTGATGCCAAACGCGGCCAGCAGATCGGACGAGCCTGAACGGCTGGAGACGCTGCGGTTACCGTGTTTTGCCACTTTCAGTCCACACGCTGCGGCGACAAAGGCACTGGCGGTCGAAATATTGATGCTGTTGCTGCCGTCACCGCCGGTCCCGACGATATCGGCAAACTGATAGTCCGGGCGCGGGAACGGAGCGGCATTTTCCAGCAGCGCGGTGGCCGCACCGGCGATCTCCTGCGGGCTTTCGCCGCGCACTTTCATGCTCACCAGCGCAGCGGCCAACTGCTCAGGCTTCAGCTCGCCGCGCACCACGGCGGAAAAAAGCTGGTGGCTCTCCTGCTGGCTCAGGGTCTGGGCCTGATACAGTTTTTCCAGAATCGGCTGCAGGGTGTTGGTCTGCTCCAGCTTCTGTAACGCCCAGTCAAGGGTCTGCTCCAGCAGGCGGGCGCCATTGGAGGTCAAAATAGATTCCGGGTGGAACTGCATCCCGCAGACGCGATCCGCATCGTGGCGTACCGCCATCACCATCCCTTCAAACGAGGCGTTAATGGTCAGCCCGGCCGGAATGTTGCTGCCGACCAGCGAATGATAGCGCGCGACCGGGAGCGGATTCGGCAGCCCGGCAAACATTGCCTGGCCGTCATGTTCAATGCTGGAGGCTTTTCCGTGCAGGATCTCGCCCGCCTGGCCGACGTAACCGCCGTAGGCTTCCACGATTGCCTGGTGACCAAGGCAGATACCGATAATCGGCAGCTTGCCGCGCATACGGGTCAGCAGTTCGGGCATACAGCCCCCTTCGCTCGGCGCGCCCGGCCCCGGAGAGAGCATCAGTACCGGGTTTTGCATGGTCGCCAGACGGTCAATCAGGGTCTGAGCCGGAACGTGGTTGCGGTAGATAACGACGTTGTGACCATTCGCACGCAGCTGATCTGCCAGGTTGTAGGTAAAGGAGTCGATGTTATCGAGCAGCAGAATGTCAGCCATCAGAAAATCTCCTGTGCGTGGTGTGCGGTAGCGATGGCGCGCAATACCGCGCGTGCTTTACTGCGGGTTTCGTCAGCTTCAGACTGCGGAACAGAGTCAAGAACAATCCCGGCGCCGGCCTGAACGGTGGCAATACCGTCTTCGACGTAGGCGGAGCGGATCACGATGCAGGTATCAAGGTCGCCGTGTGCGGTGAAGTAACCTACCGCGCCGCCGTAGCTCCCGCGCCGACGTCCTTCCGCTTCGGCGATAAGCTGCATGGCGCGCACCTTCGGCGCGCCGCTCAGGGTGCCCATATTCATGCAGGCGCGGTAGGCGTGCAGCACGTCGAGGTCGCTGCGCAGTTCACCCACCACGCGGGAGACCAGGTGCATCACGAAGGAGTAACGGTCAACTTTGGTCAGGTCTGCCACGTAGCGGCTGCCCGGGGTGCAAATGCGCGCCAGGTCGTTACGCGCCAGGTCAACCAGCATCAGGTGTTCGGAGAGCTCCTTGTGGTCGGTTCGCATTTCCAGTTCGATGCGGCTGTCCAGATCGCGATCCAGCGAGCCATCGGCACGACGGCCACGCGGACGGGTGCCCGCAATCGGGTAGATCTCAATCTGGCGGCTGGTGGCGTCGTACTTCAGCGAGCTTTCCGGCGAGGCGCCGAACAGCGTGAAATCATTGTCCTGCATAAAAAACATATATGGGCTCGGGTTGCTCTTCTTCAGCACGTCGTAAGCCGCCAGCGGTGACGGGCAGGGCAGCGAGAAACGGCGGGACGGCACAACCTGGAAAATCTCCCCGGCGCGAATAGCCTTTTGCATCTGGCGAACCACGGCCCCGTATTGATCGTCGGTCTGGTTAACGTCGCATGTCATTTTTTCCACGTGCTGTACCGGCAGTGCAGGCGGCGCTTCCGTCATCTGCTGCTGGAGCTGAGCGATGCGATGCTCAAGGCGGTTTTTCTCAGACGCAGACGGCGTGAACAGGCTTGCCTGGATGCGGGTATATTTTTTCTGATGGTCGATCACCAGCAGGGTTTCGGCCAGGTAGAAACAGTAGTCCGGACAGCGGTTGCCCTGCTCGGTTTCCGGCAAATCTTCAAAACCGGCGACCAGGTCGTAAGCAAACAGCCCGCCGAAGAACATTGCTTCGCGCTCATCTTCCGGCACGGTGATAAGATTTTGCAGCAGGCGGAAGGCATCGAACACGGACAGCGAGCAGAGGCGCGCGTCTTCGTCCAGCAGCTGGCTTACTGGCGGGAAATGAAGAATTCGCAGGTCCGGGTGACGTTCATTGTCGATGCCCGCGGGCAGAGCCGCATCCAGCAGCGGCAGCAGCGATGCGCCATTATCAGAGAGCGCCTTAATGGTGACGGTGTCACCTAACGCGGTAATGCGCAGCGCGCTGTCGACCAGCAGCAGGCTTTTCAGATCGTCCTTGCTGTCGATATCCGCAGACTCCAGCAGCAGCGTCGCCGGACGCGCACCGCACACCTGATGAAACAGCGCGGTCGGGTTGTGGCGATAGACCGCCTCGCAGGTCAAGAGTTCGAGATGAGGTTTGGCTGTTTGCATGTTGTGATTCTCATTTATTCTGTTCAAAAAAAAGCCCGCTGGGTAGCGGGCGGGTATCTGTTTGCATTTCGCAGACGCGTGACACTGCCCGAAGATCAGGAAGTGCGCCACCAACCGTGCAGAGTGAAATGTGCTGTCATTTTCAGATACCTTTCTCGTGTGAACTTGCGTACTAGTTAACTGGTTCGATGGCGTATTGTCAACCCTTGATTTCAGAATTTCACGTTAAGTCGGTATCATGGCGTTTTCGGATGTCTCCAACCTGTTATGGGAAGTGCTTTGAGCGATACTACCTACGCGATTATTTATGATTTACATAGCCATACTCAGGCCTCTGATGGCCTGCTGACACCCGAAGCCCTGGTTCATCGCGCGGTTGAAATGCGTGTCGGCACGCTGGCGATAACCGATCACGATACCACCGACGCCATTCCGGCAGCGCGCGCCGAGATTGCCCGCAGCGGGCTGGCGCTGAATCTGGTGCCCGGCGTCGAGATCTCGACCGTCTGGGAAAACCATGAGATTCATATCGTTGGCCTGAACATTGATATAGAACATCCGGCACTTCTTGCCTTTTTGCAAGAACAAAAAACGCGCCGCAACCAGCGCGCGGAGATGATCGGCGAGCGCCTGGAGAAGGCGCATATTCCGGGCGCGCTGGAAGGTGCGCAAAAGCTGGCGAACGGCGGGGCGGTCACCCGCGGTCATTTCGCCCGCTTTCTGGTTGAAGCGGGCAAAGCGACGACCATGGCGGATGTCTTTAAAAAGTATCTGGCGCGCGGGAAAACCGGATACGTTCCGCCACAGTGGTGTACAATAAAACAAGCTATTGATGTCATTCATCATTCTGGCGGTAAGGCCGTGCTGGCCCATCCGGGGCGGTATAATCTTTCTGCTAAATGGCTGAAACGGCTGCTGGCGCACTTTGCCGAATGCGGTGGCGAGGCGATGGAAGTCGCCCAGTGTCAGCAGGCGCCCAACGAGCGCGCGCAGCTCGCGACTTACGCCCGCCAGTTTGGCCTGCTAGGGTCACAGGGCTCTGATTTCCACCAGCCCTGCGCGTGGATCGAGCTGGGACGCAAGCTCTGGCTACCCGCTGGCGTTGAGCCGGTCTGGCAGCTCTGGGAGCAGCCGCAGCAAATTGAAGAGAGGGAAGTATGAGTCAGTTTTTCTATATCCATCCGGACAATCCGCAGCCACGTCTGATTAACCAGGCCGTGGAGATCGTCCGCAAAGGCGGCGTGATAGTCTACCCGACCGATTCCGGCTACGCGCTGGGCTGTAAAATTGAAGATAAAGGAGCGATGGAACGCATTTGCCGTATTCGTCAGCTGCCGGACGGCCATAACTTTACCCTGATGTGCCGCGATCTCTCTGAGCTGTCGACCTATGCGTATGTTGATAACGTGGCGTTTCGCCTGATTAAGAACAATACGCCGGGCAACTACACCTTTATTCTGAAAGGGACGAAGGAGGTGCCGCGTCGCCTGCTGCAGGAAAAGCGTAAGACTATCGGCATGCGCGTGCCGTCGAACCCGATTGCCCAGGCGCTGCTGGAAACCCTCGGCGAGCCGATGCTCTCCACCTCGCTGATGCTGCCGGGCAGCGAGTTTACCGAGTCCGATCCGGAGGAGATAAAAGATCGTCTGGAGAAGGTAGTGGAGCTGATTATTCACGGCGGTTATCTCGGCCAGCAGCCGACTACCGTTGTGGATCTGACCGAAGACGCGCCTGAAGTGATTCGTGAAGGCGTGGGTGATGTTAAGCCTTTCTTGTAAAGGTGTAAGCAGATATACTACGCGGCCATCAAAGCAGGGCTCGGCTCTGCTTTTGACCTGATTCGACGCCTGTGAAGGCGACACCTGAGGAAGCTCAATGAGCGAGAAGTTACAGAAAGTGCTGGCGCGTGCCGGCCACGGCTCACGCCGTGAAATCGAAGCCATTATAGAAGCGGGCCGCGTGAGTGTGGACGGTAAAATCGCCACGCTGGGTGACCGCGTAGAAATCGTACCGGGGCTCAAGATCCGCATTGACGGTCATCTTATCTCCGTGAAAGAGTCCGCGGAACAGATCTGCCGCGTGCTGGCGTATTACAAGCCGGAAGGCGAGCTGTGTACGCGCAACGACCCGGAAGGTCGTCCAACGGTGTTTGACCGTCTGCCAAAACTGCGCGGCGCCCGCTGGATTGCGGTGGGTCGTCTGGACGTGAACACCTGCGGTCTGCTGCTGTTCACCACCGATGGTGAACTGGCAAACCGTCTCATGCACCCAAGCCGTGAAGTTGAGCGTGAATACGCCGTTCGCGTCTTCGGCCAGGTCGATGAAACTAAACTGCGCGATCTGTCGCGTGGCGTGCAGCTGGAAGACGGCCCTGCGGCGTTCAAAACCATCAAATTTACCGGTGGTGAAGGGATTAACCAGTGGTACAACGTTACCCTGACCGAAGGCCGTAACCGTGAGGTGCGTCGTCTGTGGGAAGCGGTAGGCGTGCAGGTTAGCCGCCTGATCCGCGTTCGCTACGGCGACATTCTGCTGCCGAAAGGTCTGCCGCGCGGTGGTTATACCGAGCTGGATCTTACCCAGACTAACTACCTGCGCGAGCTGGTTGGCCTGACGCCGGAAACCACTTCTAAAGTGGCGGTGGAGAAAGATCGTCGTCGTATGAAGGCGAATCAGATCCGTCGTGCGGTGAAACGCCACAGCCAGGTGAACAGCAATCGTCGCTCTGGCAGCCGGAATAACAACGGTTAATCGAAAAAGCCCGGTGAATTCACCGGGCTTTTTCTTTAGTAATCAATGCCAATTTGTGCTTTGATGCCTGCATCAAACGCATGCTTGACCGGACGCAGCTCGCTGACAGTATCTGCCAGCTCCAGAATCTCACGATGACACCCACGACCTGTAACGATAACCGTCTGGTGCGCAGGGCGGCTCTTCAGTGCATCCAGCACCTCCTCCAGCGGCAGGTAGTCGTAGGCGACCATATAGGTGATCTCATCCAGTAGCACCATATTCAGCGAGGGATCGGCCAGCATTCTTTTAGCGTGCTCCCAGACGGCCAGACAGGCTGCGGTATCGGTTTCCCGGTTCTGCGTATCCCACGTAAACCCGGTCGCCATCACCTGAAACTCAACGCCGTGAGGTTCAAGCAAATTACGCTCACCGTTGGGCCATTCCCCTTTGATAAACTGGATGACCCCCACTTTTTGCCCGTGGCCGACGGCGCGCGTAGCGGTGCCAAACGCGGCAGTAGTTTTGCCTTTACCATTGCCGGTAAAAACGATGACGATCCCACGCTCCTCCTGAGCTGCCGCGACGCGCGCGTCAACCTGTTCCTTCAGACGCTGCTGTCGCTGCTGATGACGTTCTTCACTCATTGCGAAATTCCCGGTTTGCGGCCCGGCTGGGCATCAAAGGTCATTCCGGTTTTGCGGCGGCTGTCGTCGCCCATCAGCCAGAGATAGAGCGGCATAATGTCTGCCGGGGTTTTCAGCTTCAGCGGATCTTCCGTCGGGAACGCGCTGGCGCGCATGCTGGTGCGCGTACCCCCCGGATTAATGCAGTTTACGCGCAGATGGCGGCTCTGATACTCATCCGCCAGCACCTGCATCATGCCCTCGGTCGCGAATTTTGAGACAGCATAAGCCCCCCAGTTTGCGCGTCCCTCGCGGCCTACGCTGGAAGAGGTGAAGACCAGAGATCCAGACTCGGATTTGAGTAATAAAGGAAGCAAGGCCTGCGTGAGGAAAAAAGTACCGTTAACGTTAACCTGCATTACCTGCTGCCAGATTTCAGGATCCTGTTCATCCATTGGACGCACTTCACCTAACAAACCGGCGTTGTGCAGTACGCCGTCAAGACGTGGGTAGTGGGTACTGATACGGTGAGCAAGCTCCTGGCAGAGCGCTGGGGTGCAGGTCAGCAAATCGAGCGTGTACCAGGGGGCAGGTGTCCCGCCTGCGGCCTCAATTTCCTGAGCGACCCCTTTGAGCTTTTCTTCGTTACGCCCAATCAGAATTACGCTTGCGCCATATTCAGCGTACGTCAGGGCCGCTTCGCGACCAATACCATCGCTGGCGCCGGTGACAAGAATGATTCGGTTCTGCAGCAGGTTTTTTTGCGGTTGATAATGCACGGTGACTCCTCAGGCGCACGGTGTCTCAATCACGCCTTCATAATGACTTTTCGGCTTTATGCCCGAATTAGCGTGAGAATTCAATCAGTCTACAGGACGCATTGCTGCAAAATTAACAATTTGCAAATATTTAAACCGCAGCGCGGGGATTCCTGAAGACGGCTCGCAGAGGTAATGTCACGGGCGAGACGCAGGGGCAGGGCTGTTGTACACTGCCGTGAAAGATTCGTGGTTAAATCAAGGTGGAACGCGTGGAATTACTTTCTCAATATGGGTTGTTTTTGGCCAAAATCGCGACGGTGGTGATTGCCATTGCCGTGGTTGCCGTTCTGATTGTCAACCTGACGCAGCGCAAGCGTCAGCGTGGGGAGTTACGCATCACCCGCCTGAGCGAGCAGTATAAAGAGATGCAGGAAGAGATGTCCCTCTCGCTGCTCGATAGCCATCAGCAGAAGCTGTGGCTGAAAGCCCAGAAGAAAAAACACAAGCAGGAAGCCAAAGCCGCGAAGGCGAAGGCAAAGCTCGCGACGCCGCAGGGCGACGCAAAACCCCGCGTCTATGTGCTCGATTTTAAAGGCAGCATGGATGCGCATGAAGTCGCTTCGCTGCGCGAAGAGGTGACTGCGGTTCTGGCCGTAGCAACGCCGCAGGATCAGGTGGTGGTGCGTCTTGAGAGCCCGGGCGGGGTGGTACACGGTTACGGGCTGGCCGCTTCACAGCTGCAGCGTCTGCGCGAGAAGCAGATCCCACTTACCGTGGCGGTAGATAAAGTCGCGGCGAGCGGCGGCTATATGATGGCCTGCGTGGCGGACAAAATCGTTGCGGCGCCGTTTTCCATCATAGGTTCCATTGGCGTGGTCGCACAGATCCCTAACTTTAACCGCTTCCTGAAAAATAAAGAGATTGATATCGAACTTCACACGGCGGGTCAGTACAAACGCACCCTGACGCTGCTGGGGGAAAACACGGAAGAGGGGCGCCAAAAATTCCGTGAAGATCTGAATGAAACTCACCATCTCTTTAAAGACTTCGTACATCGCATGCGCCCAACACTGGATATTGAACAGGTGGCGACCGGTGAGCACTGGTACGGCATCCAGGCGCAGGAAAAAGGGCTGGTGGATGAAGTAGGTACCAGTGATGACCTGCTGCTCAACCTGATGGAAGGCCGGGAACTGGTAGGCGTGCGCTTTACGCAGCGCAAACGGCTGATGGACCGCTTTACCAACAGTGCGGCGGAAAGCGCGGACCGCCTGCTGCTTCGCTGGCTACAGCGCGGACAAAAACCGCTGCTGTAAACAAAAACGCGAGGCATATGCCTCGCGTTTTGCATTAATCGACCAGGTGATATTTCTCTGAAAGCGTATGCGCCAGGTATTTAAACATATTAAACACGGCAGTGCTTTTCGGGGTCGGTAACCCCTGCTCGTCAAGGAAGTATTCGCCGCTGAAAACCAGCACGCCATTACGTTGCTCAACGCCGGTGGCTTCAATGCCTGCCAGCGTATCTTCATGGTCACGAATAAGCTTGTTTGCTTCGATAAGCAGAGAGGCTCGGTCAATGGGTTGGGTCGTATTCTGCATAATCCACTCCTTAAACAGTGACAATAGTCTACGCCGGGGGCGCTTTGGGGGCAAATTTTCCCTGTAATGTGAGGGGATAAGATGCAGAGGGCAGGTTGGCGGGATTTGCTTTTGCATGCTAATAAAGTTGCGTAACGAATTTTATCAGGTAGAGTGTGCGCTTTCGTCATTCTGGCAACAGAATTGCTTGACATTCGACCGGGAATTCGTCACGAATTATACGAGATGTGAGAAAAATACCCGAAAACTCAATGACCTGGATGTCGCCATTCTGACGTTCGGTAAGACATAGGGGTTGATATCCCCTGACGCAGTCGCAATATCATTGGCTCGTCGTCAGCGGAAGGGAAATCAACGTGCGGCGTATTCCTGGAAGAATTAAATTAGGTAAAGGTGAATATGGGTAAAGCTCTCGTCATCGTTGAGTCCCCGGCAAAAGCCAAAACGATCAATAAGTATCTGGGTAATGACTACGTGGTTAAGTCCAGCGTTGGTCACATCCGCGATTTGCCGACCAGTGGCTCAGCCAGCAAAAAGAGCGCAGACTCTACCTCCACCAAAGGGGCTAAAAAGCCTAAAAAGGATGAACGTAGCGCGCTTGTCAACCGCATGGGTGTTAACCCATGGCACAACTGGGATGCACAATATGAAGTGCTGCCCGGGAAAGAAAAAGTCGTTAACGAGCTGAAGCAGCTGGCTGAAAAAGCAGACCACATCTATCTCGCAACCGACCTTGACCGCGAAGGGGAGGCCATTGCGTGGCACCTGCGGGAAGTGATCGGCGGGGATGACAAACGCTACAGCCGCGTAGTGTTTAACGAAATTACAAAGAATGCGATTCGTCAGGCGTTTGAGAAGCCGGGCGAGCTGAATATCGACCGTGTGAACGCCCAGCAGGCGCGTCGCTTTATGGACCGCGTTGTGGGCTACATGGTTTCTCCCCTGCTGTGGAAAAAGATTGCCCGCGGCCTGTCTGCAGGACGCGTGCAGTCTGTAGCCGTGCGTCTTGTCGTTGAGCGTGAACGCGAAATTAAAGCCTTCGTGCCGGAAGAGTTCTGGGAAGTTGACGCCAATGTCACCACCCCGGGCGGTGATGCGCTGCCGCTGCAGGTAAGCCATCACAACGATAAGCCTTTCCGTCCTGAAAACCGCGATCAGACCATGGCCGCCGTGGCGCTGCTGGAAAAAGCGCGCTATCAGGTACTGGAACGCGAAGATAAGCCGACCAGCAGCAAGCCTGGCGCGCCGTTTATCACGTCCACACTGCAACAGGCGGCGAGCACCCGTCTGGGTTACGGCGTGAAGAAAACCATGATGATGGCCCAGCGCTTGTATGAAGCGGGTTACATCACCTACATGCGTACTGACTCCACCAACCTGAGCCAGGACGCGGTGAACATGGTGCGCGGCTACATCAGCGACAACTTCGGTAAAAAATACCTGCCGGAAAGCGCCAACCAGTTCGCCAGCAAAGAGAATTCTCAGGAAGCGCACGAAGCGATTCGTCCCTCTGATGTCTCTGTTTTAGCCGAGTCGCTGAAGGATATGGAAGCCGACGCCCAGAAGCTGTATCAGCTGATCTGGCGTCAGTTTGTCGCGTGTCAGATGACGCCAGCGAAATATGATTCCACTACGCTGACCGTTGGCGCGGGCGACTTCCGCCTCAAGGCACGCGGTCGTATTCTGCGTTTCGACGGCTGGACGAAAGTGATGCCTGCGCTGCGTAAAGGTGATGAAGACCGTACGCTGCCTGCGGTAAACAAAGGCGACGAGTTGTCGCTTGTCGACCTGGTTCCGGCCCAGCACTTCACCAAGCCGCCTGCGCGCTTTAGTGAAGCGTCGTTGGTTAAAGAGCTGGAAAAACGCGGGATTGGCCGTCCGTCAACCTACGCGTCAATCATCTCGACCATTCAGGACCGCGGTTACGTTCGCGTAGAGAACCGCCGTTTCTATGCCGAAAAAATGGGTGAGATTGTCACTGACCGTCTGGAAGCTAACTTCCGCGAATTGATGAACTACGATTTCACCGCGCAGATGGAAGACAGCCTCGACGAAGTGGCCAGTCACAAGGCGGAGTGGAAGAAGGTTCTTGATAGCTTCTTCAGCGACTTTACCAACCAGCTTGAGAAAGCGGAGAAAGATCCTGAAGAGGGCGGCATGCTGCCTAACCAGATGGTTCTGACCAGCATCGACTGCCCGACCTGCGGCCGCAAGATGGGGATCCGTACTGCGACAACGGGCGTGTTCCTTGGCTGTTCAGGCTATGCGCTGCCACCAAAAGAGCGCTGCAAAACAACCATCAACCTGGTGCCGGAGAACGAAGTTCTCAACGTGCTGGAAGGTGATGATGCGGAAACCAACGCCCTGCGCGCGAAACGCCGCTGCAAAAAATGCGGCACGGCGATGGACAGCTATCTGATCGATCCTAAACGCAAGCTGCACGTGTGTGGTAACAACCCAACGTGCGACGGGTATGAGATCGAAGAGGGTGAGTTCCGCATTAAAGGCTATGACGGTCCGATTGTGGAGTGCGAGAAGTGTGGCTCTGAGATGCACCTGAAAATGGGGCGTTTCGGTAAGTACATGGCCTGCACCAACGACGAGTGTAAGAACACGCGCAAAATTCTGCGCAATGGTGAGGTTGCTCCGCCGAAGGAAGATCCGGTTCCGCTGCCAGAATTGCCGTGTGAAAAATCCGACGCGTACTTCGTGCTGCGTGATGGTGCCGCAGGTGTCTTCCTGGCCGCCAACACCTTCCCGAAATCGCGTGAAACGCGCGCCCCGCTGGTGGAAGAGCTGCATCGCTTCCGCGATCGTCTGCCTGAGAAGCTGCGTTATCTGGCCGATGCGCCACAGCAGGATCCTGAAGGCAATAAGACGGTGGTCCGTTTTAGCCGTAAAACGAAGCAGCAGTACGTTGCGGCAGAGAAAGAGGGTAAAGCGACCGGATGGTCCGCCTTCTTTGTCGATGGAAAATGGGTTGAAGGCAAGAAATAATCTTTCTTAACCGTAGCTTACCCGTGAAAGGGCCGGACTTCCGGCCCTTTTTTATTACTTTATTATTATTTTTTGTTCCGTACTATACAGTCAGGCTATAAGTGATATAGTGGTTATAGTTAACCCTTTTTTTATTATCAAATCGTCTTAAGCGATTGACCGCGTGCGCTAAATCGGATGGTCTGGCATGAAATTACAACAGCTTCGTTATATCGTTGAGGTGGTGAATCACAACCTTAATGTCTCTTCCACCGCCGAGGGGCTATATACCTCGCAACCGGGCATCAGCAAGCAGGTTCGCATGCTGGAGGATGAATTAGGTATTCAGATTTTCGCCCGCAGTGGTAAGCACCTTACCCAGGTAACGCCAGCGGGGCAGGAAATCATCCGTATTGCGCGGGAAGTCCTTTCCAAAGTCGATGCGATTAAGTCTGTGGCGGGGGAACATACCTGGCCGGATAAAGGCTCGCTGTATATTGCCACGACGCACACCCAGGCGCGCTATGCGCTACCGGGCGTTATCAAGGGCTTTATCGAGCGTTATCCGCGCGTCTCCCTGCATATGCACCAGGGATCGCCGACGCAAATTGCGGAGGCGGTGTCGAAGGGCAATGCAGATTTTGCCATCGCGACGGAAGCGCTCCATCTCTATGACGATCTGGTCATGCTGCCGTGCTATCACTGGAACCGCTCCATTGTGGTGACCCCGGATCATCCGCTGGCGGGCAAAGGGTCGGTGTCAATCGAAGAGCTGGCGCAATATCCTCTGGTCACCTACACGTTTGGCTTCACCGGACGATCTGAGCTTGATACCGCCTTCAACCGGGCCGGGTTAACGCCGCGGATTGTCTTTACCGCCACCGATGCCGACGTCATAAAGACCTATGTACGGCTTGGCCTGGGGGTAGGGGTGATCGCCAGCATGGCGGTCGACCCGGTGTCAGACCCTGACCTGGTGCGTCTTGATGCGCATGATATTTTCAGCCACAGCACGACAAAAATTGGCTTCCGCCGCAGTACCTTCCTGCGAAGCTATATGTATGATTTTATTCAGCGCTTTGCACCGCATTTAACGCGTGACGTGGTGGATACCGCCGTGGCATTACGATCAAATGAAGATATCGAAGAGATGTTTAAAGATATCAAACTCCCCGAAAAATAATCACACCCGGTATCTTTCCCTGAGGGAAAGATACCGAAATATCGGCTTAAAGCTAAATTAGAATTATCATCATCTGCACTTCCCCTGCCATATATTGTCATTATCCTTTTAATTTGTGTGGCTTTAATGTCGTGAATTGGCGACAAAAATAGAAACTAATTAACGGCTACGCAAATTTTTCTTTTCAAATATTTATTTCTGGTCAAAAGATTGAATATTTCATGCCTCTTGATGCGTAAATTCACTGGCTTTTCGGCTAAAGTTTCTTTAGGATTTATCTCAACAGATGATTAATTGTACCAATTGTTTGGTCCTAAATGATAAGCGATATCGATTGTATGAGGTTAGCAATGCCTTCAGGAAGTGAAGAACCGCAAAGGGATCCTGCGCTCAAGCGTAAAGCCTGGCTGGCGGTCTTTCTCGTTTCCGCCCTGTTCTGGGTGATGGTTGCTCTCCTGGCCTGGAAATATTGGGGTTGAATATGGCAGTGACGGTACGTACAGAAACGGCAAAGCGGATGTGTCAGCATCATGACACTGTTCACAAAGGACGCAAAGCGCCTGCCACAGCAGTGCCAGCATCCTGGAAACTGACGCCGCAGCAGCAGGCTTTTATTGATGTGTTCGCAGAAGACGAACCCAAAAAACAATAATTTAGTTTATTGCGTAATGATGCAGTTAGTCTGAATAATGACTATGCGCCTTTGTACTCTTTAATAAATACACATCAGCAATATAGCACGAGGACCTGCCTCGGAATGTTTAATAAATAATGCCTGGTGTCCCTATGATGAATAACATGATGTCTCAAAAATACTGGTCATGGATCGGCGTTTTTACCCTGTCGATTCTGTTCTGGAGTCAGCTCATCTGGCTGGCCGTCCACTAAATCACAAAACCTCGCTGCGGCGGGGTTTTTTGTTTTATCCTCCTCTGGACCATTCCTAAATTTATCAATTTGGGTTGTTATCAAAACGTTACGACATCTTTGTGTTATCTTTAATTACGGCCCTGATGATTGTCAGGACATCTCTGTAATTAAGGAGGAGCTTATGTCGTTAACCCTACGCGAAGCCAGTAAGGACACGTTACAGGCAGAAAATAAAACCTGGCACTACTATAGCCTGCCGCTGGCTGCCAGAACGCTTGGGGACATTTCGCGTTTACCCAAGTCCTTGAAAGTTTTGCTGGAAAATCTCTTGCGCTGGCAGGACGGTGACTCCGTGACCCTCGACGATATTCAGGCGCTGGCAGGGTGGCTTAAGAATGCCCATGCCGACAGAGAAATTGCCTACCGCCCGGCAAGGGTCCTGATGCAAGACTTCACCGGCGTTCCTGCCGTGGTGGATCTCGCCGCCATGCGTGAGGCGGTTAAACGCCTCGGCGGCGATACGGCTAAAGTGAACCCGCTTTCACCCGTCGACCTCGTGATTGACCACTCCGTAACCGTTGACCACTTCGGTGATGACGATGCCTTTGGCGAGAACGTGCGTCTCGAGATGGAGCGAAATCACGAGCGTTATGTTTTCCTGAAGTGGGGTCAGCAGGCGTTCAGCCGCTTTAGCGTGGTTCCACCCGGCACCGGTATTTGTCACCAGGTTAACCTTGAATATCTCGGTAAAGCCGTCTGGAGTGAATTGCAGGACAAAGAATGGGTGGCTTATCCGGACACGCTGGTGGGTACAGATTCCCACACCACCATGATTAACGGCCTCGGCGTGCTGGGCTGGGGTGTCGGCGGTATCGAAGCGGAAGCCGCCATGCTCGGTCAGCCGGTCTCCATGCTTATCCCTGATGTCGTGGGCTTTAAGCTCACCGGGAAACTGTCTGAAGGCATTACCGCCACCGATCTGGTGCTCACCGTTACCCAGATGCTGCGTAAGCATGGTGTGGTGGGAAAATTTGTTGAATTTTACGGTGACGGGCTGGATTCGCTGCCGCTGGCTGATCGCGCGACCATCGCCAACATGGCGCCAGAATATGGTGCAACCTGCGGATTTTTCCCCATTGATGACGTCACGCTGGAGTACATGCGCCTGAGCGGACGCAGCGAAGAGCAGGTGGCGCTGGTGGAGGCGTACACCAAAGCGCAGGGCATGTGGCGCAATCCGGGGGATGAGCCGGTATTTACCAGCACGCTTGCGCTTGACATGGGAAGCGTTGAGGCGAGCCTCGCCGGTCCGAAACGTCCGCAGGATCGCGTAGCGTTAAGCGACGTGCCAAAAGCGTTTGCCGCAAGCAATGAGCTGGAAGTTAACGTGGCGAAGAAGGACCATCGCCCAATCGACTATGTTCTGAACGGACATCAGTATCAGCTCCCGGACGGCGCGGTTGTCATAGCCGCCATTACCTCCTGCACCAACACCTCAAACCCCAGCGTATTAATGGCGGCCGGCCTGCTGGCTAAAAAAGCGGTTGAGCTGGGGTTGAAACCACAGCCCTGGGTCAAAGCCTCTCTGGCACCGGGCTCCAAAGTGGTCTCGGATTACCTGGCGCAGGCCAGGCTAACGCCGTATCTTGATGAGCTGGGCTTTAACCTCGTGGGCTATGGCTGTACCACCTGCATCGGTAACTCCGGCCCGCTGCCTGAACCTATTGAAACGGCGATCAAGCAGGGCGATCTGACGGTTGGCGCAGTCCTTTCCGGTAACCGTAACTTTGAAGGACGTATTCATCCGCTGGTGAAAACCAACTGGCTCGCTTCGCCGCCGCTGGTGGTGGCCTACGCGCTCGCCGGGAACATGAATATCAACCTGGCTACCGATCCTATTGGTCACGACCGCAAGAATGAGCCGGTCTATCTGAAAGATATCTGGCCGTCCTCACGTGAAATTGCGATGGCCGTTGAAAAGGTCTCCACCGAGATGTTCCGCAAAGAGTATGCGGAAGTGTTTGAAGGCACGCCGGAATGGAAAGCCATCAACGTTGTGGGTTCGGACACCTATGACTGGCAGGACGATTCCACCTATATCCGCCTGTCGCCGTTCTTTGATGAAATGCTGGCCGAGCCTGCACCGCTTCAGGATATTCACGGGGCGCGCATACTGGCGATGCTGGGGGATTCCGTCACCACTGACCATATCTCTCCGGCGGGGAGCATCAAAGCCGACAGCCCGGCGGGCCGTTATCTGCAAAGCCGGGGCGTGGAGCGCCGCGATTTTAACTCCTACGGATCGCGCCGCGGTAACCATGAAGTGATGATGCGTGGGACGTTTGCCAACATCCGCATTCGTAACGAAATGGTTCCGGGCGTGGAAGGGGGGATGACGCGCCATCTTCCGGGGACGGAAGTCGTGTCGATTTATGACGCAGCCGTCAAATATCAGCAGGAAGGTACGCCGCTGGCGGTGATCGCCGGGAAAGAGTACGGTTCCGGCTCCAGTCGTGACTGGGCGGCGAAAGGTCCGCGACTGCTTGGCGTTCGCGTGGTCATCGCCGAGTCGTTTGAACGTATTCACCGCTCGAACCTGATTGGCATGGGGATCCTGCCGCTTGAGTTCCCTCAGGGCGTCACGCGCAAAACGCTGGGCCTGACGGGGGAAGAGCAGATTGATATTAGCGGCCTGCAAAACCTGCAGCCGGGCAAAACGGTGCCGGTGAAGCTTACGCGAGCAGACGGGAAAAGTGAGGTACTGGAATGCCGGTGTCGTATTGATACGGCAACCGAACTGACCTACTACCAGAACGACGGCATTTTACATTATGTGATTCGTAAAATGCTGGATTGATAAAAAAAGCCCGGCATCTGTGCCGGGCTTTTTACTTTCACTCTTTCAGAAGATGGCCCATTTTAGCCGCCTTGGTATCGAGATAGTGGGCATTTTTCGGGTTGCGGCCGACAATCAGCGGTACGCGCTCGACGATGTTGATCCCGGCTTCGGTGAGGATTTCCACCTTTTTGGGATTATTGGTCAGCAGGCGAACCTCGTCCACGCCCAGCAGCTTGAACATATCGGCGCAGAGGGTGAAATCACGTTCATCGGCGGCAAAACCGAGCTGGTGGTTGGCTTCCACCGTATCGTAGCCCTGGTCCTGCAGAGCGTAAGCGCGGATTTTATTCAGCAGACCAATGTTACGACCTTCCTGGCGGTGATAGAGCAGCACGCCGCGGCCTTCTTCGGCAATATGGGTAAGGGCAGCTTCGAGCTGGAAACCGCAATCACAGCGCAGGCTGAACAACGCGTCGCCGGTCAGACACTCCGAATGGACACGGGACAGCACCGGCGTCTGCCCTGAAATGTCGCCGTAGACCAGCGCGACATGATCCTGTCCGGTTGCCAGTTCTTCAAACCCCACCATCAGGAAATCGCCCCATGGGGTTGGCAGTTTGGCTTCTGCCACACGTTTAAGCTGCATGTGATTCTCCAGAGTAGGCTGACACGTTTCGTGCCTTGCGCCTGTTTTGCTTTCTGTATTTGTCCATTTTGCCACAAGCTCAGCACGTTCGCCTAATGGGCGCCATGCTATATGAACGTTAAACGCACGATCCGACATATCCACCCATCGAATGAATTTCAGTTATGATTGTGAGGCTTAGCGAAAAAGGAGAAGACATGCTTTCAATCGCCAGACGTACGGCAGCAGGCGCGGCCATTTTACTGATTATGCCTTTGGCCGTGTGGGTCTCCGGCTGGATGTGGCAGCCGGGGCAGAATGCCACGTGGCTGAAAACGTTATACTGGGTAACGGAGACGGTCACGCAGCCGTGGGGAATTATTACCCACGTTATCCTCTGCGGCTGGTTCTTGTGGTGCCTGCGCTTTCGACTGCGCGCGGCGTTGATGCTCTTTGCTATCCTCGGTGGCGCGATCGTTATTGGACAGGGCGTGAAGTCCTGGGTGAAGGATCACGTTCAGGAGCCAAGACCTTTTGTCGTCTGGCTGGAAAAAGCGCACCATGTTCCGGTGGAAGAGTTCTACAATTTAAAGCGTAAAGATCGCGGCGCGCTGGTGAAAGAACAGCTTTCAGAACAGGAAGATATTCCAAAGTTCCTGCGTAAGCACTGGCAAAAAGAGACGGGATTCGCGTTTCCTTCCGGCCATACGATGTTTGCAGCCAGCTGGGCGTTGCTGGGCGTTGGGCTGCTTTGGCCTCGACGTCGCACTATGACCATCGCGATTTTACTGGTTTGGGCGACAGGGGTGATGGGCAGCCGCTTGCTGCTGGGAATGCACTGGCCGCGGGATCTGGTGGTCGCTACGCTGATCTCCTGGATGCTGGTGACGCTGGCAACCTGGCTTGCAGAACGGTTCTGCGGCCCGCTCACGCCGCCACCTGAAGAGAAAGAAGAGATCGCCGAAAGGGAGCAAAGCGACGCCTGACGGTTGATATTGTGCATTTTGCCCATAAATCCATGACGTGCGCGTTACTTTTTCCGTTTCGCGCCCGTCGCTAAAATGGTAGTTTATAAGGCTGATTGCGGTGAGTTGAACACACTTTATTCGCTTGAACCACATAACGGGAAGTAATGTGAAATATTTACTCATTTTCTTACTGGTATTGGCGATTTTTGTCATTTCAGTCACATTGGGTGCACAAAACGATCAACAGGTGACGTTTAACTATCTGCTGGCGCAGGGTGAGTATCGGGTCTCCAGCCTGCTGGCGGTCTTATTTGCTGCAGGCTTTGCCATCGGCTGGCTGGTTTGCGGTCTTTTCTGGTTGAAAGTTCGTGTTTCTCTTGCGCGCGCTGAACGTAAAATTAAACGACTTGAACAGCACATTGCGCCTGCGTCCGACATGCCGGAAAGTTCAGGTGTGCCGGTCGTGAAGGAATAATCGACTATGCTGGAGTTGTTGTTTCTGCTTTTGCCTGTAGCCGCAGCCTATGGCTGGTATATGGGCCGCAGAAGTGCGCAACAAACGAAACAGGATGAGGCTAACCGACTCTCCCGCGACTACGTTGCGGGGGTGAACTTCCTCCTGAGCAATCAGCAGGACAAAGCGGTAGACCTGTTCCTCGATATGCTGAAAGAGGATACGGGGACCGTCGAAGCCCACCTCACTCTCGGTAACCTGTTCCGCTCGCGCGGCGAGGTTGACCGCGCTATCCGTATCCACCAGACCTTGATGGAAAGCGCCTCCCTGACCTACGAACAACGTCTCCTGGCGGTACAACAACTGGGCCGAGACTATATGGCCGCGGGGCTGTACGATCGCGCTGAAGATATGTTCACACAGCTGGTGGATGAAACGGATTTCCGTATCGGCGCGTTGCAGCAGTTACTGCAGATTTACCAGGCCACCAGCGACTGGCAGAAAGCCATTGATACGGCCGAGCGTCTGGTGAAGCTGGGCAAAGACAAGCAGCGCGTTGAAATTGCGCATTTCTACTGCGAGCTTGCCCTTCAGCAGATGGGCAACGACGACATGGATAAAGCCATGGCGTTGCTCAAGAAAGGCGCCGCCGCAGACCGCAATAGCGCGCGTATCTCTATCATGATGGGGCGCGTTTTTATGGCCAGCGGCGACTACGCTAAAGCCGTTGAAAGCCTGATGCGGGTGATTGACCAGGACAAAGAGCTGGTCAGCGAAACGCTTGAAATGCTGCAAACCTGCTATCAGCAGCTGGACAAGCAGGAAGAGTGGGTGGCATTTCTGCGCCGTTGCGTGGAAGAGAATACCGGCGCGACCGCTGAGCTGATGCTCTCTGACGTGGTTGAGCAGTATGAGGGGAGCGACACCGCACAAGTTTATATTACCCGTCAGCTGCAGCGTCATCCCACGATGCGCGTATTCCACAAGCTGATGGACTACCATCTGAACGATGCGGAAGAAGGGCGCGCGAAAGAGAGTCTGATGGTGCTGCGCGACATGGTTGGCGAGCAGGTGCGCAGCAAGCCGCGCTACCGTTGTCAGAAGTGTGGTTTTACCGCGTATACGCTCTACTGGCACTGCCCATCTTGCCGGGCCTGGTCCACTATCAAGCCAATTCGCGGCCTGGATGGGCAGTAATTTTTTAAAAGCCTTCATTTTAGTTACAACATACTGATGGCTTTTACCGCTTTCTCAACACCGTGCGGCTTGCTGGCCTGGCAGGGGCATAAATGGATTCTGTCAATTTGCGGCGACGGCAGGTAGAATGCAGGCCGTTTATCTGTTCCGCGCCGCTGCGCGCCCATAGACGAAAAGGGCTGGTCATGACGTCTGTTACTTCCTCCACTTCCCGCGTTATTACGGATTCTCCTGTTGTTGTTGCGCTTGATTACAATAAGCGTGACGCAGCGCTGGCCTTTGTCGACGGTATCGATCCTCGCGATTGTCGTCTGAAAGTTGGTAAAGAGATGTTCACGCTGTTTGGACCGCAAATTGTCCGCGATCTGCAGCAGCGCGGTTTCGATGTCTTCCTCGATCTCAAATTCCATGATATCCCGAACACCACGGCGCACGCGGTTGCCGCCGCTGCGGAACTGGGTGTATGGATGGTCAACGTCCACGCGTCGGGCGGGGCGAGAATGATGACAGCCGCTCGCGAAGCACTCCTACCGTTCGGCAACGATGCGCCATTACTGATTGCGGTTACCGTGCTGACCAGCATGGACGACAGCGACTTGCGCGAACTTGGCGTGACGTTGTCACCTGCCGGGCACGCCGAACGTCTTGCGCGTCTGACGCAGAGCTGTGGTCTCGATGGCGTCGTTTGCTCCGCGCAGGAAGCGGTACGCTTTAAGTCAGAGTTGGGCAAAGATTTTAAACTGGTCACGCCAGGCATTCGTCCTGCTGGCAGCGACGTGGGCGATCAGCGACGCATTATGACGCCTGAGCAAGCGTTGGCAGCAGGCGTTGACTACATGGTTATCGGCCGGCCGGTGACGCAGTCTGCGAACCCGGCAGAGACGCTTAAGGCTATCAACGCATCACTGAAAAAGGGGGCGCAATGACTGATTCCAACAGTCGGCTGGTCTACTCGACGGAAAGCGGGCGCATAGACGAACCGAAAACGAAAGCAGAACGTCCGAAAGGTGACGGTATTGTTCGTATCCAGCGTCAGACCAGCGGGCGAAAAGGAAAGGGGGTCTGCCTGATCTCCGGGATTGATCTGGATGATGCGGAGCTGAACAAGCTGGCAGCAGAGTTGAAGAAAAAATGTGGCTGCGGCGGCGCCGTGAAGGACGGCATTATCGAAATTCAGGGTGATAAACGCGATTTAATTAAATCGCTCCTTGAAGCCAAAGGCATGAAAGTTAAACTTGCAGGCGGCTAAAATAAATAAGCCACGGCAAATGCCGTGGCTCGTGTTATATACGTGCGTTAGTCAGACCTGAAATGCGATGCTAAATCGCCTTAACGGGAAGGCTGATAGAATAATTATTTGCCAACCTGGTGACCGATAATACCACCGACAGCAGCGCCGCCTAATGTACCCAGCGTACTACCATCCGTTAATACTGCACCACCGAGCGCACCAGCACCGGCGCCAATTGCGGTGTTACGGTCACGTTTAGACCAGTTAGAGCACGCGCTCAGGGACATTGCTACAGTGATTGCCAGAACAGCGGCGGCTAATTTTTTGCTGGTTAAGGTCATAATACTTTCTCCTGAATTATCGATTCACGGAAAGATGTACACATTAAGTATAGTCAAAATGAATACTCAATTCTTTTTTCCGTGAAAGCTGGTCGCGCAGGCGTTACGTAATCACGCAGGTGATAGTCACTTCCTGTTATATCGCTAACATTAATTTTACGACTTTACGGCAGGTTAAACAGGTAAAAACTCTTAAAGGATGGATAGGAATCCTCTTAGACGAATGGGGCATATGCGCCCGGAATACGGGCGCAAATGGACTCAGGCGGGCGTTTTAATAATATCGACAATCAGACCGTCATCTTCCAGTTTATTACGATGTTCATCGCTTAACCTTTCGTCGGTAATTACGCGGCTAAAGCGTGAGGCTGGACCCATGGTGTAAGGATGGACGGCACCAAATTTAGAGCTGTCGGTCAGCACAATGGCTTCACACTCTTTTTCCAGAACGGCATTCACAACGTCAGATCGCATCATATCCCGGCCGGTGAAGCCTGTCTCCGGCTGCCAGCCGTCAATACCGATAAACGCCTTACTGAAATGGACCTGCTGGACATACTGCCGGGTTAGCGGGCCTACCATGCTCTCACTTTTTTTCTGGTAAATGCCGCCCAGCAAAATCACCTCACAGCGCGTCTCTTTGAGCAAATGGGCGATATAGCTGCTGACGGTGATGATGGTAACGTCTTTTTGTTCGGCAAGCGTACGTGCCAGAAGAGCGTTGCTGCTGCCGTTTTCAATAAAGACCGTCTCGCCAGGGTTTACCAGCGATGCGGCAAATTCTGCCAGTTCTCGTTTAAGCGCGTAGTTATTCATCATGCGCGTCTCAACGTCGTCGCTGTCCAGCGGCACGGCATAGCCATGCGCACGGCGCAGGTAGCTCTGTTTTTCCAGCAGGTTAAGATCCTGACGGATGGTCACTTCTGAAACGCCGGTGGTTTTAGCCAGCTCAACGACGCTTACGCGCCCCTGATCGATGACCATCTGCAAAATGAGTTGTTGTCGGGAATTCATAGCATCCAATTAATAAAGCGAAACGAGGTCTGAGACAATGGGATTAGACTTCCCACGGCGCTTTAGGCTGTCGGTTTTCGGGGGCATTGTCAGCGCCATCCTGAGCGAGAAGTTCAGACTTCAGGATCTCGAGATTACGGATCGCAGAGTGATAATCACCCGCCACCAGGATATCCAGCACGGTATCAATACGTTGTGCTACAGCTTGTGGATCAATAGTAGACATCATCTCTCCCCAGGAGCGAAAAGTTAATAATTTCAATGATGCAGAAAATAGGTTCAAAAGAGAAGGGAAAAAACGCCATAACGAAATTACCTATACGAAAGTGAACCTCTGTTTGACGTTAACGTTGTTGTCGCGCTTGATATCGTTTTAGCCAGCGCTCGAATGCGGCAGCGGGCATCGGCTTAGCGAAAAGAAAACCCTGCCGTTCGTTGACGCCGTTTTTGGTCAGAAAGGCATCTTCTTTTGCGTTCTCCACCCCTTCGGCAATCACCTGCAGGTTTAACGCCTGCGCCACTGCGACAATGGCGCGTACCAGAGACTGGGAGACAGAGTGCTTGTGAATATCTCTGACAAAAGCCTGATCGAGTTTAATGGCATCAATAGGAAAACGCGCCAGCTGGGAAAGGGAGGAGTAGCCGGTACCGAAATCGTCCAGATGAATTTGTGCCCCGAGCCGACTGAATTGCTGGATCACCGAGAGCGCCAGCTCTTCGTTTTCGATAAGACAGCTTTCGGTTAACTCAACGTCGATAGGGCAGTACTCAAAATGCAGATCCTTAAGCGCCTGCTTTAGCTCGCTGAAAATCGTCTGGTCGGCCAACTGACGTGCAGAGACGTTCACGGCCACGCGCAGGTTAATTCCCTTGTCACGCCATTTTGCCACCTGGCGAACCACATCAAGCATCACCCAGCGACCCAGCGGCACAATCAAACCGGACTCCTCGGCATAAGAGATAAATTCCAGAGGGGGGATCAGCCCGCGCTCGGGCGACTGCCAGCGGACCAGCGCTTCAAGGCTTCTGACTTCGCCGCGCCAGGTCATTTTCGGCTGGTAGTGGATCAGGAGCTGATCGTTATCCAGCGCTTTACGCAGGTTGGTGTCCAGCCACAGGTACTCAAACACGCGCTGGTTCATCTCGGGGGAGAAGACGCAGAATTTGCCACGGCCATTCTCCTTGGCGGTGTACATGGCGATGTCGGCATTGCGAATCACGCTTTCCCGATCGTTCCCATGCTGCGGCGCGAGGGCGATCCCCAGGGAGCAACCGGTGTAAACCTCAATGAGACCGATTCTGAACGGCTGGCGCAGGCGGGTCAGAATACGCGACGCCATCGCTTCCAGCGAGCCCTGAGAGGTATTGGTGGCCATAACGATAAACTCATCGCCGCCGAGCCGCGCTAAAACCTGCCCCTCATCCAGACAACTCAGAAGGGCAAGTGCAACCGCCTGCAGGAGCTGATCGCCGAACATATGCCCGTAGGCATCGTTAACCTTTTTGAAGTTATCGAGGTCGAGGTACACCACGCCAACCTGCGTGTCGCCGCGGCTATTGATGGCGTCTGAAATCAGCTCATGGATCGCATTGCGGTTGGGCAGGCCGGTGATGGTATCGGTATTGGCCAGCACGCGCAGGCGCTCCTGTGCCCGCCGTTCTTCGGTAATGTCGGTCCCGGAGCAGATAAGGAAAATTTCATTTTTACCGCTGCCGCTGTGAACGAATTTATTTCTGAACAGAAACAAGCGTTGCCCTTTTCGCGTTTTAATCCAGCGTTCGACTTCGTAGGAGCTGCCGTTGCGAAAGAAACCCGCAATGTTGCGCTTCGAGGCTGCCGCTTCGCTGCGGCTCATGAACAGTTCAAACACGTTTTGACCAATGACTTCATGTTCTTTCAGACCGGTATACTCTTCGCTCAGGCGGTTAAAGCGCTGAATATTGCCGTTTTGATCGAGAATGACAATGACGGAATTCGCTTCAGAAACAACCTGTTCCGCAAAGGAGAGTCCCTGAGCCAGATCGCGTGCCACGGAGGGCGTATCGTTCCAGGCGGAAGCCGTTCCGGCCCACTCGTTTCGGGTGATTTTGCGTCCGACAAGATGGACGGGAACTTGCTCGCCGTAAAGAGAGAGGTTCAGGGAAATGCTGGTGGTCATCACCGTTAGCTGACGGATCTGTGCGGCCTGTTCATCATCCAGTACGATCTCCTGAGTCACGTCAGCATTTTCGCTGGCGGCAAGGTGCAGAGCGTTGCTGTCAGCCGACAATCGCCACCACGGGCTGTGAGTACCCATGTAACGAAACAGCAAATTTTGCTCAAGTTCGTCGATCATGATTTCTCCCGCCGCGACGCATTAGCGAACAAATTATTCATTAGTCGTCGACTTTTCCGTTGAAAATAGCGGCAAAGCCGCAGTGAAGGTATTGTTTTTCGCAGCTTTTTTATAATAAAACGCATCAGGCAGATAAAAATGCTGAGCGTATAAAATCCACGTGCCCGAACAGGGGAGCACTCTTTAACTGTAGATAATTATGGCTATTTTGGGCGGGCAGGGGCGGAAAAAGTAAGAAAAATGATGCTTTTGCGGGGGGAAAGACAGGGAGAAAATTGTCGGCCTTTCTGAACGGAAATGACCGACAATTGAGCAGGTTATCAGGCGACAGGGCGCGCAATAATACTGCGGGTTTCCATGCGAACTTCAGCGATAGTTACATTAATCACGTCAGTGACTTTGTAAACCGTCTCGCCTTTAATTTGCACGGTGCCGCTTTCCTGACTGCAGACCAGTTCGTCACGAACGGCGTGCAGGAACGGGGCAGGGATAAAGGCGACTGCACCGTTATCCACCAGACGTACGCGCATTCCCCCGCGGCTGATATCAATAATTTCTGCCGCGAAGCGGGTATCGGTACCGGCTTTATCCTGCAGGAAGCGCGCGTATAGCCAGTCTCCAACGTCACGTTCCGCCATGCGGTTCAGACGGCGACGCTCGGCCATCTGTAGGGTCGTGTCGTCCTGAGGACGGGCAATGGTTTCGCCCTTAATAATCGCTTTCAGCAGGCGGTGGTTAACCATATCGCCATACTTACGGATCGGGGAGGTCCAGGTGGCGTAGGCTTCCAGACCGAGGCCAAAGTGCGGGCCTGGCTCGGTGCTGATTTCCGCGAAGGACTGGAAGCGGCGAATACGGCTATCCAGGAAACCGGACGGCTGAGCGTCCAGCTCGCGGCGAAGCTTGCAGAAGCCCGGCAGTGTCAGCACTTCTTCCGGATCAACATGCACATCGTGATTCTTCAGCAGGGCCGCGAGCGCTTCGGTATTGGCCGGATCGAATCCGGTATGAACGTTGTAAATACCGAAGCCCAGCCTGTCGCGCAGCACGCGCGCGGCACAGATGTTGGCGGAAATCATCGCTTCTTCGACGATGCGGTTAGCAATGCGTCGCGGCTCGGCCACGATATCCAGCACTTCGCCTTTTTCACCGAGAACAAAACGATAATCCGGACGATCCTTGAAGACCAGGGCGTGAGTCTTACGCCACTCGCCGCGGTTCAGGCAGATGCGGTGCAGCAGACGAATCTGTGCTGCGATAGCATCGGATTCAGGTTTCCAGCTGCCGGTGTTTTCCAGCCAGTCGGAGACATTGTCATAGGCCAGCTTGGCTTTGGATTCGATGGTGGCGGCAAAGAATTCGATATCGTCTTCAATCGTGCCATCTGCGGCAATGGTCATGCGGCAGGCGAGAACCGGGCGCACCTCATTTGGGCGCAGCGAGCAGAGGTCGTCAGACAGTTCGCGCGGCAGCATCGGGATGTTAAAGCCCGGCAGGTAGTTGGTGAACGCGCGGATTTTCGCCGTTTCGTCCAGCTTGCTGCCTTCCACAATCCAGGCGGTTGGATCGGCAATGGCGACGGTCAAATGCAGCTTGCCATCGGCGCTCTCTTCAGCGTAGAGCGCATCGTCCATATCTTCTGTGCTGGCGCTGTCGATGGTGACAAACTCCAGCGCGGTAAGATCGCGGCGCGCCAGGCCTTCATCCTGCATCTCAGTTGCCACGCCGTTCGGCGCTTCTTTTTCAAGATTATGGCGCGCCAGCGTGACCCACCACGGGACGAAATGGTCGTCGCCAAAGGTGATGAACTGGGTCAGTTCAGCATAGAAACCGCGGTCGCCTTTCAGAGGATGACGGCGCATTTCTGCCACGGCCCAGTCACCTTCTTTAAAATCATGCTCAACGCCGCGGGCGGCGCGGCAGGGAATGGCATCTTTCAGCAGGGGGTGATCCGGCACGACAGAAAGACGATCGTCTTTTCTCTGCACTTTGCCCACAAAGCGGGTCAGGAACGGCTCGATCAGTTCTTCCGGCTCGGCGGATTCACGTTCCTTCTCGGTATGGATGACGGCCATGACGCGATCGCCATGCATCACTTTCTTCATCTGCGGTGGCGGAATGAAGTAGCTTTTCTGCGCGTCAACTTCAAGGAAGCCAAAGCCCTTTTCCGTGGCTTTTACGACCCCTTCTGCACGCGGCGTCTGGGAATGCAGTTGCTGTTTAAGCTGCGCTAGCAGCGGGTTGTCCTGAAACATAATGTTCTATTTTCGTAGCCATTGAGCGGCTGACAGTTTTACGCGATTCTCACTGCTACAGCAAGCGCTCTTTGGGGAAAGAGTGTGGTTATTCCGCTTTGCCGGACGCGACTTTTAGTCGATTGAGCCAGCCCTCCAGGGCGCATTGGCTGAGCAGGTTGATCGCCTGAACGGCAGTAAGTCCCTCTTCCGTGAGCGGGGTAAATTGTGCGGCGCTGAAGCGGTCCGGCGAGCGTGTCAGCAATTCGGCTGCTGCCGAAAGCGCCGGAGGAGGCAGCGAAACCGTTTCCCGGCTATTTATCAGGATCTCCCCCATCAGATCGAGCAAGGTCGGTTCATGGCACAGGACCGGCGTCAGCGCCTCAAGCGTGGGCTCTGCCTGCCAGCGGGAGAGGGACTCAAGCTGATGCGCACTGGCATAGCGAAGCTCGACCACGGGCAGAAGCGAGATCCACGCGTCGGAGGACGTTGGCAGGGTGTGCGGCTGGATATGATGGCCCGGCAGCCAGCGGACGGGATGGCCGAGCAGCGCCTGAAAGACGGCGACCACGCGCGCCTGAAAACCGATAAAGCCGATTATCTGGTTAATCACCACAACGTCATAGATAGACAGACCTACCTCATCAAGCTGGTTTCGCGCCTTATCATCAATGACGTCAGGTGAGCTGGCGAGCTGGCGGGCGTACTGCGTGATTTCCGCCAGCCGTCGGTTACTTTCGCGGGAGGAGTCAGGGCCCGGCAGCGGGGCGAGGAGGGCGGCGTAGTGGTTGCACAGCCGCTGAACGCCGCAGGCCTGCGCCACCGTCAGCGCGGTACTTAACCGATCGTAGGCGCTAAGCGTTCGCAGGCGGTTTACGGGAAGTGAGAGCGGGAACAGCTGGTGACATAAGGATCTGGCAGGAGCAAGCCAGCCGGTACAGGCGGCGACAATCTCATCTGGCAGGGCTAAATCGAGCAAAAAACGATCGTCGACGTTAGCGGCTTCGGGCACCAGGGGCAGCACATCCGGCTGCGCGTGGTTAGACTGGGTTTCGTGATACCAGTGGCCTTTGCCGGAAAAACGGCGTTGTTCCATGGGCGTTCCTTGATCTCAAAATGGCGATCAATATCCTGGCGTAAGGCAGATAAAGGGAAAAATATTGTTAGGTGATAACAAATAGCAGAACGGAATAACGAAGGGGAGTGCGGAGGGGGAAAGCTCTCTTCCCGTGCGGGAAGAGAGCCACAGCTTATTTAATTTCCAGCTCGTTCATTGCAGCGATGTTGAAGCCGCCGTCAACGTGAACCACTTCGCCGGAGATACCTGCGGAAAGGTCAGAGCACAGGAATGCAGCAGAGTTACCCACATCTTCAATGGTAACGGTACGACGAATCGGGGTAACCGCTTCGCAGTGTGCCAGCATTTTACGGAAATCTTTGATGCCGGACGCCGCCAGGGTGCGGATAGGGCCAGCAGAGATGGCGTTAACGCGCACGCCTTCTGGACCCATTGCGTTCGCCATGTAGCGAACGTTGGCTTCCAGAGATGCTTTCGCCAGGCCCATAACGTTATAGTTAGGGATAGCACGCTCTGCGCCCAGGTAGGACAGGGTCAGCAGCGCTGCGCCCGGGTTCAGCATTGCGCGGCAAGATTTCGCCATTGCAACGAAGCTGTAGGAGCTGATGTCGTGCGCGATTTTAAAGCCATCACGGGTTACCGCGTTCACGTAGTCGCCGTCCAGCTGGTCGCCAGGAGCGAAGCCGATGGAGTGAACGAAACCGTCGAATTTCGGCCATGCTTTTGCCAGTTCAGCAAACATGCCGTCGATGCTTTCGTCTTGTGCAACGTCACATTCCAGAACAATGCTGGAACCCAGCTGCGCGGCAAACTCTTCAACACGGCCTTTCAGCTTGTCGTTCTGGTAGGTGAACGCCAGCTCAGCGCCTTCGCGATGCATTGCCTGTGCGATGCCGTATGCGATGGACAGTTTGCTGGCAACGCCAGTCACCAGAATGCGCTTACCGGAAAGAAAACCCATAGCTTTAATCCTTATATTCATTGCTTATTTTGCCTTGTAATTCATAGCGTTACAGGCAGTATTTCAAAATCATTCGAAATTAGCTCGAAATTATAGCCCACTCACGGCCCCTTGTGTCACGATATTTCTCGTCGATCTCCGAAGAGGAATGCCCCAAAAGGTGAGGCGCGGGCTGGCGGGGGCTCAAAATTTCAGCATTCGTCCAGTATATCACCCGGCAGCAGCTTCGCCTCATCCAACCAGCAAGGTTCCGCGATCCATCAGCGGTATTCACACTTTCCTGGCGTTTTCAACGAAACGCGCAACGACAATAAAGAATACCGGGACGAAAAAGATCGCGAGAAGCGTGCCGCTGATCATGCCGCCAAACACCCCGGTGCCGATAGCGTGCTGCGTGCTGTCACTCGCGCCACGCGCCAGCATCAGTGGCACCACGCCTAACGTAAAGGCTAACGATGTCATCAAAATAGGGCGCAGACGCTGGCTTGCGGCCTGTATTGTTGCCGCCAGCAGGGGTTGTCCTTCCCGGTGGAGCTGCCTTGCAAACTCGACAATCAGAATGGCGTTCTTGGCGGACAGGCCTATCAGGGTGATAAGACCGACCTTAAAGAAAACATCATTCGTCATGCCCGCAACGGAGACGGCAACCACCGCACCGATAAGCCCCAGGGGAACGACCAGCATGACCGCAAAGGGAATTGACCAGCTCTCATACAGGGCGGCGAGCACCATGAACACGACCAGTATCGACAGAACGATCAGACCCGGGAGCTGAGATTCGGATTTTCTCTCCTGCAATGAGCTCCCGGCCCACTCGCCGGCCATCCCCTGCGGTAAATCCCGTGACAACGTCTCCATGGCCTTCATTGCAGTGCCGCTGGATTTGCCCGGGGCCGCACTGCCGGTAATGCGGATAGCAGAATATCCCTGATAACGCGTCAACTGCTGCGGCGCAACGTTCCAGGAAAGCGTCGCAAACGTAGATACTGGCACCATCTGCCCCATACGGTTTTTTACCGATAATTTCAGGATCTGCTCAGGCTGCATGCGGTAAGGGGCGTCGGCCTGAATAATGACCTGCTGAACACGGCCCTTGTTCGTGTAGTCATTAACGTAGTTCGACCCCATGGTGACCGAGAGCGTCTGGTTGATTTCATCAAATGAGACGCCCAGCGCTTCCGCTTTTTCCCGGTCAATCTGAAGGGCCAGGCTTGTTCCTTCCGGCAGACCGTCTATATACACGTCACTCAGTTCAGGACGTTGATTAGCTTTCATAACCAGCGCATCGGCCGCTCTCTTTAACGCCTCGTAGCCCAGTCCCGCCCTGTCCTGCACGTACCAGGTGAAGCCCGAGGAGGTGCCCATATCCGAAATGGCCGGCGGGAGAAGGCTCATCGTGACGGCATCAGAGACGTTAGCCATGCTGGCCTGTATATGGTCGGCTTCATTCTGTGCGGTCGTACCCTGCCGATCTTTCCAGTCCTTCAGCCTGGTGAAGGCCATGGCCGAATTCGGTCCCGAGCCTGAAAACCCAAATCCCAGAATCATAATGTTGCTTTCAATATCCGGCCGGGCCGCAATTTCCTCTTCAAATTTTTTAACCACTCTCAGGGTGCGCTGCATTGTGGCATCGGAAGGCAGCTGAATTGAGGACATAAAATAGCCCTGATCTTCATCCGGAAGAAAGGACGAGGGCAGCGAAGAAAGCCCCAAACATAGCGCAGCACATAGCGCGACGTACAACAGTAGCATACGCCCGGTGCGTCTCAGCACGGCGCCCAGCCCGGATTCGTACCACGTCGTGAGGGTATGAAAGCGGGCGTTAAACCCTGCCGCGAACCTGCCACCAATGTGCTTTGCTGCGCTGTGAGGCTTAAGTAGCGTCGCGCATAGCGCGGGGGTAAGCGTGAGGGCAAGAAATGCCGACAACAGTATGGAGACCGCCATGGAAATACAAAATTGTCGATAAATAATCCCGACGGATCCTTCGGCGAAACCCATGGGAATAAAGACGGCGGTAAGCACCAGCGTGATCCCGATAATTGCCGGCGTGATTTCATTCATGGCCTCCCGGGTCGCGTCGCGCGGAGAGAGTTGTTTTTCTTCCATCAGGCGCTCGACGTTCTCCACGACCACAATAGCGTCATCTACGATAATCCCTATCGCCAGAACCATGCCGAACATGGTCAGAATATTGATGGAGTATCCACTCAATAGCATCACCGTGAAGGTGCCAAGCAGTGCGACGGGGGCAACAATCGCCGGGATAAGCGTACAGCGTATCTTATGCAGAAACAGCAGCATTACGAGGAAGACCAGAACCATCGCTTCCACAAATGTCTGCACCACCTTCATGATGGAGAGCTTCACAAAAGGCGCGGTATCGAAGGGAACCGTAAACGTCATTCCTTCCGGCAACACCTGAGAAAGTTCGTCGATGCGTGCGCGTACGCCTGCAGCCGTGCTCATCGCATTGGCGCCAGGGGATAGCTGGACTGCCGCAGCCGTTGCGGGAACGCCATTTTCGCGGATACCGAAAGCGTAGCTTTGCAGGCCGGACTCAATGCGCGCGACGTCGGACAGCTTCAGCCTTGCGCCGGATGCCTCTGATTTCAGAGTAATATTCCTGAAAGCCTCTACGGAAGTGAGTTGCCCCTTCACGGTGATCGGATAGGTTACGCCTTGCCCTTCAGATGCGGGTTCATCTCCCGTTTTGCCGGGCGAAACCAGGGCATTTTGCTGGCCAACGGCGGTAAGCACATCGCTCACCGAAAGTCCGTAGCTATGAAGCTTCATCGGGTCCAGCCAGATGCGCAGCGCTTTTTCGCCACCAAACAGCTGAATTTTCCCTACTCCAGGTACGCGGCGAAGCTCGTCGCTGACATGCCGGGCAAAGTAATCGCTTAAATCGGCTTCCTCAAATTTACCGGTTGTGGACTTCAGCCCCACCATCATTAAAAAACCGGAATTGGCCGCCTCGACGTTGATGCCATTTTGCCTGACCGCCTGTGGCAAACGCGGCTCCACAATTTTAATCTGGTTCTGAAGGTCCATCTGCGCCAGCTTGATGTCCGTGCCGGGCTTAAACGTCACGGTAATAGACGCAGAACCGGTTGTGTCACTGGATGATTCGAAGTAAAGCAAATTATCGACGCCAGATATTTCGCGCTCAAGTAACGACACCACCGACGTATTCATAATATCGGGGCTGGCACCCGGGTAGGTGACAGAAATAATAATCCCAGGCGGTGCCACCGCCGGATACTGCGCAACCGGCAGCCGGGGGATAGACAATGCGCCCGCCAGGACGATAAAAAGCGCCACGACCCAGGCGAAAATGGGACGTTCAATAAAGAAATGAGGCATTAATTTAACTTCCAGATACGTGACTCTTTCAGTGAGTTATTTTGTTCAAGATGGTGTGATGGAGAGTCTACAACTCGCCTGTTTAGCGGACATGGGCGGTTTATGGAGAGAGTGTGGAGCGAAACAACACGGTTGTTTAAATCATTCTCACGATGAGGTACAACGGTGAACCGCCAAAAAAGAGAATTAAATAACACTCATAGTAAAACACCAAATCGTTAAAATCTGGCGTAGCGTTCAGCAGCACAGTGAACGTAATAATGAGATAAACAAAAATCACCATTAGCCAGAAGGCGATGAGAAGTAATTCAGTGAACGCGCCTGCTTTGTTTTGTATTATCAGAGAGACAACCGACAAGGCAATGCAGCCATAGATCATGGGGGAAGAGAGTAGCGTTGCGGCGACTTTCTCATCCATTTTATGCATCAATACCAGCCAGGTATAAAGTAATCCCCACGATAGCAGCAGGAAGAGAGAAAATATGCCGATTTTTTTAGGAGAGAAGTATTTCGAAAGTTCCATGTTCATTATCTCAGCCAAATTCAGAAAGCCATTAAGCGACAGGGGTATTTACCACGTTAAACGAAAGACGGTTTAACTCCGAATAACTATTGTGGGCTGACATTGTCGAGTCTTTATTGACTGAATGTGTAGGCTGTATGGAGAAATTGCCGGGCACTTAAATTAATCCAGGAAATTTTCGCGGCCACGGCACTTTTTCCCGGAGCCTGTGTCTTATTGTGCTAAAGATATCTGATAGCGTGCTCAAAGGGATTTCACCCGCGGAGATAAAATGAACAAAAATACTCTAATCCTTGTTGTTGAAGATGAAAACGAAATTGCCGATATACTGATGAGATACTTAGAGCGTTCTGGGATGAAAACGCTGAGAGCCCGGCAGGGCGAGCAGGCGATAGCGCTTAATCGGCTCCATAAACCCGATCTTATCTTGCTGGATATCCATCTGCCCGTATGCGATGGCTGGAGCGTACTCACGACGCTCCGTCAGGAAAGTTCTGTGCCCGTCATTATGGTGTCCGCACTCGATCAGGACGTGGATAAGCTGATGGGGCTCAGGCTTGGCGCGGACGATTACGTCATCAAACCATTCAATCCTTCTGAAGTGGTCGCGCGAGTTGAAGCCGTGCTGCGCAGAACCAGACCCGCTCTCCAGCAGGCGGGTGCCGTGCCTCTCAGGACGCCTTTTATTACGGTCTACCCGGACGATTTCTACGTTGAGGTCACCGTGGGCGAAGAGGTAGTCTCCCCAGTATTAACGACGACGGAATTTAAACTTCTTACTTACCTGGTGAGATACCCGCGAAAGGTCTGTTCCCGGGAAGAGTTACTTAACGCGTGTCTGCCGGAAGGCGATACGCTCGACAGAACGGTAGACAGCCATATGAGCAAGCTGCGTAAAAAGCTGGAGCTTGCAGGCCTTTATGGCGTTCCTGAGAGCATCAGGGGGATGGGCTATCGACTCGGGGAGAAAAAATGAACAGAGATTCTGTCCTGAGTCGGCAGATCTTAACGTATATGCTGCTGCTGACGTTTATGATCATTGCCATTGCGGTACTGGGCTCCTGGTTTTTTTACTCTTTTATTCTCGATCACCTCCCCGGCGGTGCCGTTGAGGGCGATGACGAGCAAATGACGATGTGGGACTGGGTGTGGATCGGGACCGCGACAACAATCAGTCTGATAATCGCGATATTTTTAACGATAAAACTTTCTTCACGAATACTCACCCCGTTAAACGCGGTAGCGTCCAGCCTGAGAAAAATTTCTCAGGGCCAGCTGGATGCCCGTGCTTATTGCGCCAGCTCCCGTCTGGGAGAGGTCAATCATCTGGTCACGGATTTCAATGAAATGGCGGAAAAACTCCAGACGCTGGATATTCAGAGGAAATCCTGGAACGCCGCCATTGCCCATGAGCTGAGAACCCCGGTCACGATTTTACGCGGGCGGCTTCAGGGGCTGGTTGACGGCGTTTTTGAGCCGGATCCGCTGCTTTTTAATAATCTTCTCAAGCAGACTGAGGGGTTAACCCGTTTGATTGAAGATCTTCGGGTGATCAGCTCTGACGGCGGGGCGGGTTATACGCTGTATAAATCCAGAACGGACCTCAAAGGCACAATCCAGGATGCGCTTGATATTTTCATGCCCGAGTTCAAGCACAATCAGTTTGTGATTAAAACAGCGTTGAGGGAACAGCGATGCGTGTTCGATCCGTTGCGCATCAATCAGTGTCTGGCCGTTCTGTTTGACAACGCATTACATTATTCAACTTCGCGGAAACTCATCGTAAAAAATGGCGTCTCTGATAAAGGCAATTATATCCTTATTGAGGATGGCGGGCCGGGCATCCCCAGGGAATTTCATGATTTCTTATTTCAACCTTTCCAGCGGGATAAAGGTGCCAGAGATGTTAATCCCGAAGGATGTGGTTTAGGGTTATCGGTGGTAAAAGCCATCATGCTGGCTCATGGTGGCGATGTAACGTATACCTTATCGAAGCAAAACCACTCCCTGTTCAAACTGACCTGGCCCGATGCCTGAGTCCTGGCGGCAGGTCAGCCTGGCCTGCCCGCCGATAGCGGCAACTGCCATATATCGCCTAACTTTGTATCCCATTCCAGAGGGGTAATTCGCAGTTTGCCCCGTTTTGGGCTTAAGGTTATTTCACTGAAGTAAATTTCATCGCTTTTCAACATGAGGTCAACGCGGCAGTAGTCAAGACCCTTCGCCAGCTCCTGAGCGGCCAGCAGAGCCTCACGGAACAATTTCGGCTCGCCGGGCGCAACCGGCGTATTAGGATATTCCATCTGGAAGGGCTGTAAATTCCAGTGTCGGTCGTAAACGTTGATAAACTCTCTGCCGAGGTCATCCGTAAAATCGGCCTCAACATAGTGTGCGACCCCGTGAAAACAGTGAATTCTCAGCATTTCCGGCGTGCTGTTCCTGTCCGCATTATTGAAAAGATCGACATAGGGCTCACACAGTATAACGGGTGTAATATTTTTGTACTGCCACTCGCGCGTGGTGTAATACAAATTCTTCTTTAATGCGAGAGTGAGCTTTTTACGGGCCTGTCGGTAATTGAACTGGTCTTTATTTGTACAGATTATTGTGCTTCCACTGTCATGATTGCACTTAAGGACGAATTGATCGGGCAGTGTTGAAAAATCGATATGCGAAAACCTGCGGTATACCCCAATCAAAGGCACCGCTTTTACTCGCGTTGTTCTGGACGCAACGTATTCGCGGACGGCGAGTTTATCGGCAAGCATTGTGTAGAGATTATTATGGTCATAGACCAGGCGATGACATATTTTTTCACTCAACGTAGTGGGTGATTTAATGTCAGGGGTTATGCCTGATGTCTTTTTGAGTTTTGCAGTATGAAAATTGAGGTCCGTCATGAAATATGAACAGCATTTTCTGATGAGATACTCCGTATATTTTAGAACATATGTGGTGGTGTTCATTTCTTCTCCTCCGTAATGTCCCGGTATTCTGGAGAAGAACTATTGATGGATATTGCTTAAAATATGGAGCAGGGATGGAGACAAAAAATAAAAGGATTAAATAGCGCACGCAGGCTATTTAATCCTTATTTGAGCGGAGCAATCCGTGTTTACCGCCGCGCTTAACGGTCTTTTCTCCACGCATCGGCGGTCAATGCTTCACCGAAATGCCCGGCAATCAGCCTTTTCGTCAGCTCATGAAGCGGGGAGGCCATCACATCCGCCGTGCTGCCGCGCTCGACGACTTCCCCCTGGTGCATGACCATTACCTGATCGCTGATGTGCTTCATCATCCCCAGGTGCTGGGTAACGTAGATGTAGGAGATACCCTGCTTTTCCTGTAATTCGAGCATCAGGTTAATCAGCTGCGAGCGCATAGACATATCCAGCGAGGCAAGCGCTTCGTCTGCAACGATCACTTTCGGGCGCAGAATCAACGCGCGGGCCAGACCCAGACGCTGTTTCTGACCGGGGGCCAGCATATGCGGGTAGTAGCTTTCGTGATCCGGTAACAGCCCAACCATACGCAGCGTTTCGAAGATACGCTTGCGGCGCGCCTCTGGCTCCAGTTCGGTATTCAGACGCAGAGGGAAATCAAGGATCTGCGAAATGCGCTGGCGTGGATTAAGCGAGGTAGACGGATCCTGGAAGATCATGCGGATGCGCTGGCTGCGGAAAGAGTAATCGCCAAACTGCAGAGGATGATCGTCAATCAACACTTCTCCAGCAGTGGGCTCGACCATGCCGGCAAGCATTTTCGCCAGCGTGGATTTACCGGAGCCGTTTTCGCCGATGATCGCCAGCGTCTGTTTTTCACGCAGGGTAAAACTCAGCGGTTTAACCGCTTCGACAGTCTGACGATGAAACAGCCCCGTGCGATAGCGAAAGGTCTTAGTCAGATTGCGGACTTCCAGCAAGGTTTCGACCATTTCACTCTCTCTCCATGTTCAGCGGGAAATGACAGGCGTAAAGATGATTTTTGGCGCCGGTCAGGCGCGGCGTTTCGATACATTTACGCTGAGCATACGGACAACGCGGCCCCAGACGACAGCCTATCGGCAACGATTCCAGCAGCGGAATCGCTCCGGGCAGGGTATTCAGACGGCTCTTGTGCGGCATGGCGCTGCCAAAATCAGGAATGGCGCGGATAAGCGCCTGCGTATATGGATGGTGCGGCGCGGCGATCAGCTCCTCACTCGGGGCAGTTTCGACCGTTTGCCCGCAGTACATCACGTCAATTTTATCCGCCCATTTGCTGAGCATTTGCAGGTCATGGCTGATCAGCAAAATGGTGGTGTTATTGTTCTGGTTCAGGCGCGACAGCAGGCGGAAAATTTGTGCCTGGGTGGTCGGCTCCATCGCGTTGGTGGGTTCATCCGCAATCAGCAAACGCGGCTGATTAGCCAGGGCGATGGCAATCATCACCTTCTGGCATTCACCGTCGGTCAGCTCATACGGGAAGCTGCGCATCGCGTCTTTATGGTCTTTGATCCCGACGCGGTGTAATAGCTCAATGGCGCGGCGCTTGCGCCAGCCGAAACGCTGCCACCAGCGGCCTTTATAGGTCCAGCCGGGAATGTTCTGCATCAGCTGTTTGCCTACGCGCTCGGACGGATCGAGGCAGGACTGTGGCTCCTGGAAAATCATCGAGACGTTATGGCCGACCAGCTTGCGACGCTCGCGCGGGGAGAGGCGCAGCAGGTCTATATCGTCGAACCGCATGCGGTCGGCGGTCACGCGCCAGTTGTCTTTCGCCACGCCGCAGATCGCTTTGGCGATCAGGCTTTTTCCCGAACCAGATTCACCCACCAGCCCGCGAATCTCGCCCTCGGCGAGAGTAATGCTGATGCGATCGACGGCTTTAACCCAGCCTTCACCGGTTTTGAATTCAATGGTGAGGTTGCGAATATCAAGAAGCGGCATTATTGCACCCCCGCGTTAATTGCACGGCGAATACCGTCGCCCAGCAGGTTGATCAGCAACACGCTTACCATAATCGCCGCCCCCGGCAGCATAACCGTCCACGGCGCCACGTAGATCAATTCCAGCGCGTCACCGAGCATCGCACCCCATTCAGGGGACGGCAGCTGCGCACCGAGGTCGAGGAACCCGAGCGCAGCGATGTCCAGAATCGCCATCGACAGCGCACGGGTGATCTCGGTGACCAGCCCGGCGGCGATGTTTGGCAGAACGGCAAACCACAGAATATTGAAGGTCGTCGCGCCGTCCAGACGGGCCGCAACGACATACTCTTTTTCCAGCTCGTCATGCACCATGCTGTAAACCGAGCGCACGATGCGGGGGAGGATAGCCAGCCAGACGGCGAACATGGCATGCGACAGATGCGGACCGGCAAAGGCAACCACAATGATTGCCAGCAGCAGGGACGGAATCGACAGCAGCGTGTCCAGAATGTGGTTCAGCACCGCCGAGCGCAGGCCATGCGTGGAGCCCGCGAAAATACCGAGCGCCAGTCCACAGAGCGTCGCCGCGAGCGTCACGACAAACGCGCCGCCCACCGTCGGGGCAGCCCCGCTTAACAGACGGCTCAATACGTCGCGTCCGAGATCGTCAGTGCCGAGGAAGAATGAGACTTCGCCGTAGCGTGACCAGGAAGGCGGTAGCAGCTGATAGCCAAGGAACTGCTGATCAATGCCATAAGGCGCAAACCACGAACCAAAGAGGCAAAGCAATACCAGACCGGCGCAACCATAAAGGCCGATCATTGCCGTGGTGTCACCATAGAACTTTCGCCACACGGTACGCAGCGCACCGGGCGTGCGCTTTTCACTGTAAACGTTATCGTAAGGCATACCATTCCTTATGCTTCAATGGGTTAGCCATCGCACCCAAAATATCGGACAACACGTTGACAATAATGACCAGCGAACCAATCACCATCACACCCGCTGAGATAGCAGCATAATCCTGCTGACGGATGGCGTTAATCAGCCAGCGTCCCAGCCCGGGCCAGCTAAAGACCATCTCGGTGATCATGGCCAGCGTAAGCATGGTGGAAAACTGCAGCCCCAGGCGCGGAATTACCGGCGGCAGAGCGTTGTGCAGGACGTTGCGGCGCAGTATGGTCAGGCGCGACAATCCGCGCGTGGCGGCAGCTTTGACATAGTTCTGCTCAAACACCTCGATGGTGCTCAGGCGCATCAGGCGGATCACCTCGGTTGTCGGCGCAACCGCCAGCGTCAGCACCGGCAGTACCATATGACGCAGGGCGCTGACGATCATCTCATGGCGCCAGACGGAATCGGACAGCCAGGCGTCAATGATGGCAAAACCCGTTACCGTTTTAACCGTATAAAGCAGGTCAAAACGGCCAGAGACCGGTAGCCAACCCATCGTCAGCGAGAAGAACAGCGTCAGCAGCAGCGCCAGCCAGAATACCGGGATAGAGAAGCCGAGCAGGGCAAGGGCGCTGATAAACTTATCCTGCCATTTGTTGCGGTAGATCCCGGCCAGCATGCCCACGGGAATACCTACCATCAGGGCAAAGCCGAAGGCCAGAATGCACAGCTCCATCGTGGCCGGGAACACCTCCTTCAGCTGCTCGGAGATAAGCTGCCCGTTGATGCTCGACACGCCGAAATCCCAGTGCAGCAGACCGTTAAACCAGAACAGCCAGGCATCCCACAGCGATGAGCCCTGTAGCGGGGCATGCGGCGTGAAATAGCTCAGGCTGAAGCCGACAAAGTTCAGGAAAAAGAGCGTCACCAGCAGTAAAAGGAGCCGACGCAAGGTAAAAATAATCATGGTTTTTTCACCTCTTGTTCTTTTTCACGCGATACGCCGGCGAACGAGGCGTTGCCGAACGGGCTCAGCACCAGGCCTTTAATATCATAGCGGTAGGCCTGAAGGCGCAGGGAAGAGGCCAGCGGAAGCACCGGCAGTTCCTGAGCGAGTATCTTTTGCGCTTCATCGTAAGCGTCAATGCGCGAGGCCAGCTGTTGGGAAGAGAGCGCTTTTTGCAGCACGGCGTCGAACTCCCGGTTACACCAGTGGGCGTAGTTGGTCTGCGAATTTATCGCAGCACAGCTCAGCAGCGGCCGGAAGAAGCTGTCCGGATCGTTACTGTCGGTAGCCCAGCCTGTCAGGGTGAGGTCGTGATTCATATCCATCAGGCGCGCCTCCTGGAAACGGCCCTCAACCGGTACGATGATCACCTTGACGCCCACCTGCGCCATATCCGCCTGCAGCAGTTCAGCGGTTTTCAGCGGGCTCGGGTTCCACGCCTGGGAGCTGGTGGGCACCCAAAGCTGGAGCGTCAGGTTTTCCGCGCCCAGAGCTTTCAGTTGTTCACGCGCTTTTGCCGGATTGTATTCCGTAATTTTAGCCTCACCGTCGTAGGCCCACGAGGCGCGCGGTAAAATTGAGGCGGCGGTTTCCGCCGTGCCGTAGTAGATCGACTGCATCAGACGCTGGTTGTTGATCGCCAGCGCCAGAGCGTGACGTACGGCAGGGTTGTTCAGCGGCGGCTTATCGGTGTTAAAGGCCAGATAAGCGATGTTCATCCCCGGGCGTAACGTCAGGCGCAGACGCGGATCGTCGCGCAAAATGGTGAGCTGGCTGGCAGCGGGCCAGGCGAGCACGTCGCATTCCCCGGTGAGCAGTTTGGAGAGCCGTCCCGTTCCGCCAGACCCGAGATCGACCACCACCTGCGGCATCAGCGGCGTACCGCGCCAGAAATGTTCGTGGCGCTGCAGGCGAATATATTGCCCCGCGCGGTATTCGGCCAGCTGGAACGGGCCGGTACCGACCGGCTGGCGGTCGAGCAGCTCCTGACGATCTTTTTTCGTCAGCTTCGCCGCGTATTCGGCGGACATAACGGACGCATAGTGGGTCGCAAGGTGCCAGAGGAAGGAGGCATCCGGGCGCGTCAGCGTAAATTCAACCGTCCGGCTGTCCAGCTTGCGCACGCTTTTAACGGTGTCGGCAAACTGCAGGCTGTCGAAATAGGGGAAATTATCCCCGTTAACGTTATGCCACGGGTGGTTACGGTTAAAGATACGCTGGAAGGTGAAGACCACGTCATCCGCGTTCAGCTTGCGCGTAGGGGTAAACCACGGCGTACGCTGAAACGCGACATCATCGCGCAGGCGAAAACGGTAGGTTGCACCGTTATCCAGGACTTCCCAGCTTTCCGCAAGTTCAGGCACCAGGCGATAGGTGTACGGGTCGACATCAAGCAGACGGTCGTAAAGCTGCGCGGCGAGCGTATCCACAATCAGGCCGCTGCCCGCTTTTTGCGGGTTGAAGGTGTCCACCTGGCCACTGACGCAATAGACGAAGCCGCTGTCACGAATGTCAGGCTGCGTAGACTGCCCGGGCGCAGCAAACGCCAGGCCGCTGAACAGACCGAGTGCAAAAAAGGACGATAAAACCAGACGCATAATTTTTAAGGTTTTTAGGTTCGATCTGCAAAGTGTATCGCACTTACGCCTGCTTCGTAAAAATGTCTGCGGGTAAGTGCCGATATTGTCAGCGCATTTGATGCTTTTTAAGCAATGCCCGTAACTGATGGTAGGTCAGGCCCAGGAATTCAGCCGCGCGTTTCTGGTTATATTTCGCCGCCTTCAGGCTTTGCTCCAGCAGCTGTTGCTCCTGCTCGTGCTGGAACTGGCGCAAATCAAGGGGCAGCGCGGGAGTATCGCCTGATGATGACGGGGAGGAAACCGGCGGCGCATTGCGCTGAAAAGGATCGATAATGATATTGTCCAGCTCCGTCTCGCTGCTGCCGTGGCGGTAAACAGAACGCTCCACAACGTTCTTCAGTTCGCGGATATTTCCCGGCCAGCGGTAGGCCAGAAGCGTCTCCCGCGCATGATCGCTGAAGCCGGGGAAAAGAGGGAGACCGAGCTCGCGGCACATCTGAATCGCAAATTGTTGAGCAAGCAGCATGATGTCGCTTCTCCTGTCGCGCAGGGGCGGAAGCTGAACGACGTCAAAGGCCAGGCGGTCAAGCAGATCGGCACGGAATTTCTCCTCCGCGACCATCTCCGGCAGATTGGCGTTGGTGGCGCAGACCAGGCGCACGTTAACCTGCAGCGGCTGGCTGCCGCCGACGCGCTCCAGTTCACCATACTCAATTACGCGCAGCAGCTTTTCCTGCACCAGCATCGGCGCGGTGGCGAGTTCATCAAGGAACAGGGTGCCGCCGTCGGCGCGCTCAAAACGTCCCGGATGGCGCTTTTGAGCGCCGGTAAACGCGCCCGCCTCGTGGCCGAACAGCTCGGTGTCGAGCAGGTTTTCATTCAGCGCCGCACAGTTTAGAGAAATGAAGGGGCCGTCCCAGCGTCCGGATAAATAGTGCAGACGGTTAGCAATCAGTTCCTTACCCGTGCCGCGCTCGCCGATAATGAGCACCGGTTTGTTGAGCGGCGCAAGGCGAGAGACCTGTTCCAGCACCTCAAGAAAGCTGTTGGCTTCGCCGAGTAAGTTATCTTTGTATTGAGCCATGATGAAATTAACCACTCCTTAGCGATATTCACCAGGTCAGCATAGTTCTGTGATGAATAAAAATCAATCACACCGTGTAAAATCAATAAGATAAAAAACTGGCACGGGAATTGTATTATCAGTACAGCAGGGCATAGCCCGATAACAGAACTATGAGGATTTGATTATGGGTATTTTTTCTCGTTTTGCCGACATCGTGAACGCCAACATCAACTCACTGCTGGAGAAAGCAGAAGATCCGCAGAAGCTGGTGCGCCTGATGATTCAGGAGATGGAAGACACGCTGGTTGAAGTGCGTTCTACCTCCGCCCGTGCGCTGGCTGAGAAAAAGCAGTTAACGCGCCGTATTGAGCAGGCCACCGCTCAGCTCAATGAATGGCAGGAAAAGGCGGAACTCGCCCTGCGCAAAGATAAAGAAGATCTTGCTCGCGCAGCGTTAATTGAAAAGCAGAAGCTGGCGGACATGATCGCTACGCTGGAGCATGAAGTCACGCTGGTGGAAGACACGCTCACCCGCATGAAAAAAGAGATTGGTGAGCTCGAAAATAAACTGAGCGAAACCCGTGCGCGTCAGCAGGCGCTGACCCTGCGTCATCAGGCGGCAAGCTCTTCCCGCGACGTGCGTCGTCAGCTGGACAGTGGCAAGCTGGATGAGGCCATGGCGCGTTTTGAGTCATTCGAGCGTCGTATCGACCAGATGGAAGCGGAAGCAGAGAGCCACGGCATCGGTAAGCAAAAGTCGCTGGATCAACAGTTTGCCGATCTGAAAGCGGACGATGAAATCAGCGAGCAGCTGGCGGCATTGAAAGCCAAAATGAAGCAAGATAACCAATAATAATGTTGCGGCACCTGAGCGTGCCGCTAAGCATCCGACGACAAGGAGTACACATGAGCGCGCTTTTCCTGGCCATTCCCCTGACGATTTTCGTGCTGTTTGTTTTGCCGATTTGGCTATGGCTGCACTACAGCAACCGTTCTTCAGGGAACGATTTATCCCAGAGTGAACAACAACGTCTTGCGCAGCTTACCGACCAGGCTAACAAGATGCGCGATCGCATTCAGGCGCTGGAAGCAATCCTGGATGCAGAACATCCTAACTGGAGGGACCGTTAATGTCAGGACTGAATCTGAACAAAAAATTGTGGCGAATTCCACAGCAGGGCATGGTGCGCGGCGTTTGCGCCGGGCTGGCCCATTATCTCGACGTTCCGGTAAAGCTGGTTCGTGTGGTCACGGTGCTGTCGATATTTTTCGGCCTGGCGTTTATCACTTTCGTGGCCTACATCGTGCTGTCGTTTGTACTTGACCCGATGCCGGAAGGCGAACTGGCTGCGGAAGGCGCGCCTACCAGTAACGATCTTCTCAATGCGGTTGACGATCGGCTGGCTGAAGGGGAGAAGCGGTTACGTGAAATGGAACGCTATGTCACATCCGATACCTTTACGCTGAGAAGTCGTTTTCGTCAGCTTTAAGAGAGAATATACATGAAGAAAAACTGGCAACAGGCCGGTCAGAAGGTAAAACCCGGCCTGAAAATCGCAGGTAAACTGGTTCTGATGACGGCGTTACGTTACGGCCCGGCAGGTGTGGCGGGCTGGGCGATCAAATCTGTTGCCCGCAAGCCGGTCAGAATGTTGCTGGCCGTGGCGCTTGAACCTCTGTTGCAAAAAGCGGCAAAGCGGCTGTCACGCCGTTACTTATCCCGATAATTCACGCTCGCGTTAGCCCTTTCTCTCCCCGGAAGGGCTAACGACATTTCATCCCTTTCCCTCACTTTCTTTGCGGCAGCTCACATTACTGCACAGAGCTTCTTTGTAATTGCGTTTTTCAGCCTCCCGGTTCGTTGACAGATATTTTTCAGGGGAGTAGATTGCCCTTCGTGGGACCGCTACCATGGAAAATAATGTGAACGCAAAAATTAAAAAACTTATCAATCATATTTACGGTAAATCATTTTCTGAAGCACATTTTAAAGTGTTATTAACAAAGCTTGAACAAGCTGCTGTTGATATTACAGAAAAGCGTAAATCAGGCTGGGATGAAAAAGATGTCGTTCTGATCACCTACGCCGATCAGTTCTCCGCGAAAGGGGAGAAAGCGTTGCCGGTATTTACCCGCTTTTATAATGAGTGGCTTGCTCGCACGTTTTCCCATGTCCACCTTTTACCTTTTTATCCGTGGTCCTCTGATGACGGATTTTCCGTTATTGATTACCACAACGTTGCGCCTGAAACCGGGACCTGGCAAGACGTTGCTGATTTAAAACAGTCTGCCAGCTTAATGTTTGATTTCGTCTGCAACCATATGTCAGCAAAAAGTGAATGGTTTGCTAATTATCTTGCGCAGAAACCTGGCTACGAAGATTTCTTTATTGCTGTCGATCCTGAAACTGATTTATCTGCGGTGACGCGTCCTCGCGCATTACCGTTGCTGACGCCATTTACGCTGCATGATGGCAGCGTGCGTCATCTTTGGACCACCTTCAGCGATGACCAGATCGATCTCAACTTCGCCTCGCCTCAGGTGCTGATTGCGATGGTTGACGTGCTGCTCCATTACCTGGCGGAAGGGGCGCGTTATATCCGTCTGGACGCCGTCGGATTTATGTGGAAGATCCCTGGAACAAGCTGTATCCATCTGGAACAGACTCACTGCCTTATCCAGCTTTTCCGTGCTATTACCGAGGCCGTGGCGCCGGGTACCGTGATCATTACTGAGACGAACGTTCCGCATAAGGACAATATCTCTTATTTCGGTGACGGTGAAAATGAAGCCCAGATGGTCTACCAGTTCTCCTTGCCGCCGCTGGTGCTGCATGCTGTGCACCGTCAGGATGTTAACGCTCTCTGTCAGTGGGCGGGATCGCTGGCGCTGCCTTCAACAAAAACGACCTGGTTCAATTTCCTGGCGTCTCATGACGGTATCGGTCTGAACCCACTGCGCGGCATTCTGCCGGAATCAGAAATCCTCGCACTGGTTGAGAAACTTCAGCAGGAAGGGGCGCTGGTCAACTGGAAAAATAATCCTGACGGTACGCGCAGTCCTTACGAAATTAATGTAACCTATCTTGACGCGTTAAGCGCGCAAAACAGTTCAGATGATGAACGCATTGCGCGCTTTATTCTGGCGCATGCGGTGCTGTTAAGTTTCCCAGGTGTACCTGCCGTGTATATTCAAAGTATTCTTGGCTCCCGTAACGATTATGAAGGGGTCGAGCGCCTCGGCTATAACCGCGCGATAAACCGCAAGAAATATACTGCAGGTCAGGTTGATCTCGAACTTAACAATAAAAATAGCATTCGTCATAAAATTTATTCCCGTTTAAGCGAGTTTATTGCGATTCGTCGTGGGGAAAGTGCGTTTCACCCTGATGCCCAGGCATTTTTTGAATCACTGGATGAACAAATTCTTAAAATTGTTCGCGTGGCTGAAAACGGTGAGAGAATTACAGCCCTGTTTAATTTTAGTAATAACGTTCATACCGTTTATGGGGACACGCTTACTGGTATGGAATTACTATCAGGACAAGCTGTTAGCGGTAAAGAGCTGACCCTCAATCCATGGCAGGTTATGTGGATTAAAGAAAACTAAAAAGGACCCTAAAATGAAAATGCCCAAAATTGTGCTGTTATCAGCACTGGTTTCGTGCGCCCTGTTATCAGGCTGTAAAGATGATAAAGCGTCTGCTGTGACCATTGAGTTCATGCACTCGTCAGTAGAGCAGGAGCGCCAGGCGGTTATTACGAAACTGATCGAAAAATTCGAGAAAGAAAACCCCGGCATTACGGTGAAGCAGGTGCCGGTGGAAGAAGATGCCTACAACACCAAAGTGATTACGCTCGCCAGAACGGGCGCGCTGCCTGAAGTGATTGAAGTCAGCCATGATTACGCGAAAGTCATGGATAAGGAACAACTGCTGGATCGCAAGGCTATCGGTGAAGCCATTGAAGCGGTAGGCGAAAAGACCTTCTATGACGGGATCCTGCGTGTTGTGCGTACTGAAGACGGCACAGCCTGGACGGGGGTGCCGATGAGCGCCTGGCTGTCCGGCATCTGGTATCACAAAGATGTGCTTGCCGCTGCGGGTATTCAGGAACCGCATAACTGGGAACAGCTGCTGAAAGCCAGCCAGAAGCTTAACGACCCGGCCAACAAACATTACGGTATTGCGCTGCCCACCGCGGAAAGCGTCATGACCGAGCAGGCGTTCTCCCAGTTTGCGCTTTCCGGCGGCGCGAACGTTTTTGATGCCAACGGAAACGTTGAAATTGACACCCCTGAAATGGCGAAAGCGCTGGCGTTCTATAAAGCGCTGGCCGCGACCACCATGCCGGGCTCGAACGACGTCATGGAGATCAAAGATGCCTTCATGAACGGTTCTGCACCGATGGCCGTCTATTCCACCTACATCCTGCCGGCGGTATTCCAGGATGGTAACCCTGCCAATCTTGGCTTCGTTGTCCCGACAGAAAAGTCCTCAGCCGTTTATGGCATGGTCACCTCGTTGACGATCACCAGCGGACAAACCGAAGAAGAAACGCAAGCGGCTGAAAAGTTTGTGACGTGGATGGAGCAGGCTCAAAACGCAACCGACTGGGTCATGATGTCGCCGGGCGCGGCGCTGCCGGTGAACACGCTGGTCGTAGGAACGGATACCTGGAAAAACAACGAGGTGATTAAAGCGTTTGGGCAACTGCCTTATGAACTGATCGCCCAATTCCCGAACGTACAGGTGTTTGGTGCTGTCGGCGACAAAAACTTCACGCGCATGGGCGATGTGACAGGGTCCGGCATTATCAGCTCCATGGTGCATAACGTCACCGTGGGTAAACAAGATCTCAGCGCAACGCTTAGCAAGAGCCAGACGCGACTGACTGACCTGATTTCACAACGATAGGAGCGCTCTGCGGAAGGAAATTATGAAGACGTTGTTTTCTGGTCGTTCAGATATGCCTTTCGCCATGCTGCTGTTGGCCCCCAGCCTGATTTTGCTGGGGGGCCTGGTGGCCTGGCCAATGATTTCCAATATTGAAATCAGTTTCTTACGCCTGCCGCTTAACCCGCGTATTGATGCGGTGTTTGTTGGCCTGGATAACTACATCCGCATTCTGGGGGATGCTGCGTTCTGGCACTCGCTGTGGATGACGTTCTGGTATACGGCGCTGGTCGTGCTCGGCAGCACCGGGCTGGGGCTTGCCGTCGCCATCTTCTTTAACCGTGAGTTTCGTCTCCGGAAGACGGCGCGTTCGCTGGTGATTTTATCCTACGTGACGCCATCTATTTCCCTGGTATTTGCCTGGAAATACATGTTCAACAACGGCTACGGCATTGTGAACTATCTGGGCGTCGATCTGCTGCATCTGTATGACCAGGCGCCGCTCTGGTTCGATAACCCTGGCAGCAGCTTCGTGCTGGTGGTGCTGTTCGCCATCTGGCGCTACTTCCCGTATGCCTTTATCTCATTCCTGGCGATTTTGCAGACCATTGATAAATCGCTGTATGAAGCGGCAGAGATGGACGGAGCCAACGCCTGGCAGCGTTTCCGTATCGTCACGTTGCCCGCCATCATGCCTGTACTGGCAACGGTGGTGACGCTACGAACCATCTGGATGTTCTACATGTTTGCGGATGTTTATCTGCTGACCACGAAGGTCGATATTCTGGGCGTGTATCTCTATAAAACTGCCTTTGCATTCAACGATCTGGGCAAAGCAGCCGCCATTTCTGTTGTGCTGTTTGTGATCATCTTCGCCGTCATTCTGCTGACCAGAAAAAGGGTAAACCTCAATGGCAACAAATAAACGCATACTGGGCCGTATTGGTTTCTATCTGGGGCTGGCGGTATTTCTGATTATCACGCTGTTCCCGTTCTTCGTGATGCTGATGACGTCATTCAAGAGCGCGAAAGAGGCCATATCGCTGAATCCGACTATTCTGCCGCAGGCGTGGACGCTTCAGCATTACGTTGACATCTTTAACCCGCTAATTTTCCCGTTCGTGGATTATTTCCGCAACAGCATGGTGGTGTCGCTGACGTCATCGGTAATTGCGGTGTTTCTCGGCACGCTGGGCGCTTACGCCTTGTCCAAGCTGCGTTTTAAAGGACGCGCGACGATCAACGCGAGCTTCTACACCGTCTATATGTTCTCCGGGATTTTGCTGGTGGTGCCGCTGTTCAAAATCATCACCGCGCTCGGCATTTACGACACTGAACTGGCGCTCATCATCACCATGGTGACCCAGACGTTGCCTACGGCGGTATTCATGCTGCGCAGCTATTTCGACACCATTCCGGACGAAATAGAAGAGGCCGCGATGATGGATGGTCTGAACCGCCTGCAAATCATCTTCCGCATTACCGTGCCGCTGGCCATTTCCGGTCTCGTGTCGGTGTTTGTTTACTGCTTCATGGTGGCATGGAACGACTACCTGTTTGCCTCCATTTTCCTGTCCAGCGCCAGCAACTTTACCCTGCCGGTCGGGCTGAACACGCTCTTTAGTACGCCAGATTATATCTGGGGTCGCATGATGGCGGCATCGCTGGTGACGGCGCTTCCGGTGGTCATCATGTACGCACTCTCTGAACGTTTTATTAAAAGTGGTTTGACCGCCGGTGGCGTCAAGGGCTAAGGCGGCCAATTTTTTATCAGGAGCAAGTTATGAAGAAGTTAGTTGCGACAGCGCCACGCGTAGCGGCGCTGGTGGAGTATGAAGACCGTGCTGTGGAAGCACATGAAGTGAAAATTCGCGCCCGCTTTGGCGCCCCGAAGCACGGAACGGAAGTCGTGGATTTCCGCGCGGCAAGCCCGTTTATTGATGAAGAGTTCAACGCAGAGTGGCAGATGTTCACGCCGCGTGAAGAGGGCGCTGCGCGCGGTATCGAATTCGGTAAGTTCCAGCTGGGCAACATGATCGTTGGCGACATTATTGAATGCGGTGCAGACGTAACGGAATACCAGATCGGCGACAGCGTCTGCTGCTACGGCCCGCTGCAGGAGACGGTCATCGTAAACGCGGTGAACAACTATAAGCTGCGTAAAATGCCGCAGGGCGCGTCCTGGAAGAATGCCGTTTGCTACGATCCGGCGCAGTTCGCCATGAGCGGCGTGCGTGATGCCAACGTCCGTGTGGGTGACTTTGTTGTCGTAGTCGGTCTGGGAGCCATCGGACAGATTGCGATTCAGCTGGCGAAAAAAGCCGGTGCGTCAGTGGTTATCGGCGTTGATCCGATTGAACACCGCTGTGAGATCGCTCGCCGTCACGGCGCGGACCACTGCCTGAATCCAATCGGTACCGATGTCGGTCTGGAAATCAAAAAGCTGACCGGGAAGCAGGGCGCGGACGTGATCATCGAAACCAGCGGCTTTGCGGATGCGCTGCAGTCCGCGCTGCGCGGGCTCGCCTACGGCGGCACCATCTCCTACGTGGCCTTCGCCAAACCGTTTGCGGCAGGCTTCAACCTGGGCCGCGAAGCGCACTTCAACAACGCGAAGATTGTCTTCTCCCGCGCCTGCAGTGAACCGAACCCGGACTATCCCCGCTGGAGCCGCAAGCGTATCGAAGAGACCTGCTGGGAATTGCTGATGAACGGTTATCTGAACTGTGAAGATCTGATCGACCCGGTCGTGACCTTCACCACCAGCCCGGAAAGCTATATGAAGTATGTCGATCAGCATCCGGAACTCAGTATCAAAATGGGCGTCACTTTTTAAGCTAAGGACAGCAAATCATGAAGATCGCAACACAAAACCAGGCCTTTTTCCCGACCAACATCATGGAAAAATTCGAGTACATCAAAGCGATGGGTTTTGATGGCTACGAAATTGACGGACGTCTGCTGGTGGAAAATCTCGACGACGTGAAAGCCGCTATCAAAGCCACGGGCCTGCCGGTGACGACAGCATGTGGCGGGTACGATGGCTGGATCGGTGATTTCATCGAAGAACGCCGTCTGAACGGATTACAGCAGATCGAACGCATTCTGGAAGCGCTGGCGGAAGTCGGCGGAAAGGGCATTATCGTGCCTGCGGCCTGGGGCATGTTTACCTTCCGTCTGCCGCCAATGACCTCTCCACGCAGCCTGGACGGTGACCGCAAAGCCGTAAGCGCCTCGCTGCGCTGGCTTGATGAGGTGGCCGCGCGCACCGGCACCACCGTCTACCTGGAGCCGCTGAACCGCTACCAGGATCATATGATCAACACCCTGGCAGACGCGCGTCGTTATATCGAAGAGAACGGCCTGAAACACGTGCAGATCATCGGTGATTTCTATCACATGAACATTGAAGAAGACTCGCTGACGGACGCGCTGCATCAGAACCGCGATCTGCTGGGTCATGTTCACATTGCAGATAACCACCGCTATCAGCCGGGCAGCGGCAGCCTCGATTTCGCCAGCCTGTTCGATCAGCTGCGTGCCGATAACTATCAGGGATACGTAGTGTATGAATGCCGTGTTCGCGCCGAGGATCCGGCTAAGGCTTATCAGGACTCTCTCACTTATTTGCGTGAATGCTAAGGATGACGAGCGTGATGAGTGCTTCTACACCTTCGCCTCTGCGCGTCGCCATTATTGGCGCCGGGCAGGTCGCGGACAAAGTGCATGCCTCGTATTACGCCACGCGCAGTGATGTTCAAATGGTGGCTGTCATGGACAGCCGCCTTGAGCAGGCACAGGCGTTCGCGGAACGTTATGCTATTCCATCGGCATGGCAGGACGCTCACGAGATGTTGCAGGCAGTAAAACCGGATGTGGTGAGCGTCTGTTCGCCCAACCGATTCCATTTTGAACACGTGATGGCGTCGCTCGAGGCGGGTTGCCATGTGATGTGTGAAAAGCCCCCGGCGATGACCCCGCAGCAGGCTGATGAGATGCGCATCGCGGCGCGCAAGGCAGGAAAAGTTCTGGCCTATGATTTTCACCATCGCTTTGCCCTGGATACCCAACTGCTGCGCGATGCGGTAATGAACGGAACGCTCGGTGAAGTTTACTTTACCTCAGCGCAGGCGCTGCGTCGCTGCGGTGTACCGGGGTGGGGCGTTTTTACCAACAAATCGCTACAGGGCGGTGGACCGCTGATTGATATCGGCATTCATATGCTCGACGCCGCAATGTATGTCCTGGGTTTCCCGGCGGTAAAACGGGTGACTGCGCACAGCTTCCAGAGGCTGGGAAACCGTAAAAGTACCGGTCAGTTTGGCGAGTGGGATCCTGCGCAATTTACCGTGGAAGATGCGCTGTTTGGCACGATTGAATTCTGCAACGGCGGCATTTTGCGTCTGGACACCTCCTTTGCGCTTAACATTCGCGAGCAGTCGATCATGAACGTCTCTTTCTGCGGTGAAAAGGCGGGTGCAACGCTGTTCCCGGCGCACATCTACAACGACGAAGCCGGTGTTTTAGAAAGCCTTACCCAGCGCGAAGAGGCGGACGATCAGCGCCATCTGCGCAGCATGGATGCCTTTGTACGTCACGTGCTGGGAGAGCCCGTGATGATTGCCGATGCAGAACAGGGACTGGTAATTCAGCAGCTTGTTGGCGCGCTTTATGAATCCGCAGAAACAGGGGAAAGCGTAACACTATGCTGAACGTCTCTGTATTAACCGATCCGGGCTTTTGTCCACACAGCCTGAATAAATACGCCTCCATCATGGCATGCGGCAATGGCTACATGGGCATTCGCGCCGCGCATGAAGAAGACTACACCCAGCAGACCAGAGGCATGTATCTCGCTGGGCTGTATCATCGCGCGGGGCGCAACGAGACCACTGAGCTGGTCAATCTGCCGGATATCACCGGTATTGATGTAGAGCTGGACGGCGTCAATTTCACGCTCCTTTCAGGGGAAATCCTTGAGTGGCAGCGCGAGCTGGCCTTCGCAAACGGCGAACTGCATCGCAACGTTGTCTGGCGTTCACCCAACGGCAAACGCTATCGGCTTGAGAGTCGTCGATTTGTGTCGCTGGACCAGTTGCCATTAGTGGCTATGCAGCTCTCGATCACGCCCCTTGATGGCGCCACGCAGGCGGTGCTGAAAACCGGCATCGACGCAACGCAAACGAACAGCGGCAGACAGCATCTGGATGAAATCTCGGTCAGGGTCTTTGATCAGCACTATATGCAGGGGGTGTATGAAACGCAGGATCGGGCGTCGGAGGTTGTTATTTCGGCGTTTTGTCAGCTCTCCGCTAAGAGCGACAGCTGTTTCACCGCCAAAAATCGGCGTCTCAGCGTACATCATTCACTGACCATTGCTCAGGGTGACACTGTCACGCTGGAAAAGATCGTCTGGGTGACGCATCGCAGCGATAAAGCGCTGTCACAGGAGTCTTTTGCGCGCAACGCGCTGGCCGATCTCAAAGTTTCTGCCGCAAGAGGTTACGATGCATTGCTTGAAAGCTCAGCGTATGCCTGGAAAGAGGTCTGGCGTGATGCCCGGGTGGAAGTGACTTCCGCAGAGCAACAGGATCAGATGGCGCTGGATTATGCGGTCTGGCACCTGACCACGATGACGCCTGCCCATGATGAGCGAAGCAGTATCGCTGCGAAGGGGCTGACGGGAGAGGGGTATAAAGGCCACGTCTTCTGGGATACCGAAATTTTCCTGCTGCCTTTCCATCTGTTTACCCGCCCGCAGGTTGCCCGCAGCCTGCTGCGCTATCGCTGGCTTAATCTGGCTGGCGCACGGGAAAAAGCCCGTCGTAACGGCTGGCCTGGCGCGTTGTTCCCATGGGAAAGCGCCGCAAGCGGTGAGGAAGAGACGCCGGAGTTCGCGGCAATCAACATCCGCACCGGGGTACGCCAGAAGGTGGCTTCCGCACTTGCTGAGCATCACATCGTGGCTGATATTGCCTGGGCCGTCGTTGCGTACTGGCAGGCGACGCATGATGACGCCTTTATGCGTAACGAAGGCCTGACGCTGCTGATGGAAACGGCTTTGTTCTGGATGGGACGCGCAACGGATGTCAATGGTCGTCTGGAAATCCATGATGTGATCGGACCGGACGAATACACCGAGCACGTGAACAACAACGCTTACACCAACTATCTGGCCTGGCACAACGTTGCCTGCGCGCGCCAGTTTATGGCGATGTTTGGGCGTGAGGATGAGCGTTTTACGGAGAATGCCGCGCAGTTCCTGGCGCGCTTATGGCTACCGGAGGCCGATGCAGACGGTGTGATCCCGCAGGATGATACCTTCATGGTAAAACCGGCCATCGATCTGAGCCGCTACAAAGCCAAAGCGGGTAAGCAGACGATTCTGCTCGATTATTCCCGCGCGGAAGTGAACGAGATGCAGATCCTGAAGCAGGCCGATGTGGTGATGCTTAACTACCTGCTGCCAGAACGGTTTACGCCACGGCAATGCGCCGCCAATCTGGCGTTCTATGAGCCACGCACGATCCATGATTCGTCCCTGAGCAAGGCCATTCACGGGATTGTGCTCGCGCGCTGCGGTGACACGCAGGGGGCCTATGCCTTCTGGCGCGATGGCATCGCCATTGATTTGGGCGACGATCCGCACAGCAGCGATGAGGGCATTCATGCCGCGGCAACCGGTGCGATCTGGTCTGGCGCAATTCAGGGATTTGCTGGCCTGCAAATCATTGAAGGGGAACTGCATCTCGCGCCAAAACTGCCTGCTCATTGGCAGAAACTCGCTTTCCCGCTGCGGTGGCGGAACGCAGCAATGCACTTCACGTATGAGAACGAGGTGTTAACCATTGAAACCACGGCGCCTGCCACGCTGACGCTGTGGGGCAAAACGCTGCATGTATCGGAGCGAAAAGTTTGCACCTATAAGGACTTTTCTGTATCCGCATCTGGGACCGCTACCACGGAGGGGCGCCATGACGCTTAAGGCTGTTGTATTCGATCTGGACGGTGTGATCACCGATACCGCGCATCTTCACTTTCTGGCCTGGCGTGCCGTGGCGGAGGAAATTGGCATTACCTTCGACGAAGTGTTTAACGAACAGCTCAAGGGAATAAGCCGCATGGATTCCCTCCAGCGCATTCTGAAGCACGGCGGAAAAAAGGGGATGTTTAGCGAGGAGCAATGCCTGGCGCTTGCGACGAAAAAAAATGCGCTTTACGTCCAGTCGCTGGCATCACTGACGCAGGATTCTCTGCTACCGGGGATCCGCGACGTGCTGGCGGAGATCCGTGCCGCGAAGGTCAAGATTGGGCTGGCATCCGTATCGCTCAATGCCCCAGGGATTTTGCACGCGCTGGGCATTCATCAGGCCTTCGATTTTTGCGCTGATGCTTCCCGCATTTGCCGTTCAAAGCCTGACCCGGAGATCTTCCTTGCGGCCTGTGCGGGGCTGAACGTGCGTCCTGAAGAGGCGATTGGCATTGAAGATGCCGCTGCGGGTATTGAAGCAATCAACGCCGCAGGAATGCTGTCGGTCGGGATTGGGCCTGGCCTTAACCATGCGGGATTACAACTTCATTCAACGCGGGAACTGACCTGGAAATGCCTGACAGAATTCTGGGCGTCCCGGGCGTATTGATAAGGAATAAATTATGGCTCAACTTTCTCTGAAACATATTCAGAAAATCTATGATAACCAGGTCCACGTGGTTAAGGATTTCAACCTCGAAATTGAAGACAAAGAGTTTATTGTTTTCGTCGGTCCGTCGGGCTGCGGTAAATCCACGACGCTGCGAATGATTGCCGGTCTTGAGGAGATCAGCGCGGGTGAACTGATTATCGACGGCGTGTGCATGAATGACGTGCCTGCCAAATCGCGTGATATCGCAATGGTATTCCAGAACTATGCGCTTTATCCGCATATGACGGTCTACGACAACATGGCGTTTGGCCTGAAAATGCAAAAAATAGCGCCCGCGGTGATTGAAGAACGCGTGAACTGGGCGGCGCAGATTTTAGGGTTACGCGAATACCTGAAGCGTAAACCTGGCGCTTTATCGGGTGGTCAGCGCCAGCGTGTGGCGCTGGGCAGGGCGATCGTGCGCGAAGCGGGCGTCTTCCTGATGGATGAGCCGTTATCCAACCTCGATGCCAAGCTTCGCGTGCAGATGCGTGCCGAAATCAGCAAGCTTCACCAGAAGCTTAACACCACCATGATCTATGTTACGCACGACCAGACGGAAGCCATGACGATGGCGACCCGCATCGTGATCCTGAAAGACGGTATCATTCAGCAGGTAGGTGCGCCGAAGCAGGTATACAACGAGCCGGCCAATATGTTTGTCGCAGGGTTCATTGGCTCTCCGGCAATGAACTTCATTCGTGGCGCTATCGACGATCGCTATTTCGTAACGGAAACGCTGCGTCTGGAGATCCCTGAGGACAAGCTGGCTGAGTTGAATGCGCAAGGTTACCAGCGTAAAGCGGTCGTCTTCGGGATCCGTCCGGAAGACATTCTTACCCTGCAGAGCAGCGGAGAAGATATCGCGGCGAAAGTCAGCGTCGCTGAGCTTACCGGTGCCGAATTTATGCTTTATGCCACCGTGGGCGGACATGAACTGGTTGTCCGCGCAGGCGCGGCCAATGACTACGTAGCCGGAGATACTATCGGCATTCAGTTCGATATGAATAAGTGCCATTTCTTCGACGCCGATACCGAAGCGGCTATTAGATAAGAAAGGTGTTTGCCGGAAATGCAAATTTCCGGTTTTTTTTGTTTGTTAATTATAAAGGGAATATTTTATGAGTACTCTACTAAGAAGTGCTGCGCTCGTTCTGTGCGCAGGGGTTAGCTGCGCGCAAGCAACAGAATCCGCAAAGCAATGGGCGTTTAATATCGGTGCCATGTATGAAATTGAAAACGTCGAAGGTCAGAGCGACGATAAAGATGGATTATATGAACCCTCTGTATGGTTTAATGCAACATGGGATGCCTGGACAATCTCTCTGGCAATGTATCAGGAAGGGCCGGTTGATTATAGCAGCATGACGCGTGGCACCTATTTCGATCGCCCGGAATTTGAATTGCGCTATCGCTTTATCGGCACCGATGATTTTACGTTCGGTCTGACCGGTGGCTTCCGCAATTATGGCTATCACTTTAAAGATGAACACGGTGCCAAAGACGGTAGCGCTAATATGCAGCGCTATAAAGTTCAGCCTGACTGGGATATTAAATTAACCGACGACTGGCGCTTTGGCGGCTGGTTTGCCATGTATCAGTTTGCCAACGATCTGGAAAAAACCGGTTATTCTGACAGCCGCGTCGAGACCGAAACGGGCTTTACCTGGACCATCAACGAAACGTTCTCTGCGAAAGTAAATTATTATTTAGAGCGCGGCTTCAATATGGACAGCTCACGTAATAACGGCGAGTTTTCTACCCAGGAAATTCGTGCCTACCTGCCGATTTCGTTAGGCCAGACGACGTTAACGCCTTATACCCGTCTGGGACTCGATCGCTGGTCAAACTGGGACTGGCAGGACGATCCTGAGCGTGAAGGACATGATTTCAACCGTCTGGGTATGCTGTACGCCTATGATTTTAACAACGGTTTATCCATGACGCTGGAATATGCCTACGAATGGGAAAACCATGACGAAGGTGAGAGCGATCGCTTCCACTACGCGGGTGTCGGCGTGAACTACGCGTTCTGATCATGATTTACCAGGGGCGATTGCCCCTGGTTTTTAGCGCAAGGACGCCGCATCCGAAAAATGCGTATCAACCAAAATCTTATGCGGCGCAGGTTTACCCGCAATACGCTTGAACAACACGTTGCAGCTCTCTTCGCCGAGCTTTCTTGTCGGAATATCAAACCCGCCTGGCGCAGGGGTTAAAACGAGAGACAGCATCGGATCGCTGTAGCCTGCCATAACAACCTGCTCGGGAACCATCAGATTTAACTCATCCGCTGCACGATATAGACCCAACAATTTCATACTGTCAGTAGCAAAAACGGCATTGGGCGGGTTGTCAGACGAGAGTAATTTGCAGGCTGCCTGGAGCGCGCTTTCATGGGTATATCCGCCATCAATAACCCAGTCCGGGTTAATGGCGATACCCTGCTTCTCAAGGCTGGATTTATAACCCGCAAGGCGATCGATAGAAACGTGATAATCGAGCGGGGCATGCAGACAGGCAATTTTTGTTCGCCCATGTTTAATAAACGAATCGACCAGAATAGCGCTGTCGTGAAAATTGTCCGTATCAACAGAATAAATATTCTGGAACTTTCCTTCTACTTTTCCAATAACCACCACGGGCACACCGTATTCGTCCAGCGTGGTGAAAAAAGATTCGTTTGCGGGTGAACTGAGCATGATGATCCCTTTGATCATCTTCTGCTTTATTTTTCCCACGCACTTCTGCAGATCGTCCTCACTGCTTTTCGAGGTTTGTAAAATAACGTCAAACCCTTCCTCTTCCGCTTTTGCCGTAATGGCGTGAAGAACATCGGAGAAAAAAGGGTTACCGGCAGTAGTTTTGGTCGAGCGGGTCGAAATAACCATAATGGCATCAAAGCCAGAAGAGGTCAGGGCGCGGGCCAGTTTGTTGGGCTGATAATTTAATTCGTCTATCGCCTTAAGCACTTTGTCTCGCGCTTCAGGGGAAATATTCGTTTGTTTATTCAGAACGCGGGAAACGGTTGATTTCGATACGCCCGCAACCCGTGCGATATCATAGATGGTGGGTGACATACACCTTACTCACTCCGGACTGACAGCAATGTCGTTCATCTTACTGGAGAGAAAACGGCAATAGCAATAAATAAGAATTGATAATCAACGATCTGCCCCCATTTATTGTATTCTGAAGCCATACATTCCTGGCTTCCGGGCAATGAAGGATGGCGATGAAGCGATTTAAGAACGAACTCAATTCACTGGTGAACCGCGGCGTTGATCGACATCTGCGTCTGGCCGTTACCGGCCTGAGCCGCAGTGGTAAGACGGCGTTCATCACCGCGATGGTAAACCAGTTGCTGAACCTGCACGCCGGCGCGCGGCTGCCGTTGCTCAGCGCCGTGCGCGAAGAGCGTCTGCTGGGCGTTAAGCGCGTCCCTCAGCGTGATTTTGGCATACCGCGTTTTACCTACGACGAAGGGCTGGCGCAGCTTTACGGCGATCCGCCCGCGTGGCCGACGCCAACGCGAGGCGTCAGTGAAATTCGCCTTGCGCTGCGCTTTCGTTCTAATGAATCGCTGATACGTCACTTTAAGGATACCTCAACCCTGTATCTGGAAATCGTCGATTATCCCGGCGAATGGCTGCTCGACCTGCCGATGCTGGCGCAGGACTACCTCAGCTGGTCCCGCCAGATGACGGGCTTGTTGCAAGGGCAACGCGCAGAGTGGTCAACGAAATGGCGACAGCTGTGCGAGGGCCTTGATCCGCTGGCGCCTGCGGATGAAAACCGTCTGGCGACCATTGCTGAAGCCTGGACGGACTATCTGCATCAGTGCAAACAGGAAGGGCTGCACTTCATCCAGCCGGGCCGTTTTGTCTTGCCGGGTGATTTAGCAGGCGCGCCCGCGCTGCAGTTCTTCCCGTGGCCGGATGTGGACGGCGCAGGCGAGTCGAAGCTGGCACAGGCCGACAAACACACGAATGCCGGCATGCTGCGCGAGCGTTACAATTACTACTGCGAAAAGGTGGTCAAAGGTTTTTATAAAAACCACTTTTTACGTTTCGACCGCCAGATTGTGCTGGTGGATTGCCTGCAGCCGCTCAACAGCGGGCCGCAGGCATTTAACGATATGCGCCTCGCGCTGACGCAGCTGATGCAGAGTTTCCACTACGGGCAGCGGACGCTGTTTCGTCGTCTGTTCTCACCGGTGATCGACAAGCTACTGTTTGCGGCCACAAAAGCCGATCACGTTACGGTCGATCAGCACGCCAACATGGTTTCTCTGCTGCAGCAGCTGGTGCAGGACGCCTGGCAAAACGCCGCGTTTGAAGGCATCAGTATGGATTGTCTTGGGCTCGCATCGGTGCAGGCGACCCAAAGCGGCCTGATTGACCTTAACGGCGAGAAAATACCAGCATTACGCGGGAATCGACTCAGTGACGGCGAGCCGCTTACCGTCTATCCCGGCGAAGTGCCCGCGCGGCTGCCGGGCCAGGCCTTCTGGCAGAGCCAGGGCTTTCAGTTTGAAGCCTTCCGCCCTCAGACCATGAGCGTCGATCGGCCGTTACCGCACATCCGTCTGGATGCGGCGCTGGAGTTTTTGATTGGAGATAAACTGCGATGACGGAACCGTTAAAACCGCGCATAGACTTTACCGGAACGCTTGAGCCCGAGCGTCAGGACGCCTTTAAAACGGCGCAGACGTTCAGCGGCGCGCAGGCGGAGAACTTTGCCCCGGCGCTGCCGGACGATCCCGTCGTCGAGGAAGGTCCGGCGGAGGCGGTCGTGGAAGCCGCTCTGCGTCCTAAACGCAGCCTGTGGCGCAAGATGGTCACCGCCGGTCTGGCGCTGTTTGGCGTCAGCGTGGTCGGGCAGGGCGTGCAGTGGGCGATGAACGCCTGGCAAACCCAGGACTGGGTTGCGCTGGGAGGATGTGCCGCGGGCGCGCTCATCGTGGGGGCGGGCGTCGGGTCGGTTGCCACCGAGTGGCGCCGCCTCTGGCGTTTGCGACAGCGTGCGCACGAGCGCGATGAAGCGCGGGATCTCCTCCACAGCCACGGCACTGGCAAAGGCCGCGCCTTCTGTGAAAAACTGGCCAGCCAGGCCGGTATCGATCAGTCGCATCCGGCGCTCCAGCGCTGGTACGCCGCCATCCATGAAACCCAGAACGACCGGGAGGTGGTCACGCTCTATTCCCATATGGTTCAGCCGGTGCTGGATGCCCAGGCGCGGCGTGAGATTAGCCGCTCGGCGGCGGAATCCACGCTGATGATTGCCGTCAGCCCGCTGGCGCTGGTGGATATGGCCTTTATCGCCTGGCGTAACCTGCGCCTCATCAACCGTATCGCGAACCTTTACGGCATAGAGCTGGGTTACTACAGCCGGCTCAGGCTGTTCAAACTGGTCCTGCTCAATATCGCCTTTGCGGGCGCGAGCGAGCTGGTGCGCGAAGTGGGAATGGACTGGATGTCGCAGGATCTGGCGGCGCGTCTTTCAGCCCGTGCAGCCCAGGGCATTGGCGCGGGCTTGCTGACGGCGCGTTTGGGTATCAAAGCGATGGAGGTGTGCCGTCCGCTGCCGTGGATTGATGGCGATAAGCCGCGGCTGGGGGATTTCAGGCGTGAACTGATCGGTCAGCTGAAAGAAACGCTCAATAAAAAACCGTCTCCTTAAGGCGTTGTTCACTAATCGTGCTGGCTGTCAATATTTGTTGACAGCCATCTTCCGGTTCACCGAGTTCTGACATATCATTTTAACGTTATTGGCTTAAAACGGTGAATTTCCCATGCGTCTTGAAGTCTTCTGTGAAGACCGTCTCGGTCTTACCCGCGAATTACTCGATCTTCTTGTTTTACGTAGCATTGATTTACGTGGCATTGAGATCGATCCTGTCGGGCGAATTTACCTCAATTTTGCCGAAATTGAATTTAACACCTTCAGCAGCCTGATGGCGGAAATCCGCCGTATCGCTGGCGTTACGGATGTACGCACCATCCCCTGGATGCCCTCCGAACGTGAGCACCTCGCCCTGAGCGCGCTGCTTGAAGCGATGCCCGAGCCGTTCCTCTCTTTGGATCTGAAAAGTAAAGTCGAGCGCGTTAACCACGCGAGCTGCCAGCTTTTCGCGCAGAGCCAGGAGAAGCTCAGCAGCCACCACGCCGCGCAGCTGATCCCCGGTTTTAACTTCCAGCGCTGGCTGGACAGCAACCCGCAGAATACGCACAGCGAGCATGTAGTGATTAACGGGCAGAATTTCCTAATGGAGATCACACCGGTATATCTGAAAGGAGAAGGAAATAGTCGCGTATTGACCGGGGCGGTGATCATGCTGCGCTCGACGCTACGCATGGGGCGCCAGCTGCAAAACCTCTCCAGCCAGGACGTTGGCGCATTCAGCCAGATTATTGCCGTCAGCCCGAAAATGCGCCACGTGGTTGACCAGGCGCGCAAGCTTGCCAGCCTTACCGCGCCGCTGCTGATTACCGGCGATACCGGTACCGGGAAAGATCTGCTGGCGCACGCCGTGCACCTGGCAAGCCCGCGTGCGGCTAAACCATATCTGGCGCTTAACTGTGCCTCTATTCCAGAAGATGCCGTCGAAAGCGAGCTGTTTGGACACGCGCCGGAAGGCAAGAAAGGGTTCTTCGAGCAGGCCAACGGCGGCTCCGTGCTGCTGGACGAGATCGGCGAAATGTCGCCGCGTATGCAGGCTAAACTGCTGCGTTTCCTGAACGATGGTACCTTCCGCCGCGTCGGTGAGGATCACGAAGTGCATGTGGACGTGCGCGTCATTTGCGCCACCCAGAAAAACCTGGTGGAGCTGGTGCAAAAGGGGATTTTCCGCGAAGATCTCTACTACCGTCTCAACGTCCTGACGCTGAACATTCCACCGCTGCGCGATTGTCCGCAGGACATCATGCCGCTAACGGAGCTGTTTGTGGCCCGCTTTGCCGACGAGCAGGGCGTTCCGCGTCCGAAACTGTCTGCAGATCTCGGCACGGTGCTCATGCGCTACGGCTGGCCGGGCAACATTCGTCAGCTTAAAAACGCCGTTTATCGCGCGCTGACCCAGCTGGAAGGGTATGAACTGCGCCCTCAGGACATTATGTTGCCGGATTACGACGCCGGGACGGTATCGGTAGGCGAAGAGGCGATGGAAGGCTCGCTGGATGATATCACCAGCCGCTTCGAGCGCTCCGTGCTGACGCAGCTGTACCGCAGCTACCCCAGCACCCGCAAACTGGCAAAACGGCTTGGCGTCTCGCATACCGCTATTGCGAATAAGTTACGTGAGTATGGATTGAATCATAAGAAAGGTGACGAATAACAAAAAGCCTCTGTAAAGAGGCTTTTTTAATGCTTATTCCTTCGCCAGCGGCGTGGTCACGATCTCTGTTTTTGTCTCGCCCTGAATCGACGCAATCCTGCTTTCGACGTCCTTCACCTGCTGCGCGCTGTGTAGCAGGGTATAGGTCAGGTCAAATTGAGCGCTGGCGCCTGGTTGCAGCTGCTTAACCCGCTTCTGCTCGCGTTCAATGGTGACGGGGTAGGCGTAGCTGGTGCCTGGCTCAATCCCCGTGACATAGCCCTGTTTTGGCGTATCGGTATTTTTCCACAGGGTCAGCACGGGCAGCTGGCGGGTATCAAACTGAATTGACGCGCCTTTGTCACCGGCTTTATTCACCACCGCCGCGAGGGTTTCATGGTTGCTGTCCGCAAGCGGTTTGATGTTAAAGACCATCTCATCAAAGCCTTTTGTCGGCCCGGCGTAGGTTTGCCAGTCGTTAATGCCCGCTTTCGCGTAATCATTGAACGGGCTCACGCTTGCCGCCGGGGCAAGGAAGCGCGCGCCTTCTTCGAGGACAGGCGCCCCAAAGTTGCTGTGGTAGATGATCTGATAGTCATGAGGGTAATCGGCATGGTTCGTCAGAACGTCATGCAGGCTGAACTGGTTGGTTCCTGGAACGTAACGCAGTTCGGTCATGGTTTGCAGATCCGCTTTTTTAAAGGTGCTTTCTTTGATGAGACCGCGAATACGAATTTCATGCGGGGCAGCATCCGCAATTTCAACCTCCACCTGGGATGCCGGTGTATTCCCCGCCTTGCCATGCAGGGTGTAAATCTGGCCATCAGCGGTGACCGGGTGCCCCGTCCATTCGTAGCCACAGCGGACCATCATCTCGTTGAAACCTTCCAGCCAGCCAAGTCCGTTTCGGCTTTCCAGATTAATATACGCCGGGTTAACGACCTCTTTAACGGGGGAGTTCCAGCCCAGCCTGGTGCCAAAGCCCTCCACATGCAGAAGGTTCATCCCGCGCGTCGGGCTTAAGGTGATTGTCAGGCCGTTTTTACTGCTAATAACGATCACTTTACTACCTTCCTGTTTGCCGCCGTGCAACACTTTTTGCTCAATGCTGAACGTTCGATCGTTAATTTTCAGCTCATCGCTGGAAATCTTCCAGTTTCCTTTTTCCACGCTGCTTTCAGCGCTTGTCAGCACCCAGGTTTTTGCTGCGGCATGGCCCGAAACCAGTACCGAAAGGAGCGTTAAAGCCAGTTTTATTTTCATATTTATCCCTTTTTGCTGAAACGATTATTTAACTTCGTAAGCAAATCTAATGTTTTGGCGATAAGGGAAATGTGATACGCCTCACTGAGGGTAAATTCAGGGTTGTTTAACGATCAATATGCGGGTCTGATCGCTATTTTGCTGAAATATTGAAACTGAATTGCGTTAATTTTGTGACGCAAGCTCATTATTGCTTTAACGATTCAGCTAGGAATTAATAAAAAACCCCGCCATAGCGAGGTTTTGAAAAAGCGGTATAGAATGCTAAGTAATGATTATGCTTTCAGCTTTTCCAGCGCGGCGGTGTAATCCGGCTCAGTAGTGATTTCATTAACCAGTTCGCTGAAGATGACAGTGTCGTTTTCATCAAGAACCAGTACCGCGCGTGCTGCCAGGCCTTTCAGAGGGCCTTCGGCGATGCTGACGCCGTAGTTTTCGAGGAAATCCGGGCTGCGCAGGGTGGAGAGGGTGATAACGTTGCTCAGGCCTTCAGCACCGCAGAAGCGAGACTGGGCGAACGGCAGGTCAGCAGAAATGCACAGCACAACGGTGTTGTCCATTTCAGTTGCCAGCTGGTTGAACTTACGCACGGATGCGGCGCAAACACCGGTATCAATGCTCGGGAAAATGTTCAGCACTTTGCGTTTGCCCGCAAACTGAGCCAGTGTGACGTCAGACAGATCTTTAGCCACCAGAGTAAAAGCCTGCGCTTTGCTACCAGCCTGCGGAATGGAACCTGCAACAGCAACCGGGTTGCCCTGGAAATGAACGAGTTGTGACATAGATATCTTCCTGTTTACATATAGTTAACGTCGGGGCTAGTGTATGCCATCCGCGGATAACACGGCAAACCAAATTTTTTCGCCTTTCCGGGCTGCAAGGAGTCAGTGATGAGAAGCGTTAAGGTCTATGAAGAAGCCTGGCCATTGCACACCCCGTTTGTGATCTCCCGCGGCAGCCGAAGCGAAGCCAGCGTGGTGGTCGTTGAAATTGAAGAGGACGGTTTTAAAGGCGTAGGGGAGTGTACGCCTTACCCGCGCTATGGTGAAAGCCTCGCGTCAGTGATGGCGCATATCATGACGCTGGTGCCAGACCTGCAAACCGGGCTCACGCGCGAGGCATTACAGCATCGTTTGCCCGCCGGGGCCGCACGTAACGCCATTGATAGTGCGCTCTGGAGTCTGGAGGCGGCGAAACAGCAGCAACCCCTGACAGCATTGCTGGGCGTGGCGCTGCCGGAATCGGTCGCTACCGCGCAAACGGTAGTGATTGGCGAGCCGGAACAGATGGCCGCCAGCGCCAAAGCGCTTTTTGACGCCGGGGCCCGGCTGCTGAAGGTGAAGCTCGACGATCGTCTGATTAGCGAGCGGATGGTCGCCATTCGCGCGGCGGTACCCTCAGCCACGCTGATTGTTGATGCCAATGAATCATGGCATCCAGAAGGGCTGGCCGCCCGCTGTCAGCTGCTGGCCGACCTGGGGGTGGCTATGCTGGAGCAGCCTCTGCCAGCAAAAGATGACGCGGCGCTGAAGAACTTTATCCATCCGTTGCCCGTTTGTGCGGATGAAAGCTGTCACACCCGCGCGAGCTTGAGCGAGCTGCAGGGTCGCTACGAGATGATTAATATTAAGCTCGACAAGACCGGCGGGCTGACAGAGGCGCTGGCCCTGGCGGCAGAAGCCCGGGCGCAAGGTTTTTCACTGATGCTGGGCTGTATGCTCTGTACGTCCCGGGCAATCGGCGCGGCGCTACCGCTGGTCAATCAGGTCCGTTTCGCCGATCTGGACGGCCCGACGTGGCTGGCGGTTGACGTCTCTCCCGCGCTCCATTTTACCAGCGGCGTGCTTCATCTCTGAGGCTGCCAGCGTAAAAGATCCACCATGGCTTTTAAGTATTTTTCGCTGGCCTCGTCGGAGGAGATCGGCGGGAATTCAGCGGTTATGCAGGGCAGGCTCAAATCGGCGCACCAGCTACCGAAGGAGCCTGGCGTTTCATAGCCCACGCTGGTCACGAGCGGCAGGGCGAAAGCGTCTGCCAGCCACGCGCCAAGCTCGGAGTGACGCGGATCTTCAATACAGGCCAGCGGATCGTGGAAGGAGACCACCCACGCGGGATGGATCTTATGGATTAGCTGGCACAGCGCCTGGGTTTCCGGCTCTGAGCCCGGCTTATCTCCCGTTAGCAGAACCACATCACGCTCCTCGGCGGAGCTGTTCCAGCGATACACCGTTTCCCCTGCGCGCCAGTTTGCTGCCGGAAAATTACGGTTTAAGTCAACGCCTCGCGCATTGGCGCGAAGACCCAGCTGGCAGCCGTCCGGGTTAACCGCCAGAATCACGTGATGACGTCGCAATGAAGGCGTCAGCGTCCGCAACGCGCAGGAAAGCGTCACGATGGAGGAGTTTTCATCCCCGTGCGTGCCGGCAAGAATCAAGCCGCTTTCGCGGTCTGCGTCGGGGGCGGGGAACCAGATCAGCGATGCGCCTAAAAAGGAGCGGCCATATTGCTCAGCGCCCGGCGGAAAGGCGCCGCGTTCCGCTCTCGGTCGGGTGGTTGCCATACGAAATCCTGATAAAGAAGTCACTACTGGCAGTGTTGTGCAAAACCCGCTGTTAATCAAATAGTTTCCGTAATGGCTAAGAATTGCCTTGAATCACTATTCAGGCGTAAGTTATTTGCATTTCTCTTTGTCGAAACAAATAATTACGCATCTGCTTAATACCTGAATTCATTAAAGGGGATCTTATGAAGCATCCTGTTTCGCGTCTTTTTGCCGCACTGTGCCTGTGCGGGCTCTCTTCACTTTCTTTCGCAGCTGACGTGCCGCAGGGCACTGCGCTGGCGCAAAAACAGGAGCTGGTCAGGCATATTAAAGACGAGCCGGCTTCGCTGGACCCGGCGAAAGCCGTGGGGTTGCCAGAGATTCAGGTGATTCGCGATCTCTTTGAAGGCCTGGTTAATCAGAATGAGAAAGGGGAGCTGACGCCGGGCGTGGCGACACGCTGGCAGAGCAACGATAACCGCGTCTGGATGTTTACCTTACGCGATGACGCGAAATGGTCCGACGGCTCCCCTGTCACCGCCCAGGATTTTGTCTACAGCTGGCAGCGTCTGGTTGACCCGAAAACCACCTCTCCGTTTGCCTGGTTTGCCGCGCTGGCGGGAATTAATAACGCGCAGGCCATTATTGACGGCAAAGCCGCGCCCGATACGCTGGGTGTGACGGCGGTGGACGCCAGAACGTTACGCGTTCAGCTGGACAAACCGCTGCCGTGGTTCAGCAACCTGACGGCGAACTTTGCTTTTTATCCAGTACAAAAAGCTAACGTCGAAAGCGGTAAAGAGTGGACACGGCCGGGCGCGCTGGTGGGGAACGGGGCTTACGTTCTGAAGGACCGCGTGGTGAATGAAAAACTGGTTGTGGTGCCCAATACGCACTACTGGGACAATGCCAAAACGGTACTGCAGAAGGTGACCTTCGTGCCGATTAATCAGGAATCGTCGGCGACCAAACGCTACCTGGCAGGGGATATTGATATTACCGAATCGTTCCCAAAAAACATGTATCAGAAGCTCATGAAGGACATTCCGGGGCAGGTTTATACGCCGCCTCAGTTGGGAACGTATTACTATGCGTTTAACACGCAAAAGGGCCCAACTGCCGATGCCCGCGTCCGTCTTGCGCTGAGCATGACTATCGACCGTCGCATTATGGCGGAAAAGGTGTTAGGCACGGGAGAGAAACCCGCCTGGCACTTTACGCCTGACGTGACGGCAGGGTTTACCCCGGACGCCTCGCCGTTTGAGCAGATGTCGCAGCAGGAGCTGAACGCCCAGGCCAAAACCTTGCTGCAGGCTGCAGGATACGGTCCTCAGCGCCCGCTAAAGCTGAACCTGCTGTATAACACTTCGGAAAACCACCAGAAAATCGCGATTGCGGTGGCCTCCATGTGGAAGAAAAATCTCGGTGTGGATGTCAAACTGCAAAACCAGGAGTGGAAAACCTACATTGATAGCCGTAACACCGGCAACTTTGATGTGATCCGCGCTTCATGGGTGGGCGACTACAACGAGCCATCAACGTTCCTGTCATTGTTGACCTCCACTCACAGCGGCAATATCTCCCGCTTTAATGACCCTGCCTACGATAAGATCGTCCAGCAGGCGACGCGGGAAACCACCGCGAAGGCGCGCAATGCGGACTACAACATGGCGGAGAAAATCCTTATGGAGAAGGCGCCCATCGCGCCAATTTATCAGTACACTAACGGTCGCCTGATTAAGCCCTGGGTGAAGGGCTACCCCATCAATAACCCGGAAGACGTGGCATATAGCCGGACGATGTATATTGAAAAGCACTAATCAGTACCGGTTGCCTGTTAACGCAAGGTAACCACGGCTAAACCAAAAGCTGGCGCAGCTGACAGCGCCAGTTTTCATTAGCGTCCTGAAAGGATATGTCCTCAAATGACGGTCTTTAGCCATGACGCTATATCCTGGGTCGGCAGGTTATTCTGTACATTCCAGGTATCTTTCATCGGCCACCATACACCGTCTCCCCTGGCGAAGGCCGTGCGATAGCCTGTCATCGTATCATCCGGTTTCAAACGCAGCTCATCCAGTAGCGCAGAGAGGGGTAATACGTCTTTAGTGAACGTTTGGCCGGTCACACGTTCAACGGTTTCTGCCAGTTTTCCGTATGAGGTTGTTTCACCTGCGACAAATATCACTTCATTTACGATCCGCGGCTGATGCAAATAAATTTCGGTGGTGAGTCGGCCAATATCCGCAGGTGATGTCACGGTGACCTGTGTGTCCCATCCTCCGAGCGCATTAATGGTTTTTTCGGATAAATTCACCACATCAAATGCCGGTTCGAAGAGAAAACTGGTAAACATGCCGGTTGAAACAATCACCCATTCCGTCGCGTTCTGTTCCCGCAGTAGCGTCCTGACATCATACTGCTCGTCCCAGACGGGCTGACCGCTCCCTTTGCCTACCACATCGTAATTCACGCCAAACTGCCAGGGAAAATAGCGTTTAACGCCAGCCTCCAGTACCGCGCGAGTAATCTTTATCTGTGTTCCCGCGCCAGCGACAAACCCCATGCAGTTGATAACAGTATCAAAATCCGCGAAGTGGTTTTTTAACGCGTCAATCGTGCTGGCAGCGACATCGACAGAGATAAATTTGGCCCCTGCATCAGCCAGTTTTTGATGCGTTTCGGACTGAAGCTTACCCCGGCTGTCCCAGGAGCCGGGCGATACGATAACGGAGACAGCGCCGTCGCGCTGCGTGACTGCCGGAACCAAATACTCCAGCACGGCAGCGCCCAATTGTCCTGCACCAAGCACTAATACTTTTTCGCCTGTCGTGATATCACGTTCTTTCATACTGAGCCTCTCTTTGTTAAATCGCTTGATTACTTCAACTTGAGCAAGGTTATGTCAGATGGCTGCATTCGATAAGACGACAAGCATAAGTTAGACTGTTCGTAAAAATGGGATAATCGATCTTTTCAGGCGCGGTGGGAATATGGATAAACTGGAATCAATGCGGGTATACGTTTGTGTGGTCGAGACCCACAGCTTCGCCAGGGCGGCAGAAGTGCTGGGGCTACCGCGCTCAACCGTATCGCGGGTCGTTAAGGAGCTGGAGACATACCTGGGCATTCAGCTTTTACAGCGCACCACCCGGAAACTCAGCGTGACCGCAGAAGGCCGACGCTACTATGACGAGAGCAAACGGCTGCTGACGGATATTGCGACAATGGAGTCTTCCTTTCCCGGCAGATCCGCGCAGCCAAGAGGCCGTTTTAAAGTCGGGATGCCGCAGTCTCTCGCCCGACATTGCATCCTTCCCAGTCTCCCTGAATTTCTCCGCCAGTATCCCGAGCTGGAGCTGATACTCTGTTCCAGCGATAACGTGGAGGACATTATTCAGGAAGGGTATGACTGCGTGATCCGCACCGGGAGGATAGAAGATTCAACGACGCTGGTCGCGCGCCCTCTGGCGAACTTCAGATGGGTTGTTCTGGCTTCTCCGGGCTATATAGCCGCCTGTGGTAAGCCGGAAAATCTCGACCAACTGGAAAAGCATTACGCAGTCGGCTACCTGAACCACCGCACCGGGCGTACCATTGACTGGTTTTTTACGCGTGATGACGGCGATTGTGCAATCCGCATGAAAGAGACGCTGATCGTTGATGACACCGACGCCTATATCCAGGCCGGAATTCAAGGGCTCGGATTAATTCGCGTGGCCAGCTATCTGGCTGAACCGTATCTGAAGAGCGGGGCGTTGGTCCGCTGTATGGAGGACGTCTCTTTCGATTTACCGCTTTCGCTTGTCTATCCACAAAACCGCTATCTCCCGCCTTCGGTACGCGCCTTTTATGACTGGAGCAGAGCGGTGCTACACCAACATGGAGACTGACAGGCGAAAACCCTGGTTTTGCTTAATAGCCGGAAATAAAAAAAGCCCGTCAGAGAACGGGCGAAATAAGCAAATGATTTAGTGATTCGTTATCAACATTGTTGGAGGATAACGCCGCGTATCTTACGTGGCTGAGGGCAATGCAGATACCTGACAGATTCGGTAGGTGAAACAATAAATTAAACGTGCACTACAGTGCGTCAAAAGTGGGGTAGAGACTGTTTTCCAGATATTCAACGAAAAACCAAATCTCACCGCTGAAAATAAACCATAAGCCAAATATAATAAGCAATAAAATAATTAAGGTGAGTATTATTTCTGTCTTTCCCATTGTTGCCACAACCCACCCGTCGTTAATTTACTTAAGCTGGGCATTGTAGCGGGGCTTTTCACGATACTCCAGTTTCATGCCGCAAGGACTTTATTACGCCCGTCGTTTTTGGCGCGATAGAGCGCATCGTCGACACGTTTAAACAGCGCGTCAATACTCTCTTCAGGGTCATGCCGAGCCACGCCAATACTGACGGTAAAGCGTGGTAAGCCTGGGAGGGTAATATGGGTGACCGCCGCACGGACGGATTCGGCAATCTTCAGCGCCGTTTCGAGAGACGTACGCGGCAACAGGATGACAAACTCTTCACCGCCCCAGCGGAACACCAGGTCATCTTGTCTGCTGCAGGCTTCCAGCGTTCGGGAGAGGGCAATGAGCACCTCATCACCCTTCAGGTGACCAAAGAGGTCATTGATGTTTTTAAAATGATCGGTATCCACCAGCAGCAGGCTAAATTGCTGCTGGCCGGAGAGGTGGCTCTGGTTGGTTTGGTCGATAACGTTATAAAACTGACGTCGGTTGAGTAACCCCGTCATCGAGTCACGTAATGCAGCATTTTCCAGCTCCTGCTCAAGCCTCTTTTGCTCAGTAATATCATGGATTATGCACAGCATCAGTTTGTCGCCGTAGATCTCAATGGGCCCCGCGTAGGTCTGGACGTGGCGGGTGGTGCCATCGGCAAGGCGGTGAATAAAATTAAGCGGCTTATGTCCGCCGGGCAGCGCGGCGATCTCCGTCATGATGGGCATGACGCCTCTGCCAAGCGTGTTAATTTCCCAGGTGTGCTTCCGGCACATCTCATCATGTGAATAACCGTAAAAGCTGAGCGCGGCCAGGTTTGCATCGACAATTTGCCCGTCACGGGCAGGATCGATTAGCAACATTGGTGCGCTGTTGGTCAGGAAAAAGCGGGCGTAAAACCCCTGTTTTTTGCGTTGATAGGTTGCGGAACGGCTGGCTTTCAGGCCTGAGGGGGCGTGCGAAGAGATTCCTTCGAAAACGATAACATCACCATCCGGCGTGACGTGGGTGAGGGAGAGGCGACAGCTTATCGGTACGTCCTGCCCGCCCCGGCTAACTGTCCAGATCTCGACAATATCGTGATCGTTCTTCAGTTCAGGAACATACATCGACAGTACGGTTTGCGCACTTGCAGAACAGGACCCTTTACGCAGGTCATTCAGCGTTTTATTACCCGTTAGCTGTATTGCGGCCACATTTGCAAAAATAATCTGTTCCGAAACAGGAGAAATGAGCCACACGGGCGTTTTAATTGCATTAAGCGCATCAAAACTATTTTGCGACATAGTATTTTCCTGTTCATCGGCACGATACGCCTGGCAATCATGGCAGAACTGACCCGCATGTACTCCCTTGAAACATACTCTACTCAATCCCGTCAGGCATGATTTTTTTGTGAAATAAATTCGGGGTCCGTTTGAATTTTACTTATGGGTATAATTTGTTTATCTGAGTTTTTTTGTAGCAGCAGCCACGGAACCTGTTCAGCGGGCAAGGGGCGGGAGAAAAGGTAGCCCTGGAGATAGTCACAGCCGAGGCTGGTCAGTATTGCCTGCTGTTCGTCCGTTTCAATCCCCTCGGCAACGACAGTCATCTCCATGGTGCGGGCAATACTAATAATGGTTTCCACCAGCTTGCGGCTTTTTTCATTTCCCAGCATAGAGGACACAAAGCTCTTGTCGATTTTAAGCTCTTTTGCCGGAAGAACGCTCAGCATCAGCAGGTTGGAATAGCCCGTGCCAAAATCATCAATAGAGACGGTGATCCCCGCATGGTTAAAGGCGTTGAGCAGCTCGATGCTGCGGTCGAGATTTTTTAGCGCGGTACTCTCCGTGACCTCCAGGATCAGCCTTGAGGGCGACAGTTTATATTTATCCAGCATGGACGATACGATGTGAAAGATATCCGGCTGTTCGAACTGAATAGGTGATAAATTGAGTGATAACGTCCACTGGCTGAAACCTTGTTCAGTCCAGAAATGAAGCTGCCGACACGCGGCTTCAATAGCCCAGTTGCCAACCGGAATAATCAAACCCGTTTGTTCCAGAGTGGGTAAAAACAGACCTGGCAGCAAAACGCCTTGCTCCGGATGCCGCCAGCGCAGAAGAGCCTCAAAACCGTGGATTGTCTTATCTTTAGCATGCCATGTTGGCTGATACCACAGTTCAAACCGATCGCTTTCCAGCGCCTGATAAAGTTCCTGCAGAAAACCCGGCTGCGCCGGAACCGCCGTTGACATCTCAGGGCGGTAAAACGCCCAGCCGTTACGACCTTCTTGCTTAACGTGGTGTAAGGCGGCGTCCGCCTTAAACTTCAGTTCATGCAGCGTTTCGCCATCCTGAGGATAAAGGCTTACACCCGCGCTGAGGGTGGTACTCAGCGTATGTCCGCAAAGGGATAGCGGACGGCGCATATCCGCGAGCAGCGTCGTGAGCAGAGTAGTGAGCTTTTCTTCGTCGTATTCGGGAACCAGCAGGATAAAGGCATCCCCACCCAGCCTGGCCAGCGTCATCTCACGGGTAAGCAGGGAGGTGATGCGCTGGGCAATGGTAATTAATAACTCATCACCGACGCTGTGACCCCAGGTATCATTCACGCGTCTGAAGCGATCGACATTCAGAAAAACCACGGCAAATTGTTTGTTACTCAACAAGGCGCTGTGCAGACAATCCTGCATTCGGATATCCATCTGCTGGCGGTTTGCGAGGCCGGTGAGAGCGTCAAAGCGAACCTGTAGCTCAAGCTGACGGTTGAGTTGGCGCAGATTGTCCGTCAGACGGCTGGTCCGCCAGTGCGAATCGATAAGCGAAATAATTAACATCATGCCGAGCAGGGCGAGCGTGGTGACGGAAACCCAGATGGATAACCCCAGCTCGCTGACCCCGCCGGGGAGCGTATGCGCCATCTCATGGAAATGCGCGGCGCTCATGCCCGTATAGTGCATCGCGCAAATGGCGGCGCCCATGACTAACGCGGCGAGAATGCGAGTCACAAAGACCCCTTTGTGCTTATCTCTAAGGCGAAAAGCCAGCCACAGCGCCACGCCGGAGGCGACCACGGCAATCATCACGGACACACCCACAATGCGCCGATCCCAGAGGATGTTTCCTTCCAGCATCAACGCGGCCATGCCGATATAGTGCATAGCGACCACGCCAGCGCTGAGGATAACCGTGGCGAAGAACAGCCGAAAGGGAGAGAGGTGTTTGCCCGTAACGGCAATATTTATTGCTATCGTGGAGGCAACGATCGCCACGCCGAGAGACGCAAGGGTTAGCCATAGGTCATAGCTCATCATCATCGGCATTTGCATCGACAGCATACCGATGAAGTGCATTGACCAGATCCCGATGCCCAGCGTGATCCCGCCGGCAATGCGCCAGAACAGAGCCGCTTTACGGCTGGAAAGGGGAATTTTCCCGGCGCTGTCCAGGGCCACAAAGGAGGCGATAAACGCCACCAGATAAGAGACAGCGATCAACACAGGGTCCCACGATATATTGAGCATTATGCAATCCCACGCCTGAGAGGGTTACCGATTTTGCCGGCCGGCACGTCTTTATCTGGCAACGAACATGCGCATTCAAACCATATTAGTTATTTATCGTGGAAAATAGCCACTTATATAAAAGGTCAAACTTACCCGAAATATAAAATATATTCTTTATGTTAATGCATTAAGTACTGCTAAACATAGTCGATAGATTGTAGCAAAGCGTCTTAAATATGTGTGCATGCACCGCAAATAATGGTATCGCTTCAGGGGGCTTTGGACCAGCAATACAGCATATGGGGTATGACATTTCTACTAAAACCCATTTTTTATCTGACTTAAGTTAAATGCAGGGTGGGTAACAGCGAAACGAGAAACCAGCGTATTATGTGAGGACAAACGCAAAAGTGAATGCTATAAATCTAAATGCCGACCAAAATATAAGTTGTGGGTAAAATCATGCTAAGAAATATTAGTGTCAGGACCTTCATTGCCTGGTTCCTGCTGTGCCTGTTTTTAGTGAATGCAGGTATCGTTGTTCTATTTTCCAGCAATCTTCCTCTTTTCGTTTCGATTAATCTGGTCAATTTCGTTGGATTATTTTTGCTCTGGAGTTATATGACGAAGTTTCTTGTGACGCCGATCAATACTGTGAAAAAAAGTATTGAAGAAGTGACCGCAGGCAACTTAGGCGTCTCTATCCCCGAGTTTGGCAATAACTGCGCGGGGCGATTAATTCCCGGGATTAATACTCTTTCAAGCAACATCGCTACGCTGGTGCGTGAGATCAGGGCATCATCACAAAACGCCATGGCCTTGTCGGATCAACTCTCTTCCCGCAGTGCTCAGCTCTCGGTGAAAACAGAGCAACAGTCTGCATCTTTGGTGCAAACTGCGGCAAGCATGGAGCAGATGGCGGCAAGTACCCGAAACAATGCCGATAATACCCGGCTGGCGAGCGAGCAGGCGAATGCCGCGACGCTGCAGGCGCGTAAGGGCGGAGATCTGATGGAACAGGTTGCCAGCAATATGCAATCCATTACCGAGTGCGCGCAGCAGATGACGGAAATTATCTCCCTGATCGACGGGATTGCATTCCAGACGAATATTCTGGCGCTTAATGCGGCCGTCGAGGCCGCGCGGGCGGGCGATCACGGGAAAGGGTTCTCCGTGGTCGCAGAGGAAGTCCGAAACCTGGCTCACCGCAGCGCCGAGGCGGCGAAAAACATCAAAACGCTGATTGACGTTACCAGTAGTAATGTCACCCAGGGTGCCAGCGTTGTGTCGGAAGCGGAGAAGAATATGCGTGACATCGTGACCGGCTCCGGCAACGTCAGCCGGTTAATGGACGAAATTTCTACCTCAACCGCAGAGCAGGAGAAGGGCATTTCCCAGATCACGCTGGCGCTGTCCGAACTGGAGCGGGTCACGCAAAGCAACGTGGCGATGGCGGAGGAGCTCAACGGTTCCTCTGATGTGCTGCGTAATCAGGTGATCGAACTGCAGACGCGGACCCGAAATTTCAGGCTGGACCAGGGGCACCCCTCGTCACCAGTAGCCAGCCCTGTTTCGTACCATCAGCTCCCCGAGCACTCTCATTGACAGCTTCCCGAAGCCTGGCATGCCAGGCTTTTTTATTCCCAAAATATAGCGTGTACAATTCCTGAGCGATTTCAGCGCGATGCGAAACATAGTTGTTGCTTAACCCCTGATGGAAGCTAGACTGACATCGAAAGAGCCAAACAGGGGAGGCGCTGTGGAGAGCATTAAAGGATCCGAACTTAACGTTCCTGACGCAGTTTTTGCGTGGGTGCTGGACGGTCGCGGCGGTGCCCGACCGCTGGAAGATGATGATGTCATTGATAAAGAGCATCCCTGCTGGCTACATCTGAACTATACCCACCCGGACAGCGCTGACTGGCTGGCCTCGACTCCGCTGCTGCCTAACAACGTACGTGATGCGCTGGCGGGGGAAAGCCTGCGGCCTCGCGTAAGCAGGATGGGTGACGGGACGCTTATCACCCTGCGCTGTATAAACGGCAGCACGGATGAACGTCCCGATCAGCTGGTTGCGATGCGCGTCTATATGGACGATGGGCTAATTGTTTCCACACGTCAGCGTAAGGTTCTGGCGCTGGATGACATTGTGAACGATCTCAAAGAGGGGACCGGACCGGTTGACTGCGGCAGCTGGCTGGTGGACGTCTGTGACGCCCTGACCGATCATGCGAGCGAATTTATTGAAGAGCTGCACGATAAAATCATCGACCTGGAAGATAATCTGCTCGATCAGCAGATCCCGCCGCGCGGCTTTCTGGCGCTATTGCGCAAGCAGCTGATCGTGATGCGTCGGTATATGACGCCACAACGGGATGTGTATGCCCGTCTGGCCAGTGAAAGACTCAACTGGATGAATGACGATCAGCGCCGCCGGATGCAGGACATTGCTGACAGGCTGGGCCGCGGGCTGGATGAGATCGATTCCTGTATCGCCCGAACGGCGGTGATGGCGGATGAAATCGCACAGGTGATGCAGGAGTCGCTGGCGAGAAGAACCTACACGATGTCCCTGATGGCGATGGTCTTTTTACCCAGCACATTTCTGACAGGGCTTTTTGGCGTCAATCTGGGCGGTATACCCGGCGGCGAATATCGGTACGGCTTCACCGCGTTTTGCGTCATGTTAGTTGTTTTGATTGGTGGTGTTGCATGGTGGTTGCATCGTAGTAAATGGCTGTAAATTTACGATTTTTTCACCTTTTTCGAGGATTAAAACGCTCTTTTAATTGAGCAAAGTCAATAAACATCACCCCCGTAAGGTGCAATATTACTCCCGCAGGTGAATGCAACGTCAAGCGATGGGCGTTGCGCTCCATATTGTCTTACTTCCTTTTTTGAATTACTGCATAGCACAATTGATTCGTACGACGCCGACTTTATAGTCGGCTTTTTTTTGCCTCCTGTTTCTCAGCGTCTACCCTAAAAGGGACGACAGCAAATCCTGGAGGGAAAGATGAGCATTTTACTCGCTCTGCTACTGCAACACGCGCGTCAGTCCGATCCTGTCCCCACCGATCCCGTGCCGATGCCCGATCCCATTCCGCGTCCGCAGCCGATGCCAGACCCGCCGCCGGACGAAGAACCGATTAAATTGTCGCATCGAACCCCGAGATCTGCGAGGATACGCGCCATCTGACCGTAAAGATGACCACGAGAGATTATTGTGACCGCTTTTTCTACCCTGAATGTTCTGCCTGCCGCCCAACTCGACAACCTCAACGAGTTGGGATACCTCACGATGACGCCTGTTCAGGCGGCCGCGCTGCCCGCTATCCTTGAAGGCCGGGATGTGCGTGTGCAGGCGAAAACGGGCAGTGGGAAAACGGCCGCTTTCGGTCTTGGTCTGCTGCAGCATATTGACGCGTCGCTGTTTCAGACCCAGTCACTGGTCCTGTGCCCGACCCGCGAGCTGGCAGACCAGGTCGCGGGTGAACTGCGTCGCCTGGCGCGTTTCCTGCCCAATACCAAGATTTTAACCCTCTGCGGTGGGCAGCCGTTTGGCGCACAGCGCGATTCGCTCCAGCACGCGCCGCACATTATTGTCGCGACGCCCGGCCGCCTGCTTGATCACCTGCAAAAAGGCACCGTTTCGCTCGATGCCTTAAGCACGCTGGTGATGGACGAGGCGGACAGGATGCTGGATATGGGCTTCAGCGATGCCATTGATGAAGTGATCCGCTTCGCGCCGGCCGATCGTCAGACGCTGCTGTTCTCTGCGACCTGGCCTGAAGCCATCGCCGCGATCAGCGGTCGCGTGCAGAATAATCCGCTCACCATTGAGATCGACAGCGTCGATGCTCTGCCGGCCATCGAACAGCAGTTCTTTGAAACCTCGCAGCAGGGAAAAATCCCGCTCCTGCAGAAACTGCTGAGCCAGCACCAGCCTGCATCATGCGTGGTGTTCTGTAATACCAAAAAAGACTGCCAGGCGGTTTGTGATGCCCTGAATGCGGCGGCGCAGAGCGCACTGTCTCTGCATGGCGATCTGGAACAGCGCGATCGCGATCGGACGCTGGTGCGTTTCGCCAACGGCAGCGCCCGCGTGCTGGTGGCGACCGACGTCGCCGCCCGCGGTCTGGACATCAAATCCCTTGAACTGGTGGTGAACTATGAACTGGCCTGGGACCCGGAAGTGCACGTCCATCGTATTGGTCGTACCGCGCGCGCCGGAAACAGCGGCCTGGCCATCAGCTTCTGCGCACCGGAAGAGGCGCAGCGTGCCAATATTCTTGCTGAAATGTTGCAGATCAAGCTGAACTGGGTGAACGCGCCGGGCAGCATCAAACTCGTGCCGCTGGAGGCGGAAATGGCGACGTTGTGCATTGATGGCGGCAAAAAGGCCAAGATGCGTCCGGGTGATGTATTAGGCGCGCTGACCGGCGATGTGGGTCTGGAAGGGGCGGATATCGGGAAGATTGTGGTGCATCCGGCACATGTTTATGTGGCCGTTCGCCAGGCGGTTGCCCACAAGGCGTGGAAACAGCTGCAAAACGGCAAGATTAAAGGAAAAACCTGCCGCGTACGTTTGCTGAAATAAGGCATAAAGCGTCTCAGAAGGTCTTTCTGAGACGCCCATCGCTTATTTCACTTCAAGCACGTTCAGACGCAACTCTTCGAACTGATTGTCCTCGTCTTCCGGCTGCCAGCCCGCAGGCTGCATTGGGATCTCTTCCCGGTCAAACGCCAAATCGCCACCATTCACCACCTCCGAGCCGTGGTTGATACCTTTGAAGTCGAACAGCTCTACGTCCGCGAGGTGGGAAGGAACCACGTTCTGCATCGCGCTGAACATGGTCTCAATACGGCCCGGATAACGTTTGTCCCAGTCGCGCAGCATGTCGCCAATCACCTGACGCTGCAGGTTCGGCTGTGAGCCGCACAGATTGCATGGAATGATCGGGAACCCTTTCGCCTGAGAAAAACGTTCAATGTCTTTTTCCCGGCAGTAGGCAAGCGGGCGGATCACAATATGCTTGCCGTCATCGCTCATCAGCTTAGGCGGCATGCCTTTCATCTTGCCGCCGTAGAACATGTTCAGGAACAGCGTTTGCAGGATATCGTCGCGGTGATGGCCCAGCGCAATTTTGGTCGCGCCCAGTTCCGTTGCGGTACGATAGAGAATGCCGCGGCGCAGACGAGAGCAAAGCGAGCAGGTGGTTTTCCCTTCCGGAATCTTCTCTTTCACAATGCCGTAGGTGTTTTCTTCGACGATTTTATACTCAACGCCCAACTGCTCCAGATATTCCGGCAGAATATGCTCCGGGAAACCCGGCTGTTTCTGGTCAAGGTTGACCGCCACCAGAGAAAAATTCACCGGCGCGCTTTGCTGAAGATTACGCAGGATCTCCAGCATGGTGTAGCTGTCTTTACCCCCTGACAGGCAAACCATGATGCGGTCGCCTTCTTCAATCATGTTGAAGTCTGCAATGGCTTCGCCCACGTTACGGCGCAGGCGCTTTTGCAGTTTATTCAGGTTGTATTGCTCTTTCTTTGTATTTGATTGATTTTCTTGCATTTGTTACTACCTTCGGAGCCAGTAGGGGCATAATAGGGGCAAAAATTATTCAGCGTGCCAGCTTATCGTTAAGCATCAGCACCTGTTCGCCATTCATCTCTTCAATCCACGCACCGTAGACTTCATAAACCCTTTGCGCGTTTTCATGCCCCATCTGGCTGGCTATGAAAGACGGGTTAGCGCCGGCAGATAAAAGCCAGCAGGCAAAAGTATGCCGCGTATGGTACGGATTCCGGCGGCGAATACCAGCACGTTTTACAGCTGCGTTAAATCTGGAGCCGATACTCGATAAAGAGTAGTAGGCCTTCTGTATGCCCTTGCGCATCCTGGGCATGAAAACAAATCGCAGATTTTGATATTCCATCGCACCATACTCACGGTGATGAAACACAATCTCGGTTTTGGGCTGTAACGAAGTCAGCGTACGCTGTGCCTTCAAGGCCTCTAGTGCTGGCTCTAATAGCGTGATAACTCGGTCACCTGCTTCGGTTTTTGGTGGGCCGAACATGCCCAACGCATTAAGATTGCGCTGTATATGAGCCGTACCTTTTTCCCAGTCGATATCTTCCCAGGCAAGAGCTGCAAGCTCCCCATGAAGACGGTCCGGCTGAAAATTATGTTAACTGGCTTTCTGGTAACTACTATTCTGGCACATGGAGGCTTGGCGCTGTACGTGGGTCAGGACCCGATTTAGCCCGTGTACAAATGAACATCTATGATGGTGTAAGTACCAATGCTGATTTCCGCTGGTACCCATACGGAGCGTTTCAGTCAAAAACCCATATTGGCCCTGGGGAAGGATACGGTGGCGGTTACCAAGATATTGTTAACGGCTACAGCACGAACACATCGTTTGCACGCCCAAACCTATCAACTCCAAACGATAGTGGATTTGTACCATTTGGCAGGTGGCATACCTATTGCTCAGGGGGGTATCACGCCGTTACCGCTCTTGGATCTATTTCCCAGGGGAAAAGCAACTGGCCATCTATTGAACTTGTAACCATTGGTGATAGCGGATCTGCAGGAACGCGTATTTTCTCGTTTAATACCGTTACCGCGGATATTTCAGTTTCAGGCAGTGGTGGTTTTGGGGGCAATTATATTTTCTCTAAACAACCAAACTGTGATATCGAACTGAAACATAGTGTGAAATACGATGATGGTTATCAGTCATACGAGAATATCAAGAAATTCCTGCCAGCAACTTACGTATACAACGATGACCCTTTGGAGAGAGTTCGCCGAGGTGTTATCGCTCAGGATGTCATGAAGATCGACAGTGAGTACGTAACGTTGGTCCCTGCAGCACCGAAATTTGATGGTGAAGGCAACAGGGTTGATGCTGACGATACGTTAGCGCTGGATAGCAACGTCATCATGCTTGATACCGTGTTGGCACTGAACTACGTCATTAAACAGCTGGAGGCAACACAGAAAGAGCTCCAGGAGCTTAAGCAAAAATAGCGGAATCATGAAGACTTAGCTTTCAGCCGCAGCCCGTTCTGGCATTTAACGGGCTTTGTCTCCCTCAGATCTGCTTACATCTGCGCCATTATTGAAAAATTTACAAAAGAGATAATTCGAAACGAGAGATAAACTTAGAAACGAAACGGCGAAGCTTTAAGCAGTGACGATAGGGCCTGTATCTTGCGGACACTTACAAATAAAACTACTGTATATAAAAACAGTATTTGAGGTGTATGCAATGGAATTCATCAGGCCAACAGAACTGCGAGAAATTATCGCTCTTCCGCTTTTCAGTGACTTAGTACAGTGTGGTTTCCCAAGCCCCGCAGCTGATTACGTTGAACAGCGCATCGATCTCAATGAGTTACTTGTCGCTCATCCGAGTTCAACTTATTTCGTCAAAGCCGCAGGTGATTCTATGATCGAAGCAGGGATCAGCGACGGTGATCTGCTGGTGGTGGACAGCTCCAGGACTGCTGAGCATGGTGACATTGTCATCGCCGCGGTGGAAGGGGAGTTCACTGTTAAGCGTTTGCAGTTACGCCCGACCGTTCAGCTCAACCCTATGAATAGCGCCTACAGTCCTATAGTTGTTGGCAGCGAGGACACCCTGAACGTCTTCGGCGTCGTGACTTTTATCGTTAAATCGGCGAGCTGAACATGTTTGCGCTCTGTGATGTGAATTCGTTCTACGCATCATGCGAGACTGTATTCAGGCCGGACCTGAGAGGGCGGCCGGTTGTCGTTCTCTCAAATAATGATGGCTGCGTAATCGCGCGCAGCGCCGAGGCCAAAGCCGCTGGAATTACTATGGGAGAGCCGTTCTTTAAGCAAAAGGAGCTATTCCGGCGCGCTGGCGTTGTCTGCTTCAGCAGCAACTATGAGCTGTATGCTGATATGTCGAACCGGGTAATGACGACGCTGGAGGAAATGAGTCCCCAAGTCGAAATTTACAGTATCGATGAAGCTTTTTGTGACCTGACTGGTGTTCGAAATTGTCGTGACCTGACAGACTTCGGGAAAGAGATCCGCGCTACAGTTCTGAAGCGTACGCACCTGACGGTGGGTATTGGCATTGCCCAGACAAAGACACTGGCGAAGCTGGCAAACCATGCCGCCAAAAAATGGCAGCGGCAAACGGGCGGGGTAGTGGACCTATCCAATATCGATCGCCAGCGCCGACTGCTTGCTCTGGTTCCGGTGGAGGACGTCTGGGGAGTCGGCAGGCGCATCAGCAAGAAGCTGAACGCTATGGGCATTAAAACGGCTCTGGACCTCTCTGAGCAGAGTACGTGGATTATTCGAAAGCACTTTAATGTCGTCCTTGAGCGAACTGTCCGGGAGCTGCGCGGCGAGCCCTGTCTCGATCTGGAGGAATTTGCGCCTACAAAGCAGGAAATCGTCTGCAGCCGGTCTTTCGGTGAACGCGTCACTGAATACGAACAAATGAGGCAGGCCATTTGCTCCTATGCCGCCAGAGGCGCTGAAAAGCTACGCGGTGAGCATCAGTATTGCCGGTTTATCTCGGCCTTCGTGAAAACCTCTCCCTTTGCGCTTAATGAGCCGTATTACGGTAACAGCGCGTCCATGAAGCTTTTCACCCCAACCCAAGATTCCCGCGACATCATCAACGCCGCGGTAAAGTGCCTGGACAAAATCTGGAAGGAAGGTCACCGGTATCAGAAGGCAGGAATCATGCTTGGGGATTTTTTCAGCCAAGGGGTAGCACAGCTCAACTTGTTTGACGAGAACGCCCCGAGGGCAGGTAGCGAAAGGTTGATGGAGGTGCTGGATCATCTGAACGCGAAAGACGGTAAAGGAACGCTTTACTTTGCCGGGCAGGGTATACAGCAGCACTGGCAGATGAAACGGGAAATGTTATCTCCACGTTATACTACAAGATATTCAGATCTCTTAAAAATAAGGTGATTCTCTAATCGGCCCGTTCAGAGATTTATGATGTAAATAAGCCCCTGCAAGTACACAGGGGTTTACGGATATGATGCCGGGTGCCTCCCGGTGAGTCATTGAACTAACCACTCTTGACTCGCTGCTTCAGAAATACATGATGAGCCGCTTGATACATAATTCATCAGGTTAATTAGCCCTGCCGCTGAGGAGGATTCATCATCAAATCCAATGTAACAGCTACATTCAATAAATGATACGGTATTTATTGAAGTTTTACATACTTTTTGCCGCGTCCATGTTCAAATTATGTTAAGTGATGATAATTTTAAAAGTGGTAATCATCTTTTACTTTTGAGTCTTGAAGCAATAGTTGATGTTTTGTCTTCCGGGCTGATCATTAGTAAAGTCGTCATTGGGGATGAGTCTAAACATATAATCCTATGAAGCATTTGATAGAGTCATTTTTTTAATTTCTCTGCTCCATCTTTTTTGGACTCCCATTAAGAAACTGCTTGACCTTGTAAATCGAGGAATGAGTGTACTGGAAGTTTAACTCCTCTGTTTGATTTGCAAGAAAATAAATGGTTGTGTGTATTATGAAAAAAAAGCCTGCGATTAGCAGGCGTTAATAATAAATAATTACTATTATAATTGTGATTTTTTACACTGGTCTTGCCTGTGTGTCTGGGTATCTTAAAGATACTTCTGGGCTGCATCTAGTATTTCCTGAGAAGTAAGTTCTCGATCTGATGCAACATAGACAACTTCATGGTCACCTGTTAAAGAGGGAAAACCGGCTGACATGATCTGAAGGTTTACCTCTTCTCCATTAGGATATTCTTCGCGTATTGACGTCACGCCTTTAAGTACAGTGATAACTTTACTTGGTTTACCATTAAAGAAAATGATTACTTTTTTCATATATCCCACTGTATTTGATGGCTTTTTGAGATTCGTGGTTGTTCGAAAGGGTTTGGCTTATTCACGTTATGTCACCTCTCTCGAAATTAAAACAAGCATTATGCTGCCTTTACGTGTACTGTAGCGGTCCATTTGAACTGGAGAAGTCTATGTCTGCACGTAAAAACTCTCAATTCCGCCGAAATTATTTAGTAAAATGCCCTTGTCCAATCTGCTCAAAAGATTCTGAACATAGTTACAATCGTGTACAAAAGGGGGCTCAGCTGGTGTGCCCATACTGTAGCGCTTTGTTCAAATCTTCCCAGCGCTTCTAAAAAAAATTATTAAAAAATAAGAAGTGATGCTTTTGGAGGTTGCCTAACCTCTTACGCACTTTAGTATTTTATAAGCAGTTAGCTTCTGCTTTGAGACTGTTCATGCAGCAGTCCTGCATTTCATCACATCGGTCAGCAAACTTGATGGTAAGTAAATATGCTGGCCTGTTGTAATGATGTGAGTAACCGAACATCACCTTTCACTGATAAAGTCATGCTGGCTTACGTAAACCATCTAAAATTATCTATCGCAAAGTGTTACATTGGCAGCGATTGGACCTTTAGTTCCAGCTATGATAGCGAATTTGACTTTTTGTCCTTCAAAAAGGGTATTAAATGTTTCTCCCCGCAGGGAAGAAGTGTGAACAAGAACATCTTTACTTCCATCAAGTGGGGAGATAAAGCCAAACCCCTTATCTTCGTTAAACCACTTAACAAGACCTATGATTTTAGATGACATACAAACTCCGTTTGAACATTTCAAACTGACAAGCAAGCTCATGATAAGAAACGTATGCTGGTATATGTATGGACTCAAAAGGAGGGATATCAGAGATAACACCTAGTTATGAGAACGGCTTTTGGAAAAGTTAGATTCATCATCGCAATGAATCAGCCAAACCATTAAGGCACGTGCTGAAAGATTAAGCAAATTTTATTTTAGCCTTCCGGAAGTCCAATAAAATAGGTTTGGCTATTATTAACCAATCCTGTATAGTTAAATCTGGATTGCCATTAGGAAAATATTTATCTCGTAAAATGATAGGAATTGTCAAAAGTTTTGACTTCAAGAGCGGAAAGGGATTGATTATCCCATCAGATGGCAGGAAAGATGTTTTTTTACATTTTTCCGCATTTAGTAATAATGAAAGCCAAACGTTAAAACCTGGCGTTCGTGTTGAATTTTATCGTATAAATGGGCTTAGTGGTCCGATGGCTGCAAATATATTTCTTTCTTAAAGGGAGATAATATTAAACCAAATATAAAGTACACATCAAAAGTACATCAGATTATATATCTATTTGTTCTATCAATTTTCTCCCCTGATTTTTTACATTTCCTACTTCACGGGTCACAGCATGCCAGACAAACATCTCAGCTGGTACAGAGCCGTCAGATACAATCTCTTCCGCTTCTTTTCCTCCAACATCCTGGCGCATCCATTCCCGGGCCGCTTCTGGCGATAGGACCAGGGGCCGGCGGTCGTGAATATCCACTAGGCCTTTGTCAGCGGCAGACGTTACTATCAGAAAACCTTCTGCTTCATCGCCTCGCTCAAACGGTATGCTGCCGATCGCGGCCATAAATATCGGCTGACCGTCTGCCCGGTGAATAAAATATGCCTGCTTCTTGTCGCCTTCCTTCTTCCACTCGAACCATCCATCAGCAAAGCAGATTGCCCGGCCATGCTGCCAGAGAGGTTTGAACATCCTGCTGGTGGCCGCTGTCTCGACACGCGCGTTTATCAATGGTGCTTTATCCCACCACCCGGGCGCGTAAGACCACAGGACCGGATCGAGATGCAGCTGCTCGTCACGTTCGCTCAGCAACAGAACTTTGGTACCTGGCGCCACGTTGTAACGTCCAATAGGCTCAGGGTCGTATGCGATGTCGCGATCGGCTTCATCGGCCAGGTAAGCCAGGTATTCTTCACGCGTTTGAGCTTGTGCAAAACGCCCACACATAGAAACCTCCAGCCAGATGTCAGACTAAAAGTATAGGGCAGGGAGAAAAAGATGTGCGCATTGGGTAAAGTTAGGGGCAAATTTGGGGGCAAAACTGCGGAATAGGGGCAAAAAAAGGGCACTAAAAATGTAGTTATGGGTAGCTTTAGGGGGAAGATACTATGATATAACTAATTGAATGTATTGATAAAAAAATGATATCAATGAGCTGGCAAAATCAGCGTAGCTTATTCAGGTTGTATTGCTCTTTCTTTGTATTTGGTTGATTTTCTTGCATTTATTACTACCTTCGGAGCCAGTAGCGGCGAAAGACGGGTTAGCGCCGGCAGATAATAGCCAGCAGGCAAAAGTATGCCGCGTATGGTACGGATTCCGGCGGCGAATGCCAGCACGTTTTACACTCTGCGCAACAGCTAATAAAGCGTAGTCGGCTTTCTGTTCGCTATCCGGGAGAGGGGGGACCAAAACAAACTGGCGTTATCGTTGAACGCGGAAGCCATAAGGTACTGCTTGCTCATGACGGCGCGTATGCGAAGCTTCACAAAATGCAATTCGGTGCGTCGAAGAGGTCATTCATTTTGAGGCCCGCATGCAAAAGCGGGCTGATAGCACCTGACCGGATACATGCGTAAGATAGCGTATAATGCTTTCCCGACCTACGCTTACATATTCCGTGACTGACCCTATGACATTGAATCGCTTTTGTTTTGTTCTGCTGATCTTCGCTGCGATTGGCACCTTTTTTTCCTCGTATCCTTTTGCCATGTGGTTTCTGCTGATTAATATGCTGACGATAGCGATTTATGGTGTCGACAAAACGGCGGCACGAAAAGCGATGCGCAGGATACCGGAAGTCACTTTACTGACGTTTGGTACTGTGGGAGGGTGGCCAGGCGCCATATTGGGCCAACAGCTCTTTCGCCATAAAACGCAGAAGCAACCCTTCAAAACCTGGTTTTTGCTGAGCATCGTCGTGAATATTTTAGCCACGGCGGCGCTTTATCATTTCTGTCCCTTTATTCTTTTTTGAACATCATCAGGACCGCACAAATTCACCGTTGACCTCAAGTTAACTTGAACTTTTAAGATGGCTACGACATGTTGATACAGGAGTAACATCTTAAAATGAAAGACATTGATGTAGGATTCACTCATGTTGCGTTTATGGTCAGGGATCTGGAGAAGAGCCTTGTTTTCTATCGCCGATATGCCGGGATGGACGTCATCCATTCGCGTGAGCCCGATCTTCCAACTGCCCGTAAAGTGGCGTGGCTAACTGACCATACGCGTCCTTTTGCGCTGGTTCTGGTGCAGGCGGACACCGTGACCGATACGCCGCTGGGGCATTTTGGCCACCTTGGGATTGCCTGCGCCACGCGCGAAGAAATTGACAGAAAAACCGCGATGGCCGCTAAAGAAGGGGTGTTGAGGAAAGCGCCGGAAGATCTGGGTGACCCCGTCGGCTATTATGTATTTTTTGCCGACCCTGACGGTAATACCTTAGAGCTCTCATACGGCCAGCGTGTCGGAATAACAGCGATCCAGGCGAAATAGTAAAACGCCTGAAAACGGTCTGAAAAATCCTGCTACGCTTGTTTGTTGTATCAGGAGCATGAGTATGAAGAACAAAGACGAACAAACAGGATTAGTGGGGCTGGCGATTGGGGCTGCCGTTATAGGGCTGGTTTCATCGCAAAAAACGATCGATCGTGACAGCATTGTCAACGAACTTGTCAGGCTGGGCAGGCAGAAAGGCGATGGTGTAGAAGATGAGGTTTTTCTCAAAGCTGCCGAACTGGTAAGAAAAGGGGTATAGCCAATGGCTGACATTCGTCATGCACAGTGCCACTGTGGTGCGGTGGCTTTTACCGTCGAACTGACTGACGGCTTGAATACCGCGCGGCGCTGCAGCTGCTCTTTTTGCCGTATGCGGGGCGCGGTTGTGGTCTCTGCACCGCTGTCGGGTATCACCGTGACCAGAGGTGAGGATAAGCTGACGGAGTACCGGTTCAACACGGGGACGGCGCGGCATTTCTTCTGCTCGGTCTGCGGGATTTACACGTTCCATCAGCGTCGCTCTAACCCAAATGAATACGGCGTCAATGTGGCCTGTTTTAAAAATGTGTCGCCGTTTGATTTCCCAGAAGTGACGGTGATGGATGGCGTAAACCATCCGAGCGACGGCGAAAGCGGCGTTTTTGGCTATCTCTCGTTTCGCAAAAAAGAGACCAATCAAGATTAATTACCGCCTGGCCTTTTTTTTATCAGCCTGGCTATAGTGGGAAGTGGGTTTCTAAAACAGGAGGAATTATGCTCTGTGTAGAAAAAGACGATCCGCGTGAGGCCCCGGAATCAGGGGATAAAAAACCTCAACCCGTGAAAAAATAACGCTCGAAATGCGTATGACCGCCACCGGCACTGCTGGTGGCTTTTTTCTGGGATTCACTGTTAATGGTGATCCAGATGGTTTAGCAGCGTGCCGAGATGCCCGACAATATCTCGAAAATCAAAGATTAACGCCATCCACAAGCATGCTAAAAGTGTCAGAATGGTAACGGATATACGACCAAACAACGCAGTTATCCTTAATGAAGAGGGGGATATCGGCGCAGTCTAACCCGCTTTCTTTCAACTTATCCTCAACAATATCGCGATAAAGCGCTGTTGTGAGACAAACATCAAAAAAAGGAGAGCCCGCATGACGCTGCGGGCTCTGACCATCAGAACTGGTAAACCAGGCCTAATGCAACGACATCGTCGGTGCTGATGCCGTTGTTTTTGTAGAAGCTGTCATCTTCATCCAGCAGGTTGATTTTATAATCAACGTAGGTGGACATGTTCTTGTTGAAATAGTAGGTCGCGCCTACGTCCGCATATTTAACCAGGTCCTGATCGCCCTGACCGTTGCCCAGGTCTTTCCCTTTAGACTGCAGGTAAGAAATGGCCGGACGCAGACCGAAATCGAACTGGTACTGTGCGGTCACTTCGAAGTTCTGAGTTTTGTTGGCAATACCGCCGCCTGATTTGCTATCACCTGAACCGTACGGCGTCATATTACGGGTTTCAGAATACATCGCCGCCAGGTAGATATTATTTGCGTCATATTTGAGGCCAGCAGTCCAGGCATCCGCTTTATCACCCCCCGCATATTGAGACGCAGCGCCAGTACCTGCGCTTACCTGGTCATTTGTACGGTCAGATGAGGCGTAGGCGGCACCGGCACTGAACCCCATGCCGAAATCATAGGTGGTTGAAATACCGAAGCCGTCGCCATTTTGATTGCGGATGTTGTTATCTGTCCGGTTGTTAGTCCCTTCCTGAGAGCAACCCGTCTCATCGCAATTGCTGCCTTCGTTGCTGCCCTGATACTGCAGCGCGAAGTTCAGACCCTGCACCAGACCATAGAAGTCAGTGTTGCGGTAGGTTGCCACGCCGTTGGCGCGGCCGGTCATAAAGTTATCCGCATAGGTGTAAGAGTCGCCGCCGAACTCAGGCAGCATATCGGTCCAGCCTTCCACGTCGTACAGCACGCCATAGTTACGACCATAATCGAAGGAACCGTAGTCACCCACTTTGACACCCGCGAAGGCCAGACGCGTCCAGGACTGATTATCAGATCCTTCGGTGTTATTCGCCTGAATGTTATATTCCCACTGCGCGTAGCCGGTCATCATGTCGTTAATCTGCGTTTCACCTTTGAAACCCAGACGCATGTAGGTTTGATCGCCGTCTTTTGAGGCATCATCGGAGAAATAGTGCAGACCATCTACTTTTCCGTACAGATCTAATTTGTTGCCGTCTTTATTATAAATTTCTGCCGCATGCGCGGCGCCAGCCATTAACAGAGCTGGAATCATCAGAGCCAGTACTTTTCTTTGCATCGTGATATTCCTTTGCAGTTGTTTTTATTTGATTACCTGTTGAACTTTCTGAAACCGAAAGTTGTCCCATGCTAAATCACTCCTGTGAAAGAGTAATAAAATATAATTGTTACTAATTGAGTAAAATCTCAAAGGAATAAATCCGCGGAAATGATCATTGTTGTGGTGAATGATTAAAAATGATTCATATTAAATAAAAATTATTAATTGGTGATTAAATCAGGTAATCTCTGCGGCGTTATATGCCTTTAAGATTATTTATCCATAATTATCGTGAATGTCATTTGGGAAACTAAATAGAGATTCATTAATTATCTGGATTAGCCCGGTGTGAAGACATCGGGCTTTTTTTATGCCAAAAAAATGCCCGGACAAGCCGGGCAGTGGAGTTAGTCGCTGGTTGATTTTTCGGCTTTACCCGCCATTTGTGCCAGGAAGTCATACCGTTTTTGCAGATCTTCTGCGGCGTCTTTCCAGAGCTGTTCTGCCACCTCAGGCTGTTGCGCATTCAGACGGCGGAAGCGCTGTTCCTGCATCAGCGTCTCTGCCAGGGCATCTGACGGCGGACGTGAATCCAGCGCCAGCGGTAATTTGCCCTCGTCCGCACGGCGAGGATCGAACCGGTAGAGCGGCCAGAATCCGGTGGCCGTCAGCTGACGCATCTGATCGTGGCTGAGGGCCAGGTCGTAGCCATGCTCTTCGCACGGGCTGTAGGCGATGATCAGCGACGGCCCCGGATACGCTTCAGCCTCCTGAATGGCTTTCACCGTCTGGTTAAGCTGCGCCCCCAGCGAGATTTGCGCGACGTAAACGTGGCCGTACATCATCATGCTCACGCCGAGATCCTTACGTGCCTTGCGTTTACCGTGTTCACCAAATTTCGTGACGGCGCCCAGCGGCGTGGCTTTCGATGCCTGCCCACCGGTATTGGAATAACACTGCGTATCCAGAACCAGAATGTTGACGTTTTCGGTCAGGCTTAACACATGATCCAGCCCGCCAAAGCCGATGTCGTATGCCCAGCCGTCACCGCCAATCAGCCAGATCGATTTTTCGACCAGGGCGTCAGCGTCGGTCAGAAGCTGTTCAGCGCCGTCAATTCCCTTGAGTGCGCTGCGAAGTGCAGCTACCTGCTCGCGACGAACCTCTGGCGTGGCTTCTGCGTGTAGCGCCGCGTTAAGTTCAGCCGGGATCTTATCAGCAAATTGTTCAAGCAGGCGCATCACACGCGCGCGGTGCTGGTCAACGGTGAGTCGGAAGCCCAGGCCAAATTCGGCGTTATCCTCGAATAACGAGTTTGCCCATGCCGGACCGCGCCCATTCGCATCGGTGGTGTACGGCGTGGAGGGCAGGTTACCGCCATAGATAGACGAGCAGCCGGTGGCGTTGGCAATCAGCATCCTGTCACCATACAGCTGGGTAAGCAGTTTGATGTACGGCGTTTCACCGCAGCCGGAGCATGCGCCGGAGTACTCGAACAGCGGCGTGATCAGCTGCGAGGTACGAATATCAATGCGTTCCAGCTTGCTGCGATCGATTTCCGGCAGGTTCAGGAAGAAGTCATAATTCACTTTTTCTTCTTCAACGTGTTCAAGGCGCGACATCATATTGATGGCTTTGATGTCCGGGTTCTGGCGATCTTTTGCCGGGCAGACCTCAACGCACAGGTTACACCCGGTGCAGTCTTCCGGTGCGACCTGCAGAACGTATTTCTGGCCGCGCATGTCGCGGGATTTTACATCCAGAGAGTGCAGGCTGGCCGGGGCATCTTCCATTGCTTCCGGTGACACCACTTTGGCGCGAATGGCAGAGTGCGGGCAGGCCGCGACGCAGTGGTTACACTGGGTACAGAGTTCTTCTTTCCAGATGGGGATCGCTTCGGCGATGTTGCGTTTTTCCCAGCGGGTGGTGCCCATCGGCCAGGTTCCGTCCGGCGGCAGCGCAGAGACGGGCAGGGCGTCACCCAGCCCGGCCAGCATGGCGGCCGTGACGGTCTTCACGAAATCAGGTGCGGCATCCGATACCACCGGAGGGCGATTCGGGCTGGCGTCATTGACCGGCTGCAGCGGCACCTCGAACAGCGACTCGCGCGCCAGCGCCAGCGCCTGCCAGTTTCGCTCTACCAGCTCCTGCCCCTTGCTGCTGTAGCTTTTGGCGATGGCGCCCTGAAGTTCCACCAGCGCGCTGTCACCCGGCAGGATATTGGTCAGATGGAAGAAGGCCATTTGCATGACGGTATTAATACGCGCGGCCAGGCCACATTCGCGGGCAATTTTCGCCGCGTTAACCACATAGAATCGGGCTTTTTTCTGATTCAGCACCGTCTGTACTTCCTGCGGCAGGCGCGCCCAGACCTCATCCGCATTGTATGGCGTATTGAGGAGGAAAATACCGCCGGGCTTCAGGCGCTCAGCCATCTGGTACTTGTCGATAAACTGCAGTTGATGGCAGCCAACAAAGTCGGCCTGAGAAATCAGGTAGGCCGAGCGGATGGGCTGCTCGCTGACGCGCAGGTGAGAAACGGTCAGACCGCCGGCTTTTTTGGAGTCGTAGACGAAGTAACCCTGCGCGTACCACGGGGTTGAATTGCCGATGATCTTGATGTTGTTTTTGGTGGCCGAGACGCTGCCGTCGCTGCCCAGGCCGTAGAACAGCGCTTCAAGTTTGGCTGTTGCAGACAGGGTATTTTCCGGTAAAGGCAGGGAAAGATTCGTTACGTCATCATAAATGCCGACCGTGAAACGCGGCTTGGGTTTCGCTTCCCTTAGCTCGTTAAACACGGCCAGCACGCAGTCCGGGCCAAACTCTTTGGAAGACAGGCCATAGCGACCGCCGATAACGCGCGGTAGCGTTTCACGTTCGCCGTTATTAAAGGCTTCAGCGAGAGCGGTCATCACGTCAAGATACAGCGGTTCCGCGTGTGCGCCCGGCTCTTTGGTCCGATCGAGCACCGCCACGGTACGCGCGCTTTCCGGCAGGGCAGAGAGCAGATGTTTAGCCGAGAACGGGCGGTAAAGACGCACTTTAAGCACGCCGACCTTTTCGCCGCGGGTCAGCAGCTCGTCGACCACCTCTTCACAGGTGCCGATAGCAGATCCCATCAGCACAATCACGCGCTCGGCCTGCGGATGGCCGTAGTATTCGAACGGCTTGTACTCGCGTCCGGTTGCGGCAGCAAAGTCATTCATTGCCTGCTCGACGTGGTCATAAACCGCGTTGTACCACGGGTTTGTGGCCTCGCGTGACTGGAAATAAGTATCCGGGTTTGCCGATGTCCCGCGAATTACCGGATGTTCCGGGTTAAGGGCGCGGGCGCGATGCGCGTCAATTTCTGCCTGTGGCAGCAGATCCAGGATAGTCTCGTCAGCCAGCGGGACGATTTTGTTGATTTCGTGAGAGGTGCGGAAACCATCAAAGAAGTGAATAAACGGTACGCGACTTTTGAGCGTGGCGATATGCGAAATTAAGGCAAAGTCCTGTGCTTCCTGAACGCTGCTGGCACACAGCATCGCGCACCCGGTCTGGCGCACGGCCATCACGTCCGAGTGATCGCCAAAAATTGAGAGTGCGTGGGTGGCCACCGTACGCGCCGCGACGTGCAGGACGAAGGGGGTCAGTTGTCCCGCGAGTTTGTACAGCGTTGGGATCATTAACAACAATCCCTGAGAGGAGGTGAACGAGGTGGAAAGCGAGCCAGTCTGCAGCGCTCCGTGGACCGTAGCAATCGCACCCGCTTCAGACTGCATTTCAACCACTCTCGGGACATCGCCCCAGACGTTTTTTAACCCGTTTCCCGCCCAGGCATCCGCCTGCTCGGCCATAGTTGAACTTGGCGTGATCGGATAGATGGCGATAACTTCACTGGTGCGAAACGCGACTGAGGCAACTGCACCATTACCGTCAATAGTTTGCATAGGACGACACCCTTACATTGCGCAAAAAATAGGGGGCTGTCATAAGGCGACAAACCCTGAATATTATCTGTGTAGTCTAGCAAACAGGGGGTTTTACGATTTTCGCTTTTGTGTCCTCGGTATTCCCACCATCAATGGTTAGATCAAACTTAGGGCGAAAAAATTGCGAGAAATTGTTTCAGCGGCGCATAAATACGCACTTCCGCTCTCGACGACACGGGATGTGATGCCTATTATGCTTAGGTTTCGCACTAATTACGGGGAAGAGAGCATGCGTTCAGCATTTTGGGTAGGGTGTGCCGCGTTGTTGTTGTCGGCATGTAGCAGTGAACCTGTGCAGCAGGCCACGGCGGCCCACGTGGCGCCGGGAATGAAAGCGGCAATGTCCAGTTCAGGCCAGGCCAACTGCGCCATGATTGGCGGCTCGCTGTCTGTTGCCCGCCAGCTTGATGGTTCGGCTATTGGGATGTGCGCCTTGCCAAACGGCAAACGCTGTAGTGAACAGTCGCTTGCCGTTGGAAGCTGCGGTAGCTACTGATTATTCTGCTCGCTTAAACATCAGCGTCTTATCGGCCGTCGCCAGCGTCAGCTGGTCTTCAGTCAGGTCGACCTGCGCCCCTTTGCGCAGCATGTCGCCAATGGCCTGATCCAGCTCGTTAAGCTGTGGTTCGGTACAAAGTTTGCGGGTCATCGCCAGCGTTTTCACTTTTAGCTCACCTTCGGACAGCTTTCCCTGCCCGTTGAAGCGGTTACACATCTGGCCCGAAACGCTAATGTTATCAATGAGACTAATGTCGGGAAGCGCGTTAAAAACGATCTCAGGCTGCGTTGTCATGCCCTTCACGGATTTGCCGTCCACGTTTTCCAGAACAAAACGGTGGCTCTTCAGCTGATCCGGCTGAACGGATGCTTTGCCCGGATTAACGCAGCCGCTGAGGACAAGGCTGATAACACTTAACGCGATGAGCTTTTTCATTTTTCTTCTCAAATAATAAATTCTGTGAATCTTTTACCAGTGTAACGATACTCTGCGGTGCGTTAATGGGGTTTATCTGAAAGTGCGGGGTGGTGCCGGGCAGCGCAGGGCTGCCCGGAATGAAGTTTAATGCGATTTAAACCCGGCAGCCGTCATCAGCATGCGAAAGAGCATGCTGACTGCTGCCAGCGCAAGTACGCTGCCGCCCCAGATAATGGCCAGCCACAGCAATCTTTTCCAGACAGGTTGTTGCATCAGTGATAACCCTCCCCAGGCTGAACTTTGCCGCGAAATACGTAGTAGCTCCAGAAGGTGTAGACCAGAATAACGGGAATGATCAACAGCGCGCCCACCAGCATAAAGCCCTGGCTTTGCGTCGGCGCGGCGGCCTGCCACAGGGTGATCGACGGCGGTATGATATGCGGCCAGATGCTGATCCCAAGCCCGCTAAAGCCGAGAAATATTAGCCCCAGCGTCAGAATAAACGGCCGGGCATGGCTGTCAGGATTACTCAGGCAGCGCCACTGATAGAAGCTAAACATGACGACCAGGGCAGGGACGGGCAGCAGATAAAACAGATTCGGCAGCGTAAACCAGCGCGCCGCGATGGCCGGGTGCGCCAGCGGCGTCCAGAGGCTGATCGCTGCGATAAACGCCAGCAGCACGATTAACAGCGTTTTCGACACTTCACGCATCCGCTGCTGCAGCGCATTTTCGCTTTTCATCACCAGCCAGGTTGAGCCTAACAGCGCGTAGGCCACCACCAGACCCGCGCCGCAGAACAGGTTAAACGCGGTAAACCAGTCAAACGGTCCGCCGGTATACGTTCTGCCAGTGACGCTAAAGCCGTTAATGACGGCACCTACCGTTACGCCCTGGGTAAAGGTCGCCAGAACGGAACCGCCAATAAACGCCTTATCCCAGAAAAGACGGTGGGCCGGCGTGGCTTTAAAGCGAAATTCAAACGCCACGCCGCGGAATATAAGTCCGATCAGCATTAACGTCAGCGGAATGGTCAGAGCATCAACAATCACCGCATAGGCCAGTGGGAATGCACCGAACAGGGCGGCACCACCCAGCACCAACCAGGTCTCATTGCCGTCCCAGACCGGTGCGACGCTGTTGACCATCACGTCGCGATCGTCGGCGTTTTGTGTTGCCGGGAACAGAATACCGATTCCCAGATCAAACCCGTCCATGACGATATACATCAGCGTGGCAAAGACGATGATGACAAACCAGATAATGGAAAGATCGATACCCATTATGGCTGCTCCTTATGTTCAGCTGTGACGGCAGAAAGCGGGCGCGCCGGGCGTCCATCGGACTCGGTGGCGAACGATTCATGCGGCTGCGGGCCTTTTCGGATGAGGCGCACCATATAGCTGTAGCCCACGCCGAATACCGAGGTATAGACGACGAAGAAGGCCAGCAGGCTCACGCTCATATGCAGGTCACCATGGGCTGAAACCGCATCCTTCGTTCGCTGGAGTCCGTAGACCACCCACGGCTGGCGGCCGACTTCGGTGGTGACCCATCCGGCCAGAATGGCAATCAGCCCGGATGGCCCCATCAGCAGGGCAAACCACAGGAACGGACGCGAAGAATAAACTCGCTTTTTATAACGCAGCCAAAGCGCCACTACCCCAAGTAGCAGCATCAGCATCCCTAAGCCCGCCATAATGCGGAACGACCAGAAGACGATGGTGGAATTAGGACGGTCTTCTTTTGGAAACTCTTTTAGCGCAGGGACCTGTTTATCCAGGCTGTGCGTCAGGATGAGGCTACCCAGCGCCGGGATCGCCACTCCAAAGCGGGTGCGCTCCTGCTCCATGTCAGGCCAGCCAAACAGCAGCAGTGGGGTAGGCTCGCCCGGCGGATTTTCCCAATGGCCTTCAATAGCGGCAATCTTGGCGGGCTGATGCTTTAAGGTGTTCAACCCGTGCATATCGCCAACCAGCGCCTGGATGGGTGCAACAATCAGCGTCATCCACAGCGCCATCGAAAACATCGCCCGAATGGCAGGGGTATAATTCCCGCGCAGCAGATGCCATGCTGCGGATGCACCGACAAACAGGGCGCTACTCAGGAATGCCGCAATCGACATATGCAGCAGGCGGTAGGGGAAGGAGGGGTTAAATACCACGGCGAACCAGTCCACCGGTACCACCTGTCCGTTGACGATCTCGTAGCCTTGCGGGGTCTGCATCCAGCTGTTCGAGGAGAGGATCCAGAAGGTTGAGATAATGGTGCCCAGCGCCACCATGCAGGTGGAGAAGAAGTGCAGCCCTGGCCCCACTTTATTCCAGCCGAACAGCATCACGCCGAGGAACCCGGCTTCGAGGAAGAAGGCGGTAAGCACTTCATAGGTCAGCAGCGGGCCGGTAATGCTGCCCGCAAATTGCGAAAAGCCGCTCCAGTTGGTGCCAAACTGGTAGGCCATCACCAGCCCGGAGACCACGCCCATGCCAAAGTTGACGGCAAAAATCTTCGACCAGAAATGGTACAGCGAGCGCCAGACCGGATTTTTTGTTTTCAGCCACAGCCCTTCGAGCACGGCCAGGTAGCTGGCCAGGCCGATGGTGATGGCCGGGAAAATAATGTGAAAGGACACGGTAAAGGCAAACTGTATCCGCGCAAGGTGAAAAGCATCTAAACCAAACATGCAAAACTCCGCGATGTAATTATGTCGATGCCATTCTAAGCCGCGCCAGCGCTGGGTTGCAGAGACAGACCTGGGTTATTTATCTATAACAGTTTTCTTGCCTGCCTTCGCTTTATATTGCTGGGCGGCAATATTTCTGCCCAAGGGAGGTTCATTTTCGTAATGCCCAGAGGTAAATCAACATGGCATTGAGCAAAAATGAGAAGATGAAAAGCAACAGTGTATAGCTTTCACTCCATTCAAGTTCAGTCATAAAGCCAAAATGTCTGGTGAAGAGATGATAAAGTAATACATCAGGCATGAAGTAACATACAAGTGAGTAAATAACAAACAGCATCAATGTTTCAACAACCCAGGTCAGGGTATGCTTTTTGCATTCATCAATATACCTGTATTGTTCCAGGTGCATCTAACCCAGCAGTAACTTTAAACGTGCCGGATGCCAGTAGACCATGCATCAGAATTCTGTAATGGGAGTGATTTGGCAACGTTTTCCCCGTCATGTTATCTGTTGGTAGATGCAGACCATGACTAAATCCCAACACCTCGATACTGCCCTCACGATCTTGTACATCGACAGCGCCTTTGATATCTACTCCACCGTCGTCTTTTAGCCACAGGTATGCTGGAATGGCCATCTTAAACTCCTTTTTTCTTTCACAGTTCGTGTACCGAATGAATGTTAATACTCCCAATGTGTTATGGTGATTAGACAAAAAATGCCATGCAAAATATTTATATTTCATTGATTTATAAATGTTTTTCTCGAGATTGGTCCCGCTAATATTTTGTGCCGTATTAAGCGTTTCTGAATAAAAACACTATTTTTATGAATTTTAGGCATTAAACCGCTTGCTTTGTCGTCATCGCCGTGCGTTAATGGTCTTCTGGTTTTGAGTCCAAAAAAATATCTGACGTAGTTTCATAAAGCAGTTCTCATCACGTTGTGCCTCTCCGCAGCCTCTCTTGGGTCTTTGTCTACATTCCGATTAGTTTTGTTTAAAACCATTATTGCCTGATCGGCTCATGAGTAATTTACGTTTTTACGTTCACAGGAGAATCCTATGACTTCTTATATCCATTTCCGCTGCCCATGCTGTCATGGCTCGCAGTACCGTACCTCAGTCTTTGATGTATCTGAGAAAAACCCGCTCGGTGCGAAATGCATCTTTTGCAAATCGTCAATGATCACGCTCGATCACCTGGCCGCTGCGCGTCAGGCGCATAGCCACGTTACCGAGTACCGTAAGTAATTTTTACTTAAACTATAACAGTTAGCAAAATCTTCTCTTTTTCTCCTGCTGATATACACTGTCGGCAATAAGGAGAATCTGATGAAAAAATACCAGCGTCTGGCGCAACAAATTATCTCGCAGATTGAGCTTGGCGTTTGGCTGCCGGGCGATAAGCTGCCTTCCCTGCGAGAGCAGGTGGCAAGCAGCGGCATGAGCTTTATGACCGTTGGCCACGCGTATCAGATGCTGGAAAGTCAGGGGCGCATTGTCGCCAGGCCGCAGTCGGGCTATTACGTTGCCTCGCGCCCGACCGCACAACAGCCTGCGCCGCCTGCCCAGGTAATGCGTGACGAAGCGGTAGATATCAACACCTACATTTTCGAGGTCTTACAGGCCAGCCGCGATCCGTCCGTTGTTCCTTTCGCCTCCGCGTTTCCCGACCCCCGGCTTTTCCCGCTTCAGCAGCTCAACCGCTCGCTGGCAAACGTCAGTAAAACCGCTACCGCAATGAGTGTGATTGAGAACCTGCCGCCCGGTAACGCTGAACTTCGTCACGCCATTGCGCGCCGTTATGCGCAGCAGGGGATGAACATCTCGCCGGACGAGATCGTCATTACCGCAGGCGCCCTTGAGGCCCTCAACCTGAGTTTGCAGGCGGTGTCGGAGCCAGGAGACTGGGTGATTGTTGAAAACCCGTGTTTTTACGGCGCGCTGCAGGCGCTGGAGCGTCTGAAGCTAAAAGCGCTGTCGGTCGCCACAGACGTCCGGGAGGGGATCGATCTGAATGCGCTGGAGCAGGCGCTGAACGACTACCCCGTAAAAGCCTGCTGGCTCATGACCAACGGCCAAAACCCGCTTGGCTTCACGCTGAGTGCGGAAAAAAAAGCGCGTCTGGTCGCGCTCCTGACGGAGCACAACGTCACCTTGATCGAGGACGATGTCTACAGCGAGCTCTATTTTGGTCGCGAAAAACCGCTTCCGGCCAAAGCCTGGGACCGGGTAGATATGACGCTTCACTGCTCTTCCTTTTCAAAATGCCTGGTGGCGGGGTTTCGCATCGGCTGGGTGGCGGCAGGAAAACACGCGCGCCGCATTCAGCAGCTGCAGCTGATGAGCACGCTTTCAACCAGTTCTCCCATGCAGCTGGCGCTGGTAGACTACCTGGCGACCAAGCGCTACGACGCCCATCTGCGCCGCCTGCGACGCACGCTCGCCGAGCGAAAACAACAGGCCTGGCAGTCACTTCTGCGCCATATGCCCGCCGGCGTCAAAATCCACCACAACGACAGCGGCTACTTTTTATGGCTGGAGCTACCTGCGCGGCTGGACGCGGGGCTGCTGAGCGAAAAGGCCTTAACGCACCACATCAGCATTGCGCCGGGAAAGATGTTTTCCACCTCTGACGCGTGGACGCCGTTCTTCCGGTTTAATACGTCCTGGGCGTGGGGCGAGCGGGAAGAGCAGGCGGTCATTCAGTTAGGTAAATTAATTAGCACAATGATGGAATAACTTTTCCCCTTTATTTAAATAATCATTTCTTATCCTGACGACGGCACGGCAAATATTTTGCGGTGCCGTATCATATGAAATCTGCATACCGGCTTTCGCGGCTAACTCCTTGTCTATAATCCAGTTAACGGGGAATGCGTCCTCGGTCACACCTTGATGAAATTTCCTTAAGCCGAACGGTGCGGCGCATTTGCGCGGTCTACGTTTAATAAGGGAGATATTTTTACGGCACGGCTGCCGCTAAATTTCATTGCGACAGGAGTAACTCTTATGAGCAAAAAATTTGCCCGCAGCAGCCTGTGCGCGCTCGGCATGACTATCATGACCGCGCAAGCCGCAGAACCACCAAAGGCCATTGGCGGCGGGGAAGGCCGACTGGATATTATCGCCTGGCCGGGGTACATCGAACGCGGACAGACGGATAAAAATTATGACTGGGTTACCCAGTTTGAAAAAGAGACCGGCTGTGCGGTCAACGTTAAAACGGCGGCCACGTCCGATGAAATGGTCAGCCTGATGGCGAAGGGAGGTTACGACCTTGTCACCGCGTCAGGTGATGCCTCGCTCCGCCTGATTATGGGAAAACGCGTTCAGCCGATTAACCCGGAACTGATCCCCAACTGGAAAACCCTTGACCCGCGCATCGTGAAGGGCGAGTGGTTTAACGTGGGCGGCAAGGTCTACGGCACGCCGTATCAGTGGGGGCCCAATCTTTTGATGTACAACACCAAAACCTTCCCGACGCCGCCGGACAGCTGGAGCGTGGTCTTTACGAAGCAGGATCTGCCGGACGGCAAAACCAATCAGGGACGCGTGCAGGCATACGACGGTCCGATTTATATCGCCGATGCGGCGCTGTTCGTCAAAGCCACTCAGCCGCAGCTGGGTATTAGCGACCCGTATCAGCTCACTGAAGAACAGTATGCCGCCGTGCTCAAGGTACTTCGCGACCAGCATGCCCTGATCCACCGCTACTGGCATGACACCACCGTCCAGATGAGTGACTTCAAAAATGAAGGCGTCGTGGCCTCCAGCGCCTGGCCGTATCAGGCGAATGCCCTGAAGGGCGAGAACCAGCCCGTTGCCACCGTCTTCCCGAAAGAGGGGGTGACCGGCTGGGCGGATACCACCATGCTGCATGCGCAGGCAAAACACCCGATGTGCGCCTACAAGTGGATGAACTGGTCGCTCACGCCGAAAGTGCAGGGCGATCTGGCGGCATGGTTTGGCTCGCTGCCCGTCGTGCCTGAAGGGTGTAAGGCCAGCACGCTGCTGGGTGACAAGGGCTGTGAAACCAACGGCTATAACTATTTTGACAAAATCATGTTCTGGAAAACCCCCATCGCAGAAGGCGGAAAATATGTGCCTTACAGCCGCTGGACGCAGGATTACATCGCCATCATGGGTGGCCGTTAATCATCCGGGAGCAGAACATGACGTACGCGGTAGAGTTTAATGACGTTTCCCGTCTGTACGGCGACGTGAGGGCGGTGGATGGGGTCACCATTGCCGTTCGTGACGGAGAATTCTTCTCCATGCTGGGGCCTTCGGGCTCCGGCAAAACCACCTGCCTGCGTCTGATTGCCGGCTTTGAGCAGCTGTCAGGCGGCACGATATCTATCTTTGGCAAAGAGGCGAGCGCGCTGCCGCCGTGGGAGCGGGACGTGAACACCGTATTCCAGGATTACGCGCTGTTCCCGCATATGTCGATCCTCGATAACGTCGCCTACGGGCTGATGGTGAAAGGCGTCGACAAGAAAAAACGCCACGCGCAGGCTCGCGACGCGCTGGAAAAAGTGGGCTTAAGCTTTGCCGTCGCCCGCAAGCCTTCGCAGCTTTCCGGAGGCCAGCGCCAGCGTGTGGCCATCGCGCGGGCGCTGGTGAATGAACCACGCGTCCTGCTGCTCGACGAGCCGTTAGGCGCGCTCGATCTCAAGCTGCGGGAGCAGATGCAGTTCGAGCTGAAGAAACTTCAGCAGGAACTCGGCATCACCTTTATTTTCGTCACCCACGATCAGGGTGAAGCCCTCTCCATGTCGGACCGGGTGGCGGTGTTCAATAACGGGCGCATCGAGCAGGTCGATACCCCGCGCGATCTCTACATGCGCCCGCGCACGCCGTTTGTCGCCGGTTTTGTCGGCACCTCGAACGTCTTCGATGCAGGCCTGGCGCATAAAGTCTGCGGCATGGAGGGCAGCTACTCCCTGCGTCCGGAACATATCCGCCTGAATGAGGGGGGTGAGGTTCAGGTGCAGGGCGTCGTCCAGGCCGTTCAGTATCAGGGGGCTGCCACGCGCCTTGAGCTCAGGCTCGCCGACGGTGCCAAACTGCTGGTGAGCCAGGCAAATCTCAGCGATTTCTCGCCGCTAAGCGGCATTGCGCCGGGGCAGGCCGTCACGGCGTCGTGGTCGCGCGAGGCGATGATTCGCCTGCAGGAGGAGAGGTGAAATGGCTATGAGTGTCGCGCACCCTCCAGCCCCGCGCGGCCGCATAAGCCGCATTACGTCACTATTCTGGCGTAAACCATCGCTCGGACTGTTCCTGCTTCTGCTTGCGCCGCTGATGTGGTTTGGCATTGTCTATTTAGGATCGCTGCTGACCCTTTTGTGGCAGGGTTTTTACACCTTTGACGATTTCACCATGACGGTCACGCCGGATCTGACCCTGGCGAACATACTGGCGCTCTTCAATCCGGCAAACTACGACATCATCCTGCGCACGTTAACGATGGCGATTGCGGTGACGATTGCCAGCGCAATTCTGGCGTTCCCGATGGCCTGGTACATGGCGCGATACACCCGCGGCAAGTGGAAAGCGTTTTTCTATATCGCCGTGATGCTGCCAATGTGGGCGAGCTACATCGTCAAAGCCTACGCCTGGACGCTGCTGCTGGCGAAGGACGGCGTGGCACAATGGTTCCTCAACCACCTGGGACTGGAGCCGCTCCTGACCTCGATCCTTACGCTACCCGCGGTAGGCGGCAACACTTTATCCACCTCCGGGCTGGGGCGGTTTCTGGTCTTCGTCTATATCTGGCTGCCGTTTATGATCCTGCCCGTTCAGGCGGCGCTGGAACGTCTGCCGGCTTCGCTGCTGCAGGCCTCAGCCGATCTCGGCGCGCGCCCGCGCCAGACCTTCCGCTATGTCGTTCTGCCGCTGGCTATACCGGGTATTGCCGCGGGTTCAATCTTCACCTTTTCCCTGACGCTGGGGGATTTCATCGTACCGCAGCTGGTCGGGCCGCCGGGGTTTTTCATCGGTAACATGGTCTACTCCCAGCAGGGGGCGATCGGCAATATGCCCATGGCCGCCGCGTTCACGCTGGTTCCCATCGTGCTGATTTCACTCTATCTGGCGTTCGTGAAGCGTCTGGGAGCATTCGATGCACTCTGAACGCGCACCGCTGTTCCTGAAAGTGGCAGCGTGGGGAGGCGTCATCTTCCTGCACTTCCCGCTGCTGATTATCGCAGTCTATGCCTTTAATACCGAAGATGCTGCCTACAGCTTTCCGCCTCAGGGGCTGACGCTGAAGTGGTTTACTGCGGCGGCGGGGCGCGGCGATATCATCGAATCGGTGACGTTGTCACTTCAGGTTGCCGCGCTATCCACCGCGATAGCCCTGGTGCTTGGCACGCTTGCTGCAGCGGCGCTCTGGCGAAGCGAGTTTTTTGGCAAGAACGCGATCTCGCTATTGCTGCTGCTGCCGATTGCGTTGCCGGGGATCATCACCGGCCTGGCGTTGCTGACAGCGTTCAAAACAATCAACCTTGAGCCGGGGTTTTTCACCATCGTGGTTGGGCACGCCACGTTTTGCGTGGTGGTGGTCTTCAATAACGTGATTGCGCGGTTCAGACGCACCTCCTGGAGTCTGGTGGAAGCGTCGATGGATCTCGGGGCCGACGGATGGCAAACCTTCCGCTATGTGGTGCTGCCCAACCTGGGCTCCGCGCTGCTGGCCGGGGGAATGCTGGCGTTTGCCCTGTCGTTTGACGAAATTATCGTCACAACCTTTACGGCGGGACACGAACGCACGTTACCGCTGTGGTTGCTCAATCAGCTAGGCCGTCCGCGCGACGTGCCGGTCACCAACGTCGTTGCACTGCTGGTGATGCTGGTAACAACCATCCCCATTCTGGGAGCCTGGTGGCTAACCCGCGACGGCGAAAACATCGCCGGCGGCGGGAAATAACATTGATTTGAACAGGACAATGCTATGCAAACACATCTGCTGATAAAGGGTGAACTGGTTGCCGGAGAGGGAGAGAAACAGCCTGTCTATAACCCGGCCACCGGAGAGGTGCTGCTGGAGATTGCTGAAGCGTCAGCGGCACAGGTCGACGCGGCGGTTCAGGCCGCCGACCGTGCTTTTGAGGCGTGGGGACAAACGACGCCGAAAACCCGCGCCGAGTGCCTGCTGAAGCTCGCGGATGCGATTGAAGCGCATGGCGAAGAGTTTGCCCGGCTCGAATCCCTCAACTGCGGCAAGCCGCTGCACTGTGCGCTGGGCGATGAAATTCCCGCCGTGGTCGACGTTTTCCGTTTCTTCGCCGGGGCGGCCCGCTGCCTGAACGGGCTGGCCGCGGGTGAGTATCTTGACGGCCACACGTCGATGATCCGCCGCGACCCGGTGGGCGTGGTTGCCTCTATCGCGCCGTGGAATTACCCGCTGATGATGGCGGCATGGAAGCTGGCGCCTGCGCTGGCGGCCGGTAACTGTGTGGTCATCAAGCCGTCTGAAATCACGCCGCTGACGGCGTTGAAGCTGGCGGAGCTGGCGAAAGATATCTTCCCGGCTGGCGTTCTCAACGTGCTGTTTGGCCGCGGGAAAACGGTGGGCGACCCGCTCACCGGACATGAAAAAGTGCGCATGGTGTCGCTGACCGGTTCGATTGCCACCGGGGAGCATATCATCGGCCACACGGCGTCCTCCATTAAGCGCACCCACATGGAGCTGGGCGGTAAAGCGCCGGTTATCGTGTTCGATGACGCCGACCTGGATGCGGTTGTAGAAGGCGTGCGGACGTTTGGTTTCTACAATGCCGGGCAGGACTGTACGGCGGCCTGCCGTATCTATGCCCAGAAGGGGATCTATGCCCGGCTGGTGGAAAAGCTCGGTGCCGCGGTCGCCAGCCTCAAAATGGGTGCCCCGGAGGATGAGTCTACTGAACTCGGTCCGCTCAGCTCGGCTGCCCATCTTTCACGCGTCTGTCAGGCGGTTGACGAGGCGAAAGCCCTTGGCCATATCCGCGTGGTGACGGGCGGGAGCAAAAAAGAGGGGGCGGGCTACTACTTCCAGCCAACGTTGCTGGCCGGGGCGAAACAGGACGATGCCATCGTTCAGCGAGAAGTGTTTGGACCGGTGGTGAGCGTCACCGAATTCGACGATGAAGCGCAGGTCCTGGCCTGGGCGAACGATTCGCAGTACGGCCTGGCGTCGTCGGTCTGGACGAAAGACGTGGGACGCGCCCATCGCCTGAGCGCTCGTCTGCAGTACGGCTGCACCTGGGTCAATACCCACTTTATGCTGGTGAGCGAAATGCCGCACGGCGGCATGAAATTGTCTGGCTATGGAAAGGATATGTCGGTGTACGGCCTTGAGGATTATACGGTTGTCCGGCATGTGATGATAAAACATTAGAAAATCATGCCCGGCGGTCTGCATCGCCGGGCGTTTGCTTTACCAGCCACACACCTCGTGCTCATTTTCCGTGTCGTAAGCGCGGACGGTATTCACCAGATCTTTTACCACGTCTGCGGCGACGTCGGGGATGAGCAACTCCATGGGGGCCTCTGTTTCATAATCCACCGAGACGCCGTTGCTGTTGTTGGTCACGGTCACTGTGTACGTTGCTTTACCCACGCGGTTACTCCTTATGTGTATTGACCACTTTGCCGATGCCCGCGCCCTGAAGCGTAACGTCAGGATCGGCAAAAAAGTCGATATTGAAATAGGTATCGTCGGTCAATAGCTCGATGCGGTGCCATTTCTCCGGCGGCGAGATGCCAAACGATCCGGCTTCAATCACCAGCTCCAGATCCGGTTCGGTCGCGTCAGCGTTCGGGAAACCAAAATAGCGCACCGCACCCTGCATCACCGACAAACGGCCATATACGCTGGCTTTCGTATTATGGTGGGTGAAAAGCGCTTTTGGCGCGGTGTCTTTGTTCCAGAATGGCGTGGAGCGGGTATGAACAAAATTCTCAGGGATACGTAGCATAAGGGTTACCTCGTAAATAAAAGCCGCTTAAAGCGACTTCAACACCTCTGGTTCGACGAAAAATTCAATATTGAACAGCGTGTCGTCGCTCATCACCTCGATGTGATGCCATTTCTCAGGGGGAAAAACACCGAAGTGGCCGGCCCTGATAATCAGTGTGCTGTCAGGCTCAGGAGCATGTTCATCAGCATAACCCAGGTAGCGGACGGCACCCTGCATAACGGACAGGCGGGGATAAACGCCCGGACGGGTACCCGTGTCGAGATGACGCTGAAAGATCCCGGCGGGGGCGGTTTCTTTATTCCAGAAAGGGGTAGAGCGGGTATGAATACAGCTTTGCGGAATGCGTAGCATATTGCCTCCCATGTATGTCTGCCTTTATTAGACGCCTTTGCGGAAGAGAAGATTTATCAAAAAGTGCATTTCACTTGCATGTTATCAATGAAGATAATGGGTGGCTCCCCCTGTTTGTAATACAAAATACTCAGTTGTTATTAGCCATAATATTTAAGTGGTTATTATGTAATGAAAAAACTTGATCTGTATCAACATATGACGCATATTGCGTGCGGTTATTTTTTCGGCTCTGGTATACAGAATGACGTTGTATCAAAAGATGTTGGTTTTTTACGCAGTGATGGCTTCCATCTGTGCATTGATTACCTGGTTCCTTTCTAAAGACCGCAAGCGCATCCGCCTGCTTAGCGCGTTTCTGGTCGGGTCGACCTGGCCGATGAGTTTCCCCGTTGCGCTGCTGATTTCTCTTTTCTGAAGCATCCTTCCAATTTCGAAAGATGAACATAGCATTCCAGTTACGATGGCTGTATAAATACACAGTGCATCGTAAAAGGAGTGCTTATGAACAGTTTTTACTCGCATCATGCGGGTTGCACCGTGCGCTGGCATGATTTGCCCGGTTCTGGCGATCCCGTAGTCTTTATCCACGGATTGGGCTGCGCCTCTTCCTATGAATATCCTCGCGTCGTCCGAGACCCTCAGTTTGACGGGCGCAGAGCTATTCTCATCGATTTACCCGGCAGCGGTTACAGCGATAAGCCTGAACATTACAGCTATAAAACGACTGAACAGGCGCGCGTCGTGGCGGAGTTGATTGACCATCTTCAGCTGGATGCCTTCTGGTTATACGGTCACAGCATGGGCGGCAGCATTGCTATAGAAATGGCGGGGCTGCTGGCACCGCGCGTGAAGGGACTGATGGTGTCGGAGCCCAATTTTCACGCCGGTGGGGGGATGTTTAGCCGCGCTATTGCGGCGCAAACCGAACACCAGTTTGTGGCACAGGGCTATAATGCCATGCTCCGCAAAGAGACCACCGCCTGGGCCGGGTGCCTGCAAAGCAATGCACCCTATGCCGTCTGGCGCGGCGCATCAAGCCTGGTCGCCGGTGTTGAGCCGGACTGGGAAGCGCAATTTCTGTCGCTGCCTTGCCCGGTGACGTTGATTTTTGGTGAGCTCTCACTGCCGGATGACGATGTGGATAATCTGAAGCTGAAGGGCGTTGAGGTCAAAATCATCCCTGCGGCGGGGCACTCCATGTCGTGGGAAAACCCGTCGGCACTGGCGCAGGCGTTAGCGGAGTGTATGGCGGCGTGATTATCGTTGCTGAATATAGGCCGGGTAAGCGCAGCGCTACCCGGCAAGATAGGCCTCTACAGGATTAAAGCCCGCAGTGCCCGACGTGCGTCAGGCTGAACATCATGCGGGTGCTGATAATCAATGTTTTCGATTGCCCGGTTATAGAGGGCAACCAGCCAGTCATAAACGTACGCGGTGGCCGCATGAACAGGCTGCTCCCCCAGACGCGTCAGGCGCGGTGCGGCACTGCTGACGACGGGCGTAACAAAGATTGCCTGACCTTTGCGAATGCGGCTTGCGGGGCGTTCTGCTGACGGGGTCTGGTCGTAACCCAGCCAGCCAACGAAATTCCCTATCACCGCATGCAGCTGCGCCGCGCTGCTTTTATCCGCGTCGACAATTTGCTGAAGCTGTTGCGGCAGATTAAGCCGGTAGCTGGTTACCACCAGCACATCCGCAATTTGCTGCAGCACCGCGGGCTCCAGACCAAGACGGGCGGCGGTAGCTTCATTGCGGCTCCACTGGCGCAGATGATTTATCCATACTCTGTGCGCCAGGCGCGCTTTGTCTTTTGTCTGGAATCGTCCTGCGCTTTCCTGGGCGTTATCGGCGAACAGATCGATGGTGTCCGTGAACAGCCCGTTCACCTGCTCCTCGCGCGGCTGCTGAACGGCGAGCAGCGTTTCAAAGGCTTTCAGCGGCGGCAGCAGGCCCTCAAGCAGCTCCCCGTGACGGGCGGCACTGCTTTGCAGCGTGCGCACCATATTTTCGGCCTGAGCACGTCGTGTACCCGGTTCCTCAACCAGCGGCGCCAGATAGCTTTGCATCAGCGACGCGATCTCCTGCCGCAGCAGGTTTTTCAGCGTGCCAAGGCGCTTCTGCCGCTGTGCCGGGAGCGTCGCCTGAGACAACCACTCAATGACGCGCTGCATGCTGTGGCTGTCCAGCGCCTGCAGAGTTCCCCAGCGCAGGCCTGGCTTGCCCAGCAGATGCTGTACGGCTTCATCGAGATTCTGTCGGGTAGTGAAACGAGCGTCATGCGGTGTGATCGCCCACACCAGCCCCGGCAGGGCAGACTCCTCGGCAGGCTGGGTCTCTTTAATCCAGTTAATTAACACTTTTGCTTTTTGGGCCGTCTGCTCGTGCCGCGCTGTCGCGTTGCAGATAACCAGCACATCCGGCTGGAGCTGCTGGCGGTAATGTTCAAGCAGCCACTGGCATTTAGCCTGTACTAAAGGATCGGCACTGCCGTCTTCAAAGACCGGAATATCAATGATATCAACGTTATCCAGCGCGCCATTCTCAACCGGCAAGACCAGCTCGCGGGTAAGGAAAGCAAGCACGTCGACCGGGATGCTGATGGCGTTGAGCATTTCACCGTTGTTCAGCGGATGAAGCAGCGTCTCCTGAGTTTCCTGCTGGGTTAAGGTGCCGTGCGTCAGGAACCCTTCACCAGGCAGACCAAAGCTGTCCACCAGCAGGCTCAGCGGCGCAGCCAGCTCGCTCGCATGGCTGGTCTGATGCAGCACGTGGGCAAGCTTCAGCCACTGCTGGGTTAACTCCTGTTGCTCGCCCCACAGCAGCGACCAGACGCTGGCGCGGGTGCTGAGATCGAGCGATGGCACCAGCTGGGCAAACTCATGCCACAGGGCGTCATCAATTTGCTGTCTCGCGGCGGGTACCGTGCTTTGCCAGAAACGCGAAATCGCACCCACATCCTGCGCCGTGATGCCGGGCACGCTCTGCGGCTGGCGAAGGCCGCGCCATTTCTCCAGACGCGTCTCAATGACCGCCTTATCCACCGCGCGCATCTGCGGGTGCAGCGTCGTGCGGGCAATAAACAGCTGTACCAGTTCGGCCTCTGTCACCAGGCTCAGACGCAGCGGAAACGCCTCATCCGCTACCTCCGGGGTGTCTCGGGTGAAGCGCACGGCCATGTTGGTCAGGGCATGCCCCGGATTGATATGCGAAAAATAGTCAAAGTTGCGCTGGCCCGGCGTCACGTTCAGGCGCCCGTTACCGCTGCCGCACAGCGACAGCAGCAGGTGTGCTTTGGCGCTCTGAGAATGGCCGTAAAGACCAATGCTGCTACGGCGGGTCAGGGCGCGTTCAATGGCCTGCTCCCGCGCCTGCGCCGCGTTGATGCGAGCAAGCAGGGCATCAGCATCGTTATCCAGCACAGGGGCGTTCAGGCGCGTCTCATTAATCCACCCGATTAAGGCCTGAGTGGTGGTCGTGGTCGCTGTCATTTCAGGTATACGCTCCCGCTGTCGATCCAGTAGTGGCTACCGCTGTGTCGGCGATCGGCCAGGGTATTCAGTTTGAAGGTTAACGCGTCAGGCGCAACCGGCGTGCCGTCCTGCAGCCAGGCATCGCTGAGCTCGAAGGCCTCCGGGCCCTCCTGCTTGCTGCCGCCGCAGAGCTTAAGCCGCACGTTAAGCACGCCGTCGCCGGCAATCGCTTTTGCCAGTTCAGCCGAGTTGATGCTGAGCGTATAAAGCGGCGTGGCGGGCCAGCGCGCGTTCGCCAGCTGGCGGAAACCGAGGGTGACGTTACCGCGCAGCGGGAAGTGCAGCCGCGCGTCGAGCTTCGCGCCGGGTTTATCGAGATCGATATCCTGATACCAGACGTTCTCCTCGCGCAGGGTGTTGACGGTGTTATCCAGCACGCCGAGATAACGCACCGTTGAATACGCGCCAATGTCCGCGGCCTTAAAGTTAAAGCGCGGCAGACGCAGATCGAGCGCCAGGCTGCAGAGCATGGCCCCCACCGCGGCGGTCGATTTCGGGTTGCCTATGCGCCCCTGCTGGCTGAAGGGATACCACTCGTGAACCTGATATTTATCCAGCCAGACGATGCGGTTGACCGGCACCGGCTGCAGATGCCGAATCAGCGCCTGAACGCCCGGCAGGCAGCCCGGGCGCCCGGTGATGAGCAGAATATCGCAGCTGTAATGGGAAATCGCTTCACACACAGCGTGGAGCGGCGAGGTCAGCGTAAACTGACCGGCCAGCATTGCATCCTGCATTTCGCGAAAGTTCACGTGCAGCGGCACGGCGAACAGGTCGAAGGCTTCTGAGCCCGCCGGCAGGGCATGATCGATTGCCTGCTGAAGATAGTTCATCACGTTGCGGGTTGGTTTCTGCGCAAGGAGTTCGCCAAAGGTGGCATGCAGGCCCGCCAGCGGATCGTCAATGTCGCTGGCTTCCCACGCGGAAAGAATGGCGTGGCCAAGCGGCATAAAGAGCTGAAGCGCCGTTTGCTGGCGCAGTACCGCCTGGGTATCAATACGCCCGGAGTCGCCGAACAGCGACGCCATCAGCAGCGAGGCGTCCGCAATGCCGGATTTCTGCAGCTGCGTTTGCAGGGCGGGCAGGACATAGCGCTGAATCACGTCCAGCAGGGTATCGTCGCCCGCCACCTTGAACCCTTCGCGGAACAGCAGCTGCGGGGTGATTTTGACGTTATTACCGGAGCCGTCATCAAGCTGGTAGTGGGTTATTGCCATATCCGTGGTGCCACCGCCGATGTCGATAGACGCGACGCGTAATGCGCGCCCCGGCTGCACGCCTGGCTCAGGTTCACGATCCGTGCGGGCGAGGGAGGCGAAAAAGGCTTCCGTCTGGCCGCCAAAATGGGAAATCGCTTCGTTATACAGCCAGACCAACTGACCGCAGCTGGCTTCATCCCACTCCATCTGGATCTCAGGGACCGGCACCACGCTTTTTTCCTGCTGCTTGCGGGTGGCAAAATCTTCATCCTGCGGGTGCCAGCCCATCGCTTTCCAGACGATGGCAATGGCTTCAAACATGCGGCGACGGAAAATCTCGCGCTCCTGCTTCGGCATGGCCGAGGGCAGGGTCAGGATCAGGGTGCGCAGCTGGCGCGGCGAGGCCGGGAAGCCCAGGCGCAGGCGGGTGGCGACGCTGTTGATCTGGCCCAGCGCCTGCGCCAGCAGCTCGCACAGCATGTGCGTCATCAGCGTGCTGCGGCTGTACTGCGGCGAAAAGACCGGCAGCCGCTCGTCCTGCGGCAGCGTAAACAGCGGCTCACCGTCATCGTTCATCAGGTTCATCAGCGGAAACGCCGTGGCGAGCGGTTCACGCTGGGTTTTGCCGTTCATCTGGCTGAAGCGCCAGTCCTGCACGACAGGCGTTTCATCCCACAGGTAGCGGCGCGGGCTGGAGATGCCGCTGTTACCTTCGGTTCCCAGGCGCTGCATCGCCAGCTTGCGGGCTTCATCGCCCACGCGAACAATCGACGGCCAGACAAACGCATCTTCGCGACCGCTTTCCACCGAGAAGTGCTGTTTGCCAAAACGCGCTTCGGAGAATTCAAGACGGCTGGTAAAGAGAGGCTCGTTCAGGAACTGCGGCTCGCTTAACGAACGAACCTGCAGCTCGGCGGTCTGCCGGAGCCCGTCGTTTGCATCACCGTGGTCTTCAATAATGACGCCGCAGGTGTGGGTGTTGCCCACGTCGAGGATCAGGTCGACCGGAATGGCAGGCGTGCTGAGCGTATGGGTGACAAATTTAACTTCCGGAATGGTGAGCTGTTCACCGAGCATGGTCAGTACATTGAGCCAGTGGGCCTGATATTCAAAACTGCGCATCGCCTGATGCAGGTCGCGTTCAGAGCGGTTTTCCACGCCGTCGGCATACTGGGTAAATGCCTCGCGCAGCCAGCCGTCAATCCAGGTCTGGTCGAGGAAGCTTTCTACCTCACTATCGCGCCACGCCAGCGCAAAGCGGGTTCCGTTCAGAATATCGTTTTCAACCGGCGACAGGGCGGAGGTGGCATGCTCCGCGATCTGGCTGTCGAGCGCGAGGGTGACGCGGTGCGAGTTGCCTGCCGTGTCGGGCTTCTCGAGCTTGCGCACCTGAACGCGCGCCCAGTTATCCGGTCCTTCCACAAAGGTCCGCGGCGGGTTGAAGCGCAGGAAGGGCACGGGAAGCCAGACGCCGTCCAGCACGGCAAGGGACTGATGCAGCGGAATGGTGGTTTCCGGTTTAACCACTTCAGGCTGACCGCCGTTCGTCCCCGGCAGGGTATAGCGCCCGTTCACCAGGTCGAAATCGAGTCGCAAAAGGGGGCCGTTCGCGGTTTTACGTACGAAGCGCCCGTTGCTGGCGGTGTCCTGCGGCGTCAGGCCGAAATCCAGGAACTGCACGCCGCTGTTGGCAATAAGCGTGACGCTTTGTTTATAGTCGCAAAGATTTACCAGCATAGGATCAGGCACCTGCTTTCTTGAACGTCAGTGGGACGACGGTGTTGGCATCGTAGCGAGCGCGACATTCTGCGATATCGCTGGCCCCGGCTTTACAGGCGACTTCCGGCATCGGATAGCGGGAACCGTCGGTGCAGCGGGCATTGCCGCGACTTTTAATCATCAGCTCGCCATTGCTGTGCAGCCCGGAGAAAATCTCCGCGCGGCAGACAATGTTGTCGCCGTGCACGACGCGGGCGAAACCTTTATTGTTCTGGATTTGATAGCGCATTGACGGCGGCTTGCCGGTGACCGGATCTTTCACGTCGAGAACCGCGCGCCAGGTACCGTTCAGGAAGCGCGTCGACCCGGCTTTCACCTGACCGGCTTCCATCACCATGGCATCTTTCGGGATCGGAACAATTACCACCGGTGCGGCTTCAGGCGCAGGCGCGGGTTCTTTTTCTTTACTGGCGACGACCTCAGCCTGATGCAGGGGGAGATTCATAGCCAGCGGCTCTACCGCTTTGATCGGCTGCGGTGCAATAGCCACGGGCTCAGGAGCCGGTGCCGGAGCGGGCTCTGCCGAAGGGGCCTGTTTTGGCCACAGCAGCGGCGCGGCAACGGCTGCCACAATCACGGCGGCAACCGGCAGGGTCCACAGGGGAATGCGACGTTTTTTCGTGACGGCAACAGGCGCAGGTTCCTGAGCGGGTTGCGCAACAACCGGCGCGGGCTCCGGCTCATACAGTTCTTCCGGCGTAATACGCACGGCGGCGACGGGCGCAATCAGCGGCTCGTCTGCTTTTTCAAAGGTGATGGCCGGTTCGGGCTCGGTTTCTGGCTCGGGCTCTTCAATCACAACGGGGGCAGGCTCGGGGATCAACGCTTCACGCAGGCAGTCGAGCACATCGTCGCGCGCATTTTCGTTCAGGTTTACAAAACCCCAGAAGCAAATAATCGGCTTTCCTGCGACCAGGAAAACAAAATTCTCGCCGGGAAACTGAAACGCTTTCGACAGCAGCGAGCCGAAAAGCTGCTGCGCGGTTTTGGGCGACTGGAGGCATTTCTTGCTTAACGACTCAACGCTGGCAAGCGTGTTTTCCAGATAGCGCAGGGCGCGATAGCGGTCGTCTTCACTGGCCGCTTTCCAGCTGGTGACGCTTCCCTCAACGGGGGAATACCAGTCCACGCGGTCGCCGCTGTCGTTGACCTGAGGAATAGCCAGACAGTCCACTATGGCCTGCTGTTTGCGCAATCGAAGCGCTTCCCGGATTTGTAACGCTGATTCAAAAACGGCCTGTCCGCCGCCGCCAACGGCCTGAAAATCATCCAGATTACCGCTGCGTAAAAGAGTTTTTGCCACGATTTGATCCCATATACTTCTTCACACCGTTACTTTAACGAAACGAGGAAGCAAACAAACGGAGGAAGAGACGCTAAAAGCGCCGATTTCTTGCGGCATAGATCGTGACGGTTGTGCTTGACGAATAACGTCACTTAAGGCAAATCACCTATTTTTGCACTGGCGGCAAAACCGGCAAAAAACGCGGCTTTAGAATAACCTGATAGTGTTTCGTTATTTGCCAGGTGATAAGGGCTGTGCTGTTATTACTGACCTATATAATAAAACTGTCAGGGTTATAACTATGTCTACAGGGAAAACGCTGCTCGCCCTTGCGCTGAGCGCTCTTTTACCAGCCAGTGCCGCATGGGCGGCAAACAACGACACCCTTATTTACTGCTCCGAGGCATCGCCAGAGTCGTTCAACCCGCAAATCGCCAGCTCCGGCCCGTCGTTCGTGGCCAGCTCTCAGGTTCTGTACAACCGCCTGATCAATTTCGACCCGGTGAAAAATACCCCGGTACCGTCACTGGCGGAATCCTGGACGATTTCACCGGACGGCAAGACCTATACCTTTACCCTGCGCAAAGGGGTGAAGTTCAACAGCAACAAATACTTCAAGCCGACGCGCGACTTTAACGCCGATGACGTTATTTTCTCGGTGATGCGTCAGAAAGACCCTAAACACCCGTACCATAATGTGTCCCAGGGCAACTACGAATACTTCAACGATGTCGGGCTCGATAAGCTGATTCAGGACGTAAAGAAGGTCGATGATTATCACGTTCAGTTCACCCTGAGTGAACCCAACGCCGCGTTCCTGGCCGACTGGGGAATGGATTTCGCGTCGATCCTTTCCGCCGAATACGCCGATGTGATGCTGAAAAAAGGCACGCCTGAGAACGTAGATACCTGGCCGATCGGCACCGGGCCCTATGTGCTCCAGCAGTACAAGGTGGACTCGCTGATCCGCTACGTCGCTAATCCGAACTACTGGGATGGCGAGGTGCCGACCAAACATCTTATCTTCTCGATCACGCCAAACGTGGAAACCCGCCTGGCGAAATTACAGACCAACGAGTGTCAGATTATTCCTGCGCCGTCTCCGGTTCAGTTTGACGTGATTAAAAAGAACAAAGACCTGACGCTGCACTCTGTCGATGCGCTGAACGTCGGCTATCTGGCGTTTAACACCGAGAAAAAGCCGTTCGATAACGTGCTGGTGCGTCAAGCGCTGAACTACGCGACCGACAAGAAGGCTATCGTTAATGCGGTCTTTATGGGCTCCGGTACGGTGGCAAAATCGCCGATCCCGCCAAATATGCTGGGCTTTAATAAAGATCTGCAGGACTACAGCTACGATCCTGATAAAGCAAAAGCGCTGCTGAAGCAGGCCGGACTGGAGAAGGGCGCAGAAGTCACGCTGTGGTCAATGCCGGTTCAGCGTCCGTATAACCCTAACTCGCGTCGTATCGCGGAGATGATCCAGAGCGACTGGGCGAAAGTCGGCGTGAAGGTCAAAATCGTCTCTTACGAGTGGGGCGAATACCTCTCCGGGATGCGCAAAGGCGAGCACGACTCCGCGCTGTTCGGCTGGATGTCCGATAACGGTGACCCGGACAACTTCGCCGATGTGCTGCTGGGCTGCAACAGCATTAAAACCGGGTCAAACGCCGCGCGCTGGTGCGATAAGGGTTATGATGCACTGGTGCAAAAAGCGAAGCTGACCAGCGATCCGGCCGAGCGTGCGAAACTGTACGGCCAGGCGCAGGAGATTTTCTACCAGCAGGCACCGTGGATCGCGCTGGCAAACGGCAAAACGTTCTTTGCAACCCGCAGCAACGTGACCGGATACAGCGTGAGCCTGATGGGCAGCGATTTCTCTAAAGCGAAGCTGAACTAAGCATTTATTGCCGGGTGAGGCGTAAGCCACAACCCGGCAAAAACAAGGAGTGACAATGTCACATTTAAACGAAGTTACCGCCCGCGTGGATGCCGCCATCGAAGAGAGCGTCATCGCCCACATGAACGAACTGCTGATTGCATTGAGCGATGATGCCGATCTCAGCCGTGAAGACCGTTACGGCCAACAGCAGCGTCTGCGTACCGCGATTTCGCACCACGGTAAGCAGCACAAAGAGGAGATGGACACGCGCCAGGAACAGCTGACCAGGGGCGGCACCATACTGTAATCAAAACTGGCGTCGCGCTACCAGCCAGGCCCCGACGACCAGCATCACCGCGCCGCTTACCGGGCCGATCAGCGCGCGCAGGGGAATGCCATGGCTTCTCAGCATGTCAAGGACCAGCCCGCCAATCAGCTGGCTTGCGACCAGCACCGCGATGGTCGTTGCCGCGCCAACGTTCTGGTAGCCGCTGATGCTGGCAAACACAAAAAACGACCCCAGCAGCCCCGGGATCAGCGTCCACCAGCGCACCGTTGCGGCCAGCTCGCTGAACCCGGCGAAGCCCTGCTTCAGCAGCAGAATGCTGACAAACAGCACAATGCCGACCAGGGAGTTCAGCAGCATTGCGATAAGAATGGTGGAGGAGGACTGGGTGATACGCACCATTAAGGTGTTTTGCACCACCAGACCGATCCCCGCCGCCACCAGGAACGCCAGCGTCAGCGACTGATTCATGGGATTGCGTCCGGGTCGCTGCGCTCGTCCAGCTGCAGCTGCATAAAGGTTAAGTCCAGCCAGCGGCCAAACTTGGTTCCCACCTGCGGCATCTGCCCCGTGGTCACAAAACCGAGCGTTTCGTGGAGGTGAATCGAGGCCTTATTTTGCGCTTCAATGCCGGCCACCATCACGTGTTTGCCGATGGCGCGGGCCTCGTTGATCAGCGCTTTCATTAACGTCCGGCCAATGCCTTTACCCTGATGCTCCGGATGGACATACACCGAATGCTCAACCGTGTGACGAAAGCCGTCGAAGGCGCGCCAGTCGCCGAAAGAGGCGTACCCGGTAACCACACCATTTTCCTCAGCCACCAGAACCGGGTAACCCGCGAGCGTGCGGGCCTCGAACCAGGCGATTCGGTTATCGGTATCAACGGTTTTATCGTTCCAGATCGCGGCAGTATGCAGCACCGCATGGTTATAGATCTCTCCTATCGCAGCGCAGTCTTCTTTACAGGCGTGACGAACGATCATGATTAAACCTCTGTATGTTGTTTACTATAGTATTACGCTATAGATATGATATTACACAACTGTATCGTCAGAGCGCTACGTGAGAATGATTATGAGCCCCATTGAAACGGCCTTCATACGCTTTAGTATGACGTTATGAACACAATAACAGACACAATGAATCAGCGTATTAGCGCCAGAATTCGCCTCGAACGTGAATCACGCGGCTGGTCTCTTAGCGAGCTGGCCGAGCGGGCAGGCGTATCTCGCGCCATGATCCACAAGATAGAGCGCGGCGACAGCAGCCCGACGGCAACCTTGCTTGCCCGCCTGTCAGGCGCGTTTGGGATCAGCATGTCGACCCTGATTGCCAGAGCCGAGATGCAGGAGGGAAAACTCCTGCGCCTGGCGAACCAGCCCGTCTGGCGCGATCCGCAAACCCACTACCTTCGTCGCCACGTTTCTCCCCGTACCGATCTGCCTATCGATCTCGTTCAGATTGAGCTGCCCGCGGGGAGCGACGTCCCGATGCCGGCGTCCTCCTACGCGCTCGCGCGGCAGCTGATCTGGCTGCAGTCCGGCGAGCTGGTTTTCCAGGAGGGCGATACTCGCCACGAGATGAAGGCCGGAGACTGTCTGGAGCTGGGGCCGCCAAACGACTGCCGTTTTATCAACGAAACGAACGAAACCTGCATCTATCTTGTGGTCCGGCTTAACCAGTCTGCCTCGTAATGTTAAGGCGATAATGCCGATCGTGAGCCAGGCTGTAATGACATTTGTACCAGAAGGAGATCCTGATGAATCACTCTGTTTCGCATAACCGCCGCTGGGTGCTGGCCTCTCGTCCACAGGGCGCACCGGTCGCGGAAAATTTTCGTCTGGAAACGCAGCCTGTTCCGGAACCGGGTGCGGGGCAGCTTTTGCTTCGTACCGTCTGGCTGTCGCTGGATCCTTATATGCGGGGTCGCATGAGCGACGCGCCATCCTATTCACCGCCGGTTGAGCTCGGTGCGGTGATGGTGGGGGGAACGGTCAGCCGCGTTGAGCAGTCAAACCATCCCGACTTCAAAGCCGGTGAATGGGTGCTGGGCTACAGCGGCTGGCAGGAGTATGAACTTTCGGACGGCAGCGGCCTGGTGAAGCTGGGCGACAATCCGTCTCATCCTTCCTGGTCGCTGGGCGTACTGGGTATGCCGGGCTTTACCGCCTATATGGGGCTGCTGGATATCGGGCAACCGAAAGCGGGTGAAACGCTGGTGGTGGCTGCGGCGACCGGCCCGGTTGGCGCGACGGTTGGGCAGATCGGCAAAATCAAAGGTTGCCGGGTGGTCGGCGTCGCCGGTGGCGCAGAGAAATGCCGCCATGCCGTTGAGGTTCTCGGGTTTGACCTGTGCCTGGATCACCACGCCGCGGATTTTGCCGACCAGCTCAGGCAGGCCTGCCCGAACGGCATTGATGTCTACTATGAAAACGTCGGCGGGAAAGTGTTTGACGCCGTGCTGCCCCTGCTGAACACCTCCGCGCGCGTGCCGGTGTGTGGTCTGGTGAGCGGCTACAACGCGACGGGCTTGCCTGACGGGCCGGACCGCCTGCCGCTTCTGATGGCGACCCTCCTCAAGAAACGCATTCGGATGCAGGGCTTTATCATCGGTCAGGACTATGGACACCGCATCCATGAGTTCCAGGAAGAGATGGGGCGCTGGGTGCAGGAGGGAAAAATCCACTATCGCGAACAGGTGACGGACGGGCTGGAAAACGCCCCCGAAGCGCTGATTGGCCTGCTGGAAGGACGAAACTTCGGCAAAGTCGTGATTCGCGTCGCGAGTGACAATAAATAAAGCGCAATATGGCGGGGTTTCCCGCCATATTTATTTGTGAAGATACGATATATTGTCTTTAATTACTGGACATGACTTTTCGCGCCATCATCCCCGATGAGCCCGAAAACGATAAAAAAATGACGTTTGCTTTTTTTGCTGTTTTTGTACTTCCCACCACCAGGCATGACGATACAGGATATATCGTACCGGCGCCGTTTTATTAAAACTGGCGTTTAAAAATAGCATTAAGTTTTAGCTACAGGAATTACACATGCTTGATTTGGATCACTTAGAAAAAGCCCAAAGGGTTAGCCTTACCATGCAGGTTGAACACAGTTTGAAAGGGGCGTTAATTACAGGCTCTCTCAAACCAGGAGCACGACTGATTACGAAAGAGATTGCTGATAAATTAGGCACCAGTATTACGCCGGTCCGCGAAGCGCTGCTGCGCCTGGTCTCCTCAGGCGCGCTACACGCCACCCCAGCGCAGGCATTTCTGGTCCCTGAGGTGACGCTGGAGCGTTATAACGAGATTAACGCCATCAGAAAACAGCTTGAGCCCATGGCAGTCGCCGCAGCATGCCAGAACATGTCTGATAGCAAGCTGGAGACGTTGCGCAATTTGTCGGAGGCCTTTCATGAGGCCTTGCGCAACGGGAACGTTCAGCAGGCATTGCACGCAAATCGCATCTTCCGCTTTACGCTTTATCAGTACGCGGAAATGCCCACGCTGAATGCATTAATTGAACAGCTTTGGGTGCGCATCGGGCCTTGCATTAACTATCTGCACCAGGAGCTTAATGACATTAAGGAAGCGACGTATCACTATGACGAACTGCTTTCAGCCCTGGAACGCCGGGATGTTGACGCCAGCCAGAAGGCGATAGAAAAATCGATTGATGAAGCGAATACGCTTTTACAGCGACAATATTTTAACTGAGAGATAATTTAACAGAGCGACTATATACCGCGTTTAATTATTTATCTGGTGAATAACTCCTGATGGCATTTTGCCATCAGGATCGTTATTTTCGGTATAAAATAAACTTTACTTATTTCTTACTCGAATCGATAAGAGACAGACAGCCCTACGCCGTAGTTACGGCCAGGCGCTGGCTCGTAATAACGCCCGTTGGATTCGTTGACAATAACCGAGCCAACGTACTCTTTGTCGAACAGGTTATCTACGCGGCCAAAGACGTCCATCCCCCAGTTGCCGTAGTTGAATTTATACCCGGTATTCAGCCCGACCACCGTGTACGATGGCGCTTTCGCCGTGTTCTCGTCGTCGGCCATGATATCGCTCATGTAGCGCACGTCCGAGCCCGCGTACCAGCCTTCTTCAGGCTGCCAGCCAAACGACGCATAGCCCATGTTGCGGGCAATGCCCGGCATACGGTTGCCGTTACAGTCCGCGTCGCCGCAGACGTTGGTCCGGTAGGTGGCATCAAGGTAGGTCCACGCCATTTTCAGCTTCCAGTTCTCAGCAAACTGCTGATCGAGAGACACTTCGACACCCTGACGGCGGGTCTTTCCGGCATTTTTATAGCTTGTGCGGCCACCAGAGCTGGCATCCACCACGATCTCGTCATCCGTATCGGTGCGGAACAGCGCTGCCGTCAGCAGGCCATTGCCAATGCGGGTTTTGCTGCCCACCTCATACGTGTTGTTCGTGGAAGGCTGCAGGCCGATATTCAGGCCGCCCTGGTTATCGGCGCGATACGAAAGCTCGTTGATGGTTGGCGTTTCGAACCCACGCCCTGCGGCAGCGTAGAGGTTCCACGCGTCCGTCACCGCATACTTCACGGAGCCCGCCGGGAGCCACTTGTGATAGCTCGCGTCACCGCTGTCGTCGCCGTTGCCCGGCGTAACGTAATGGTCGTTAGAGTCAAACCAGACCGAGCTATAACGCACGCCCGCATCCACGGACAGTTTCTGTGTCAGCTGCCAGCTGGTCTGCAGATAAGGGTCAACGTTCCACATCAGGTTACGTTCGTTCCGGCGTTTATCACCCTTCACGCCGTAGTCCGGCACGCCGTTGTTCATCACAAAGTTCTCGTACCCGCGACGATCTTCACTCATGTTTTCATAGTTCAGACCGGTGGTGAAGGTGACCGGCACCAGCAGCTCGCCGCGGTGCGTCCAGCGGGTATCAACCCCCTGATAATGACGCTGCATATCGATCACGCCGCCGGAGTGAGAAGGCCTCAACTGCGGCTGGTAGGGAATCGACTGGTACTGGGTCATTTCACGCTCGCCGGCGTACATCATCACGCTGAGATCGTCCTGAGCGCTGAGCTGGCGGTCGTAGCGCAGCCCCGCCTGAGTCTGCTTGATGGTCTTGCGCGTGTTGTACTGATCGCCACGCGGGGACTGACGCGGGTTATCCTGCCACTCCTGATAGCTCAGCCCGCCCGGATCGTTTGCTTTCATGTCCACGCTGTTAAAAATCAGCGTCAGCTTGCTGGCATCGTCAATGCGTACGCCCAGTTTGGCATTAGCGAGATTCTTCCGCGCGCCGCTGTGGTCGCGGTAGCCTTTAGTGGTGAAGCGGGTGGTGGATACGGTGTAATCCACGTCCCCGGCATGGGTGCCATCGCCCATTGCGCCGGTGGCTTTCATGCCGTAGCGCCATGTCCCGTAACTGCCGTAATAGCTGCTTGCCTCGATGGTCGGCGGCTGCTGCCCGGTTTGCGTATTGATGTTAATCACGCCGCCAGAGGCATTGCCATACAGGGCGGAGAAGGGACCGCGCAGAACCTCAACGCTGTCAATGCTGGAGAGATCGATGTTGGAGGTCTGGCCCTGTCCGTCCGGCATGGTGGCTGGAATACCATCGACGTACATGCGAATGCCGCGCACGCCAAACGTTGAGCGGGCACCAAACCCGCGCATCGAAAGCTGGAGATCCTGAGCATAGTTCTGACGGTTCTGAATCTGTAGTCCCGGAACGCTGCCAAGCGATTCGGAGAGATTAATGCGCGGCGCGGCGTGGCGCATATCCTCGCCATTCACGACGCTGACCGCCGCCGGAGTATCAAGCTCTGATACGGTTTGCGGCGTGGCGCTGACGATCATGGTCTGTTCCTCTGCGCTCATCGCGCTTAGAGGCGCAAAAACAACGGGAACCAGCAGCAGCGGGAGAGATGCCTTACGGGCAGATATGATTTTCATGAGTAAAACCGGTTGTGATGTATAAACGAACCAAATGGAACATGTCCATACATGTTAAAGGTTTTGTAAATGTTTTGAAAACTATAACCGCACATTGCGTTAATGAAAGGCACCAGGGAAAAGAAAAACTCCACTTTTAACTTATTAATGATTACTATTCTCATCATCAAAACGGCAATGCCATGACGTTGCCAGCCGGAAGCGATGTCAGCAGTACCCCCAATTTTCAAAAAAGGAATTGTTATGTCTTTACGCCATCTGTGCTCGCCACGCCTGAGTACGTCTCTGCTGTCTGCCGCTTTACTGTTTGCCGGAACCTTCCAGGCGCATGCCGCCGAAGAGATGCTGCGTAAAGCGGTGGGTAAAGGTGCCTATGAAATGGCGGTCAGCCAGCAGGAGAACGCCCTGTGGGTTGCGACGTCGCAAAGCCGTAAACTCGACAAGGGTGGCGTTATCTATCGCCTCGATCCTGCTACGCTGGAGGTGACGCAGGCCATTCATAGCGATCTCAAACCGTTTGGTGCCACCCTCGACGGCGCGACGCAAACTCTGTGGCTGGGTAATACGATCAACGGCGCGGTGACGGCCATTGATGCGAAAACGGGCGACGTGAAAGGGCGACTGGTGCTTGATAGCCGCGAGCGCAGTGAAACCGTCAAGCCGCTGCAGCCGCGCCAGCTGGTGGCGGATGACGCGAGCAACACGATTTACATCACCGGTGTCGGCAAAGAGAGCGTGATTTGGGTCGTGGATGGCGCAACGCTGAAGCTGAAAGAGACCATTGCCAACACCGGCACATACAGCACCGGTCTGGCGCTGGATGCAAAGGCAAAACGCCTGTACACCACCAATGCAGACGGTGAGCTGGTCACCATTGATACCGCCACCAACAAAATCCTGAGCCGCAAAAAAGTGCAGGACGACGGAAAAGAGCACTTCTATCTGAACCTGAGCCTGGACACTGCCGGTCAGCGCGCGTTCCTGACCGATTCAAAACAGCCGGAAGTGCTGGCGGTGAGCCTGAAAGACGGCAGCGTGATCGAGAAAATCGCCGCGCCTGAATCCCTGGCCGTTCTGTTTAATCCGGCTCGCAATGAAGCCTACGTGACGCACCGTGAGGCCGGCAAGGTGAGCGTGATTGACGCGAAGACCTACAAAGTGACGAAAACGTTCGATACGCCGGTCTACCCGAACAGCCTGGCGCTCTCTGCGGATGGCAAAACGCTTTACGTGACGGTGAAGCAAAAATCTACCCGCCAGCAGGAAGCGACCCAGCCTGACGATGTGATTCGTATCGCGCTGTAATATAAAAAAAGGGAAGGCATATGCCTTCCCTTTTTAATGCCTGTGTGATGCTTAACGCGAGGTCTCTTCCACCAGCGGCGCGTCGTGTTTTTCATCGTCTGGATGAACCGGCGCGGTGCTGTGAATTTCGTGAACGCGCTTACGCACGCCGAACCAGCCAGCGATCAACAGCACGGCCAGCAGCGGGATGGTGGCGATGGTATAGGTGCCGTTCGGGTAGTCGAACGCCATCAGCACCAGCACGCTGAACAGGAAGAGCAGGGTAAGCCAGGAGGTCACCGGCGCGCCCGGCAGCTTAAAGCTGATATCTGCGGCTTTGCCTTCTTTAATGGCTTTACGCAGACGCATCTGGCAGACCACGATAAAGGCCCAGGAAGCGATAATGCCGAGTGCGGCCACGTTCAGAACGATCTCAAAGACCTGAGACGGCACCAGATAGTTCAGGAATACGCCGAAGACATACACCACCAGCGTGGCAAGAATGCCCGCGTAAGGCACGTGCTGCTTGCTCATCTTCGACATGAACTTCGGCGCTGAACCGCCCATCGACATGGAGCGCAGGATACGCCCGGTAGAGTAAAGACCGGAGTTCAGGCTGGAGAGCGCCGCCGTCAGCACCACGATGTTCATGATGCTGCCCACGTAAGGCACGCCGAGCTTCGAGAAGAAGGTGACGAACGGGCTCTGGCCGGCCTGATAGGCGTTCCACGGCAGCAGCAGAACCAGCAGCACCACGGAGCCGACGTAGAACAGACCGATACGCCAGATCACGCTGTTAATGGCTTTTGGCACCATCGTTTGTGGGTCTTTACATTCGCCCGCAGCGGTACCGACCAGCTCAATAGAGGCAAAGGCAAAGACCACGCCCTGCACCAGCACCAGCGCAGGTAGCAGACCGTGCGGGAAGAAACCGCCGTTATCGGTTATCAGGTGGAAGCCGGTAGCATTGCCATCGAGCGGCTTGCCGCTGCCGAGGAATACGGTACCGACCACCAGGAAAATCACAATAGCGAGCACTTTGACCAGCGCAAACCAGAACTCCATCTCGGCGAACCACTTCACGCCGATCATGTTCATGGTGCCGACGATCGCCAGCGCGCCAAGGGCAAAGACCCACTGCGGCACATCACCGAACGCGCCCCAGTAGTGCATATACAGCGCAACGGCGGTGATATCGACGATACCGGTCATCGCCCAGTTGACGAAGTACATCCAGCCTGCCACGTAGGCGGCTTTTTCACCGAGGAATTCTCGGGCGTAAGAGACGAAGCTTCCGCTGGAAGGGCGATGCAGTACCAGTTCACCCAGCGCGCGAAGAATGAAGAAAGAGAAGATCCCGCACACCAGATAGACCAGGGCGAGAGCCGGGCCCGCCATCTGCAGACGCGCGCCAGCACCTAAAAACAGACCCGTTCCGATAGCGCCGCCGATGGCGATCATTTGAACCTGACGGTTGCCCATCGCTTTGTGGTAGCCCTCTTCGTGGGAGTTCAACCAGCGACGTTTCGCAGCGTGATGATCGGCTGCGCTTTTATTGCTTGTTTTCATTGAGTTACCTGTTTGCCTGTCTGAACCATTATCGTGATAGTCCTGCCTGGCAGAGCGCAATACAAACGATTGCTTCTGCGCAAACACATGCCGCCTTCCCAGTCATTCTGCGTATGGATAAGGCGAAACATGGCGAGGCATCCTACCTGCAATTGATAAGCGACGCAAAATATAACCGTGCCGAAAGTGATGCAGGTCGAAGGAAATCGTGTGGTCAGAGCAGACAAGGTTTACAACGCGCTGAATCGTGGTGCTTTTTTAGTCAAAACAATTATTGAAGTGCTGCTTTAATCATCAGAATATCTTAATAATTGCATAGGGGGAGGGCGTCAGGCTGCTGCGCTTCACTGGCGTTTCATTAACAAAACTAAAACGCTATGATGCAATCCGTTTTCTTCAGCATGTCCAGGCGGAACGGTGAAAATCAATATTATTGGTACCAGCGGGAGCGGAAAAAGTACGCTTGCCCGACGCATCGCAGCGGAACTGGCGCTTCCCTACATTGAGATGGACAGGCTCTACTGGCGGCCCGACTGGCAGAGAACGCCCGATGAGGAATTACTTGCAACGCTGGCGAATACCCTTGACGCCACGCCTGGCTGGGTGCTCGACGGTAACTACAACCGCACGCGCCCGGTGAAGTGGCGTGATGTGGATATGGTCGTGTGGGTCGATTGCGGGTTCACCCGCACGCTCCGGCAGGCGGTCACGCGTGCATTCAAACGCGCATGGCACCGGCAGGAGCTGTGGCCCGGCACAGGAAACCGTGAAAGCTTCCGCCGCTCATTTTTCAGCCGGGAGTCAATCATTATCTGGACGATCAAAACCTGGCGCAGTAACCGCGAGCGCTATGAAGCAGATATGCAAAATCCGCAGTATGCCCATATTCAGTTTGTCCGCATTACCTCCCGGCCGCAGGCCGACGCGCTGATTTCAACGCTAAAATCACACCGTTAGCAGGGCTATGCTTTTCTGATTTCCGGCAAACCAAATGTAAATTAATTGTTTCTCAGTGGTGAAATACGCCTTTAATAATGTCGACATGTTAAGTCAAACGAGAACGCAACATGTCATGGCGAATCAGCATTCTGGATAAAAGCCCCATCGCTGAAAACGAAACGGCTGCCGATGCGCTGGCGCGGACGTTAGCGCTGGCGCAACAGGCAGAAAATCTGGGCTATCACCGCTTCTGGATTGCCGAACACCACAACACCCCACAGCTTGCCAGCCCTTCGCCGGAGCTGCTGATTGCCTGGATCCTCGGGCAAACGAAACGCATCCGCGTGGGCTCTGGCGGCGTCATGCTTCAACACTACAGCCCCTATAAAGTCGCTGAAAACTTTAACGTTCTGGCCGCGCTGGCTCCGGGTCGCGTGGATCTGGGCGTCGGGAAAGCCCCCGGCGGTTTGCCGCTCTCAACCCGCGCGCTTCAGCAGGGCCTGAATCAGCAGGAAAAGGGCAGCTTTGCCGAACAGCTGACGCAGCTCGATCGCTGGATCCGTCCTGAAAACCAGTCGGCGGAAGAGGCCGTTCGTGCCACGCCGTTGCCGCCGGTCCCTGCACAAGGTTTCCTGTTGGGGGCCAGCCCCGAAAGCGCGCTGCTCGCCGCATCGCTCGACTGGCACTTTGTTTTTGCCGCACACCTGAACGGCGATCCGGAGCTGCTGCGCGAGGTGGTATCGATCTGGCGGAAGAACAGCGCGCGGGAGGTGATTGTGGCGGTGCAGGCGGTTGTCGCGCCGACCCAGGCCGAAGCGGACGCGCTGGCGCAGAAGGTCGAAGTGTGGGGTGTTGAGCTGGCAAACGGCCAGCGCGTAACCGTCGCCAGCGAGGAGCAGGCCTACGCCTTTGCCCGTCAGGCGGGGAGCGAGCCGGTGCGCATTGCCCGTCGGGCCCAGTCGCTGCTGGCGGGCACTGCTGAGTCGGTGCTGGAACAGCTTAACGCGCTGCACGAACAGTGGGGCATTGACGAATTTATCATCGACACGCCGGTCGCGGAGGGGGCAACGCGCGTCGCGTCTCTGCGTCTGCTGGCCGAGGCGCGTCTTAACAGGGAGGTCACCGTATGAGCTTCGGCGAACAACTGATTGCCTGGCGTCGTGAGCTGCACCGGAACCCGGAGCTGTCCGGCCAGGAAGTGGAGACCACCGCGCGCCTGCGCCAGTGGCTGACGAATGCCGGTATTCCCCCACAGCCTTACGATCTGCCGACCGGGCTGGTGGCGGAAATCGGAACCGGTAGCAAGCTGATTGCGCTGCGGGCAGACATTGATGCCCTGCCAATTGAGGAGCGCAGCGGCGTGCCGTTTAGCTCGCAGCATGCAGGGGTGATGCACGCCTGCGGACACGATATCCACACCAGCGTGATCCTCGGCGCCGCGTTAAAGCTCAAAGAGCGGGAAGCCTCGCTTAACGGCCGGGTGCGTATCCTGTTTCAACCTGCCGAAGAGAACTTTGGCGGTGCGAAGAGTATGGTGCGTGCCGGTGCCCTGCGTGACGTCAGCGCCATTTTCGGCATGCACAACGAGCCCGGCCTGCCGGTCGGTGAGTTCGCCACCCGCGGCGGGCCGTTTTACGCCAACGTCGACCGCTTCGTGATCCGCATTACCGGTAAGGGCGCGCACGCCGCACGTCCTCACGAAGGCAACGACGCCATTGTGCTGGCGAGCCAGCTGGTGACGGCGCTGCAAAGCGTCGCCAGCCGCAACGTCAACACGCTGGATTCGGTGGTGCTGAGCGTCACCCGCATCGCAGGCGGCAACACCTGGAACGTGCTGCCGGAAAGCGTCGAGCTGGAAGGCACGCTGCGTACCCATCGCACGGAGGTACAGCAGAACGTGAAGGCCCGCGTGGGCGAAATCGCCGCCGGGTTTGCCAGCGCCTTCAGCGCGCAGATCGACATCACCTGGTATGCCGGGCCCACTGCGCTGGTGAACGACGAGCGCTGGGCCGACTTCGCCACCTCCGTTGCCAGAGAGGCAGGCTATGAAACCCGGTATGCGGAGCTACATATGGGCGGGGAAGATTTTGCGGTCTACCTGCAGTCTGTTCCCGGCGCGTTTGTCAGCATCGGCAGCAACAGCCCGTATGGTTTACACCACCCGGCGTTTAATCCTGACGAAGCCCTGATCGAGCCCGCAGCCCGCTATTTTGCACAGCTGGCGGAAAAAGCCCTGCAACACGTTTAATTTTGGAGAGGTAAATATGTCTGCACATCGTCAACTGCGGCTTGGGACCATTTTGCATGGTGCATCGGGCAATATGTCCGCCTGGCGTCATCCGGCGGCGGTCGCGGATGCCAGCATTAATTTTGAATTTGTAAAAGAGACGGCGTTAAAAGCGGAGGAGGGCAAACTCGATTTTTTATTCGTTGCCGACGGTCTTTATATAAATGAGAAATCCATTCCGCATTTTTTAAACCGCTTTGAGCCGTTAACGGTATTATCCGCGCTGGCAAGCATCACCACGCGTCTGGGGCTGGTGGGAACGTTATCCACCTCCTACAGCGAACCCTTTACCACGGCGCGCCAGTTCGCCAGCCTCGATCATCTGAGCAACGGACGTGCGGGCTGGAACGTGGTGACTTCGCCGCTGGAAGGGTCGGCAAAGAACTTCTCTCGCGAAAAACACCCCGAGCATGCGCTGCGCTATCGTATTGCGGATGAGTATCTCGACGTGGTGAAAGGGCTGTGGGACTCCTGGGAAGGCGACGCGTTTATCCGCAACAAAGAGAGCGGTCAGTTTTTTGACCCGGCCAGGCTGCATACGCTCGATCACCACGGTGACTTCTTCCAGGTCGCCGGTCCGCTGAATATTGGTCGCACCCCGCAAGGGCGTCCGATTGTTTTTCAGGCGGGCGCGTCGGACGACGGGAAAAAGCTGGCGGCAAAACATGCCGACGCCATTTTCACTCATCACGAAACGCTCGACGAGGCAAAAGCGTTTTACCGCGACGTGAAGCAGCAGCTGGAAACAAACGGCCGCCGCGCGTCAGATTTACATATCTTCCAGGGCGTCAGCGTGATTGTCGGTAAAGACGCCGATGACGTGGAAAACCAGTATCAAACCACGGCGGCGCTGGTGTCGGTTACCGATGCCCTCAATTACCTCGGGCGTTATTTTGAACATCACGATTTCAGCCAGTATCCGCTCGACGAGCCGTTCCCGGATATCGGTGACTTAGGCAAAAACAGCTTCCGCAGCACCACCGATGAAATTAAGCGAAATGCCCGCGAGCGCAACTTAACCCTGCGCCAGGTGGCGCTTGAGGCCGCATCGCCGCGCCCGCGCTTTTCCGGCACGCCGGAGGAGGTCGCCGACGGTCTGCAGGCCTGGTTTGAAGGCTATGCCGCAGACGGCTTCATCATCCAGGGCGGTACGCCGGATACCTTTCCGCGCTTTGTTGACCAGGTGGTGCCCGTTTTACAGGCCCGCGGCCTGTTCCGCACCGACTACCCGGGAACCACGCTGCGCGAAAGCCTTGGCTTAGACCAACCGAAAAACCAGTTCACACAACAATAAAAGAGAACTCCGCTATGCAAAAAACATCGCTTATTCTGGCGCTCGCGCTGGCCTTTACCCCTGCCGTCTGGGCAGAGAATGTGAACATTAACGGCACCGGCGTGAGCATCGAGGCCAATAAAACGCCGATCAATACCGCCAAAAACAGCGATGCAGTGGCGCAGTTGCCGAAAGATTATCGCTTCGCCGTGCCGGGGAAATTTACCGTGGCGGTGGCGGGCCTCAATCAACCGCCGCTGACGGTATTTTCCGACGACAACAAAACGCTGCTCGGGAGTGAAGTTGACGTTGCTCGTCTGGTGGCCGACAGCCTCGGACTTGAGTTGAACGTGGTGCCAACGTCGTGGGAAGACTGGCCGCTGGGCGTGGCGTCCGGGAAATACGATGCCGCCATCAGCAACATTACCGTTACCAAAGCGCGCAAAGAGAAGTTTGATTTCGCCACTTACCGTAAGGACTCCCTCGGTTTCTACGTGAAATCGACCAGCCCGATCGAATCGCTTCAGAAGGCTGAGGACATCGCCGGGCTGCGGATTATCGTTGGTTCCGGGACCAATCAGGAGGCCATCCTGCTGGCATGGAATGCTGAAAACCTGAAGAAGGGGCTGAAACCGTTTACCCCGATCTATACCAAAGACGATGCGGCGCAAACGCTGGCGCTCCAGTCCGGGCGCGCGGATGCCTACTTTGGCCCGAACGTGATTGGCGCATGGAAGGCGGCGCTGAACGGGAAAACCAAACTGGTGGGTAGCGTCGACGGCGGCTGGCCGAAGGCGGCGCACATTGCGGTGACGCTGAAGAAAGGCAGCGGGCTGGTTGAGCCGGTGCAAACCGCGCTGAACGGCGTCATCAAAAACGGCGATTACGACAAAGTGCTGAACCGCTGGGGGGAAGGCGTTGAGCGTATTCCGCAGTCAGAAGTGAATCCTGATGGCCTGGGTGATTAAGGAGGCGCTATGCGTGAACAATTTCGTGACGTTTCACCGGAAGATGCCGAACTTCAGCCCATTATCGAGGGGCTGTTCGGTGAATATGCCGCCCGCTACGGTGACTACTTCTCTAAAGACGCGGAAGTGGAACTCACCGAGTGGTATTTAGCGCCGCAGGGGCTGTTTATCGTCCTGGAGCGTGACGGAAAAATCATCGCCACCGGTGCGTACAAACCGTTCGACGAACGCACCGCGGAAATCAAGCGCATCTGGACGGACAAAACCCTGCGTCAGCAGGGGCTTGCCGGACGCGTAGTGCAGGAGCTGGAGCGCAGGGCGGTGCTGGCAGGTTACAGCCAGATCTACCTGACAACCGGTTTTCGCCAGCCGGAAGCGGTCAGGCTCTATCTCAGCCAGGGCTACCAGCCACAGTTTGATCTGAACCGGGATCCGGAAGAGTACAGCCAGCCGCCGTTTGATGGTCGGCTGCGCTTCACTAAAACGCTGGTACGCGAAGCGTTCAGTAAAACCGCATGAGGAACGACGATGAGCAACGTTGAAACCATTAAGGTGGTCCCGGCGCGTTATCCGCTGCGGACCGTCGGCGCCGCGGTGGCGCTGTTTGTGCTGGCGGTCGTGATCCAGTCCGTCGCTTTCAACCCGCGCTGGGAGTGGGCGGTGTTTGCCCGCTGGTTCTTCGACCCGGTGATCCTCGAAGGCGTCGGGCAGACCCTGCTGCTGACGCTGATCGGTACCGCGCTGAGCGTGGTATTTGGCGGCATGCTGGCCCTGGCGAGACTCTCTTCATCCTGGTTATTGAGCAGCCTGGCGTGGGCATACATCTGGCTGTTTCGGTCGCTGCCGCTGATCGTCGTTTTGATCATCCTGTACAACTTTTCCTATCTCTACGACACGCTCTCGCTCGGCGTGCCGTTCACCGGCATCACCTGGGGCAGCTTTGAAACCATCAACGTGCTGGGGCAGTTCTCCACCGCCGTGGTGGGGCTGACGCTGGTGCAGAGCGCTTACACCGCAGAGATTATTCGCGGGGGTTTCCTCGGGGTGGATCACGGCCAGTATGAAGCGGCCGCCGCGCTTGGCCTCCCGGCCTGGCGACGTACGGTGCGGATAATCCTGCCTCAGGCGTTGCGCACCATTCTGCCGTCGGGATTCAATGAAATTATCAGCCTCGCCAAGGGAACGGCGATGGTCTACGTCCTGGCAATGCCGGAGCTGTTCTATACCATCCAGATGATCTACAACCGCACCCAGGAGGTGATCCCGCTGCTGATGGTCGGCGCCGCCTGGTACCTGGTGATTACCACCGTCTTGTCCGCTATTCAGTACGGTGTTGAACGCGCACTCGCCCGCAGCGAACGCCGCTCTGCGGTTAATCAGAACCGTGCCGCCCGTCGCACCCGTTCCGTCACCACCACGCCAGCACAGGAGCCTATCCATGCAAGCCTCTCCTGAAGGACATATCTCGATTACCGGCGTCAGCAAGTATTTTGGTCGCCATAAGGCGCTCGACAACGTTTCGCTTGAGATCACGCCGGGTTCCGTGACGGTGATCCTCGGGCCCTCAGGCTCGGGTAAATCGACGCTGCTGCGCACCATTAACCATCTGGAGCGCGTCGACGAAGGCTTTATTCAGATCGACGGGGACTACATTGGCTACCGTCGTCAGGGCGACAAGCTCTATGAGCTGAAGGAGAAAGAGATCCTCAAGCAGCGCGTCAACGTGGGCTATGTGTTTCAGAACTTCAATCTCTTTCCTCACCTCACGGTGCTGGAAAACCTGATTGAGGCGCCCATCGCGCATAAGAAGCTCAGCAAAAAAGAGGCGGTGGAAAGGGCATACAGCCTGCTGGACGTGGTTGGGCTGCGGGATAAGGCCGATGCCTGGTCTCGCCATCTCTCCGGCGGGCAGCAGCAGCGCATTGCGATTGCCCGCGCGCTGGCCTTACGTCCCCGCGTGATGCTGTTTGATGAGCCGACTTCCGCGCTGGATCCGGAGCTAGTGGGAGAGGTGCTGGACGTGATCAAAAAACTCGCCCGGTCCGGCACCACGCTGGTGGTGGTCACCCACGAGATCGGCTTTGCCCGCGAGGTGGCGGATCAGGTGGTGTTTATGGTCGACGGGAAAATCGTGGAGCAGGGCAGCAGCGACGCGGTATTGAACCGTCCGTCGCACGCGCGAACGCGCCAGTTCCTGTCAAAAGTGCTGTAAGGAGCGCAGATGAAATACGGACTTCTGGCAGGGCTGATCTTCACAACGGCAAGCCACGCCAGCATCGATCTGAAAGCCAACGAGCAGCCGCTGCCGGTGACGGTGGATCGACAGGCCGTAGCGAAGATCCCCGCCGGTTATAAATTCGTTGAACCGGGTACGCTGACGGTCGCCGTCTCGATGCTGAACTCCCCGCCGCTGGCGCTGCTGGCCAGCGATAACCGCACGCGGATTGGCAGCGACCCGGATATCGCCCGCCTGCTGGCGGGCAGCCTGGGGCTGAAGCTAAAGCTGGTGCCAACGGCGTGGGAAGACTGGCCGCTGGGCATCGCTTCCGGGCGCTACGACGTGGCGCTGGTGAACATTGCGGTGACCGAACAGCGTAAAGAGAAGTTTGATTTTGCGACCTACCGCGTCGATTCGCTGGCGTTTTCGGTGAAGTCCACCAGCGAGATTCAATCAATCAAAAGCGCGGAAGATCTGGCCGGAAAAAAGGTGATTGTCGGCTCGGGCACCAATCAGGAGCGCATCCTGCTGGGCTGGAACGAAGAGAATAAAAAGGCGGGGCGAGCGCCTGCGCTGCCGGTCTATCTCCACGACGATGCCTCGGGCAATCTCTATATCCAGTCCGGCAGGGCGGACGTGTTCTTTGGCCCTCAGTCGGTTTCAGCTTACAAAGCGGCGCTCACCGGCAAAACCCGCGTGGTCGGTTTAGGTCCGAAAAAAGCTTATGTCGCCACCACGACCAAAAAAGGCAATGGGCTGGTGTACGCGCTGCAGGCCGCGCTGAACGGGGCGATTGAGCGCGGAGAGTACCAGAAAGTGCTGGCGCGCTGGGGGGAGCAGGGCGAAACGGTGGCGCAATCGGAGGTCAACCCGCCTGGGATAACCTACTAATGGTGCTCTACACTTAGGATTTTCACTCCTGAGGGGGCAACATGATGAAACTCTATGGCGTACCCGGCTGGGGCTCGGCAATCAGTGAAGTGATGCTGACCCTGGCTAATATTCCTTATCAATTTGTGAACGTTGACGGGTTTGACCAGCCCGGCCCGCAGCGTGAACTGCTGCAAAAACTCAACCCGCTGTGCCAGGTGCCGACGCTGGAGCTGGAAAATGGCGCCATCATGACCGAAACGGCGGCGATTGCCCTGATGGTGCTCGACCGTTGTCCCGATCTCGCTCCACCCGTGGGGCAGGCCGAGCGTCAGCAGTTTCAGCGTCTGCTTATCTGGTTCGTGGCGAACGTCTATCCCACCTTTACCTATGCCGATTATCCCGAACGCTGGGTGCCTGATGCGCCGGAACAGCTGCAGAAAAACTGCATTGAGTACCGGAAATCCCTCTATTTGTGGTTTGAAAATCAGCTTAAGGCCGCGCCGTTTGCGCTGGGTGAACGGCTGACGCTGCTGGATGTGTATGTTGCGGTGGCGCGCACCTGGGGGCCTCGCCATGAGTGGTTTGCGACAAATACGCCGAAGCTTACGGCGATTGCGGATACCGTGTGTCAACTGCCGGAACTGCACGAGGTGTTAAAGGCAAACAAAATTATCTGATAACGTGGAATGCTCACACATAACAGGAAGCCTGCATATGCCACACGTAGATATCAAATGTTTTCCCCGCGATCTTAACGACGAGCAAAAAACCGCGCTGGCGGCAGATATCGCCGAGGTGATAATTCGCCATTTCAACAGCAAAGACGGTTCAGTATCGGTGGCGTTGAACCAGGTAAACCCGGAAGACTGGAAAGCACAGGTCTGGGATACCGAAATCGGACCGAAGCTGGACGAGTTGATTAAAAAGCCCGGGTATTCAATGTAATCTTTCGCCGGGTGAGGTCATCGTCTTACCCGGTTTCTCCTGCCGCTTACGCCTTCTTTTCGCAAAAAACGATAAAAATAAGTTTTATCTGATCCGTTATACTTAACGTTCACGACCGACATTTCATCAATCCTTAGGAAAGATCGACAACAGAATCAATTAAGGACAGTCACATTAAAGGATAATTTTCGCATGACAAAATTACCCCGGTTTTCACCTGCTTTTTTCCACCCGCGATACTGGCTAAGCTGGACAGGCATCGCCGCCCTGTGGCTTATCATGCTGCTGCCTTACCCGCTGTTGTTCAAACTCGGACACGCTCTGGGCCGGTTAGCCATGCGCCTTTTACCGCGCCGTGTCGAGATTGCCCGCCGCAACCTGGAGCTTTGCTTTCCACAGATGGAAGCAGAAGCGCGTGAATCTTTGCTGCAGCGAAATTTTGAATCCGTGGGAATGGGGGTAATCGAAACCGGCATGGCGTGGTTCTGGCCTGAATGGCGGGTGCGTAAATGCTTTACCGTGCGCGGTTACGAACATATGGAGCAGGCCAGGGCGCAGGGGAAGGGCGTGGTGCTGGTTGGCATGCATTTTCTGACGCTTGAGCTGGGCGCGCGGATATTTGGCATGCTTAACCCCGGTATTGGGGTTTATCGTCCCAACAATAATGCGCTCCTGGACTGGCTACAAACGCGCGGTCGTCTGCGTTCTAATAAAACCATGCTGGATCGTCATGATTTAAAAGGCATGATCCGTGCCCTGAAGCAGAATGAAATTCTCTGGTACGCGCCGGATCATGACTATGGCAAAGCCAACAGCGTGTTTGCGCCATTCTTCGCCGTCCCGGATGCCGCCACAACGGCGGGCAGCTATATGCTGGTCAAAAGCGCTAAGCCTGCCGTTATTCCGTTTGTGCCGCGCCGCAGAGAGGACGGTAAAGGGTACGAGCTGATTATTCTTGAAGATATCAGCGCGTCATTGCAGGGTGCGGATAAAGAGTCTGTCGCAACCCAGATGAACCGGGCGATCGAGCGCGCGGTGCTGATGGCGCCGGAGCAGTATATGTGGCTGCACCGTCGCTTCAAGACGCGTCCTGAGGGCGTGCCGGACAGATATGCCCCTAAAAAAATCTCCGCGCCCCCTCGGGCTGGCTTAACCGACGATGAATTCTCGCAGCAGTCGGGCATGCAGCACTAAAACGCCACGCAAAAGGCTGCTGGAGCTAGTTTCCGGCAGCGCTTTTGGCCTTTAGCAGTATTTCCATCAGCCCGGGAAAACGGGCATCCAGATCCTCCCGACGCAGTGAAATCATATTTTCTCGTCCCTGCGGACGCTGCCAGATGACCCCACTGTCGCGCAACACGCGCCAGTGGTGGGTCATCGTGGACTTCACCACATCTTCCGGGCGCAGTGCGTTACAGCTGAGTTCGCTGCCATCGGCGAGCCGGCGAATAATCGATAGCCGGAGCGGGTTGCCGAGGGCAAACAGCACATTTTCCAGCAGTATTTGTTCAGTTTCAGGGTGGTTAGGGATCATCGTTTTCCTGCGCGTGATGTCAGATTGAGCTATATCAACAATAGGTCAACCCTTAAAAAATAGTTCGATAATACTCGTACAATAGGACTATTATAGCAAACGAACCAATGCACGACCATCCCGGTCGTCACAAACACGTCATAGTGACTAAGGAAATATCATGCCCCGACCCATTCCTCTCGAACGTTATCGCAACATCGGTATCTCCGCGCATATCGATGCCGGTAAAACCACCACCACTGAGCGCATCCTGTTTTATACCGGGATGAGCCACAAGCTGGGTGAAGTACACGATGGCGCGGCAACCACCGACTGGATGGCGCAGGAGCAAGAGCGCGGGATCACCATTACGTCCGCGGCGGTCAGCTGCTTCTGGCCAGGCATGGACAGAGGCTTTGAGCCGCACCGGATTAACATCATCGACACCCCGGGGCACGTGGACTTCACCATTGAGGTGGAGCGTTCCATGCGCGTGCTCGACGGCGCGGTGATGGTGTATGACTCCGTGGGTGGCGTGCAGCCGCAGTCGGAAACCGTCTGGCGTCAGGCCAATAAATATCACGTACCGCGTCTGGCCTTCGTCAACAAAATGGACCGCCCGGGTGCCGATTTCTTCCGCGTCGTGCGGATGATGCAGGAGCGCCTGAAGGCCAATCCGGTGCCGATTGTTATCCCGGTGGGTGCCGAAGATCATTTCACCGGCGTGGTGGATCTCATCAAGATGCGCACCATTCTGTGGGACGATGCGACGCAGGGTATGGTGTTTACCTATGCCCCCGTGCCGGACGATTTAGTCAGTACCGCCCAGGAGTGGCGGGAAAAAATGGTCTCCGCGGCGGCGGAAGCCAGCGATGAACTGATGGACAAATACCTGGAAACGGGCGATCTGACGGAAGCGGAAATCATCAAAGGGCTGCGCATTCGCACCATCTCGGGCGAAATCCAGCCGATGCTCTGCGGCAGCGCCTTTAAAAATAAAGGCGTGCAGCGCATGCTGGATGCGGTGATTGAGCTGATGCCGTCCCCGCTGGACGTGCCGGCCATTGACGGCGTGGATGAAAAAGGGCAGCACGCGGAGCGTCATCCGAGTGATGATGAGCCGTTCTCGGCGCTGGCGTTCAAGCTGATGAGCGACCCGTACGTCGGGCAGTTGACCTTTATCCGGGTCTACTCTGGCGTGCTGCGCAAAGGCGACGCGGTCTATAACCCGGTGAAAGAGAAGAAAGAGCGCATCGGGCGCATCGTGCTGATGCATGCCAACGATCGCCATGAGGTGGATGAACTGCGCGCGGGCGATATCGCGGCCTGTGTCGGGTTAAAAGACGTGACCACCGGTGACACGCTCACCGATCCGAACGCCGTGATCACGCTTGAGCGCATGGAGTTCCCGGACCCGGTGATCTCGCTGGCAATTGAGCCGAAAACCAAGGGAGACCAGGAGAAAATGGGCATTGCGCTGCAGCGTCTGGCGGCGGAAGACCCGTCTTTCCGCCTGCATACTGACGAGGAGTCCGGTCAGACCATTATCTCCGGGATGGGTGAGTTACACCTCGAGATTATCGTCGACCGCATGAAGCGTGAGTTTGGCGTCGAGGCGAACATTGGTCGTCCGCAGGTAACCTACCGGGAAACCCTGCGCAAGGCGGTGAAGGATATTGAAGGGAAATTTGTCCGACAGTCCGGTGGGAAAGGGCAGTACGGTCATGTGGTCCTGAGCCTGGAGCCGCTGGAGCCCGGAAGTGGTTTTGTATTTGAAGATGCCACCAAGGGCGGCGTGGTGCCGCGTGAGTATATCCCGTCCGTGGAGAAAGGGCTGCGGGAAGCGATGAACAGCGGCGTGCTGGCGGGCTATCCGGTGGTGGATGTCAAAGCGACCCTGACCTTTGGTTCGTACCACGACGTCGACTCCTCGGAGATGGCGTTCCGCATGGCGGCGATCCTCGGCTTCAAGGAGGGCGCTCGCAGGGCGGATCCGGTAATTCTTGAGCCGATCATGCACGTGGAGGTGGAAACGCCGGAAGAGTACGCCGGGAACATCATGGGCGATCTCTCTTCCCGACGCGGCATGGTGCAGGGAATGGCGGAGCAGTACGGAAGCCAGATTATCCGCGCCGATGTGCCGCTGGCCGAGATGTTTGGTTACGCCACCACGCTGCGTTCGATGTCCCAGGGACGCGCAACGTACACGATGGAGTTCCATCATTTTGCGGAAGCCCCGCGAAATGTGGCGGATGAGATTATTGCGCGGCGTGCGAAGTAGTTAATTAATTGCACATGGTAGTCGGTGGGCTACCATGTGCTTTTTTTACGACACGGAGATTATCCATGTTACTTAATTAGCGTTGCCGAGCGGACTTTCCATTTCCCTTGTTCTTCAATAAGACAATCTGCAACAACGTGATCTTGCTTCTTACCAAACGCGATATAAACGTTTGTGCAAACGGCGTCAAAATCAGAGTGCAGGATGGTTATCTGATTCCAGTCCTCATCCCAATCCTGTGATTTGATGAACATATCCGCATCGGGCATGTCTTTTTCGTTACTGTCACCTGAATACAACTCTTTTATTGCTGCAATTGTCCCCGAGGCAACGTAATCATCCATAATATCTGGGTTAAGTACGGGCGGTTTGTGCTGATCTAACTGCGCGATATACCATTGATTGAATTTAAGCGCCGCGTGGCCCGGTGCATAAACATTTTCTGCGGCCGCGAGCGGAGAAAGGGCAAAAAGAAAAAAGCAGAGTGTTTTCATTAGTCATGCCTGAACAGTTCGTCATGTGGTTGTATGTTGCGGTAAGCCTGCCCTGGGTACATGGTGCGTTGAACAAAATCGCTGATCCACTGCTGACCATCGTATATGCAAACGTGCCCGCTATCATGACCAACAATATTTTGAATAACTGCGACGTCGCCTGCATGGGGTTGATCGTATACAAGGCGGAATCCAGCGTTAACCAATGTCCGCCCCATGTCTTTTGCCAGACGCGTATTGGGGATTTTTAATCTTCCACCCGTTCTGATCGCTTCGGTGACGTAGTGAGCACAATACCCCGTGCTCTTCGGTTGGGCGTGTGATTTGGCATACGCGATTGCGCCATCTTTATTCCATGTCATTGATATTTCCTTAACGCGAGAGTGCTAATGCAGCAACTCTGGAAATATCCTCCGTTTTACAACGCAATAGTAAACATAAAATGCCATAGAAATTTACTATAATTCAGTAGGATATAATTTAGGAAATCAATCCAGCGCCTTCACCATTTTCCCGCTCGCCACAAATGTCCCAGCCCCTAGATGATGCAGCGTATTCAACTTATCCCCGTCAAACTGCCAGCGCCCGGCAATAAACGCGCGCTCATCGGCTGCCGCTGAAACCACTTCGCCAAACAGCGTGTCGTATTTCTCTGCCGCGGATGTGGCAGGTAATAACCGGCACTCCATCCACGCCAGACATTTTTCTTCAATCACCGGCAGCCCGAGCTCAGGGCCGTTCACGACCGGGATCCCGTAGCAGTTGAATTTGTCCTCGTCGCGCCCGCTGACGCTGCCGACAGCGTATGTCCAGTTAGCTGCCGCCACGCCGGGGATGACGATGCCAAACTTCCCGCTGTGCTCAATCAGCTCACGTGACCAGGTACTTTTGTCCACCACAATCGCGATGCGCGGCGGTTCAAACTCAACGGGCATTGACCATGCGGCGGCCATCACGTTGCGTCTGTCCAGGGTTTCATCGCGGCTGGTGATCAGCACGGTAGGGCCGTGGTTCAGCAGACGGCTGGCATGACGTAATTCAACAGGGCGAAAGTGGCTCATAGGATCTCCTCATCTGTAACGATGAGTATGACGAAAAAGCACGTAAATCAAAGTGAGTGCGTAAAATTAGTTTATAAACAGAACATCACAATCAAAGGAAAATGATGTATGTCCCCCTTTCTGACTGACTATTTTGCCCGCATTGGGTGGGCGCAACCGACACGGGTTGATATAGACACCCTGCGCGCGCTGCATTTACACCACAACTGTGCGATCCCGTTCGAAAATATTGATGTCGTCCTGCCGCGCGAAATCCATCTTGACGATCAATGTCTGGTCGACAAGCTGGTGACGGCGCGACGCGGAGGATATTGCTTTGAGCAAAACGGCCTTTTCGAGCGCGTGTTGCGTGAAGTCGGGTTTAACGTGCGCAGCGTGCTGGGGCGGGTCGTACTGGCAAATCCGTCGCAGATGCCGCCGCGCACGCACCGCCTGCTGCTGGTTGAGCTGAACGGCGAGCGCTGGATTGCCGACGTGGGGTTTGGTGGACAGACGCTGACGGCGCCGATTCGCCTGCTCGCCAACGAGGAACAGGAAACCCCGCACGGCATTTACCGTCTTCTGAGCGAGGGTAACGACTGGGTATTACAGTTCCGTCACCACGAGCACTGGCAGTCGATGTACCACTTTGACCTGACGACGCAGTATTTCAGCGATTACGTGATGGGGAACTTCTGGTCGGCGCACTGGCCGCAGTCCCATTTTCGTCATCATCTGCTGATGTGTCGCCACCTGCCGGACGGCGGCAAGCTGACGCTGACTAACTTCAACTTTACCCACTGGCAGAACGGTCACGTGGAGGAGCAGATCCATTTGCCGGATGCGGAGGCGCTGTATAAGCTGATGCAGGAGCGGTTTGGCCTTGGCGTTGCTGATCCGAAGCACGGCTTTACACTGGCCGAGCTGACGGCAGTGATGGCGGGGTTTGATACGCATCCGCAGGCAGGGAAATAGCCCGGTGGCGGCTACGCCTTACCGGGCCTACGGGAGTGTGAACGTAGGTCGGGTAAGGCGTAGCCGCACCCGACAAAATCAACGGCGCGATCTCACCACCTGATACCGACGGGTAAAATACTCAAACGGTGCGCTCCACACGTGTACCAGACGGGTGAACGGGAAGATGAGGAAGATCGTCATCCCCAGCACCAGATGCACGCGGAAGATCGGCGCGACGCCGCTCAACATCTCCGACGAGCCCCCTTTAAACGTTACGATCCCCTGCGCCCAGCCGACCAGTTTCATCATCTCGCTTCCGTCAGGATATTGCGCGGAGAAAGGAATGGTCGACAGCCCCAGGATGCACTGAAGTAGCAGGATACTCATGATGATAATATCCGGCGTGGTGGACGTGGCGCGTACCCGCTGGTTGAAGAGGCGGCGGATCAGCAGCATTGACCCACCAATCAGCGTCAGTACGCCGCAAATGCCTCCCGCAATCATGGCCAGCTGCTGTTTAACCGCGACGGGTAAAAACCAGGCGTACATCCAGTGCGGGGTTAACATGCCGAACAGGTGCCCGAAGAAGATCCCCAGAATCCCGATATGAAACAGGTTAGAGGCCCAGTTCATCCCGCGCTTGCTGAGCATCTGGCTCGATGAGGCCCGCCAGGTGTATTGCCCGTAGTCGTAGCGCAGCCAGCTGCCGAGGAAAAAAACGGTAGCACAGATATACGGGTAAATATCATAGAAAAACACGTTCAGGTAGTGCGTCATTTTGGGCCTCCGGCGCTGACGTCCACGTACTGCGGCGCGACGTCCTGGCTAAAGCGTCGTTGATATTGCTGCATCGGCGAACTGTCGCACGATGAGGCGTTGTCTTCGATAAACTTCACCTGTTCCTCTTCCCACACGGCGTCCAGCGCCTGACGGGTATCATCCCGTTTTTCACCGGACACCTGCTTCGCCACGCTGTCGCTGGAAAGCCGCGTACCGGCCATCGTCAGCAGGGCGTCAAACAGCTGGTAATGCGCCACGCCGCGCTGCTTGAGGCGACCACCAATCAGCGCCAGGATCGGCGCGACATTTTGCAATCCTTCACGCGCCTCGTCGTCGGTGACGAGGCTGAGGTATTCCAGGTAGAGCGGCAGATAGTCGGGCAGCTCGCGGCAGTCCAGCTCCAGCCCGGCTTTCTCATACTGGCTCATTAGATCGACCATCGCCTGACCGCGATCGCGGGACTCGGCGTGAACGTGCTCGAACAGCAGCAGCGACGTTGCGCGCCCGCGTTCAAACACTTCGCACCATTCGGCCTGTTTATCCAGCAGCGGGGCGCTCAGGTGCTGCCGGGCAAACGGCAGCAGCATGGGCGCGTCCTGCTCAACCAGGGAAAGCGCCTCATCGCTGTTTTCCCACAGCAGCTCATCGGGATACTCAATCAGCAGCGCGATGATTTTAAGGATCTGCATTATTCTCCCTCCCCGTGTTCGCGCACCTCGGTGATGTTAATCGCGTCGATGCGGCTGCTGTTGAAGAGGTTGAATTTGGTGTCGGAGCCGTGGCAGCCGTCGCCAAAGGTGAAGCCGCAGCCGTTTTTCTCCGGGAAGGCGTCGCGCGCCATTTCGCGGTGGCTGGTCGGGATCACGAAGCGGTCTTCGTAGTTAGCGATGGCGAGATAGCGGTACATCTCTTCAACCTGCGCTTCGGTCAGGCCCACTTCCTCAATGGCGCGGGTATCGGTCACGCCTTCCACGGTCTGGGAGCGTTTATAGTGACGCATCGCCATCATGCGCTTCAGGGCGCGCAGCACCGGGCCGGTATCGCCCGCGCTGAGCATGTTTGCCAGGTACTGCACCGGAATGCGCAGGCTTTCCACGGCTGGCAGGACGCCGTCACTCTGCGGCAGGCCGCCCGCATCCGCGTAGGACTGAATCGGCGACAGTGGCGGCACGTACCAGACCATCGGCAGGGTGCGGTATTCAGGATGCAGCGGCAGCGCCAGCTTCCAGTCCATCGCCATCTTGTAGACCGGCGAACGCTGGGCGGCATCAATCACGTTCTGTGGAATGCCCTGTTTCAGCGCTTCCTCAATCACCGCCGGATCGTTCGGGTTGAGGAACACGTCGCACTGGCGCTCGTACAGATCGGTTTCATGCTCGGTGCTGGCGGCCTCTTCAATACGGTCCGCGTCGTACAGCAGCACGCCGAGATAACGGATTCGCCCGACGCAGGTCTCCGAACAAACGGTCGGCTGGCCGGACTCAATGCGCGGGTAGCAGAAGATGCATTTTTCTGACTTGCCGCTTTTCCAGTTGAAGTAAATTTTCTTGTACGGGCAGCCGCTGATGCACAGGCGCCAGCCGCGGCATTTATCCTGATCGATCAGCACAATGCCGTCCTCTTCGCGCTTGTAAATCGCGCCGCTCGGGCAGGTGGCCACGCAACTCGGGTTCAGGCAGTGCTCGCACAGGCGCGGCAGATACATCATGAAGGTGTTTTCAAACTGGCCGTACATCTCCTTCTGGATCTTCTGGAAGTTGCGGTCGCGGGCGCGCTTTTCGAACTCGCCGCCCAGCAGTTCCTCCCAGTTTGGCCCCCAGACGATTTTGTCCATCCGCTTGCCGTCGATCAGCGAGCGGGGGCGGGCGGTAGGGAGATGCTCCCCCTCCGGCGCGCGGTGCAGATCCTGATAGTCAAAGGTGAAGGGTTCGTAATAATCGTCAATCTGCGGCAGGACGGGGTTAGCGAAAATCTTCGACAACACGCCCATTTTGCCACCGAGGCGCGGGGTCAGCTTGCCGTGAATGCCGCGGATCCATCCGCCTTGCCACTCCTCCTGATCTTCCCAGTTTTTCGGATAGCCAATTCCCGGTTTGGTCTCCACATTGTTAAACCACGCATACTCCATCCCTTCGCGCCCGGTCCAGACGTTCTTGCAGGTGACCGAGCAGGTGTGGCAGCCGATGCATTTATCGAGATTCAGAACCATGCCAACCTGTGAGCGTATTTTCATTTTTTCGCCTCCTGTACCTGATCCCGACCTTCGCCGTCCAGCCAGTTAATGTTTTTCATTTTGCGGATCATGATGAACTCGTCGCGGTTCGAGCCGACGGTGCCGTAATAGTTGAAGCTGTAGGACAGTTGCGCATAGCCGCCGATCATGTGCGTCGGTTTTGGGCAGACGCGGGTGACCGAGTTGTGGATCCCGCCGCGCCGTCCAGTCACTTCTGACCCCGGAATGTTCAGGATGCGCTCCTGGGCGTGGTACATCATGGTCATGCCCGGCGGCACGCGCTGGCTGACCACCGCGCGGGCGGTGAGGGCGCCGTTGGCGTTGAAGGCTTCGATCCAGTCGTTGTCCTCTATGCCTAGCTCGCGCGCGTCGGTTTCGCTGATCCAGACGATGGGGCCCCCGCGCGACAGGGTCTGCATCAGCAGGTTTTCGCTGTAGGTGGAGTGGATGCCCCATTTCTGGTGCGGCGTCAGGAAGTTCAGCGCTTTTTCCGGGAAGCCGTTCGGCGGGATCTCGCGCATGTGGGTCACGCTGCGGGTATCAATCGGTGGGCGATAGGCCACCAGGCTCTCCCCGAAGGCGCGCATCCACGGATGATCCTGATACAGCTGCTGGCGGCCCGAAAGGGTGCGCCACGGGATCAACTCGTGGACGTTGGTATAGCCCGCGTTATAGGAGACGTGCTCGCTCTCAAGGCCGGACCACGTCGGGCTGGAGATGATTTTGCGCGGCTGCGCCTGAATGTCGCGGAAGCGGATTTTCTCGTCTTCCTTGTTCAGCGCCAGATGGGTGTGGTCGCGCCCGGTCAGTTCCCCGAGCGCTTCCCAGGCCTTCACCGCCACCTGTCCGTTGGTTTCCGGGGCGAGGGCGAGGATCACCTCCGAGGCGTCAATGGCGGTTTCAATGCGCGGGCGGCCTTTCGCCGGGCCGTCGAGCTTGACGTAGTTCAGCTTGCCGAGGAAATCGACCTCGTTCTGCGTATTCCACGAAATGCCTTTCCCGCCGTTGCCGAGCTTGTCCATCAGCGGGCCGAGGGCGGTGAAGCGTTCGTAAGTTTCCGGGTAGTTACGCTCGACCACGGCAATGTTCGGCGCCGTTTTGCCGGGGATCAGGTCACATTCCCCTTTGCGCCAGTCCTGAATATCAAACGGCTGCGACAGCTCCGCCGGGGAGTCATGCTGCAGCGGCTGGAGCACCACGTCGGTTTCTGTGCCCAGATGGCCAACGCACACCTCGGAGAAGACTTTGGCGATGCCTTTGTAGATCTCCCAGTCGCTGCGCGATTCCCACGCCGGGTCAACGGCGGCGGAAAGCGGATGAATAAACGGGTGCATGTCCGAGGTATTCATGTCGTCCTTTTCATACCAGGTGGCGGTCGGCAGGACGATATCAGAGAACAGGCAGGTGCTGGACATGCGGAAATCGAGCGTCACCAGCAGGTCGAGTTTGCCCTCGATGGCGGCGGTTTGCCACTCCACCTCTTCAGGCTTCACGTCATCCGTTGAGCCTAAATCTTCACCCTGAATGCCGCTCTCGGTGCCGAGCAGGTATTTCAGCATGTACTCGTGGCCTTTCCCGGACGAGCCGAGCAGGTTAGAGCGCCAGACGAACAGGTTGCGCGGGTGGTTCTTGCCGTTGTCCGGCTGTTCGCAGGCGAAGCGGATATCGCCCGATTTCAACGCCTGAACGGTGTACTCCTGCGGCGTCATGCCCGCCGCGTCCGCACGCGCCTTGACGTGCAGCGGGTTGAGGTTGAGCTGCGGGGCCGACGGCAGCCAGCCCATGCGCTCGGCGCGAACGTTAAAGTCGATCAGATGTCCGGTGAACTTCGACGCGTCCGCCAGCGGGGAGAGCAGCTCCTGCGCAGTGAGCTTCTCGTAGCGCCACTGGCTGGCGTGGTTGTAGAAGAACGAGGTGCTGTTCATCTGGCGCGGCGGGCGGTTCCAGTCCAGCACGAAGGCCAGCGGCAGCCAGCCGGTTTGCGGGCGCAGCTTCTCCTGGCCGACATAGTGGGACCAGCCGCCGCCGCTCTGCCCGACGCAGCCGCAGAAGACCAGCATATTGATCATCCCACGGTAGTTCATGTCCATGTGGTACCAGTGGTTTACCCCGGCACCCAGAATGATCATCGAGCGACCGTGCGTTTTGTGCGCCGTGTCGGCGAACTCGCGGGCAATTTTTTCGATCAGGTACGCGGGCACGCCGGTGATCTGCTCGCCCCAGGCGGGCGTGTAGGCTTTGATCTGGTCATAGCTGTCTGCGGCGTTACTGTCTTCCAGGCCGCGATCGAGACCGTAGTTAGCCAGCACCAGATCGTAAACGCTGACCACGCGTTTCTGGCTGCCGTCGGCGAGCGTCAGGGTTTTGCTCGGCACGCGGCGCGTCAGCACCGGCTCCTGCTTCACGCTACGAAAATGCGGGTTTTCGTTGCCGCCAAAGTAGGGGAACGCGACGTCCGCCACGCTGTCGTGGGTAATCAGTAGGGAGAGGGTGAGTTCTGTTTCATGGCCCGCAGCCTGAGGCTCCAGGTTCCATTTGCCTTTTTCCCCCCAGCGGAAGCCGATCGAGCCGTTTGGCACCACCAGGTTACCGGCAATATCGAAGGCGACGGTCTTCCACTCTGGGTTATTGGCCTCCCCCAGTCCGTCGACGAGATCGGAGGCGCGCAGCATCCGGCCCGGCACCACGCGACCGTCAGCCTGCTCGTCCAGCAGCACGAGCATCGGCATGTCGGTGTAGCGGCGGCAGTAGTTAAGGAAGTAATCGCTCGGGTTATCGAGGTGGAACTCTTTGAGGATGACGTGGCCCATCGCCATGGCGAGGGCGCTGTCGGTGCCCTGTTTGGGGGCCAGCCACTGGTCGCTGAGCTTGGCGACCTCCGAGAAGTCCGGCGTAATCGCAACGGTCTTGGTGCCTTTGTAGCGCACCTCGGTAAAGAAGTGGGCGTCCGGAGTACGCGTCTGCGGCACGTTCGAGCCCCAGGCAATGATATAGCTGGAGTTGTACCAGTCGGCGGACTCCGGCACGTCGGTCTGCTCGCCCCAGGTCATCGGCGACGCAGGCGGCAGGTCGCAGTACCAGTCGTAGAAGCTCAGGCAGGTGCCACCCAGCAGGGAGAGATAGCGCGTTCCGGCGGCGTAGGAGACCATCGACATCGCCGGAATAGGCGAAAAACCGGCCACGCGGTCCGGGCCGTAGTTTTTGATAGTCCAGACGTTAGCGGCGGCGATCAGCTGGTTCAGCTCTTTCCAGTTTGAGCGGATAAACCCGCCTTTACCCCGCGCCTTCCTGTAGCTTTGCGCCTTTTGCGGATCGTTCTGGATGGCATCCCAGGCCAGCACCGGATCGGTATGCTGCGCCAGCGCCTCGCGCCAGAGTTCAATCAGCCTGCGGCGCACCAGCGGGTACTTAAGGCGGTTGGCGCTGTAGAGGTACCAGGAGTAGCTTGCGCCTCGCGGGCAGCCGCGCGGCTCGTGATTGGGTAGGTCAGGGCGGGTGCGGGGGTAGTCGGTCTGCTGGGTTTCCCAGGTCACCAGGCCGTTTTTGACATAAATCTTCCAGCTACAGGAGCCGGTACAGTTTACCCCGTGGGTGGATCGCACAATCTTGTCGAACTGCCAGCGCTGGCGGTAGCTGTCCTCCCAGTCGCGGTTGGTGTGATACACCTGCCCGTGCCCATCGGCGAAACTGTCGCCTTTTGTTTTGAAGTAACGGAAGCGGTCCAGCAGTTTGCTCATGACATTTCTCCTGCTTCGATAGCATGGCCGGAGTGCGATGCATCACGCTCCGGCGAAGATGTAGTTTTTATTTTTTTGAGGATTTACGGCCATACACCAGCCAGGTGACGAACACGCAGACGATGTAAAACACGAGGAAGACCTTCATGGCCCCAACCGGCGAACCGGTCATTGCCAGCGATGTGCCGAACGCCTTAGGGATAAAGAACCCGCCAACGGCACCGATGGCGGAGATAAAGCCCAGCGCGGCGGCGGTCTCCGTCACCGCTTCATGCTGCGCCTGTTCGTCCGTGCCGCCCTGCTTTTTGACGCGGTCGAGGGTGATTTGGCGAAAGATAATCGCGATCATCTGGAAGGTCGAACCGCTGCCCAGCCCGGCGGTGAGGAACAGGCCCATAAAGACCAGGTAGAAGGCGATAAAGCTGCCGGAGCCAGAGCCGGGGAGCGTCAGGAAGATCAGGGTGCTGAAGATAGCCATAAAGACGAAGTTAATCAGCGTGACGCGCACGCCGCCCAGCCTGTCAGAGATCATCCCGCCCGCTGAACGCGCCAGCGCACCGATCAGGGGGCCAAAGAAAGCGAGGTGCAGGATGTTCACGTCCGGGAACTGGGTTTTCGACAGCATGGCAAAGCCCGCCGAGAAGCCGATAAACGAGCCGAAGGTAGCAAGATAAAGCAGGCTCAGCAGCCAGAGGTGAAAGCGCTTCAGTACCGGCAGCTGGCTGGCGATAGAGGCTTTAGAGCTGGCGATATCGTTCATGCCAAAAAACGCCGCAAGGGTTGCCAGCAGCAGCAGCGGCGCCCAGACCCAGGCCGCATTGGCCAGCCACATCGTTGAGCCGTCCTCCTGCGGTACGCCGTGCACGCCGAGGAAGGTAAACATTGGCAGGAAAATTACCAGCGGAGCAAACAGCTGCATCACGCTGACGCCCAGATTTCCCAACCCGCCGTTGATGCCCAGTGCGCTGCCCTGTCTGGCCTTCGGGAAGAAGAAGCTTATGTTACCCATGCTGGAGGCAAAGTTGGCCCCGGCAAAACCGCAGAGCAGGGCAATCACGATAAAGACCCAGTAAGGTGTCGCGGTGTCCTGAATGGCTATCCCCAGCCAGACGCAGGGGATAATCAGGATAACCGTGCTCAATACCGTCCAGTAGCGTCCGCCAAATATTGGCACCATAAACGAGTAGGGGACGCGCAATATCGCGCCAGAGAGTGAAGGTAATGCCGTTAGCATAAAAAGCTGATCGGTGGTGAAATTAAATCCGACTTTATTCAGATTGACCGCAACGGCGCTAAATAACATCCACACGCAAAACGCTAATAGCAGGCAAGCTACAGAAATCCATAGGTTTCTTCGTGCGATATGTTTTCCTTTATTCTCCCAAAATTGCGCGTTTTCAGGTTTCCAGTTACTCAACAGATGGGGATTACTTTTATCACTTTGTTGCGACATATCGCCCTCTTGCTTACCATGTTTGAGAGAAAAATGAAGTAAAAACAAAAAGATGATTAAAGAAGTGTTATTGGTTTTTGGGATGCTTTGGGATACATCTGAAAGGATAGATAAAAAAGCGAACCCCCGAGATTAGAATGAAAATAAGGGCTCGCTTAATGTGTTACTAATTGTAACATTTTGCGGAATTTATACTCCGGAAGGAGTATTAAAACAATTCCAGCGTGATAAGTTTGTCGAGATGTTTATTAAATGCCGCATCGTCCATTTCAGGCATATTTAATACGGTGATCCCATCCAGGCCACAAACCAGCCCTATTAAACGCCACGCGATATTTTCCGCCCGATCGGTAAGCGTGAACGCGCTGGCATCAGCCCCGGCGCGGATAATCGCCACGGTTTCCTGATGCCACATCTCCATGGTGAGGACATAAGCCGCTTTGATCTCGGGATCACGGCTGGCGAGAATTTGGGCTTCCCGCCACAGTCGGATATAAGGCTCAAACTTACCATCGTCGCTGCCGAGCATGCTGTGCAACCGCTCTCGCCAGGTGGCACGTTCATCCGCCACGTCGGCATCTAATAGCTCGCGGATCAGGCGAACGAATGCCAGCGATTTTAACTCACCGCCGGAGGCAAAGTGGTGATGAACCTGCCCGGTCGCGACGCCCGCTTCAGTTGCAATGCGCCGCACCGTCATCGCCGCCAGCCCCTCGGCGAGCGCCACGCGCATGGCGGCCTGTAAGATTGCTTCCCGCCGTTCATCCTTGCTCAGATATCGCATGTTTACTCACTCTCAATGGGAATGAAACGAGTGTAACAAAAAGCTGGACACTCGTTCAACTTTACGTAGGATCGCATCCTGGACATGTGTCCATGTTTAAAATGAAAAGGAAATTTATGTTTCGTCAGTGGTTAGCGTTAGTGATTATCGTGCTGGTCTATATCCCGGTCGCGATCGACGCGACGGTGCTGCACGTGGCGGCGCCGACATTGAGCATGACGCTGGGTGCCAGCGGTAACGAATTGTTGTGGATCATTGATATTTACTCGCTGGTGATGGCGGGGATGGTGCTGCCGATGGGTGCCCTGGGTGACCGCATTGGCTTTAAACGCTTGCTGATGATCGGCAGCACGCTGTTTGGGGTGTCGTCCCTGGCGGCCGCGGTTGCACCGTCGGCAGGGTGGCTGATAGCGGCGCGCGCCTCGCTGGCGATCGGTGCGGCGATGATCATTCCGGCCACGCTGGCCGGGATCCGCACGCTGTTTACCGACGCGAAAGATCGTAATATCGCACTTGGCGTCTGGGCGGCCGTTGGCTCAGGTGGCGCGGCATTTGGTCCGCTGATTGGCGGTATGTTACTCGAGCATTTTTACTGGGGATCGGTGTTTTTAATCAACGTGCCGATTGTGCTGGTAGTGGTGTCGCTGGCCGCGCGTTTTGTGCCCCGTCAGCAGGGCCGACCGGAGCAGCCGCTGAATATCAGTCATGCCATCATGCTGATTGTGGCGATTTTGCTGCTGGTCTACAGTGCCAAAACCGCGCTCAAAGGCGTCCTGTCGCCGTGGCTGGTTGCCTCCGCGCTGGTGACCGGCTCGGTGCTGCTGTTTATCTTCGTGCGTATTCAGCTGCGCGCCCGCGTGCCGATGATCGATATGCGCCTGTTCTGCCATCGCATCATTCTGAGCGGCGTGGTAATGGCGATGACCGCCATGATTGCCCTGGTCGGGTTTGAGCTGCTGATGGCGCAGGAATTGCAATTCGTTCACGGCTTTACGCCATTTGAAGCGGGCATGTTTATGCTTCCGGTCATGGTAGCGAGCGGGTTTAGCGGGCCGATCGCCGGGGTACTGGTGGGGCGTCTTGGGCTGCGCATTGTCGCTGCGGGTGGCATGGGGCTCAGCGCGGTCAGTTTCATCGGCCTCTCGATGCTCGATTTCAGCACGCAGCAGTGGCAGGCGTGGAGCCTGATGGTGCTGTTGGGCTTCAGCGCCGCCAGCGCGCTGCTGGCCTCGACCTCCGCCATTATGGCTGCCGCGCCGAAGGAGAAAGCCGCTGCCGCAGGGGCGATTGAAACCATGTCCTATGAACTGGGCGCCGGGCTGGGGATCGCTATTTTTGGTCTGCTGTTGACCCGCAGCTTCTCGGCGTCCATTGACCTGCCGCAGGGGCTGAATGCCTCGCTCGTCGATAAAGCCTCGTCATCGATTGGTGAAGCGATGAAGGTGGCGCAGGATCTGACGCCGTCCCTCGCGGAGCCGGTGATTGAGGCGGCGAAAAGTGCGTTTATTACCTCCCACAGCGTGGCGCTGGGGAGTGCGGGCGGAATGCTGCTGTTGCTGGCAGTGGGGATCTGGTTTAGCCTGGCGAAGGTGCCGAAGCCGTAAAACACGCCCGGTGGCGCTGCGCTTACCGGGCCTACGGGCGCGGTTGTCCGAGCCGCGCCACCCGGTTTATTTTTCCTGGGCCGCGGACAGGACGCTGTGCAACAGCACGTTCGCCCCTTTCTCCGACCACTCCGGCAGGATCCTTTCCGCTTCGTTATGGCTGATGCCCTTCACGCAGGGGATAAAAATCATGCTGGCAGGGGCAATCTTGCTGACATAGCAGGCGTCATGTCCCGCCCCCGAGACCATCGGTTTCGCCGAGTAGCCCAGTTCCGCCACGGCCTTCTCCGTGCGGGCCAGACATTCGGCATCAAAAGCGATGGGGGCGTAGTCAAAAATGCGCTCAACGACAGCCGCCACGCCGCGCAGGCTCAGGCTTTCAGCCACCTTATGCAGCGCCGCCTCCATGGCTTCCAGTGCCGTCAGCGCCGGATGGCGAAACTCCACGCTGCAGACCACCCGAGACGGCACGACGTTGCGCGAGTTTGGCGTAACCTGCGCCATACCGATGGTCGCACGTCCGTCCGGCGCGTGCCGATAGCCAATCTCCTCCACCTTCAGCGCCAGCTCCGAGAACGCGGTCAGCGCGTCTCGGCGGCTGTGCATCGGCGTGGTGCCCGCGTGGGCGGCAAACCCGTCCAGCGTCAGGGTAAACCAGCGCTGGCCCATTGCCGCGCGGACTAACCCGATATCCAGGGCTTCATCTTCCAGAATCGGGCCCTGTTCGATGTGCAGCTCGTAGCAGGCGTGAACCGGAAACGCGCGGGCAGGGGCTTCACCCCGGTAGCCGATGCTTTCCAGCGCTTCACCCACGCTGATACCGTCGCTATCCGCGAGGGCATGGGCGTACGCTTCGCTAAATTGCCCCGTCCAGACCCCTGAAGCGAGCATGGCTGGCGCAAAGCGCGCGCCTTCTTCGTTGGTCCAGTTGACCAGCACAACGTCACGCTCCGTCTCAAGGTGATGGTCATTGAGGGTGCGCAGCAGCTCCAGCCCGGCCAGCACGCCGTAAACGCCGTCGTAGTTCCCTCCCAGCGGCTGGGTATCCACGTGCGAACCGGTCATGACCGGCGCGAGTTGCGGGTTTTTCCCCGCGCGGCGGATAAACATATTGCCCATGCTGTCGACGTCACAGGTAAAACCGGCGTCCAGCGCCCAGTCGCGCAGCAGGTTACGCGCAATACGATCTTCCTCGCTCAGTGCCAGACGGGTGACGCCACCGGCGGGCGTGCCGCCGATCTGCGCCATCATCTCAAGCGTTGACCACAGCCGTTCGGCATTGACGCGGATCATGGCTTGTCCTTACCGCTGCGGTAGCGGAAATCACAGCACGCACCGCCCTGCATAATGGTCGTGGTGCGGGTTAGCTCTACGTCCGGCGCATAGCCAACGATGAATTTCTCATCGCGCGCGCAGGAGAGCAGATGACCAATCTCGCCCAGCCCCATCTCGTGGTACATCTCCGCGTAGCGACAGCGGGTTACGTTGTAGTTGTACTGCTGGTCGTCAGCGTCGATCACCTTCACGTCCAGGGCGTTATCTTTCTCCCACAGATACTGCAGGGCGATAAAGCTCTTGATGTTCGCGCCGTTGGGTTCTTTGCTGGCAAACCCTTTACCAGCATCAATCGCGGCCTGCTCAATGGCCTCGCCAATCACCGCCTGGGCGCGGGCTTTCCCTATCTCGCGCACCAGGATTTCATAAATTGGCTTAATAATTTCAGCTTCAATTTTGCGGCGGGCGAGAATGCCCAGCTCATTATTATCACTCATCACATTGCCTCGCTGCGTTACTTCGCTTTTGCGCCGCCCAGCACGGTCTGCGGCTGCCATTTGCCGTCGACAACCTTATAGACCGTGAACGACGGCGATTTCAGGTTGCCCTCTTTATCAAACGCGATCTGTCCGGTAACGCCGGAATAGCTGATGGCGCGCAGGGCGGGCAGATAGTCTGATGGCTCAACGGAGTCTGCTTTTTCCATCGCCGCAACCAGCACGCGGGTGGCGTCATAGGCGAACGGGGCGTGCAGTTCGATATGGGTGTGGTAGCGGGCCTGGTAGGCCTGTACGAATGCCTTTCCACCCGGCATCTGGTCAACGGGCAGGCCCGGCTCCAGCGCCACAACGCCTTCGCCTTCTTTCTGCGCCAGTTTCAGGAACGTCTGGCTGACGAATCCGCCTGCGCCCATCAGCGTGGCATTCATGCCCAGCTGTTTAATGCGGCGAGCCAGCGGTGCGGCCTGGCTGTCGACGCCGCCGAAGAAGATCAGATCGGCGTTTTTACTGCGGATGACGGTCAGCACGGCGCTGAAATCGACCGTTTTGTCATCCACATACTGACGGTCGACAATTTTCACGCCCTGGGCTTCCAGCGATTTAATAAACTGGTCTGCAAGCCCCTGACCGAAGGCGGTACGGTCGTCGATTACCGCAATGCGTTTGGCTTTCAGGGTGTTAACCGCATACTGACCGGCGAGCTGGCCGCCGTCATCGTCGTGTCCCATCACGCGGAAGCTGGTATCAAAACCTTGTTGCGTATAGGCGTGACCGGTCGCGACCGGTGCCACCTGGGCGATGCCCGCATCGTGATAGACGCGGGCCGCTGGAATGCTGGTGCCGGTGTTCCAGTGGCCGACCACGCCCGCCACATCGCTGTCCACCAGACGCTGCGCGACGGCTACGGCAGTGCGCGGGTCAGACTGATCGTCTTCGGACTGCAGTTTGAAGGTGACCGCTTTGCCGCCGATGGTCGGATGCTGCTTGTTAATGTCGTCAATGGCCAGCTGCGCGCCGTTCTCCAGATCTTTCCCGATACGTGCTGACGGGCCGGTGAGCGGGCCTGCCAGACCGATAACCACGGTTTCGCCGTCGGCGGCCCACGAGGACGTTGAGGCAAGACCGCCGAGCAGAATAGCGGCGCTGAGCGCACTGATTTTTACTGTTTTCATTGTATTTCCCTGATGTTGGCTGGTGTGGTTAAACGGGCATTTCGCCCAAATAAATGTGTGCAATCTGGTCGTCGTTAAGCAGTGCTGTCGATTCGCCATGATGAACAATGCTGCCGCTGTCCATCACCCACGCGCTGTCGGTCACTTCCAGCGCGAGCCGGGCGTTTTGTTCGATCAGCAGCAGGGCGACGCCGCGCTCGCGCAGCCCGGCAATAACGGCAAATATGTTCTCGACCATCTTCGGGGCAAGGCCCATCGACGGCTCGTCGAGGATCAGCAGGCGCGGGCGGCTGAGGAGGGCGCGGTTAAGGGCCAGCAGCTGTTGCTCGCCGCCGGACAGCAGCCCGGCAAGCTGGTGCTGGCGCTCGCCCAGACGCGGGAAGCGTTCGAAAATCTCGTTCATCTCGCGCTTAATGGTGACAGCGTCACGTCTTAGCCAGGCGCCCATCTGCAGGTTTTCCAGTACCGTCATGCGGGAGAAGATCCCGCGGCCCTCCGGAACCATGACAAGCCCGTCGCGAAGCAGGGTCTCCGGGCTCTGTTTGCGGACCGGCCTACCGTTGAATTCAATACTGCCGCTAAAGCTTTCCAACCCGGTAATGGCGCGCACGGTGGAGCTTTTCCCCGCGCCGTTAGCGCCGATCAGCGTAGCCTGTTCGCCCTCGTGCAGGGTAAAGGAGACATCGCGTACGGCCTGAATGCCGCCGTAATGCACGTCCAGACGTTCTACCTTCAGTAATTCAGTCATGGGCGTTACCTCCAAGCCAGGCGGCGATCACTGCCGGGTCGCGCCGCACGCTTTCCGGCGTACCGCTGGCGAGCGTTTTACCGTAATCAAGCACCGTCAGGCGATCGCAGATGCCCATCACCAGCTTGACGTCATGTTCAATCATCAGCAGAGTTTTGCCGTCATCGCGGATGCGGATGAGCAGCTCGCCGAGCGCCACTTTTTCCGCCGCGTTCATCCCTGCGGCGGGCTCGTCCAGCGCCAGCAGCATCGGATCCGTCGCCAGCGCGCGGGCGATTTCAAGGCGACGCTGATGACCATAGGCCAGATCGCAGGCGCGATAGTGGGCGAACTGCGCAATGCCGGTATAGTCCAGCCAGTGCCAGGCCAGCTCGCGGGTCTGCTTCTCTTCCTCGCGGGCGCGTTTATGGCGGCTCAGCGCGGCCCACAGGCCGTTACGGGTGCGCACGTGGCGGCCCACCATAACGTTTTCCAGCACCGACATCTCGTTGAAGAGGCGCACGTTCTGGAAGGTGCGGGCAATCCCGGCGGCGGTGACTTTCTCTATGTGTTTTGGGAAGTAGGGCTTATCGGCAATCGAAAACTCACCGCTGTCCGCCGGATAAAGCCCGGTGATCAGGTTAAAGCAGGTGGTTTTTCCCGCGCCGTTGGGGCCAATCAGCCCGTAGATTTCCCCTCTGTTCACGGTGATCGAAACGTCATCCACGGCAGTCAGCCCGCCGAAGCGTTTTGACATGTTGCGTACGGTTAACAGGCTCATGCCTTCACCTCCTTGTGGCGTACCGGCCAGAGGCCTGACGGGCGCACCAGCATGACCAGTACCAGTGCCAGACCGTAAAACAGCTGGCGCAGCACTTCCGGGTCAATCAGAACCGTACCGAACAGCGCCTGCTGAACCGGCGCTGCCTGGCTGCGCAGCAGTTCCGGCAGGGCGGTAAGCAGTACCGCGCCCAGGATCACGCCCGGTATGTGCCCCATACCGCCCAGCACCACCATCGCCAGTACGGCAATGGACTCCTGCAGCGTGAAGGATTCCGGGGAGACAAAGCCCTGAAACGCGCCGAAAAGCGCACCTGCTATGCCGCCAAAGGAAGCGCCCATCGCAAAGGCGAGCAGCTTATAGTTACGCACGTTGATGCCCATCGCGCGGGCCACATCTTCATCCTCACGGATGGCGTGCCAGGCGCGGCCAATACGGGAATGCTGCAGGCGCAGGCAGACAAAAATAATCGCTAGAATCACCAGCATCAGCAGGTAGTACCACAGCCACAGGGCGGGCACTTTGAAACCAAACCAGTGGTAGACGCCGCTAAACTTCAGGCCGAACAGGTTCAGCGTATCCACCCCGGTAATGCCCTTTGCGCCGTTGGTGATGTTTACCGGACGGTCGAGGTTGCGCATCAGGATGCGGATAATTTCGCCAAAGCCGAGGGTCACTATCGCCAGGTAGTCCCCGCGCAGCTTCAGCGTGGGCGCACCGAGTAAAATCCCGCAGACTGCCGCCACGAGGGCCGCCAGCGGAATAATGAGCAGATACGAGGTGTGCAGCCCGTCCGGGAACCAGACGCCGAGGATCGGAAACACTTCCAGCAGGTGTGGGGAGGCCATCAGTGCCGCGAGGTAGGCGCCGACGGCGTAAAAGGCGATAAAGCCCATGTCCAGCAGGCCGGTATAGCCGACCACAATATTGAGCCCGAGCGCCAGCATGATGTAGAGCAGGGCAAAGTCGATAACGCGCACCCAGTAGTTGCCGCCGAGCTGCGTGGCCACCACGGGCGCTATCAGCAGCGCGAGGCAGAACAGGCTCATGCCTGACCAGAATTTGCGCGTCGCCGCCGGGGCCTGAATTTGAAGTGTTGTCATGGTATTCCTTACGCCCTGTGCGCTACGCGCTCGCCCAGCAGGCCAGCCGGACGGAAGACCAGCACCAGGATCAGCACCATAAAGGCAAAGACATCCTGATAGTTGCTGCCAAATACACCGTGGGTCAGTTCACCCAGGTAGCCTGCGCCCAGCGCTTCGATAATGCCGAGCAGGATGCCGCCAATCATGGCACCCCGAATGTTACCAATGCCCCCAAGCACTGCGGCGGTAAAGGCCTTGATCCCGGGTAAAAAGCCCATCGAGAAGCTGGCGTTACCGTAGTTGCTGGCCATCATTACGCCTGCCAGTGCGGCAAACGCCCCGCCAATCGCAAACGTCAGGGTGATAATGGCGTTTGGGTTAACCCCCATCAGCGTGGCCACGCGCGGGTTTTCCGCCACGGCGCGCATGCCGCGCCCCAGACGGGTGTATTCCACCAGCAGCCACAGCCCGGTCATCACCGCCAGCGCCAGCGCCACGGTGACAATACCGGTAACGGTCACGATGGCGGGCGGGTGCATTTCACTGCCTGACGTCACGGTAATCGGATCCATGGGCAGGATCTGCGGGAACATCAGCGGGTTGCGCGTCCAGATAATCATCGCCACGGTTTGCAGCAGGACGGATACGCCGATACCCGAGATCAGCGGCGCCAGGCGCGGAGCGTTGCGCAGTCGACGGTAGGCAAATCGCTCCACGGCCATGGCCAGCAGGGCGCACACGACCATGGCAATCATCAGGGCAACGCCGAGCTGCAACAGCAGCGGCATATGCGGGAAGGTGCTATTCAGGGCGTTAATGGCGGAGAGCGTGGTGAGCGCGCCGACCATCAGAATATCCCCGTGGGCAAAGTTAATAATGCGCAAAATGCCATACACCATGGTATAGCCCAGCGCGATCAGCGCGTAGATGCTTCCCAGCATCACACCGTTGATCAGTTGTTGTATGAGTGTATCCAACGTTTGTACCCGCAAAGTGCTCGTTCTGCGGCTACCATCCAATAAATGAATTAAATTGTAAAATACACATCTATTATTTCTTATGATAAATAAATATTGTTTTATGTTTATGATTTAAATGAAAATAGTTAAAGCCTGCTTTTGGGTGAAAAGCCTAAAGAAATCAACATATGAATAAAACAGAACAATTGGCGAGCCTGACGGCGTTTGCAGAGAGCCGCCTGGCAAACGATCCGCCGCTTCGGGCCGTTCGTGCATTCGAGGCCATCGCCAGGCTGGGGAGCGTCACGCTGGCCGCGCAGGAGCTGGATATCTCTCCGTCGGCCGTCAGTCATCAGCTCAAGGTGCTCGAAGGATACCTGCAAATGCCGCTCACGGAACGTCAGGGACGCAGGCTGGTGCTGAGCCAGCACGGGCGGGAATATTACCGCTCGATCCGTGCGGCCTTTAACGTGTTGCGCCAGGCGACGGAGCACCTGGCGGAGCAGGCGCAAACGCGTCAGGTCACCATCAGCCTGATTCCGCTTTTTGGTATGGGTTGGTTTATCCCGCGCTTGCCTGCGTTCATGCGCGCCAATCCGCAAACCGAGATCAACGTGGTGTATGCCAATCACCGTAACTATCTGAGCGACGCGTCGGATATGTCGATTCGTTTTGGTAACGGGCAGTGGGCGGGGTATCAGAGTGAAAAGCTGATTTCCGGCCAGATGGTGCCGGTGTGCAGCCGCGCGTTTTTGCGCGTTCATGGCCATATCGACACGCCTGAACAGCTGCTGCAAATGCCGCTGCTGCACGATGAAGAGCGTACGAGCTGGACGCAGTGGTTTTTGTTGCAGGGGGTAAAACGTCCACTCCGGCGCAGCGGCCCGCTGTTTGAAGACGGGCTATTGACGCTGGCGGGCGTTCAGGCAGGGCTGGGATGTGCGCTCATGCGTGAGCCGCTGATTGCGCCATATCTTGAGAGCGGCGAGCTGGTCAAGATATTTGACTTACCGATTGATGACGGGCGCGATTATTACCTCTGCGTGCGTTCAGATTCAGAGATGACCGAAGACGGCAAGCTGCTGCAAACCTGGCTGCGTCGGGCGGCAGGCGGGGAGTTGTCTGTCGGGTAAAAGCGGAAGATAAAAAAAGCCAGCGTGTTACGCTGGCTTTTGTACTGACAAATCTTAGAACTGGTAGGTCAGACCCAGCGCCACGATGTTGTCGGTACCGATACCTGCCTGGCGAGTGAACTGGTTGTCGTCGAGCAGGTTGATTTTGTAATCCACGTAGGTGGACATGTTTTTGTTAAAATAATAGGTCGTGCCAACATCGATGTATTTAACCAGATCCTGGTCGCCGAAGTTCTCGATGTCTTTGCCTTTAGACTGCAGGTAAGCGATGGATGGACGCAGGCCAAAGTCGAACTGATACTGAGCCACAACTTCGAAGTTTTGCGCCTTGTTTGCAAAGCCGTAGATGTCGCTGCGGTTACCGTTAGAGGTGCCGAAACGGGTTGCGTTATAGGTCTGAGAGTACTGCGCCGCGAGGTAAACGTTGTTCGCGTCGTACTTCACGCCGCCGCTGTACACTTCAGCGCGGTCGCCTTCACCGTATACGCCTGCTGCATTCTGGTCAGCGGTACGACGGGAAGAGGACATTGCACCACCGACGCTGAAGCCTTCACCCAGATCGTAAGTCAGAGACGCGCCGTAGCCGTCGCCGTTCTGGTTCAGCAGGCTGCGGCCGTTAGTGTTTTCACCGCTTACGCTGCCATTTTTACCCTGGTACTGCAGGGCAAAGTTCAGGCCGTCAACCAGACCGAAGAAGTCCTGGTTACGGTAAGTTGCCACGCCGTTTGCACGAGACTGCAGGAAGTTGTCGGCACCGTAGGTGTCACCGCCGAATTCTGGCAGAACGTCGGTCCAGGAAGTCACGTCGTAAATCACGCCGTAGTTACGACCGTAATCGAATGAACCGGCTTCAGCGAACTTCAGACCTGCGAAGGCCACACGGGTCCAGGACTGGTTGTCGCCTTCGTCCTTGTTACCCTGAATCTGGTATTCCCACTGGCCGTAACCGGACAGCTGGTCGTTAACCTGGGTTTCACCCTTGAAGCCGATACGCATGTAGGTTTTATCACCGTCTGCGCCTGCGTCATCAGAGAAATAGTGCAGACCTGTCACTTTACCGTACAGATCCAGCTTGTTACCGTCTTTGTTATAAATCTCAGCTGCGTTTACAACGCCTGCTGCCAACATGGAAGTGACTGCCACTGCAACTAATTTAAGTTTCATCTTAAATATTCCTTATAATTTTTTTCAGTATTTCCTGAACCATCGCGAACGATTTCTAAACGAGGCTGTTCGTCAACGGCGTGCTATTTTTAAAAATCTTGTAGTTGTCTTTCAATAATAAGTTTCAAAATATGAGTAATAATTTCATTTAGTGTGATCGAGATCGGGTTAATGACGCCTGAATAAAATGCTGTGGCGATTATTTAATCAGTATGAGTTTATTTTTTGGCAACCATGATGGCGAATATTATTGCATTTCGTGTTATTAAGAGCGGTAATATTCGCAGGGAAGTAGTTACGCAGCGGTGTCAGGTTATGTCAATTTGATGCCGGGGGAATTGACGAAGGAAGCTAATATAAACAGAACATCAACAAATGCACTAATGTTCTGATTAATATATTACGATGTGATCACATATTAAATTTATGTTAATTTTTATGCCGGATTTAATCGAACCCGGCATAAATCTGAACCCTATTTTCGTGTAGCGTACCAGCAGAGCAATGACCCGGCGCAGACCATCAACGCGCCCTGCCAGAACGAAAAAGAGAGGGGTGAGCTTAGCAGCACGGCTGCAAGCGCGGCGGAGAGCACGGGAGTAAAATAGGATACGGCAGCCAGCACCGTGACGTTACCGTGCAGAATGCCAATATTCCATGCCGCATAGCCAAACCCAAGCGCAATGCCGCACATAACGAGCTTCACGATAACCGGAAAGCTGAACACCATTTCTGGCTGATCGCTAATAGTATATTTCACCCACAGGCTCAGCGCAGTGAGCAAAACAAAGAGGGTAATACCGTTTTGCCCTTTGGCAAATTTGGCGGTTACGGTGCAGTAGGCGGCCCAGATAAATGCTCCGGCAAAAGCAAGCGTATAGCTAAGGGGATTAGAGACGACATTGCGGATTATTTCATCAATGTGTAATCCTTGCTCACCTCCTAATACCCAACACACGCCGAGCAGAGCGATAGCTAAACCGGGGACGACCCACAGCGTTGATTTCTGTCCGTTGAATAAAATAGCAAAGACGATCGTCAGGCTCGGCCAGAGATAATTAACCATACCGACTTCTATGGCCTGCGCTCGCGTGGCGGCATAGCCTAACGACAGCGCCAGACAAATTTCGTAACTGACAAACAGTACGCTGCCTGCAATAAGATACCCGGGTGAGAAACGTTTAATATCAGGAAATCCTACCGTTACCAGGCACAATAACCCGCTGAGGGTGTAAATCATCGCCGCGCCGCCGACGGGCCCCAGCCCCTCGCTTACGCTGCGAATCAGGCCCACCATTGTGCTCCATAGCAGTATCGCCGCCAGCCCCGTGAGCGTTGCTCTCTTTCTGTCCATTACGTTTTCATCGCTAATAAAATCAAAGGGAAAATGTATAGCATTAATTCTGACCCTGTCGCGAATTATTCTCCCACGTGTTTAACCCTTAAGGATTATTCAAACGCGGCAGCGGTGACTATTAAGGGGGCGACGTCAGGCGACCTTGATTTGACGCAAAAAAAACAGGGGCTTTAATGTTAGTTTGCGGCGCGAAGTCTTATCAGATAACGAGGACAACAATGGACGTCAGCCGCAGACAATTTTTCAAAATCTGCGCGGGCGGTATGGCCGGAACCACAGCCGCAATGCTGGGATTTGCTCCCAAAATGGCGCTGGCTCAGGCACGCAACTATAAGCTGCTGCGTGCGAAAGAGATCCGTAACACCTGCACATACTGCTCCGTGGGTTGTGGGCTATTGATGTATAGCCTGGGCGATGGCGCGAAGAACGCCAGAGAAGCGATTTACCATATTGAAGGGGATCCGGATCATCCGGTGAGCCGTGGGGCGCTGTGCCCGAAAGGGGCGGGACTGCTGGACTATGTCCACAGCGAAAACCGCCTCCGCTACCCGGAATACCGCGCGCCGGGCTCCGACAAATGGCAGCGTATCTCCTGGGATGAGGCGTTCTCCCGTATTGCAAAACTGATGAAAGCTGACCGTGACGCCAACTTTATTGAAAAGAACGAGCAGGGCGTGACGGTCAACCGCTGGCTCTCTACCGGGATGCTGTGTGCATCTGCGGCAAGCAATGAAACCGGCATGCTGACGCAAAAATTTGTGCGCTCTCTCGGCATGCTGGCGGTAGACAACCAGGCGCGCGTCTGACACGGACCAACGGTAGCAAGTCTTGCTCCAACATTTGGTCGCGGTGCGATGACCAACCACTGGGTTGATATTAAAAACGCAAACGTCGTGGTGGTGATGGGCGGTAACGCCGCTGAAGCCCATCCGGTGGGATTCCGCTGGGCGATGGAAGCGAAAAACAACAACGATGCGACGCTTATCGTCGTCGATCCGCGCTTTACGCGTACGGCATCGGTGGCGGATATCTATGCGCCGATCCGCTCCGGTACGGACATTACGTTCCTCTCCGGCGTGCTGCTGTACCTGATCGAAAACAACAAAATTAACGCGGACTACGTTAAGCATTACACCAACGCGAACCTGCTGGTGCGGGATGATTTTGCCTTCGATGACGGGCTGTTCAGCGGCTATGACGCTGAAAAACGCCAGTACGACAAAACGTCCTGGAACTATCAGTTCGATGAAAACGGCTATGCGATGCGGGATGAAACGCTCACGCATCCGCGCTGCGTGTGGAACCTGCTGAAGCAGCACGTTTCCCGCTATACGCCGGAAGTGGTGGAGAACATCTGCGGCACGCCGAAAGCGGACTTCCTGAAAGTGTGCGAGGTGCTGGCCTCCACCAGCGCCGCTGACAGAACCACCACGTTCCTGTATGCGCTGGGCTGGACGCAGCACACCGTGGGCGCGCAGAACATCCGTACCATGGCGATGATCCAGCTGCTGCTCGGCAACATGGGGATGGCCGGTGGCGGCGTGAACGCTCTTCGAGGCCACTCTAACATTCAGGGCTTAACCGATCTCGGTCTGCTCTCCACCAGCCTGCCGGGCTACCTGACGCTGCCGTCGGAAAAGCAGGCCAGTCTGCAAGCGTATCTTGAAGCTAATACGCCAAAAGCAACGCTGCCGGACCAGGTGAACTACTGGAGCAACTATCCGAAGTTCTACGTCAGCCTGATGAAATCCTTCTACGGCGACGCGGCGCAGAAGGAGAATGACTGGGGCTTTGAGTGGCTGCCCAAGTGGGATCAGGCTTACGACGTCATCAAGTATTTCAACATGATGGATAAGGGCGACGTCACCGGTTATATCTGCCAGGGCTTTAACCCGGTGGCGTCATTCCCGGATAAAAACAAAGTCGTGCGCAGCCTGAGCAAGCTGAAGTACATGGTGGTTATCGATCCGCTGGTGACCGAGACCTCCACCTTCTGGCAGAACCACGGGGAATCCAACGATGTCGATCCGGCGTCGATTCAGACCGAAGTGTTCCGCCTGCCCTCCACCTGCTTTGCGGAAGAGGACGGCTCTATTGCCAACTCCGGCCGCTGGCTGCAGTGGCACTGGAAAGGGCAGGATGCACCGGGCGAAGCGCGTAACGACGGCGAAATTCTGGCCGGCATTTATCATCGTCTGCGCGAAATGTACCGCACCGAAGGCGGCAAAGGCGCGGAGCCGCTGCTGAAGATGAGCTGGCACTACAAGCAGCCGGATCGTCCTGAGTCTGAGGAAGTCGCGAAAGAGAACAACGGCGTGGCGCTGGCGGATCTCTACGACGCCAACGGCAGCCTGGTGGCGAAAAAAGGCCAGCTGCTGAACAGCTTTGCGCTGCTGCGTGACGACGGTACCACGGCATCGTCCTGCTGGATCTACACCGGCAGCTGGACGGAGCAGGGTAACCAGATGGCGAACCGCGATAACGCTGACCCGTCAGGCCTGGGCAACACGCTGGGCTGGGCATGGGCGTGGCCGCTGAACCGTCGCGTGCTGTACAACCGCGCGTCCGCCGACGTGAACGGCAAGCCGTGGGATCCGAAACGGATGCTGATCCAGTGGAACGGGGCGAAGTGGACGGGGAACGACATTCCGGATTACAACACCGCCGCGCCGGGCAGCAACACCGGGCCATTCATCATGCAGCCGGAAGGGCTGGGGCGCCTGTTCGCCCTCAACAAGCTGGCAGAAGGGCCATTCCCGGAACACTACGAGCCGATGGAAACGCCGCTGGGGACCAACCCGCTGCACCCGAATGTGGTCTCAAGCCCGGTGGTGCGCATCTACGAAGAGGACGTGCTGCGCTTAGGCAAAAAGGACAAATTCCCGTACGTGGGGACGACCTACCGCCTGACCGAGCATTTCCACACCTGGACCAAGCACGCGCGGCTTAATGCCATCGCGCAGCCGGAACAGTTTGTGGAGATAAGCGAAACGCTGGCTAAGGCGAAAGGCATTGCCAATGGCGATCGCGTGAAGGTTAGCAGCAAGCGCGGCTTTATTCGCGCCGTGGCGGTGGTGACCCGTCGTTTGCAAAGTCTGAACGTGCACGGCCAACAGGTGGAAACCATCGGTATTCCGCTGCACTGGGGCTTTGAAGGGGTGGCGCAGAAAGGCTATATCGCCAACACCCTGACGCCAAACGTCGGCGATTCCAACTCGCAAACGCCGGAGTACAAAGCGTTTCTGGTCAACATCGAGAAAGCGTAAGGAGCGATTAAATGGCGATGGAAACACAAGACATTATTAAACGCTCCGCGACTAACCCGATTACCCCCGCGCCTCGCGCGCGGGACTATAAGGCAGAGGTCGCCAAGCTTATCGACGTCTCCTCCTGCGTGGGCTGTAAGGCCTGCCAGGTGGCCTGTTCGGAGTGGAACGATATCCGCGACGAGGTGGGGCACTGCGTCGGGTTCTACGATAACCCGGCGGATCTGAGCGCCAAATCCTGGACGGTGATGCGCTTTAGCGAAACCGACCAGAACGGCAGGCTGGAGTGGCTGATCCGCAAGGACGGCTGTATGCACTGTGAAGATCCGGGCTGCCTGAAGGCGTGTCCGTCTGCCGGTGCGATAATTCAGTACGCCAACGGGATCGTCGACTTCCAGCAGGATAACTGCATCGGCTGCGGCTACTGCATCGCGGGCTGTCCATTTAATATCCCACGCCTCAATAAAGAGGATAACCGGGTATACAAATGCACCCTGTGCGTGGACCGCGTCAGCGTCGGGCAGGAGCCTGCGTGCGTGAAGACCTGTCCGACCGGTGCGATCCACTTCGGCACCAAAAAAGAGATGCTCGACGTGGCGCAAGAGCGCGTGGAGAAGCTGAAAGCGCGCGGCTACGACAAGGCGGGCATTTACAACCCGCAGGGCGTGGGCGGCACGCACGTGATGTACGTGCTGCATCACAACGACCAGCCGGAGCTGTATCACAACCTGCCGAAAGATCCGGCGATCGATACCTCCATTAACCTGTGGAAAGGGGCGCTTAAACCGCTCTCTGCGGCGGGCTTTATCGCCACCTTTGCGGGGCTGATCTATCACTACATCGGTATCGGCCCGAATAAAGAGGTGGATGACGACGAGGAGGAGCATCATGAGTAAGTCGAAAATGATAGTGCGCACCAAATTTGTCGATCGCGCCTGTCACTGGACGGTGGTCATTTGCTTCTTCCTGGTGGCGGTATCCGGAATTTCGTTCTTTTTCCCGACGCTACAGTGGCTTACGGAAACCTTCGGGACGCCGCAGATGGGGCGCATTCTGCATCCGTTCTTCGGCGTGCTGATTTTCGTGGTGCTGATGTTTATGTTCGTGCGCTTTGTCCATCACAATATTCCGGACAAGCAGGACATCCCGTGGGTGAAAGGGATTGTCGAAGTCCTGAAGGGTAACGAGCATAAAGTCGCGAAGGTGGGGAAATACAATGCCGGACAGAAGATGATGTTCTGGACCATCATGAGCATGATTTTTGTGCTGCTGGTGACCGGCGTGATGATCTGGCGTCCGTATTTTGCACAGTACTTCCCGATCCAGGTGGTGCGTTACGCGCTGCTAATTCACGCGACGTCTGCCATCATCCTGATTCATGCCATCCTGATCCATATGTATATGGCGTTCTGGGTTAAAGGGTCGATCAAAGGGATGATTGAAGGGAAGGTGAGCCGCCGCTGGGCGCAGAAACATCACCCGCGCTGGTATCGTGATGTGGAACGGCTGGAGGCGAAACAGGAAAGTACGGAAGGGATGAAGTAAGACCTGCGCCGTCGGCTCTGCCCGGCGGCGCTGCGCTTGCGCGAGCCTACTCTTCAAATCAAAACCGCTCTTCCACATACCGGAACGGGTATTTCGTGGGTTTGACTTTGCCGATTTTGCGCTTCGGTAAATCCACCTTGTCGACGTGAATTTCTTTATACGGGATCTGCGAAAGTAGATGCGAAATAATATTCAGACGCACGCGTTTTTTATCTTCAGAACGGGCGACAAACCACGGTGCCCAGGCTGTATCGGTGGCTTCAAACATGGCGTCGCGCGCGCGGGTGTATTCGTCCCAGAGGTTAAAGGATTTAATATCCATCGGCGACAGCTTCCAGATCTTACGCCCATCGTTGATGCGGTCGCGCAGGCGCCGCTCCTGCTCTTTCGGCGTCACCTCCAGCCAGTACTTCAGCAGGATAATTCCGGCATCGACCATCGCTTTTTCCATAACCGGCGCGCCGTCTAAAAATTTCTCCGCCTGTTCCTCCGTGCAGAACCCCATCACCCGCTCCACGCCCGCGCGGTTATACCAGCTGCGATCGAAGATCACGATTTCACCCGCCGAGGGCAGGTGAGGCACATAGCGCTGGAAGTAGAGCTGGCTTTTCTCTTTATCCGTTGGGGCAGGAAGCGCAACAACGCGAAACACGCGGGGGCTGACGCGCTCGGTGATCGCTTTAATGGTGCCGCCTTTGCCGGCGCCGTCGCGTCCCTCAAAAACAATGCACACCTTCAATCCTTTGGCGACGACCCACTGCTGGAGCTTAACCAGTTCGACGTGCAGGCGGCGGAGCTCTTTTTCATACTCTTTGGTCTTAAGGGGGGCATTCGATACGACATCAACAGCGACAGGGGTTTTCTTTTTGCTTCCCATGATTGTCATCCTCAGGTTGTCCGGCGTGGAAAAAGCGAGGCCGCACTATGAAGTGTAATCCACCTGAATTAATGGATTAACGTGTCAGCCAGCTGATTTGAACTGGCTCACCATACAAGATTATTTAATAATGCCCTCGCGAATGATTAACCGGTGGTTGAGGCATGAAAAAGACAATATTTTCGTTGGCGCTTGGCACATTTGGCCTGGGTATGGCTGAATTTGGCATTATGGGGGTGTTAACCGAGCTGGCGCACGACACCGGCATTTCGATTCCTTCCGCCGGGAATATGATCTCGTTTTATGCCTTCGGCGTGGTGATTGGCGCGCCGATTGTGGCGCTGTTCTCCTGCAAGTTCTCGTTAAAAACGACGCTGCTGTTTCTGGTTGCCATGTGCGCAGTCGGAAATGCCCTGTTTACGTTTTCAACGTCATATTTCTGGCTGGCGTTGGGGCGCTTGATTTCCGGTTTTCCGCACGGCGCGATTTTCGGCGTCGGGGCGATTATCCTCTCTAAAATTGCGCCACCCGGTAGGGTGACGGTCGCGGTGGCCGGGATGATCGCCGGGATGACCGTGGCCAACCTGGTGGGCGTCCCGCTCGGCACCTGGCTGGGGCACCAGTTCAGTTGGCGTTATACCTTTTTCCTGATAGCCCTGTTCGATGCGCTGGTGATCCTCTCGGTGCTGCTCTGGGTGCCGGACATCCATGACAAATCAGAAATCAAATTGTCCGAGCAGTTTCAGTTCCTGAAGAAACCGGAACCCTGGCTGATTTTTGCCGCCACCATGTTTGGCAATGCTGGCGTGTTCGCGTGGTTCAGCTTCGTTAAGCCGTTTATGGTCAACGTTTCTGGCTTTTCCGAAGGGATGATGACGGCCATCATGATGCTGATGGGCCTTGGCATGGTGTTGGGCAATCTGCTGAGCGGCAAACTGTCGGGGCGCTTTAGCCCGCTGCGCATTGCGGCCATCACCGATATGGTGATTGTCGCCTCGCTGCTGCTGCTTTTCGCCCTGGGCGAACTGAAAACGGCCTCGCTGGTAATGGGCTTTATCTGCTGTGCCGGGCTGTTTGCGCTCTCTGCACCGCTGCAAATTTTGCTTCTGCAAAATGCGAAGGGCGGTGAGATGCTGGGGGCAGCCGGAGGGCAGATGGCGTTTAATCTCGGCAGCGCGATCGGGGCGTACTTTGGTGGGATGATGATTACCCTCGGCTTTAGCTGGCGCTACGTCACGCTGCCTGCGGCGCTCCTCTCGTTCTCGGCCATGAGCGCGCTGTTGATCTACGGTTACCTGCGGGCCAGACAGGCTCAGGCTAACGCTCGCGCGCTAGCCTGATTGCATTCAGGCAAGCCAGGGCTCACCCAGCGTCAGCATCAGGCGGTTGGCCCAGGCGAAGAACGCAGCGGACTGCACCAGGTCAAGCTGCGCCAGGGTATCAAGCCCCTCTTTTTCCAGAGCAGCGAGGTGCAGCGGCGTGGCGGCAGGCGGGGTAACCGACAGCGCTGCCGCAAAATTAATTTCCGCCTGCCAGCGCGCAGATTGCCCCTCGCTCAGGGAGCGTCCCGGACGTACGGCCAGCAGGGCCTCTACCGCCGCGTCATCCTTTGACAGCTGGCTGGCTTTGCGCGCATGGACAGAGGCGCAGTAGATGCAGCCGTTAATTTTACTGGCTACCGTTGCGGCCAGCTCGCGTTCGGCGCGCGGCAATCCCCCCGGCGTATAAAAAATTCCTTTATCCGTTAGCGTGCGCTGTTCAAGCACCGGCAGGTTGCGCCCCAGCAGGCGGAAGTAGTCGGAATCGGTATGGCCAAATTTCGCCAGAACGGCAACCTCGTCATCACGGAAGTCCGCCAGCGGTTTGGCGTCGATCCACGGCTCCCAGCCCAGCTCCTGCTGGGTGAACGCGACGGGAGCCGTCTTCCCGGAGACCGTGGTTGCGGTTGTATGCCAGATGCCTGCCGCCACCGGCGCATCGCTTGCCACCACCGGCTTGTCATTTAGCAGCCGCAGCCCGGCGACGAGTCGGCTCTGAAAGCTGACAAACGCAACAAGCTGCGCCAGGGTAACAATGCCTCCCTTGCTCCAGCCCGCCCGGGTCAGCGCCGTCAACGCGGACGGCGTGGCTTCGACGGGAGAGAACGTCAGCAGGCGCGCGAAGTGCAGCGCCGGGGTCAGGCGTTCGGATGTTGGGTCGGCCAGGCCAAACCCCGCATAGTGCGCGGCCAGCGCCTCCGCGTTGTGCCACCTGGCGACTTTTGCCGCGACGGCGAAGCGCTCGTCCAGCGCAAAATCGCTATCCTGCTGGGTAAATAAGATTTCGTAGCTGCCCTGTGCGTGGCGCGTGGCGGCGTCCCGCGTGGCGCGCGCCTCTGCCAGAGGGGAACCGGGTTTAATTTCCGCCAGCTCGGCGAGAATGTCGTGACTTAATGACATAGGTGTCTCCTCAAAGTATGTGGGGGGCAATCCGTTCGGCGATCAGTTCGATGGAGCGCAGCGTGTCGCGATGGGTGGGCTCAACCGAATGGACCTGGAATGAGATGTCCGTGGCGCGCCGGAGAACGGAATCAGCCTGCAGCGAATGCAGCACCGTCTCTGGCGAGCCGATATGGGCGTCGAACTGGCGACGAAAATCTGTGACAGTGTCACCTTTAACCGCGTGTCCGGCAGCGCGATGCTGCTGGGCCTGCCTGGTGAGACCCGGCGTGGCGACCTTCAGCGCGTAGTCATCGCTGTCGGCGACGAACGCCGTACGGGAGGCCAGAATGCGCGGTGCAATGCCCGCAGGCAGAGCCTCAAGGTAGGCATCCACAATCGGGTTCTGGATCGCGTCGAGCGTCAAATCAAACTGGTCTGCCGGGCGCGGCTGCGTGCGGGAGAGCATCAAACCGTGTCCGGCCCGCGCGGCGCGAACGGCACCGTCGACGGAAAAGGTGGCAATCCAGATCCGTTCAGCCAGCTGTGGCGCTGGCGGATAAAGGTGGTTATCCGGATGGGTGAGCGAATCCCCGCGCCAGGCGCTCTGGATCATATGCAAATGGTCAGCAAAGGCCGCGCCGCGCTGTTCAAACGTCAGTCCGAACGGCAGGAAAGAGGTCGGCGTGCCGCCCGAACCAAAACCGACTTCGAGACGACCATCGGCGAGTAAATCCAGCACCGCCGCATCTTCCGCCACGCGCAGCGGGTTTTCCATCGGCAGGGTAATGATGGCCGTGCCCAGGCGGATGGTTTCGGTATGCGCCGCAACGTGGGCCAGAAACAGCAGCGGCGACGGCAGGCCGCCTTCACTTTCGTGGAAGTGGTGCTGCGCGATCCAGGCGCTGTCAAAACCGTGGCGTTCGGCGTGGCGGATCTGTTCGGTTGCCAGACGATAGCGTTCCTTCGGCGTGGCGTCGTCAAGCAGGCGGGTGAAAAATCCCAGGCGTTTTCGCGTCATGCGAACTCCTCCGTAGCGGGTGAAAAATGGGGAATGGCGGCAATCAGCTCGCGGGTATAGTCGTTCTGCGGCGACGTGAATAAGGTCTCGACGTCACCGTGTTCGACCACCTGGCCGCTGCGCAGCACCGTGACGCTGTGGGCGATCCGGCGGACGATAGAAAGATCGTGCGTGATAAAGAGGTAGGTCAATCCCAGTTGCTGCTGCAGCTGCTGAAGCAGTGCCAGAATCTGCGCCTGTACGGTGACGTCCAGCGCGGAGGTAGCTTCGTCCAGCACCAGAATTGTCGGCTCCAGAATCAGCGCCCGGGCGATAGCTACGCGCTGGCGCTGCCCGCCTGAAAGCTCCCTTGCGGTGCGGGTCAGGAGTTCGACGGGCAGGGCAACCCGCTGCGCCACGGTCTCCACCCGGAGCTTGCGCTCCGCCTTGCTGAGGCGAGCAAAGTTCTTCAGCGGCTCTTCGATGATGTCAAACAGGGTTTGACGCGGGTCGAGAGAGGCGAACGGGTTCTGGTAGACAAACTGGATCTTCTGGCGCAGCTGACGACGAGCCTCGCGACTGAGCGTGGTGGCATCAATATCATCAATAATGACCTGTCCGCTGTCCGCCTGTTCAAAACCCAGCAAAATACGGGCGAGGGTGGTTTTCCCGGAGCCGGATTCACCGACCAGCGCATGCGTGCTGCCGCGCCTGACGTCAAACGTCACCCGATCCAGCGCCTGAAGGTGATGACCTTTGCCCAGCGAGAACCGTTTGCTGATGGCGCGGGCGCGAATGGCAGGTGACGCCAGAGGAAGGCCAGCTACCGGGGCAATGGTCAGGCGCTGGCCCTGGAGATCGCTCAACAGCTGGCGGGTATAGGCGTGCTGCGGCGTGCGGACAATGTCGGCGGTGTCGCCGTGCTCCTGAACCTCGCCGTTGCGAAACACCAGCAGCCTGTCCGCGCGCTGGGCAGCCAGCGCCAGATCGTGAGTGACAAACAGAACCGCAGTACCCGATTCCCGGCGCAGGATATCCAGCAGATCGAGAATGCGTTTTTGCACCGTCACGTCCAGCGCGCTGGTGGGCTCATCGGCAACGATCACGTCCGGGCGCAGGGCGATGGCGATGGCAATCAGCACGCGCTGTTTCATCCCGCCGGAGAGCTGATGCGGATACTGCTTCATGCGCTGTTCGGGATGGCTCAGGCCGACCTTTGTCAGCAGGGCGAGCACCTGCTCGTCGCGCTGGAGTGCCGTTACCTTTTGGTGCTGCTGAATAATTTCCCCGACCTGTACGCCGATCGTCTTCACCGGGTTGAGTGAATTACCCGGATCCTGCGGAACCAGGCTGATTCGCGCGCCGCGAAGGGTATCGAGACGCTTCGCTGACCACCGGCTAATCTCCTCGCCGTTGAGCACGATTTTCCCTGCATCGCGTCGGGCGTTATCCGCCAGCAGACCGATGATCGCCTGTGCCGTGGTGGTTTTGCCTGAGCCGGATTCACCGACAAAGGCCAGCATTTCCCCCCGCCGGAGGGTGAAGCTGACGTTATGCACCACCTCGCGCCACTGGCGCGCGGTACGGTAGCTGATGGTCAGGTTTTCTACCGAGAGTACGGTCATTTCAGGCCTCCGCTGAACTGCTGGCTGATACGGTTGGTGGCAAGCACGACGGCGATGACGACCACGCCGGGGAAGGTAGTTAACCACCAGGCGGTAGAGAGATAGTTACGGCCTTCGGCAATCAATAAGCCCCATTCCGGAACGGGCGGCGGGGTACCGTAGCCGAGAAAGCTCAGCGTGGAAAGCGCCAGAATGGCCTGACCAAACTGCAGCGTGGCAAAGGCGAGAACGGCGGTTAAGGCGTTGGGCAGGATGTGTCGCCACAGGACCGCCAGGAACGTCCCGCCGCTGCCAAACGCCGCCTCGACATAATCCGTATGGCGGATACGCACCACTTCACCGCGCGCGAGGCGGGCGAAGCTGGCGATGGAGGCAACGCCGACGGCAATGGCGGCGTTAACGGTGCCAAACCCGAGCAGAATAATGACCGTCAGCGAGAGCAGCAGAGACGGAATGGACAGCAGCACGTCGACAAAACGCATCAGGAAAGACTCGACGCGTCCGGCGAACGCGCCGGCGATCACCCCCAGACCGGTGCCCACCACCAGCCCCATCGTGACGGCAGCGAGCGCTGCGCTCAGGGAGTGGGACGCACCATACACAATGCGGGTGTAAACATCGCGGCCAAGCTGATCGGTGCCGAGCCAGTGACCCGCCTGCGGTGCCAGACGTTGTGCCCCGGCGATGCCCTCAACCGGGCTGTAGTGAGTTAACAGGCCGGGGGCTACGGCAGCAAAAATCGCGAGAATAATCACCGCCCACGCCAGCCACAGTCCCGGCTGCCACGCGACGCCCTGCCAGCCGGGAACGCGTTTTCGCGCGGCGGCAGCGTAATCGACCAGGCTCATGATGCACCTCCGGTAACGGTTTGCAGACGGGGATCCAGCAGCGGCATCAGCAGGTCCACCAGCAGATTGATCAGGACAAAGCCGAGAGCGGAAATCATGACCACCGCCTGAAGCACGGCGATGTCCTGGTTGTTCACCGCCTGCTGGGTCAGCTGCCCGAGCCCGCTGCGGCCAAATACGGTTTCGGTGATCAGCGCCCCGGCAATCAGCTCGCCCAGCAGCAGCCCGGCAATATTGAGTACCGGCAGCAGCGCGTTGCCGGTGACGTGGCGCCACAGGACGGCGGTTTCACTCAGCCCTTTGGCGCGGGCAACGGCGACAAACGGCTGCATCGCCACCTGGTCCAGGCTGCGCATCAGAATTTGTGCCAGCGGGGCGGAGATTGGGATCGCGACGGTCACGATCGGCAGGATCAGCCCCTGCAGCGGCGTCGGATTAATCACCGGGATCAGCCGCAACTGAAAAGAAAAAAGCTGAATGAGGGCAATCCCCAGCCAGAACGTGGGTAAGGAGATAAACAGAACCGGCAGAGACTGGAGGGTATTACTCAGCCAGCGCAGACCCGGCAGACGCGACGCAAAGGCCAGCGCAAACGCCAACAGGACCGCGAGTAAAAAGGCGGGCAGGGCGAGGCTCAGGGTATCCGGCAGATTGCTGGCAATCAGCTCGCTGACCGGCACCCCTGCCTGTAATGAATAGCCGAAATCTCCGCGCAGCATCGCCAGCAGCGTGTGGCCGTATTGCTGCCACAGCGGGCTGTCCGCGCCGTAGGCCACGCGCATCTCCTCGATTTGCGCCGGGCTTAGGCCCAGGTCCGGGTTCTGAAATTTAATCAGCACCGCGTCGCCAGGCAGTACCTGGAGCAACACGAACGAGAGGGTAAAGGCGGCCCACAGCACCAGCAGCCCGTGCCCAAGACGTTGAAGAAGTGCGTGGCGCATCGTCAGCTCCTCAGTGTTTCTCAATCCACGCGCCGTAGAACGACGGGCGGCCGACCGCTTCAAAATTGACGCCTTTTAGCCACGGCGCACCGGCAAAGACCTGCGGCTCCTCGAAAATCGGAATGACGTAAGCGTTATCCAGCAGGTAGCGCTGGGCATCGCCGGTCAGCTGCAGGCGTTTTTGCGGATCGACCTCTGAGGAGATATTTACCAGCAGCGCATTCAGCTTGTCGTCGCGGAAGCTTTTGACCTTGTCGCTGGAGCCGCCTTTTTGCAGCAGCGCGTCGCGGTTAGCGGGGTAGAACATGCTTTTCACCACGTCCGGATCGGCGCGGCCCACTTCGGAGACGGTTAACGGGGTTTTCTGTGGATCAAGGTTATCCAGAGTGCGGCTGCCAGCGTCCCCGGCTTTTACGTTCAGCACTACGCCCACCTGTCGCCAATGCTGGGCAACCAGCTGCAGCACTTCTTTATTTTGCGGCTGCGGCAGGGATTCATATACCGTCAGCGCCAGCCGCTGGCCGTCTTTGGCGCGGATCCCGTCGCTGCCCGCTTTCCAGCCCGCCTCGTCCAGCAGCTGGTTGGCTTTTGCCGGGTCAAAGGTCAATTTGTCGCTGAGATCGACAAAGCCTGCGGCGGAATCGGCAATCACCGACTTCGCCTGCGGATAGTTGGCCGAGAAGAGGGTCTCGACCACCTGCTTTGCATTCGTGGCATGCAGCAGCGCCTGGCGCACGCGAATATCGGAGACCAGCGGGTTATCCGGGCGGAAGCTGATACTGTCGTTCACCCCGCGCGTTGGGGCGGCGTAGATTTTATAGCCCTGGTCTGTCGCCTGCTTTTCGTCATACGCCTGCACCTGGCGAATAAAGTCGGCCTGACCGGCCAGCAGGGCGCCGACGCGCACGCTGTCCTCCTGGGTGACGATAAACTTGATGCCGTCCAGATTGGCTGGACCCTGTTGCGCCAGATTTTTGGGTCCCCACTGGTAGTCTTTGCGGGCTTCGAGCGTCACTTCGCGGCCGAGCTTCTCGTCCTTCACCACAAACGGGCCGGAGCCAATGATATGCCGGGCATCCCCCAGCTCTTCAAAGTTGCGCTTCAGCGTGCTGAGCGAGACCAGACCCGACCCAATCGTGGCGGTGCCCTGCAGGAACCCCGGCGACGGTTTTTTGAAGTAAAACTTCACGGTCAGCGGGTCGACCACTTCGCTGCGATCGTAGTTATTGATCACTTCTGACACCGGCAGGCGCTGCGCCTTGTTGCCCAAACCGTAGGTGTCAAAGTTTTTTGCTACGGCGTTGGCATCCAGCGGCGTGCCGTCGGAGAAAGTGATCCCCGGGCGAATTTTGAAGGTGTATTCGGTTTTATCAGCGTTGGTGGTCCAGCTTTCGGCCACCCACGGTTCGACCTGCAGCGTCTTTGGGTTTTGCCACGTCAGTTTGTCGGTGATCTGGTTCAGAATGCCGCCGTTCGGGTAGAAGCCGCCGGCAGGCGGATAGAGGTTGGTGTGCGCCTGTTGTTCCAGATAAATCAGCGTGCCGCCTTTGACCGGCGCATCGGCGGACCAGGCTGCGGTTGTCGTCAGAATCAGCGCCGTCAGCAGCGGCAGACGAAATGGGGTTTGCATGGTGAATTCCTTTGTTATCTTCTTGTTAGCGTCGGATTCATCATCGGGCGCGGGGGAAAACAAGGGAACAAAGGAATTAAGATAAGGATTGCCGGAAACTGAAAATAAAAACGCCCCGTTAGCGGGGCGATGGCGGGGCGATGGCGGGGGCCTAAACGAATTTCGCCAGCGGGTCCGCGGCGGCAAACGCGACCGTTTTGTCTGCTAATGGCGGATAGATCAGCTCATTAGTGATGGCGATTTTGATCTTCTTCGCCTCGTCGCGGACGGATTTGACGGCCTGATCCCAGCCCTCGGTATAAACCGCACCCCACGCGCCTAAATCCAGGCAGGTAACATAGTTCACCTGACGATAAGGGTAAGGAGTAACGTTCAGCAGGCTGGCGGCAGCGTTATGACCGGCAAATTTCCCTAGCTGGATCGCGTGCTGGCAGGTCATCAGCGCCGTGTTGCCCGCATCGTCTGTTTTGGCGTGAGCCATATCGCCGGTGGCATAGACGTCAGGATGTGCGGGAACCTGCAACGTCTCTGTCACAACCAGGCGGCCCTGGCTATCGCGTTCACCGTCTATCTGCAGGCTGAGAGGATTTGCCTCGACGCCTGCGGTCCAGACGACGGTCGCAGCAGCAATACGTTCACCATTTTTCAGCGTTACGCCGTGAGCATCAATGGCTTCAATTTCACTCTTCAGCCGCCATTCAACGCCCAGCGCCTCACTCGCCTCTGCAATTGTTTTACGCAATGCGTCGCTATAACGGCCGCCAATGACTGGCCCTCTCTCAACTACGACTATTTTAATCTCCGTATTGTCGCCAAAACGGGCACGCAGTCGGGCAGGTAGCTCCGTTGCCAGCTCGATGCCGGTAAAGCCGCCTCCGCAGACTACCACGGTGTTGCGCTCGGGCGTGGAGGGACGTAACGCCAGTGAATCAAGGTGGCGCTCAAATACCTGTGCGGATTCCAGCTGGTCGATGTCAAAGGCGTAGTCAGCCAGGCCAGCAATCGCTGGGCGTTTGGTCTGGCTGCCCGTAGCGAGGATCAGCCTATCGTAGGAAGCCGTAGCATGCGCGCCATTGGACATCCGGTATAAAACGGTTTTTGCCGTGGTATCAATTTGTTCCGCGTGTCCGGCGATGAATGTGATATCAAGCTCAGCAAACAGGTCAGTCAACGGGGCGACCAGCGTTGAAACCTTCTCCTCATAGAAGCGTGGCCGAACGCGGAGTTCGGGTAAGGGGGCCAGAACCGCAATTTCCAGACTGTTATTACCCTGCTGCTCAGAGAGGCGTGCCGCGCTCACGGCTGCCCACATACCCGCAAAACCACTGCCTACGATTAAAATCTGCTTTTTCATATTCGATCCTTTCTCCCGCCAGGCTTCATGCCTGACATAACTGCCACTATACTTGTCGGAGTTAACTCCGACAACTTCTTTCTGAGTTAAAAATCGTTATAATGCTCCGAACACTAATTCGGAGTTAACCATGGCGTTTTACAGTTCCGGTGTGGAATACGGCATTCACAGCCTGATGTGTATGGTGGATGCGAAGGGCAACGAGCGCGAGATGAGCGTCCGGGAGATGGCTGCCTTGCAGGGCGTGCCGTATGACTACCTCGGCAAAATCTTCACACGCCTGTCACGTGCCGGGCTGGTCATCAGTACGGAAGGCAAGGGCGGGGGCTTTAAGCTGGCGCGTCCGGCGGAGCTGATCAGCGTGCTGGATGTGGCGCATGCCATTGACGGCGAGAAAAACATGTTCGAATGTCGTGAAGTGCGCCAGCGGCTGGCCGTGTTTGATGAAGCACCGCCTGCCTGGGTCTGCGACGGCCCGTGCGGAGTACGTTCAGTCATGGATAGCGCGCAGCAGCGGATGGAAGAGGAGCTCGCGCGTCATACTATTCTCGACCTGGCGCGTAAAATGTACCGAAAAGCGCCGGACACCTTCCAGATTGAGGTTCAGGAGTGGATTTCAGTTCGTCGTTCGTCGTAGCAATGAGCCGGGTAAGGCGTAGCCACTACCCGGCAAAAGGTGTTTACGAGCGTAAGTCGATCACCATACGGCCACGGATCTGGCCCTGTTCCATCTCTTTAAAGATGGCGTTGATGTCCTCGATAGGACGCATCGTCACTTTCGGCACTACTTTGCCCTCGGCCGCAAACTGGAAGGCCTCCTGCAGATCCTGACGGGTGCCAACCAGCGAACCTACCACCTGAATACCGTCCAGCACCAGGCGCGGAATGTCCAGGCTCATCGCTTCAGGCGGCAAGCCAACGGCGACCACGCGGCCACCGGCACGCACGGCATCCACCGCCGAGTTGAAGGCCGCTTTTGCGACGGCGGTGACGACTGCGGCATGCGCGCCGCCGGTTTTTTCCTGCACAATCTTAGCGGCATCTTCGCTGCGTGAGTTGATGGTTAAATCCGCACCCATGCTCGCGGCCAGCTTCAGCTGTTCATCGTTAACGTCCAGAGCGATGACTTTGGCATTAAACACGTTTTTGGCGTACTGCAGCGCGAGGTTGCCCAGCCCGCCCAGACCGTAAATCGCGATCCACTGGCCCGGTTTTATACCGGAGATTTTCACCGCTTTGTAGGTGGTGACACCGGCGCAGGTGATGCTGCTGGCCGCCGCCGAATCCAGACCATCCGGCACTTTTACCGCGTAATCCGCGGTGACGATGCACTCTTCCGCCATGCCGCCGTCAACGGAGTAACCGGCGTTTTTCACGTCACGGCACAGGGTTTCGTTACCGGTATTACAGTATTCGCAGTGACCGCATCCTTCAAAGAACCAGGCCACGCTTGCACGGTCGCCGACTTTCAGCGACGTCACGCCAGGGCCGACTTCTTTCACGATACCAATACCTTCATGGCCCAGGATTACCCCGGTTTTATCGCCAAAATCACCGTTTTTCACGTGGAGGTCGGTATGGCATACACCACAGCACTCCATTTTCAGCAGGGCTTCTCCGTGCTTAAGCGGGCGTAAGGTTTTTTCAGTGACATTGACCTGATGATCCTGAGTAACAACAGCAGCCTTCATGTGTATCTCCTTGTTCATGATAAGAATCTGCATAGCAGGTGTAGTACCCCTTAAGGATTAATACATTAGCCTGGTAATGCAAGGCTGCGGCAACATAATGTCATCATTTGATTCGATTTCAGATTAAGAATACGGCGATCCTCTAATAATTTAGGGGGAAAATGCTGGCCCGGCGAGGCGCTCGCCGGGCGCAGATTTACAGCTGGGCTTCAATCTCCTCAATTTCTCTACGCCATTGCGCCTGCAGCTGCGGCTTCTGATGTTTCGGCTTACGCGCCAGATCGTCTTCCAGCAGCGTTTCCAGCGCGATCAGCCGCTCCAGCAGATCGTCGTACGGCGAGGGTTGAACCTCCCCAGCGGTGACGACGGGCGCGGCTGATGTCCCCAGCCCCGCGCTTTCACGCAGCCGGTCAAACACTGCTTCAGCATCGTGCCACTCGCTCAGCCAGCCGTCCTCAATCAGCCAGAAACGGTTACAGCTTTGGCTAATTAACTGGCGATCGTGGCTGACCAGCAGCACGCCGCCTTCGAACTGTTGCAGCGTTTCCGCCAGTGCCTCTTTGCCTTCCATGTCGAGATGGTTGGTGGGCTCATCCAGCATCAGCAGGCTATATCGGGCAAGCGTCAGCCCGACGAACAGCAGGCGAGAGCGCTCGCCGCCGCTGAGCGTGCTGACTTTTTGCCCGTGTCTCGCCCACGGGAACCCGGCGCTGATGAGCGCCATCTTCCTGTTTTGCGGGTCGGGAGCGAAAGGTTCCAGCGCGTCGATCAGCGTGGCGTCATCAGGCAGCTGATGCAGCGTCTGGTCGTAGTAGCCCGGCGAGACGCGCGGATGGATTTTCAGCCCGCTGTCCGTCGGTTCATCCACAAAATGTCGCCAGATAAGCTTCATCAGCGACGATTTACCGCAGCCGTTACGACCGACAATTGCCACGCGATCGCCGCTTTTCAGCCGCGCCGTTTCGATGTTAAACAGCGGCGGTAGCCCGGGCGCAGGCGGGACGCTGAGGTTTTCCATCTCCAGCAGACGGTCCGCCCGCAGCGCGTCGCCGCGCAGGGTTAGCGTCCATGGACTGCCCGCCGTGAGCGCGGTCTGGCTTTCTTTGAGTCGTTCGACCTGTTTTTCCATCTGCTTGGCTTTGCGGGCCAGGTCTTCGTTGTCATAAACCTTACCCCATGTCGCCAGACGTTTGGCGCTGGCGGTCACGCGGTCGATCTCCTTTTGCTCCGCCTTGTGGCGCTGCGCATCGCTTTCGTCTTTTGCTGCAAGCGCTTTACGGGCGGCCGTACAGGGAAGGGCAAAGTAGTGCAGCGTCTTATCACGCAGGATCCAGCTGCCGTTTGTGACGGCATCCAGCAGCTGTCTGTCGTGCGAAACCAGCAAGAAGCTGCCTGACCAGTTCTGTAAAAAGTGTTCCAGCCAGAGCATGGTCGGCAGATCCAGGTGGTTGCTGGGTTCATCCAGCAGGAGCAGATCCGGCTCGTGAATCAACGCCCGCGCCAGCAGCAGGCGGGTGTGCTGTCCGCCGCTCAGGGTGGCGGATTGCAGCGTCATATCCTGCGGCGTGAAGCCCATGCTCGCCAGCAGCGTTTCAGCTTTCCAGCGCAGGCTGTCGTGCTCAGCTAAAGGCAGTTGCGCGAGTACGGCATCCAGCATGGTCAGCGGGAAAATGGCGTCCGGGAGATGTTGCTCCACGCGCGCCATCAGGCAGTGCCCGGCCAGCGCTACCGCTCCGGCGGCTGGGATATCTGTTCCGTCCAGCACCTTTAAAAGCGTACTTTTGCCGCAGCCGTTGTCGCCCAGCAGGCCGATGCGGTCGCCTTTTTTCAGCGTAAAGGAGAGTGAGTCGAAGAGCGTGCCAAACGCCGTATCAACGCGTAAAGATTGTGCAGTGAGTAAAGTGCTCATTGTTGCTTACCCAAGAGTTACAGGCATGTTTATGCCTCGTCAAACATCGCTGACGATAACTCAGTAAGCCCGAGAGAAGGGATTTCAGGGGTTGGTGTCTTCGCTCAAGCAGAAGTTATCGCAGCACGATACCGATAACGCTTGAGCTGGTGCGATCACCAAATGTATGTGAAACATTGAAAATTTCACGATACAGCATAATTGGCCTCCTTATATGTTATGAGTTTGTAGGTGACTATCACTATACAACGTTTTCCTGCATATACCAAACAGAGGGGCAGCAGTGCTGCCCAGAATTATTTTTTCCGTATAAGAACATACAGGGCTAGTGTGAGAACTGACGCACTGAATGCGGAAACACCTAAAAAAAGGTACAGAACGAAATCCATGATCAATTCGTCGCCATATATTTTAAAATGCTCCGCAATAGAGTACTGCGCTTCCGGTGGAATAACTTTATATAGTGTGAGTAACGAAAGAAACACTGCCGTACACCATAGCAGTGCCAGTAGTATCACCTTCATTAATAAACCTGCACAACGCCATGAGCAATCATATAGTTTCCCAGTTGCAGCCCTCCCGTTCGTAGCAAGGCTGATGCCAGAACCTTAAAATCGCTCTGACTGTAAAGCGTGATACATCCCTTACTTAATCCAGATGGTCCGATAGGGTGCAATCTGAATTCTCCTCGCCTTATACCGTTCACAAAAGTCTCATCATTTATCAATCCGTCATCGCGATATAAAGCAAACCACTCGCTCCGATTGGAACCCGTGAAAAATGCATTTACACTGTCCTTTGTTTGAGTATACCAACCACCTAATCCACGTAATAGTATGTAATATCGGCCCGGAGGGAGAGGGCCTATGTCGGGTAGAGACGCGCTTTCGGGACGATTTGTTGCATTGCCATTCCCCGAAAATGCTGGGAAAAAGCCCACTCCGGGCACAGACAGTGTTGCGTACTTACCGCCGTTGAGGTGGAAATAGCATTGCAGGAGATTCATGAACGGTCATTCCATGAGTCTGCAAAGATGATATTACCGTCGCAATGTTGCCACGTGATTTTCTCATAACGCAGGGAAACATTTTCTAGATGATTATGTTTTTCCATTGCCGAGTTTTTTACGTCATGCATCAAGGGGCATATTGAGACAACTTTTACGTTCTCCAGGTACATGTTGAAGTATTCGACTTCCTGACCCGCGTCGTCGATCTTGTACCACTTAAACTCGGCACTTTTCAGCGTTTGGCCTTTTGCCACGGCCTTGTATAAGTAAGGGCTAGAACTGTCAAACTCCTTTTCAAATACCAGCGCACTATGAACGCGCGTACCCGTTATTTTTCCTGTCATGTTATCTGTTGGCAGATACAGTCCATGACCGAACCCTAATATCTCGATACTTCCCTCGCGATCTTGTACATCAACAGCGCCTTTGATATCTGCGCCGCCGTCATCTTTAAGCCAAAGGTAAGCCGGAATTGCCATTTCAAAACTCCTTTTTCAATTAATGAATTTAGTGATACGGAACGTTACTAAACCTTTAAAAGAAACTGTTTAATAGGCAAAAAATGTTATGCAAAATATTTATATTTCAATGAGATATGAATTGTTGTCGAAATATTGATTTTTTAAATAATGGTCAGGGGAATACTGTAGAAGCGGCAAAGAAAATAAAGGGAGGAGGGTGTTCACGTTCCCTCTCCCTTTTGAGGAGAGGGAAGGGTCGGAGCCAATTAAATCGAGGTACGGCGATAGCTGCGGTATTCAGGCATCCAGAAGTTATCATCAATAGCCTGCTGCAGCGCGTCGGCAGAGGTTTTCACCGCCACGCCCTGCTGCTGCGCCATTTTACCCACCGCAAACGCGATAGCGCGCGACACCTTGTGAATGTCCTTCAGTTCCGGCAGCACCAGCCCTTCGCCGTTGTTGACCAGCGGCGAATAGCCCGCAAGGGTTTCGCTCGCTGACATCAGCATCTCATCGGTAATGCGGGACGCGCCGGAGGCGATCACGCCCAGACCAATGCCCGGGAAGATATAGGAGTTGTTGCACTGGGCGATCGGATAGGTTTTATCCTTCCATACCACCGGATCGAACGGGCTGCCGGTGGCAACCAGCGCGTTACCTTCGGTCCAGGCGATGATGTCCTGCGGCGTCGCTTCCACGCGGGAGGTTGGGTTAGACAGCGGCATCACGATAGGGCGCTCGCAGTGCTTGTGCATCTCGCGAATAATCTCTTCGGTGAAGAGACCGGTTTGCCCGGAAACGCCGATCAGAATATCCGGCTTTACGTTGCGCACCACGTCCAGCAGGGAGAGCACTTCGTTGTCGGTGTCCCAGTTCTTCAGGTTCTCGCGCTTCTGCACCAGCTTGGTCTGGAACGGCAGCAGGTTCGGCATGCCGTCGGTCAGCAGGCCGAAACGGTCCACCATAAAGACGCGGGAGCGGGCCAGCTCTTCGCTTAAGCCTTCGCGCTGCGTCTGGGCGATAATCTGCTCGGCGATGCCGCAGCCCGCAGAGCCTGCGCCCAGGAAGACGATTTTCTGGTAGCTCAGCTGGCTGCCGGCTGCGCGGCTGGCGGCGATAAGCGTGCCCACGGTCACCGCTGCGGTGCCCTGGATGTCGTCGTTAAAGGAGCAGATCTCATCGCGATAGCGGTTCAGCAGCGGCATCGCGTTTTTCTGCGCAAAGTCTTCAAACTGCAGCAGAACGTCCGGCCAGCGGTGCTTCACGGCCTGAATGAAATCGTCGACAAACTGATAGTACTCGTCGTCGGTAATACGCGGATGACGCCAGCCCATGTACAGCGGATCGTTCAACAGTTGCTGGTTGTTGGTGCCGACATCCAGCACCACCGGCAGGGTGTACGCCGGGCTGATGCCGCCGCAGGCGGTGTAGAGAGAGAGTTTACCGATTGGGATCCCCATCCCGCCAATGCCCTGGTCGCCGAGGCCGAGAATACGTTCCCCGTCCGTCACCACAATCACTTTAATATTGTGGTTCGGCACGTTCTGCAGAATGTCGTCCATGTTGTGACGGTTCTGATAAGAGATAAAGACGCCGCGTGAGCGACGGTAGATCTCAGAGAAGCGTTCGCACGCCGCACCCACCGTTGGGGTGTAGATCACCGGCATCATCTCTTCGAGATGGTTTTGCACCAGGCGATAGAAGAGGGTTTCGTTGGTGTCCTGGATGTTGCGCAGGTAGATGTGTTTGTCGATCTCGGTTTTGAAGCCCTGATACTGGATCCACGCGCGCTCTGCCTGCTCTTCAATGGTTTCAACCACTTCCGGCAGCAGGCCAAGCAGGTTAAAGCTGCTGCGCTCTTCCATGCTGAAGGCGCTGCCTTTGTTGAGCAGGGGGAATTCGAGTAAAACCGGGCCGGCATAAGGGATATATAAGGAACGATGTTTTTTCAGTTTGTTGTCCATGTCACTCACTCTTTTTTTGAAGATCCGTCCCTGACACTGCTGTTTGTCATCTTTCTGGCCTGTGCTACGGGGTGCGGTCGGGCGGTATTATAAAGGAGCTAAATATTAATTACCGCAACACATAAACAAAAACACCATCGGTTTTGCCGATGGTGTTCTGGATCTCAGTCTGGAACTTACTTGCCCGCGTGGCGTTTTCTGCCGGTGGCGTGAGTGACTTGCGTTTCATGGTCGCCTTCAATCACCACTTTACGCTGATTAGAAAGCTTGTAGTTCAGTCCCAGAATGTGGCGTGCCTGACGGTTCGATTTCATGTTAACTCCTCAATCCTGTTGATAGTTTTAAGGACCAGTTTGCTTTCGCAAACGAAATGTAACCCCTTAGGTTGCAGATCCAGCTTAGCAGGTTTTTACAAAGGTGCGTTTTGCCCGCTGACGACGTAGTTAATGGTCTGCTGGTAGATGTCACTGAGGATGTCATTATCCGTGGATTCCACCCACTTGGTCAGTTCCATTAAAATGTCATCTTCAGTCACAGCACCGTGCTCGGCGTGAAGACCCTGCGCAATCGCGTTAACGAGTTCAGGTTGTGCTGCTGTGGTATTAGCCGGGTAATAAGTAAACATGCTGCCTCCGTGTCGTTGTCTGTTTAATGGTACGGCTCGCAAAAAATTTAATTCATAAACAGAATGGCAAATATTTCCCCGGTTGTGTCTCAGATTCATCTTAGAAATAAAAATGACATAAGTGCATGCTTTTATGCGCTTTTAAAACGGAGGGATATATTGGCGTGAGGCAGTGCGGATATTATGGCGGTGCTCCTGCTATCGCGGGAATATAGCAGGAGCCGTTTTTAAATTACCACTTCATTTCGCCGGTATTCACTTTGGCGCTTAATTCCAGAGAGCTCTCTTCTGCCAGATCCGGATACTGTTTTTTCAGTGCACCGATGACGCCCGCAGAGTTTTTATGTGCCGACAACGCCTGTTCAAAATGCTGCAGATAGCCACGGGTAAAATCAATAGCCCCGGTTCCGGACGGTGGCGTGCCCAGGTAGTGGCCCGGTATCACGCGTTCCGGCCTGTGCGCGGCCATGTTGTCCAGGGTCTGCTGCCACTGCTGACGGCGAGCCGGCGTCTGGGTATCAGCCGTCCAGACGTGAATCCCCCAGGAGACCCCGGTGCCGCCGAGGATGGTTTTCACGGACGGGATCCACACGTAGGCCGCATAGCTGTCCGGCTGCTCGATATCGACCTTTTCCCCGTCAATCATAAAGGTGGTGGAGGCGAGCACCTGCGGCACCACCAGTTCCGTTGGCGCGCCGTCTTTCATCTGCGGGCCCCAGAAGGCGAGCTTGGCGTCTTTGGTGGCCTTAATATGGTCAACCACCTGCTGCGTGGCCACCACTTTGGCATTCGGGAAGGCTTTCACCAGCGGCTGCAGGCCAAAATAGAAATCCGGATCGCCGGAGGTGATCACAATCTTATTCAGCGTTTTACCGCTGCGGCGAATTTTCTCTACCAGCGCTTCGCCATCCTTCACGCTGAACTGCGCGTCAAACAGCACCGCCTCTTTCGGGCCGGAAACGAGCGTGGAGGAGACCGCGAAAATGCCTTCATCCTGCGGGTTATAGGTATCAATCGTCAACGGCGCGGCAAAAACGGCCGGAGCGAAAAGGGTGGAAAGCAGGGCAATATGAGTGAGTTTCATGCTGTTGTCTCTGTTGTTCAGGAATGCCTCTATTGTACGGATATTCTCATTTGCCAGAATTCCTGAAACAAGACATGCTTAGTTTCATAAATCGAGCAGATGGAGCTTATATGGATCGCGTTATTGCCGCTCAGGTCTATAACCGGATATGCGAGCTGGGAAGCCTGAGCGCGGCGGCCCGCGCGCTGGGCATTTCCCGGCCGATGGTGAGCCGTTACCTTGAACAAATGGAGAAGTGGGCGGGGACGCGGCTGGTAAACCGCTCCACGCGCAAGCTGACGCTGACTGCGGCAGGGGAAAAGGTGCTGCAAAAAACGCGGACGCTCTCGCAGATCTCGCAGGAAATCGAAGGTCAGTCGGAAAAAGATCTGCCGTCCGGCACGCTACGGGTAGCCTGCGCGCACTTTACCGCCATGCACCTGATTGCGCCGGTCCTGCCCGGCCTGCTCTCGCGCTATCCGCAGCTGCGCATTGAGCTGGACGTGAACAACCATCCGGTCAGCCTGGTGGGAGAGCGCATTGACGTCGCGGTGCGCATTACCGATAACCCGGAGCCCGGCATGATCGCCCGCCGGCTGGGGGAGTGTCGATCGGTGCTCTGCGCCTCGCCGGCGTATCTGGCACAGCACGGCACGCCCGTCAGCCCCGAAGAGTTGGCGCAGCATAACTGCCTGCACTACAGCTTTTTCGCCGGGCAGTCCTGGCACTTCCTGACCCCGGAAGGCGAAAGCCTGAGCGTGGCCGTCAGCGGCAACCTGAGCGCCAGTATCTCTTCACTGCTCATGAACGCGGCGATCGAGCACTGCGGCATCACCATGCTGCCGGAGCGCGAAGCGCGCGCCGCGCTTGAGCAGGGATTACTGGTGTCGGTACTGGCGTCGCTGGAGCCGAAACCGCTTGCCATCCACGGCATTTATCAGTCACGGGAATACCAGCCTGCCGCGCTGCGCGTGTTTCTTGACGAACTGTCCCGCCACCTTGCCTGAGGGGCGATTATTTTGCCTTTAGCCAGGGAGAGGCCGTGCTCCAGAAAATAATATTGGCCCCGAGATAATTTTCGCCGAAGCGGACAAACTCGGCTTTGGTGAACGGTTTTCCGGTCTGAGGATCCTTATAGGTCAGAGTCGGCTCCTGAACCGCCATGGCGATGAGCGGCAGCGCCTGTTTATTTTTATGGAAGAAGGGATAGGCATTCTTCATGTGCGCCTTGCGGTTGGGCACAATGTCCGGCCCGCCCAGGCCGATATTGTTGGCGATGGCATACGCAAAAAGACGTCCCATATAGTTGTGGTCGTTATCCCACTCGCACGGCCAGAAGTTCACGTACTGCACCACATGTGATTTCTGAAAAACCTTGCGCGCAAAGGCCAGATTTTCCATCTCACCCGCGAAATAGCTGTCGCAGGTGAAGCCCGCTGGCGGATTTTTCTCGTCAATATCAATCGCGGTTTCAGGCAGGTTTACGCCATACACCTCGCCATCAAAGCGTTTTGCGAGCGCTGCCAGCAGTGCCTGGTAGCGCTGGCGCACCGTGGGGTCCCACTGACGCGCTACCCATCCCGCGCCGACAGGCTTGCCCTCGCCGGGGTTATCAAACTGCGGCGCAATCCCGCCGCTGTATTGCTTATCGTGCATCAGATAGTCCGGAACGTAGCGGGCGTCCGGCTCAAAGAAACGATCCTGGATCTGAATAAAGAGTTTTTTCCGGGCGGCCTTAAGACGCGCCAGATCCTGCTCAATCCGCGAGAAGTCATAGCTGTCCTTCTCGGGTTCAAGCTGGCGCCAGTTGTACACGATCTGCACGCCGCCGATGTCGCCACGCGCAACCAGCGGGAGCGCCGCGTCGAGGTCGCCTGAGCTGGTATAGATAAAGTTTTCCGGCGTTTTGGCCAGTGAAGAAAGAGAGAGAGCCAGCGTGGCTACCGCGACGGCCATCCTGATTTTTAGCGTCATATCATTATCCTTGTTGTCGGTACAGCAGGTGAAAGACACGGAATCGTCTGTGTTCCAGGGCGTGTCAGATGTGTAGTCTATACTTAACCCTTTGTAAGCCAAAAGGAGAGCAAGAATGACGATTCATAAGCACGGTTCGGCACACTGGTCTGGCGACATTAAGCGCGGGAAAGGAACGGTTTCCACCGAGAGCGGCGTTCTCAACCAACAGCCTTACGGCTTTAACACCCGCTTTGAGGGTGAAAAGGGGACCAACCCGGAAGAGCTGATCGGCGCGGCACATGCGGCTTGTTTTTCCATGGCGCTGTCGCTGATGCTGGGTGAAGCGGGCTATACCGCTGATTCGATTGATACGACCGCGGATGTCTCTCTGGATAAAACCGATGGCGGATTTGCCATCACTAAGGTTGCGCTGCAAAGTAAGGTCACCGTACCGGGCATTGCGCCACAGCAGTTTGACGGCATTATTCAGAAAGCCAAAGCGGGCTGTCCGGTGTCGCAGTTGCTCAAGGCCGAAATTACCCTGGACTATAAGCTTAACTAAATCACAGCCGGGTTTGTGCCCGGCTATCCCTTCAGCGCGGCGGGGAACACCTCCGCCAGCCATGCGATAAACACCTTCAGTCTGTGCGTCAAATGCCGGTTCTGCGGGTAGACCACGTGAAACGGGTACGCGGCAGGCTGCCAGTCACCCAGAATCGCCACCAGCGCTCCCGCCTGCAAATAGGTCTTTGCTGAATACTCAAAGGTTTGAACGATCCCCAGACCCGCCGCGGCAGCCGCCAGATGAGCGTTACTTTCATTGACGCCGAGATAGTGCGGAAGAGTGATTTCCAGCGCCTCACCGTTTTGCCGGAAGCGAAACGGAAACGGCCGCCCGGTGACGGGAGAGAGATAACTAACAAGCTTGTGGCCGTTGCGCAGCTCCTGTGGATAGGCCGGAACGCCGTGGTTTTTAAGGTAACCCGGCGTCGCGCAGGTGACCATCTGAGCGTCACCGAGATGACGTGCGATAAGTGTTGAATCGTTCAGCGGGCCGCCGCGGATCACGCAGTCTACGTTACCGCTGATAAGATCGACCGGACGATCGGCCACGCCAAGATCGATACGGATATCCGGGTAGCGCTGCATAAAATCCGGCAGCAGGGGGATGAGCACGTCCCGTGCGGTGGAACCGCCCACGTCAACCCGCAAATGTCCCTTGGGCGTCGCGCGGGAAACGCGAAACGAGGTGTCGATATCTTCGATATCAATCAGCACCCGGCGCGCTTTTTCATAGTATTCCAGCCCTTCAGGCGTTGTGACCACCCGACGAGTCGTCCGGTGAAGGAGACGTATCGCCAGGTGCGCCTCAAGGGATTTAACCAGTTTGCTCAGGGTGGCGATCGGCATATTCAGCGAGTCCGCCGCGCGGGTAAAGCTGCCGGTTTCCACCACCCGGGTAAAAGCGCGCATCGCCATGAGCTGGTCCATTAGGACCCCCTGATTATTTCTGTGTGTGAATAGTCATTTTCATTTTTGCCGGTTTTTCACTAATCCCGCAAGGGCTAAAGTTTGTCCAACGCAAACCCAACAAAAGGTAAATGAGATGAACACGACTCTCTCAGGCAAAATCGCACTGGTCACCGGCGGCAGCACCGGCATCGGTCTTGCCACGGCGCAGGAGCTGGCGGCACAGGGCGCGAAGGTGTACATCACCGGACGACGTCAGGCCGAGCTGGACGCGGCGGTGGCTGAAATCGCTTCAACGGCACTGGGCATTCGCGCTGACGTGTCAAAACTGGCGGACCTGGACGAGGTCTATGCCCGGATAGCCAAAGAAGAAGGCCGTCTCGATATTCTGTTCGCCAATGCGGGTGGCGGCGATATGCTGCCGCTGGGCGCGATAACCGAAGAGCAGTTTGACCGGATTTTCGGCACCAACGTCCGCGGGGTGCTGTTCACGGTGCAGAAGGCGCTGCCGCTGTTATCAACAGGCTCGTCGATCATTCTGACCGGCTCGACGGTGTCGGTTAAGGGGACGGCAAACTTTAGCGTCTACAGCGCCAGCAAGGCCGCCGTGCGCAACTTTGCCCGCTCCTGGGCGCTGGATTTGCAGGGCCGTGGGATCCGCGTCAACGTGGTGAGCCCGGGTCCGATCAAAACGCCTGGTCTCGGCGATCTGGTGCCGGAAGAACATCGTCAGGGGCTGTACGACGCGCTGGCCGCGCAGGTGCCGCTCGGACGTTTAGGCGCGCCGCTCGAGGTGGGTAAAGCGGTGGCGTTTCTGGCCTCCGACGCGGCCAGCTTTATCAACGCCACCGAACTGTTTGTGGACGGCGGGATGGCGCAAATTTAACCCAGGCTGCGCCAGCAGCGAACGTGACGGCCCTCGCGAGAGGGCTGTAGCGGCTGAGGACGTTCGCACCCCTGCGCGGCCATCGGGCAGCGGTCGCGGAAAAAACAGCCTTCGGGCAGGTGACGGTTGCCGGGAAGCTCCGTTTTGCGTAACGCCAGCGTTTCATCCAGCGGCTCTCCGGTGCGGGGAACCGAATCGAGCAGCAGGCGGGTATAGGGGTGGCGCGGCTCGCCAAGTACCTGCGCGGCGCTGCCCAGCTCCACAATCTGTCCGAGATACATCACCGCCACGCGGTCGCTCATGTGTCTGACCACCGAGACGTTATGCGAGATCAGTACGTAGGTCAGATTACGCTGCTGCTGTAGCGTCACCAGCAGGTTGAGGATTTGCGCCTGCACGGAGATATCCAGCGCGCTGGTGGGTTCATCGAGCACGATGATATCCGGGTCGGACGAAAGCGCCCGGGCGATGGCAATGCGCTGGCGCTGCCCGCCGGAGAAGGCGTGTGGAAGGCGGTCGAGATATTCCGGGCGAATGCCCACCTGCAGCGCCAGATCCGCCGCCAGCTGACGGCGCTCGCGCTCGCTGCTGCGTTTTTGCACCCACACCGGCTCGGTAATGATGCGCCAGACCGGCAATCGAGGGTCGAGCGAGGAGAGCGGATCCTGAAACACCATCTGCATGCCACCGGCATGGTGGGTACGCTGGCATGCGCCGGCGCTGGGTTTAAGCATCCCCATCAGCAGCTGCGCCAGCGTGCTTTTCCCACAGCCGGATTCCCCGACAACGCCCAGCGTTTCGCCCCGACGGATCTGGAGATCCAGCCCGTTGAGCGCATGGACCCGTTCCGTCACGCGGCCCAGCCAGTTTTTGCGCGCCGCAAAGTTCACGTGCACGCTATCCAGTTCCAGCAGTACATCAGACATGGTGTTTCTCCCGTTGTGGATACCAGCAGGCAGCCAGTTGGCCCTCTGCGCCATGCGGCTGCAGGCGCGGCGTTTCGCTGCATTTTGCCCCCGCGGCAAAGCAGCGCTCGCGGAAAGCGCACCCCTGCGGAAGCTGGCTGAGGTTGGGCACCGTTCCGGGAATGGCGGGCAGCAGATCGCGCGGCTGGCCGTTTTCCGGCGCGCACCGCAGCAGGCCGATAGAATAGGGATGCACAGGGCGGTGGATCAGCGTTTGCGTGGCACCGCTCTCTATCACGCTGCCCGCATACATTACGTACATTCTGTCGCAGAGCTGGGACACTACGGCCATATCATGGCTGATAAACAGCACCGAGGTGCCGCTGGCCTTCGCCTTATGCTTCAGTAAACGCAGCACCTGGAGCTGGACGGTCACGTCCAGCGCGGTGGTCGGCTCGTCGGCGATGATCAGCTCCGGCTCGCAGGAGAAGGCAAGGGCGATCATCACCCGCTGGCGCATGCCGCCGGAGAGTTCAAACGGATAACGTGCCATGACCTCCTTCGCGTCCGGAATTTGCATCTCTTCCAGCAGGGCGATCGCCTTCTGCTGCGCCTCGCGCCGGGAAAGCGGCTGATGCTGGCGAATCACCTCCACCATCTGTTTGCCAATCCGCCGTGTCGGGTTTAGGGCGGTCATGGGCTCCTGAAAAATCATCGCCACTTTAGCGCCGCGCCACTGGCGAAGCTGTTTCTCGGACGCCGTCAGGACGTTTTCACCGAGTAATCTCACCTGACCGTGATGAATACGGTAGCTGCCCTCTGGCAGCAGGCGCATGGCGAGCATGGCGGTAACGGATTTGCCCGAACCTGATTCGCCCACCACGCCGACAATTTCGCCCCTGCCGATCTCAAGCGAAACGTGGTTCAGCGCATGAACCTCCCCGCGAAAAACCGGGAAGCTCAGATGCAGGTCTTCAATATTGAGTACCGGTTCGGTCATCACTGTTTACCTCCTGACTTCGGATCCAGCAGATCGCGGATGCCATCCCCAAACAGGTTAAAGCCCACGGCGGTAATCAAAATCGCCGCTCCGGGAAACGCGCAGTACCACCACTGGTCCAGAACGTAGTTACGGCCGACGGCCACCATCGCGCCCCATTCGGCGGTCGGCTGCTGCGCCCCCAGGCCAATAAACCCCAGCGTCGCGGCCATCAGGATGGCGCTGCCGATATCCAGCGACGCCTGCACAATCAGCGGCGGCAGGGCGTTGCGCAGGATGTGCCAGCGGATCAAATGCCAGCGGGAGGCGCCAAAGGTGCGGGCGGCCTGCACGTAGGTAAACTGACGCACCACCAGGGTTTGCCCGCGTGCCAGGCGGACGTAAAACGGAATGCGGACAATCGCAATCGCCAGCATGGCGTTAAACAGGCTCGGCCCGAGTGCGGCGGCCAGCGCCATGGTCAGTACCAGGGAAGGTATCGAGAGCATAATGTCCATCACCCGCATGATGACGGCGTCGCCGCGCCCGCCCAGTACGCCGGACAAACAGCCCAGGAGCGAGCCAATGCCGCCCGCAATCACCACCACCGCCAGCCCGGCGGTAATCGACTGCTGGCTGCCCGTCAGCACGCGGCTGAACAGGTCGCGTCCCACCTCATCGGTGCCAAACCAGTGTTGCGCAGAAGGTGCCTGCAGGCGGGCGGTGAGATCCAGCGCGTTCGGGTCATGCGGCACTATCCACGGCGAGGTCACCATCAGCAAAAGCATCGCGATCATAATGACGCCGCCGACAATCGTGAGCGGGCTTTGGCGCAGCATCCAGAACAGCTTTGCCCAGTTGATGCGTTGTCTGGCGGTTTTCACCGGGACGGGTGTTTCCTGCGTTAACATCATTCGGCACCTCCGCGCCCGATTCGCGGGTCAATCCACAGGTAAAGCAGATCGACCACCAGATTAACCAGCACGTAGGCCAGCGAAACGACGACGGCAAAGCCCATCACCGCCGGGAAGTCCAGCGCCTGAATGGACGTCACCACCCAGGCGCCCATACCCGGCCAGGCAAAGACGGTTTCGGTCAGGACGGCGCCGTAAAGCAGGTCGCCCAGCGCCAGTCCGAGCACGGTAATGGACGGGATCATCGCATTCGGCAGGGCGTAGCGCAGGACGATGTACCAGCCGGGCAGCCCGCTGGCGCGTGCGGTGCGGATGTAGTCCTCGCTAAGCTGCTCCAGCATCGCCGAGCGCACCTGGCGCGCCACGATGCCCAGGTGAACAAACGCCAGCGTCAGCGAGGGTAAAATCAGGTGCTGCAGCGCGTTGAAAAAGACCTCACCGTTGCCTTCCAGCAGGGCGTCCAGCAGATAAAACCCGGTGACGTGCGTCGGCGGATCGAGCCAGTCGTCCAGCCTGCCGCCGCCCGGCAGAATCTGCAGATGCCCGTAGAACAGGACAATCACGCCCAGCCCAAGCCAGAATGCAGGCGTGGAAATCCCGGTCATCGCCATTAAACGCACCAGGTGATCCAGCCAGCGGTTGCGGTACACCGCCGACAAAATCCCCAGCGGCACGCCGATAACCAGCGCCAGCAGCAAAGAACAAAAGGCCAGCTCCAGCGTGGCGGGGAAAAAGGCCTTCAGGTCTTCCGCAACCGGGCGTCCGGTACGGATGGAGGTGCCTAAATCACCGTGGGCCAGGGCGTCCACGTAGCGGCCAAACTGCACATACAGCGGCCGATCCAGCCCCAGCTGCTGGCGAATGTTCTGCACGATTTCGTCGCTGGCGCGATCGCCCGCCAGCAGACGCGCCGGGTCGCCGGGGATCATGTGTGAAATAATAAAGGTAATAATACAGACACCGGCCACCACCAGGAGTAACCCCCAGCAGCGCTGGCGCACGATGCTCCAGAACGTCATACGCTTTCCCCCAGCGAGAACCGTTATTTACTCATGGTGGCGATGTTGAACACCTGCTCGAGCATCGGATTAAAGGTGAAGCCTTTGACCTCTTTGTTCATCGCCAGCTGGTAGTTCTTCTGGAACAGATAGACGTAGGCCGCTTCGTCAATCACCACCTTTTGCGCCTGCTGGTAATCTTTGGTGCGTTCCGCCTGGTCAGTGGTTTTCAGCGCGGCCTGCAGCAGCGAATCCACCTCTTTGTTCTCATAGAACGAGCGGTTGCCCGGCAGCCCTTTTTTGTCCGATTCGAACCAGTAGTTCATGAACATGTACGGGTCGGCAAAGTCCGGGCTCCAGTTGCCGATGGCAATGTCGTAATCGCCTTTGCCGACGCGGTCGCGCATGGTGGCATTGGCCAGTTTTTCCAGCTTGACGTTAATGCCGATCTTGCCGAGGCTCGCCTGAGTGGAGAGGGCGATAGGCTCCCAGTTCGGATCGTTGTCCGAGTAAAGGAAGGTCAGGCTGGCGGGTTTGTCTTTGACCTTCTCCAGCGCCGCTTTGGCTTTGGCCTCGTCGAAGCTGTACTGCATTGCCGCGGCGTCAAAGCCCCACATGCCCTCCGGGATCGGGCCGCGCATCTGCTTGCCGTTGCCGCTCAGAATGCCTTTTACCATTCCCTGATAGTCCGTCGCCCAGGAGATGGCCCGGCGTAAATCCACCTGATTGAGCGGCGCTTTGCTGTTGTTGAGATAGAGATAGGTCACGCGCAGGGAGGGGTATTCCGCGACGGCGACTTTGCCTTCCTGCTTCAGGGCCGCCAGCTGATCGACCGGCAGAGAGTCGGCAATGTCCAGGTCACCGCGGGAAAGCTGCAGTCGGCGCGAAGCGCTCTCGCCGATAATTTTCACCGAGACGCGCTTAAAGTGCGGCTTCGCGCCCGGCCAGTGAGGGTTCGGCACCAGGATCAGCTGCTGGCCTTTCTGCCAGCTCTTCAGCATAAACGGCCCGGAACCGGCGGTGTTTTGCGCCAGAAAACCGCGCGCGTCGTCCGCGGCATTGGCCTTCAGCACCGCCGGGTTAATGATGGACGCCCCGTCGTTTGCCAGCGTGTAGAGGAAAGGCGCGAACGGCTGGCTGAGGGTGAATTTCACCGTGTGGTCATCGACGGCATCAATTTTCAGATCTTTCGGGAAGGCTTCAGACGGCCCCTGGCCGAGCTTCAGCAGGCGCTCAAAGGAGAGCTTGACCGCTTCGGCGGTGACCGGCGTGCCGTCGGAGAATTTGGCGTTATCCGCCAGGGTAAAGGTCCACTCTTTCTGGTCGTCGGACGCCTTCCAGCCCGTCGACAGATCGCCCTCCACCTCGGTAGAGCCGGGCTTGTACTTGACCAGACGCTGGTAGGAAGGATAGGTGACGGTCCAGTCGTTGTTATCGATGGTGATGGCAGGGTCGAGCGTTTGCGGGTCGGCGGCTTTACCGATCGCCAGCATGTCTTTCGGGACGGCGGCCAGCGCCAGCGGGGCGCTCAACGCCAGCGTGGCGGCAATCAGGGTCGTGAGAAGCGATGTTTTCATGGCAGTGCTCCAGGTTAAAGAGAGGTGTGCGTCAGGGGAAAACAGGCAAAACGGTCTTCAAGCAGCGGCTAGCTGGCGGCGTTCGGCAGTTCGAAGTGCCACCATTCGCTGCTAATCCCCACAAAACCGCCGCCGAACATGATGGCATTCAGCAGCAGACGGTTGCGCTGGGCGTGCGGGGGTACGGAAGGGTGATAGGGATGCGAACGGTCATGCATTTCGTCAAAACCGGCGCCCATATCCAGCACGCTGTTATGCTCGTCCATCAGCGTGACGTCGATGGCCGTACCGCGGCTGTGATTGGAGCCAATTGCCACGTCGACCACATACTCCGGGTTCGGGCAGGCGTCCCACAGCTGGGCCTGCGCCTGCTGCGGCCGGTAGGCGTCGTACACCACCAGCTTCAGCCCGGCCAGGGCGGCAATGCTGATGGCTTTTGCCAGCGCGGTGGCGGCGTCGGTATGCAGCAGGCACAGCTCCTCCTGATAGATCGGCCTGCCGGTGATGTTGTCGGCGGTGGCGTACTTCAGATCGATATGCAGCGTGGGAAACGTCTTCGCCACGTCAATCAGTTCACTCTCATCGGGCATAGCTCCGCTCCTTTAGCGTTCGAATTGACCAAACTCTTGTTGTAATTGTCGGTTTACCGCCAGACGCGCCGGGAGCGTATCACCCAGCGCTTCCACCACGCCCGACAGCAGCAGGTTGAACAGACAGCTCACGGGGGCAAGCGAATCCCAGAAATGACCGGTATCGGTTTTCACCTGCAGTAAATCCATCGGGTAATCCCGCGCCCACGGGCACCAGATGTCGGTGATTAAGGCCAGCGGGATCCCTTTTTCGCTCGCCACGCGGCAGTACTGGCGGGCCATCGTGGAGTAGGTTCGCGTATCGGTCAGCACAACGTAAGGGTGCGAAAACCCGGAGTTGAGGGATTCCACCCAGCTGCCGGACGCGCCTTCGGAATAGCTCACGCGCGGGCGAAGGTACTCGAGATGGCTGAAGAAGGCGTTGGCGATCCCGCGCGTGGATTGGATCCCCAGCACAAACACCGCGTCGGCGTGGGCCAGGTTGTGCACCACCTGACAGAAGGCGTCCGTTTGCGCCAGCTGATACACCTGCGTAATGGCGTCCACCTCCAGCGAGAGGGCATGCTGAAGGCGGTTGGGCAGGGGACGCTGCTGCTGCCAGGAGTCCAGCCGCTCGTTCATGCCCCAGGGCTGATACGGATCGCGCAGGCTCTTTTTGACATCTTCCAGGTTGCGATACCCCAGCTTGCGCAGGAAGCGTCCGACGGTGATCCCGCTGGTCCCGCTCGCCAGACCGACGCTTTCCGCGGTTTCAAACGGGATTTGTGCGGCGTGCGCCAGCAGCCAGCTCCCGACCCGCTTTTCGCTGGGAGTGAGCTGGCTGAACGTCGCTTCGATACGGCTCAACATCTCGGGTTTCGTCGTCATACCGCCTCGCTGTTAACTGGCTGTCAAAAGCTGGATTTGTGTTACCGGGTTAACAATGCACGACGCGTGCCATGTTCACGGTGAGGTAAAAAACCCGCCGTGCTGTTAATTTCACGCAATATTTAGTTAACCAATGATCAACATTTGTGCAGCGTAGTTCACTTTTGGTGCAGCGGCTGACGCGGCAGGTATGAATTTGATGAATACGTCAGTCCGTTCACATTTTTGATAAGATAAAAGGACAGTGAACACAAAAGGGATCCCGGCATGGCGAATTTGCCCTGGCGAATCAGCGTGCGCCTGACGGCGCTTGCAAAGAAAACAGGGATGGTCGTGGGGATCGTCCTGGTCGTCCTGTTGGCGGTGCGGGTCTATCTCTCGCAGCAGGGGCCGGACCTGCACCTCTGGCACACCTGGCGGGCGAACGAGATGTCCGTGCGTGAACTCGATAACGCCAACTTTGCCGGGTATGTTGCCCGGGAAAACGCCATTTTCGCCGAGCTTGATAGGGCGGTGACGGCGAAAACAGCGGGCGAGGAACAAACGCCGCTAAACCGCTATTATCGCCAGAGCCTGGTTTGGCCGGGACAGTTCACGCCCGATGCCAACCGTTCGTTTGTTCTGATGCCAGCAGGAAAACCTCGTGGCGCGGTGGTATTGCTGCACGGACTGACTGACTCGCCTTACAGCGTCAGGCACCTTGCCGAAAATTATCAACAGCATGGTTTCGTGGCCGTGGTTCCGCGCCTGCCCGGACACGGCACCGCGCCCGGCGCGCTAACCGACGTTGACTGGGAGATGTGGCTCGCGGCGACGCGTCTTGCCGTGCGGGAAGCCACGCGCCTGACGGGGAATAACGTGCAGCTGCATCTGGTGGGGTACTCCAACGGCGGGGCGCTGGCGATGAAATATGCTCTCGATGCGCTGGATTCCTCTGCGCTTCGTCGACCGCAGCAGGTAATCCTGCTCTCACCAATGATCGGCGTAACGGCCTTTGCGCGTTTTGCCGGTTTTGCAGGGCTACCCGCGCTGCTGCCGGCGTTTGCCAAAGCGGCGTGGCTGAATATCTCTCCGGAATATAACCCGTATAAATACAACTCGTTCCCGGTGAACGCCGCCCGCCAGTCGTGGCTGCTGACGAAGGCCCTGCAGGAGCAGATTGGCCGCAAGGCGCGGGAGAACAGGCTGGTGAATTTGCCGCCTGTGCTGGCGTTCCAGTCGGTCATGGATTCTACGGTCAGCACCCGCGCGGTGGTGACCGGCCTGTTTGACCAGCTTCCGGCAAACGGTAGCGAGCTGGTGATGTTTGACATCAACCAGGCGGCGAGCTTCCGTCCGCTGTTCAAACCGTCCTCGTGGACGGCAACCTCGGCGCTGCTGCCGGTTTCGCAGAGGCGTTACGGTGTCACGATTATTACCAATGCGGACGCACACAGTTTCTCGACGGTGGCGAAAACAACGCCAGCAGGCAGCACGCGGGAGACGGTTGTGCCGCTTGTGCAGACCTGGCCGCAGGATGTCTATTCGCTGTCGCACGTTGCCGTGCCGTTCCCGCCGGATGACGATCTCTATGGCCGTGAGCCTGGGGTGAAAAACCGCTACGGGATAAGCCTGGGGACAATTGCGCTGTGGGGAGAAACGTCCGTGTTGAGCGTTGGTAAAGAGGCGCTTATGCGGGTCACCTCGAACCCGTTTTACGACTATATGCAGGAGAAAATTAACAGCCGGATCGGGGACGCGGAAAAGTAACGTTCCCTTGTTGCGTGAATATGTTAGGTCGCATTGATTAAGTATGTTACATAGTAGCTTCAAGGCACCTCTCTTTCTCATTGGAACCCCTTTTTGTGCTGACGACACTGATCTACCGAAGCCAGTTGAATTTATCCCGCCCGTCCACCGAGCTGCGGGAGCTGGTGGAGCGCGCCAGGGGCCGCAACACAAAACTGGATATTACCGGCGTCCTCCTGGCTAATGGGAATGAGGTTCTGCAGATCCTCGAAGGGTCGGAAGAGAGTGTGGTCAAACTGTTCCATACCATCCGTGAGGACAAGCGGCACAGCGGGGTGGTAGAACTGCTGCGGGACTATGGTCCGCGCAGACGCTTCGAAAACGTCGGGATGCTGCTGTTCGACCTGCAAACGCAGTCGCCGAAAGAGGTGCTGCAGTCGGTGCTGCGCTACAGCAAGCTGGACAGCTATCTGACCTCCGACGATCGGGTGTTCAAATTTATTCAGACCTTTATAACCGGTAAACGTCCGGCCCCGTCGGGGACGCGTTACACCTCGGACAAATGGACGCTCTCGACCGAAGCGCTACCCTTTGGCGAACATCTTGGCCTGATTGCCGGGCAAACCTGCCAGTTTGCGCTGCAGCCAATTGTCGAGCCCTCGGAAGGGAAAATAAGCTCCCTTGAGGCGCTTATCCGTAGCAATGACGGCGGCAGCCCGGAACATTTCTTCAGCTCCCTGGACCCGGCGAAAATCTATGAAGTCGATCTCCAGACGAAAGCGTATGCCTTCGCGCTGGCGGAAAAGCTGGGCATTGGTAGCCATAAAATCGCGGTAAACCTGCTGCCCATGTCGCTGGTGAATGTCCCTGGCGCGGTGGAATTTCTGGTCGATGAGATTAAAAAACATGGCCTTCAGCCGGAGCAGGTGGTCATTGAAGTCACTGAAAACGAGATGATCTCCGGGTTTAACCAGTTTAACAGCGCCATAAAACGGCTTCGCGGTGAGGGGGTTGGCCTGGCGATTGATGATTTCGGTTCCGGCTATGCCGGGCTTTCGCTGTTGACCCGCTTCCAGCCGGATAAAATCAAAATCGATCGCGAAATCATCAGCGATATCCATCTCAGCGGCCCGAAGCAGGCGATTGTGCGCTCCATCATCAGCTGCTGCTCCGATCTTGAAATTACCCTGGTGGCCGAAGGGATCGAGAAAATAGAGGAGTGGTGCTGGTTAGAATCTGCCGGGATCCGCCGCTTCCAGGGCTTCCTGTTTGCCCGTCCGCAGCTTAACGGCGTTGGCGATATTCGCTGGCCGCATCTGAAGCGTTAGGCAATTTTCCTCCCGCGTTATTTCCCCTTTTCCCTGCCTGTGCTTAAATAGCTAAAACGGTTTAACATAGTTTAGCTAAGAGGATCACATGGAAAAAATCTGGGTACTTGGCGATGCGGTGGTGGATTTATTGCCCGATGGCGAAGGGAAATTACTGCAGTGCCCCGGTGGCGCACCGGCAAACGTCGCGGTGGGCATTGCCCGGCTGGGGGGCAAAAGCGCGTTTATCGGCAGGGTTGGCGACGATCCTTTCGGGCGCTTTATGGCGAAAACGCTCGCTGACGAGCGGGTCGACGTGAAGCATATGCGCCTTGACCCGGCGCACCGCACCTCTACGGTGGTGGTGGTTCTGGACGACCACGGCGAACGCTCGTTTACCTTCATGGTGCGCCCGAGCGCCGATCTGTTTCTGGAACCCGCCGACCTGCCGACCTTCAGCGCGGGCGAGTGGCTGCACGTCTGTTCCATCGCGCTAAGCGCAGAGCCGAGCCGCTCGGCGACTTTTCAGGCGATGGACGCCATCCGGAAGGCGGGCGGCTACGTGAGCTTCGACCCCAATATTCGCCCGGATCTCTGGCCGGATAAGAACGCGCTGCGTCTCTGCCTGGAACAGGCCCTGCAGAGCGCCGACGTGGTCAAGCTCTCCGTTGAGGAACTGGCATTTTTAACCGGCGATGCGGATGTACAAGAAGGTCTGAACACGCTGATGCAGCGCTGCCCGGCGCGCCTGGTGCTGGTCACCCAGGGAAAAGAGGGCGTTATCGCCTGGCATCAGGGTGCGGTGAAACACTATCCGGCTACCCCTGTGCAATGTGTCGATACCACTGGCGCGGGCGATGCCTTCGTAGCCGGGCTGCTCTACGGGCTGGCCGCCGGTCAGGAGCTGGTCCCGGCAATCGCCTTAGCCCAGCGCTGTGGCGCGTTAGCCACCACGGCAAAGGGGGCGATGACCGCGTTGCCCTGGCAGCACGACCTGTAATCCTTCCTTCACTGGCCGCCGTCCGGCGGCCTGAATTGTCGCCTCGATCACACTTACTAAATCGGTTTAGCAAAAAAGATTGCCGATCCAAAATTCCCGGGTTTAGTATCAGCAGCCTAAACCGGTTTAGCAATTTAGCACGTTCGATTAATACTTTTAGGGATGCGACAAAATGTATAAAAAACGCAGACTTGCCGTGATGATAGGCATGCTGGCCGGCAGTACCTCTGTTTTTGCCCAGACGGATATGACAAGTATCGAAGCGCGCCTTGCCGCGATGGAGCAGCGCCTTCAGGCTGCTGAAGCGCGTGCGCAGGTCGCCGAAAAACGCGCCACCGAAGCCGAACAAAAAACGCAGCAGCTGGTTGCCGCCCAGCAGCAGACGCAAACCACAACCCAGGCGGTGGCGCAGCGTACCGCCGCGCTGGAGAAAAAAGCGGATCAGAGCAGCGGATTTGAGTTCCACGGCTATGCCCGCTCCGGCCTGCTGATGAACGACGCGGCCTCCAGCAGCAAAAGCGGTCCGTACCTGACGCCAGCCGGGGAAACCGGCGGTGCGGTAGGGCGTCTGGGTAACGAAGCCGACACCTACGTCGAGCTGAACCTGGAGCACAAGCAAACCCTGGATAACGGGGCGACCACGCGCTTCAAGGCGATGCTGGCCGACGGTCAGCGAACCTATAACGACTGGTCAGCCGATACCAGCGATCTCAATATTCGCCAGGCCTTTGCGGAGTTGGGTAACCTGCCTGATTTTACCGGCGCGCTCAAGGGCAGCACATTCTGGGCGGGTAAACGCTTCGACCGCGACAACTTTGATATTCACTGGCTGGATTCCGACGTGGTATTCCTGGCCGGTACCGGCGGCGGCGTCTACGACGTGAAGTGGAACGACTCGCTGCGCAGCAACTTCTCGATCTACGGCCGCAACTTTGGCAGCGTGGAGCAGACCGACAATAACGTTCAGAACTACATCCTCAGCATGAACCATTTCGCCGGGCCGCTGCAGGTGATGGTGAGCGGCCTGCGGGCGAAGGATAACGACGACCGTAAAGACGCTAACGGCGATCTCATCAAAACCGACGCGGCCAATAACGGCGTTCATGCCCTGGTGGGACTGCACAACGAGAGCTTCTACGGCCTGCGGGAAGGGAGTGCCAAAACGGCGCTGCTGTACGGTCACGGCCTGGGCGCAGAAGTTAAGAGCATCGGTTCCGACGGGGCGCTGCTGTCTGATGCCGATACCTGGCGCTTCGCAAGTTACGGTGTCACGCCTGTTGGCGGTGGCTGGAGTATCGCGCCTGCCGTGCTGGCGCAGAGCAGCAAAGATCGCTACGTCAAGGGCGACAGCTATGAGTGGGTGACGCTCAACACCCGCCTGATTAAAGAGGTGACCCAGAACTTCGCGCTGGCGTTTGAGGGAAGCTATCAGTACATGGATTTACACCCGGAAGGCTATAAGGACCGTAACGCCGTTAACGGCAGTTTCTACAAGCTGACCTTTGCGCCAACGTTAAAAGCGAGCAAAATCGGCGATTTCTTCAGCCGCCCGGAGCTGCGCCTGTTTGCCACCTGGATGGACTGGAGCAGCAAACTGGATAATTACGCCAGCGATGATGCCTTTGGCAGCAGCGGCTTCAACGCTGGCGGGGAATGGAACTTTGGGGTCCAGATGGAAACCTGGTTTTAACCCATCACGCTCCCGCCCGGCGGGGGCGTTTCGCACATCATAAAAAGAAGTCAGGCAGAGGTATCTATGGATGTTAATCAAATCGCCCGCGAGCTTATTCCGCTGCTGGGCGGCAAGGAAAATATCGCCAGCGCCGCGCACTGCGCTACGCGTCTTCGTCTGGTGCTGGTCGACGACGCGCTTGCCGATCGGCAGGCGATTGGCAAGGTCGAGGGCGTGAAGGGCTGTTTTCATAACGCCGGGCAGATGCAGGTCATTTTCGGCACGGGCGTGGTGAATAAGGTCTACGCCGCGTTTATTCAGGCGGCGGGGATTAGCGAGTCCAGCAAGTCTGAAGCGGCGGATATCGCGGCGCGCAAGCTGAACCCGTTCCAGCGCATTGCGCGTTTGCTTTCCAATATCTTTGTCCCGATCATTCCCGCCATTGTGGCGTCCGGCCTGCTGATGGGCCTGCTCGGCATGGTGAAAACCTACGGCTGGGTCAATGCGGATAACGCCCTCTACATCATGCTGGACATGTGCAGCTCGGCGGCGTTTATCATTCTGCCAATTCTGATCGGCTTTACCGCGGCGCGGGAATTTGGCGGGAACCCGTATCTGGGCGCGACGCTGGGCGGCATTCTGACCCACCCGGCGCTGACCAACGCCTGGGGCGTGGCCTCCGGCTTCCACACCATGAACTTCTTCGGCCTTGAGATCGCGATGATTGGCTACCAGGGCACGGTATTCCCGGTGCTGCTGGCCGTCTGGTTTATGAGCATCGTCGAGAAAAACCTGCGCCGCGCGATCCCGGACGCGCTGGATCTGATTTTGACGCCGTTCCTCACCGTCGTTATCTCTGGCTTCATCGCCTTGCTGATTATCGGCCCGGCAGGGCGCGCGCTGGGCGACGGCATCTCCTTTATTCTGAGCACGCTGATTGAACACGCGGGCTGGCTGGCCGGGCTGCTGTTCGGCGGGCTGTATTCAGTGATTGTGATCACCGGTATTCACCACAGCTTCCACGCGATTGAAGCCGGGCTGCTGGGTAACCCGTCGATTGGCGTAAACTTCCTGCTGCCGATCTGGGCCATGGCGAACGTGGCGCAGGGCGGCGCCTGTCTGGCGGTGTGGTTCAAAACCAAAGACGCGAAAATCAAAGCCATTACCTTACCGTCGGCGTTTTCTGCGATGCTGGGCATTACCGAAGCGGCCATTTTTGGTATCAACCTGCGCTTCGTGAAGCCGTTTATCGCGGCGCTGATCGGCGGCGCGGCGGGCGGAGCCTGGGTGGTGTCAGTGCATGTCTACATGACCGCCGTCGGGCTGACCGCCATTCCGGGCATGGCTATCGTTCAGGCCAGCTCGCTCCTTAACTATATTATCGGCATGGTGATTGCCTTCGGCGTGGCGTTTACCGTCTCGCTGCTGCTGAAATATAAAACGGACTCTGAATAATGACGCAACTTTCCCGCTGGCCTGCGATCCTGCAGGCTGTTATGAAAGGGCAGCCGCGGGCGCTGGCGGATAGCCATTACCCGCAGTGGCACCCCGCGCCGGTGACGGGGCTGATGAACGACCCGAACGGGTTTATCTGGTTTGCCGGACGCTACCACCTGTTTTATCAGTGGAACCCGCTGGCCTGCGAGCATCGCTTTAAATGCTGGGGGCACTGGAGCTCTGCGGACCTGGTGCACTGGCAGCATGAGCCGCTGGCGCTGATGCCCGACGAAGAGTATGACCGCAACGGCTGCTACTCAGGTAGCGCCGTGGACAATCACGGCGTTCTCACGCTGTGCTACACCGGCAACGTTAAGTTTGATGACGGCAGCCGCACCGCCTGGCAGTGCCTCGCCGTGGAGCAGCAGGACGGAACCTTTACGAAGCTGGGGCCGGTGCTGGCGCTGCCGGAAGGCTACACCGGCCACGTGCGTGACCCGAAGGTATGGCAGCACGACGGGGAGTGGTACATGGTGCTGGGTGCGCAGGATGTGCAAAAGCGCGGCAAGGTGCTGCTGTTTAAATCAGCCGATTTGCATGCCTGGACGTCCTGCGGGGAGATCGCTGGTCACGGCGTCAACGGCCTGACGGAAGCGGGGTATATGTGGGAGTGCCCGGACCTGTTCGCCCTCGACGGAACGCACGTCCTGATCTGCTGCCCGCAGGGGCTGGCGCGCGAGCCGCATCGCTACCTCAATACCTATCCGGCCACCTGGATGAGCGGTGCGTTTGATTATGCCAGCGCCGCATTCGATCACGGCGAGCTTCACGAGCTGGACGCGGGCTTTGAATTCTACGCCCCGCAAACTACGTTAGCAGAAGACGGACGCCGCATTATGATCGGCTGGATGGGCGTACCAGACGGGGAAGAGATGCTTCAGCCGACGCGTGCTCACGGCTGGATGCACCTGATGACCTGCCCGCGCGAACTCAGCTATCGCGACGGCAGGCTCTGGCAGACCCCGGCGCGCGAGCTGGCGGCGCTGCGTGAAGATGAGCAGCGCTGGCAGGGGCGCGCCAGCGAGGCGCCGGAACTGGACGCGACGCGCCTGGAGTTTGAGCTGGGTGCATCGCAGGTGAATGTCGATTTCGCAGGCGCGCTGCGCCTCACGGCCGATGAGCAGGGTTTACGCCTTGAACGCGCGAGCCTGAAAACCGGTGAAACATTGACCCGCTACTGGCAGGGTGAGGTTCGTCATTTACGCGTTCTGTGCGACTGCTCCAGCGTTGAAATTTTCATCAATCACGGTGAAGGGGTGATGAGCAGCCGCTATTTTCCTGACCATCGGACCCGGGTGCGATTCGAAGGTGCGTCCGACATCACATTACGCTACTGGTCGCTGCGCGCCTGCATGATAGAATGAGGGTTTTGGCAGCCGGATCTAAGTCGTTGTGAGAAAAACAAAACGCGTCACCATTAAAGACATCGCGGAGCTGGCGGGTGTGTCAAAAGCCACCGCCAGCCTGGTCCTGAACGGGCGCAGCAAAGAGCTTCGCGTGGCGGAAGAGACGCGCGAGCGCGTGCTGGCGATTGCAAAAGAGCACCACTATCAGCCCAGCATTCACGCCCGCTCGCTGCGCGATAACCGCAGCCACACCATTGGTCTTGTCGTTCCTGAGATTACCAACTACGGTTTCGCCGTCTTTTCTCACGAGCTGGAGACGCTGTGCCGCGAGGCCGGCGTTCAGCTGCTTATCTCCTGCAGCGATGAAAACCCAGGGCAGGAGACGGTGGTGGTGAACAACATGGTGGCGCGTCAGGTGGACGGGCTGATTGTGGCCTCCAGCATGCTGACCGATGCGGACTACCTGAAACTGAGTGAGCAGCTGCCCGTGGTGCTTTTTGACCGGCACATGAACGACAGTGCGCTGCCGCTGGTGATCACCGACTCCATTTCCCCGACAGCGGCGCTGGTAGCGGACATTGCGCGCCAGCATCCGGATGAATTCTACTTCCTCGGCGGCCAGCCGCGCCTGTCTCCGACGCGCGACCGTCTGGACGGTTTTAAGCAAGGTCTGCGAGAGGCCGGCGTGGAGCTTCGCCCCGAGTGGATCATTCACGGTAACTACCACCCGAGCTCCGGGTACGAGATGTTTGCCGAACTTTGCGCCCGCCTGGGGCGTCCGCCAAAAGCGCTTTTCACCGCCGCCTGCGGGCTGCTGGAAGGGGTGCTGCGCTATATGGGCCAGCATAACCTGTTGCAAAGCGATATCAGATTAGCCAGCTTTGACGATCACTATCTCTACGATTCACTGACGATCCCGGTGGATACCATTCGTCAGGACAACCGCCAGCTGGCGTGGCACTGCTTTGATCTGATTGGCAAATTGATCGAAGGGGAGACGCCGCAGCCATTGCAGCGCAAGCTGGATGCCACCCTGCAGCGGCGCTATAAGTCAGGGGTATAGCGTCGTTCGATACATCAATAACTTTAATTAATTTAAGTTTTGGAAGCGCCGATAACCATAAGGAATAATTCTCCTTGAGGTATTGGTTTATGTCGTTGAAAAAGTCGTCCCTGATTGTCCTGTTCTCGCTGCTTTTGTTCTTTATCGTCAGCACCGTGACGAGCGTTGGCCTCATCATTAAAAGTAATAACTCGCTGGATAACGTCAACAAAGAGATCCAGGTGGTGCTGTCCATTATTGACCCCATCAACCACAGCCGTACGCTGCGCGTGCGGGTGATGGAGTACGTGAAGATGGTGGAAGCGGGCAACGCGGCGGACGAGTCTGCAAAGCTTGCCGCAGTGAAAGAGGCGCTGACCAAAGCGGACAATGCCTTTGCGGCGTTTATGGCTTCGCCGCGTCTGACGGATGAAGCACCGATGGTGAGTGCCTATCAGGACGCCTGGCAAAACTACCGCAACCAGGGGCTGGCGCCGCTGATCGATGCCGCTGCGGCGCACGATGTCGCCAAATTTGACGCGCTGATCCCGGAAGTTTCCCGTCTCGATCGTCAGTACGAAATCGTGCTCGACCAGGTGCTTTCGGTCCACCAGAAATACGCTAAAAGCCTGAACGAGGATGCGAGCAGCAATTTCGTCTCCGGCCTGGTGATGATTGCAGTTATTGCCAGCCTGTTTGTGGTGGTGATCGTTGCAGTCAGCATCTTCATGAAGCGCTTTGTCTTTGCCCCGGTCAACCTGGCGCGCGAGCACTGCAGCCAGATTGCAGCGGGCAAGCTGGATGTTCCGGTGCCGGTGAAGGGGAGTTCAAGCAACGAAATCGACCACCTGATGGGTTCGATGGAGCAGATGCGTCAGGCACTGCTGGCGACCATCGCCCAGGTGCGCGATGCGAGCCATACCGTGACGCACGCGGCGCAGGAGATTGCCGCCGGAAATATCGATCTGGCTTCTCGTACCGAGCAGCAGGCTTCCGCGTTGACCCAGACGGCGGCGAGCATGGAGGAGCTGAGCGCGACGGTGGCGAACAATACCGATAATGTCTATCAGGCCGGAAAACTGGTGCAGGACGCGGTGAACAATGCCCACACCGGCGAAGCGGTAACCCGTGAAGTCATCGACACGATGAATACCATCGCGGCGAACTCGAAGCGCATCGAAGACATTACCAGCGTGATCAACAGCATCGCCTTCCAGACCAACATTCTGGCGCTGAACGCGGCGGTTGAAGCGGCGCGCGCCGGAACGCAGGGCCGCGGCTTTGCAGTCGTTGCCAGCGAAGTGCGCACTCTCGCGCAGAAAAGCGCGGTGGCGGCTAAAGATATCGAAAGCCTGATTGCGCAGTCGGTCTCCAGCGTGAAAAACGGTGCGGAGCTGGTGAGCCGCTCGGGCGAGGTGATTGATTCGATCATTTCGTCGGTGAATAAAGTGAATACGCTAATGGAGCAGATCTCCGTCGCCTCCGAAGAGCAGAGCCGCGGGATCGGCCAGGTCGGGCAGGCGGTAACTGAGATGGATGGCGTGACCCAGCAGAACGCCGCGCTGGTACAGCAGTCCGCGGCGGCAGCTGCCTCGCTGGAGGAGCAGGCGCAGCAGCTTTCACGGAGTATTGCGAGTTTTAGGTTGCCGGTGCAGGCTTGATTTTAAAGGGAGGCTCCTAAGGGAGCCTTTATATGATTTAATAGGCTGATATTTATGCGCCACACCTTGAAACTAGGGGATTTGATGTGAAATCTGAGGGCTAATCGTTTATAGAATAAAACGGTTTTAACTCCCTGTGTTATCCCTATAGAGAGCTGACAATATTTAAGAAAGGTACACTTTGTAATGGACGGATGTTATCTGAACGATACGAATTGGGTGAACTCTCACAGAATAGCATTGTGTGCTAACATGGTTATTGAATAATTTATCAATCAGTGGTAGTTTCTTTATGTTTTCCATCTTATTCAAATATCTTACTTCTGAGGGAATATCATGCACAGGATAATCCAGGCTCATCTCGAAAATTTTGCAAAAAGCTTTGGTGTTGAATCATTAGATCAAGATGTTCAATTCGAAATGTTTTCCAATAAAGCAATTTTGACGCCTCATATTTGCACTGACTTTGAGCTTGATGATGTAACCACAAGTGAGTCTGATGATGGAACGGATGGGATAGCAATAATAATTGATGAAGAACTATGTCTATCCCCAGAAGATACAAATACCATTTTTGAAAAACCAAAACGAAACCATGATGTTGAAATCCATTTCATTCAATCAAAAACTAGTGAGTCATATGACTTAGGGGACTTTTTAAAATTCAAGGAGTCTGTATTAAAATTCGTCAACGTTGAAGAAGTGTATCACGTTGTTGATGAATTGCAAAATAACGCTCGTAAAATATTCGATGTAACCATTAAAAATGTGCCAAAAATTCGAGATGGTAAACCAAAAATATTTGTTAAGTATGTAGCTACAGGTGTATATAAATCACCGAAAGAACTTGAAACAGCAAAAAAAAGATTCGCTTCAGAACTAGATGATCTTGGTTTCTTTTCAGAGGTAAATATAGAATTTATTGATCGCGATAAATTAACAAAATTATGGGTTAGCACTTATTCTAATATAAATGCAGAACTACCAACTTTTAGTTTAGCACCTCTACCATCAATAAATGGAATCGATGAGGCTTATCTGGCTGTGGTAAAAGCTGAAGACTATGTAAATAACCTTTTATTAACTGAAGATGGCACTCTCAGAGGTCACGTTTTCTTTGAGAATGTAAGATCATTTCTTGGAGTGGATAATAGTGTTAATGCCAAAATTGCCGAAACGATAAGAAATAAAGAAGCCGCATCAAGATTTCCTGTTCTAAATAATGGGATTACTATTGTTAGTCCTGACGTGAGGGTTCAGAACAACAACATCCATCTCGAAAACTTCCAAGTGGTTAATGGATGTCAAACATCCAACGTTCTCTATGAATACAGGGAAATCTTGGACAGTAATATGATGCTTAACTTGAAAATAGTTGAGACCTCAAACGAGGATGTTTTCTCTGAATTAGTGAGGGCTACAAACAGTCAAACTAAGGTTGATGAAAATCAGTTCCTTTCTCTAAAGCCAATTGCAAAAAAAGTTGAAGCTTATTTTGATTCTTTTGATGGGGAAGATGCCCGGTTATATTTAGAAAGACGGGATAGACAATTTGCAGGCCGTGATATACCTGCAATAAGAATTTTCCCGCTGCATCTTGCTGTTAAATGCGTGGCTTCAGTTTTCTTTAGAAGACCTGATCTTGCATATCGTTATCCTCAACGTATGTATGAGCAACTTGCTGAAAAAATTTTTGCGGATGATATTAAAGAAGTTGTTTATTACACGGCTTGCCTGGCACTATACCGTTTTAATTTATTAACTTCAAATGCAGATATCCCTCAAAATATTAGGAAGTATAAATGGCATATTATTGCGATCGCTTGTATCTTAGTAGGCGGGAAAGTCGCACCAAAGCCAAACTCCAAAAAAATGGAATTGTATTGCAAAAAGATTATTGATAAATTCTCAAAACATGACGCGGATGTTGTGGCTTTATTCGGTAGAGCTGTTGGAATAGTTACTGCTACCAACGATCTTTCTGATGAAAAGATGAAAAGGCAATCATCACTTGACGATTTGATAAAAGAAATTTAATAAATGCCCGCTTGGATAACCCCCCAAGCGGGCATTACTGCTTCAAGTAATTATATTAGCCCAAACCACAAAAAAATTATTCACCCCAGCAATATTTCCCATCCTCATCCGTCTACCTCATCACACGCCATAATCAGTTACTGTAAACGCCATTAGAGTTTTTGAAATGCACGGCAGAGGCCACGGGCGCGGATTCGGTCGCCACCGCATGGGTAAGGGCTTAGTCATCGGCGCGGTGATTTTCATCGTGCTCGGTCTGCTGGTGATGTCCCTGTGGAACGCCTTGCTCCCGGCGATCCTCGGCGTGAAGGCCATTGGTTTCTGGCAGGCGCTGGGCATTCTGGTGCTGAGCCGCATTCTGTTCGGTGGGCTGGGGTTTCGCCCGGGGAAGTTTGGCGCGCACCGCCGGATGCACGAGCTCTGGATGAACGTGACGCCCGAACAGCGTGAGGCGTTTATTCAGCAGCGCCGCGAAGGGTTTGGTCGCCACGGTCGCGGGCACTGTGGCTGGCACGGCCATCGTGACGATAAGCGCGATGACGCCGCGCCAAAAGCGCCGGACGCAGAGTGAGCGAGATGAAAGCCGGGGAGGCGGGCCGATCAGGATTGACATCAGAAAGTTCAGTACTATTTAAGTTCTATCGTCAGGTCAAAAAACTGAGTATTAGGGAAACGGCGAATGCAATAGGCTACAACCCGACAGATGTCTGAATTCAGGTATTATGCCGACAATCAGAAATGGCAAATTTTAGTTAAGCTCTGAGTGATGTATGATGGATTGATAATTAACCATGGAAACTAAAAGGGATTTTGGGCGTGACGGATGCGAAAGACAATACAACAGTGACCTGCCTGAGTCACAAAATGAAGTACAAAAAGGTTGCCTGCGGTAAGCAGCGGATGCACTGGCTGGAACTGCAGTTTGTGGATGAGAACAACCACCCGGTTTCCGGTCTGAAGGTACAGCTGGAATACCATCCTCTGGCAACGGCGGCGGAACTGGCGCTGTGGGCGCGTGGAGGCCACACCCGGTTTGATCCCACACCGCCGCCGAATCCACCTGCCGGTGTCACCGACAGTCAGGGACTGGTGAGGTTTGATGACCTGCACTGGGTAGCAGTCGATGTGAAAACAGACGGTCAGCAGCTGGCCGACGAGATGGAACTGCGCCCACTGGGCATTAGCCGCAACCCAAACAGCCAGCCGGTGAGTAATAATATTTTCCGGCCAGAAACGCGCGATCCGAAATGGCGTTCAAACGTGCAGATTAGCGCGGAGCAGCACGGCTATGACCACCATTATGTGGTCATCGGTGAGTTGTGTGACAGGATGCCCGATATCCCTGAATGGACGGATAAAGAGCCGCCCCGGTTTCACTTTCCGCATGGAACATTGCTGAAAGGCACGGAAATCCCCCGGGAAACGCTGGAGAAACGGCATGTGATAGAAATATGCCCGTTCCGGGCATGGTCACTGGTGCTGCATGACACGAAAGACTATTCTCTGGCAAATGGCTATAACCTCGGTGTGATGGCTGACATGGCCTATGCGGATAAGGTGCTGGTTGAGGATTTTTTCAAAAGAAAATGCCTTGATTTATCCACCACGCCACGACATGAAGAAAAACCGTTTTACCCTCATGCACTGGTTGTGGATGTGCCGTTCCGTGAACGCTATACCACCGCAGAGTTTCTGGATTCCCGAAGCCAGAGTGACAAAGCCCCCGCCCGCTTACTGCTCGACAGTACCCAGCTTTTTTACGTTGAAAATGCGGCCCATGTGATCGTGGCATGGCGAGGAACGCAGGAGGTGCCAGACTGGATTTCCGATGGCTGGTACTCACCGCAACCGTGCCCGGCTGAGCTGGCTAAAGCCGGTCATATTCACGGCGGTTTTCTGGAGGCATACCAGCTGGCGAAAGAGCGGTTTGGTGATGATTTTGATGGAATAAGAGACCTTTTGAATAGAGGAAAAAAGTTGTTTATCGCCGGGCACAGTCTGGGCGGGGCACTGGGACTGACGTATGCGGCAGAGATGAAGGGATTTGCACCAATACTGTACACCTATGGAATGCCCCGGACCTTTACTGCGGATGCTGTGGGTAACCTGTATCAGATCACCCACTACCGGCACGTCAACGACAGCGACACCATCACCAGCGTGCCATTTGATGCCAATCTGGATAACTGGCTGTACGGTAAGTTTGGTCCTCTCGGTACCACGCTGGGCTTTTTCTGGACACTGACGGCCGAACTACCGGCGCAGATGGCGGGGGCCTATATCGGTGAGCATTACTGGCATCACGGCAGTCCGGTGGTCTTCTTCCGCGCCACACAGACCCGCACGTGGCTGGAATGTAAAACGATGAACAGCCATACCTGCCGCCGCCTCAGCTCCAGCGATATGCACAAAGTTAAGCTGTTCCTTGTCCCGTCGCTGTCTGAGGCTGAAAACTCGGAGGCAAAAGAGGCGCAGGAGGCATTTGTGCGCGAGTTCCCGGCCGCAGATATTCAGAAAGTTTTTCCCCGGGACACCAATCCGAATTTTGACCATATGACCAGTCCGGGCCAGCACTCGATGGCGAGTGAGTATCTTCCATTCCTGAACAACCAGCTTCTGGAATCGGCATGGCCGGAACTGAAACTGAGCCGGAAAGAGTTCCGGCAGGATTTCCGGCAGCAAATGGCGGATTACGGGGCAAGTAGTCCACCAGAGGAGCTGAAGCGCAACCAGATGTTCCTGGCCCTGCAGGATATGGTAGGCAGTTCGCTGAAGGTTACCCGGAAGCTGCCGGGCGGTGAGAATGCCCTGACCCGTTTTAAATCGGTTGCGGAGGAAGAAGTTGAATCGACACGCTAAATCACTGGCAGGGCTGCTGTCACTGCTGATTCTGTTCCCCCTGAGCGGTTGTTCCAGCCGACCGGACTATACACTTTCACCTCCTGCCAGTACGGAGTGGGTGACGGTGGCCGTGAAGTTTCCCCCTGAAACGGAGGTGGTGCCACTAGACGTTCTCTACCGTTCGGAGACCTGTAGGCGGGAGGATTATGATCCCACGACAGAATCACATATTCGTACCATTAGGGGATTCAATCCCATGCGCCTCTCACTAGGTTCACCAGACAATGCCGGGTTCCGCAGGGTCCGTGTTGCGCTTGATGGCGGTACAAAGTGTGGCTGGACACTTAGTGGTATCAGGGTCGGAATTCAGTTAGCTAAAACTTCAGCGCTGGTTCAAGGAAAAGACAATATTGCTGCAAATTATGTCTTTGATTTTGATGATGAGGGGTACAGCAATGCGTTTGGGAAAGGGAAGCCGAGAGAGATTAGAGGTAATTTGCATTTAGCTACAGATTTCTTCCCAGTCATTACTCACCATTTAGATGGGAAGATCTCTGTTAAATTGTTTGGCGGTGATACTCGCTATGAGCAGTGGAGTCGATATTACCGCGTTTCCAGTAACAAGCAAATACGTATAGATCCGGTTGTTTACTTGAATAAAATTGTGACTATCACCCCCCCTAATCCTCCCCCTGGGGATCTTAATGTAACCTATCCTGATGGCAGTACTGGAAAGGCTCCTTATATATATCCAGATTATAAAAAGCTGCTTTTGATGAGGTAGGTGTTAATTGTATTCGCTGAAGGATCTCTTTGAGATCCTTTTTACACCTTCGATTTCCATATCCGCTCGTTTTGTAAAATGTTGCATTTTTCAGCTTCGCTCACATTGAGCCAGGCGGTTAAACGTAGCCTTAACGTGCAATATTTCCGTTTATATATGGAGCCCAAGTTGTCTGCTCAGACGAAAAAGAACATCATTATCGCGTAGAGAGCAGGGTCTCTGATATCCCAGGGCTCACGCTTCCTGACCGGGAACAGGTAACAAACCGTGAGTACGAACCCTGGGAGAGAGAACATCTCATATTGGACACCGCCGTGTTATCAACGGCAGAGTGTGCAGATAAAATCCTGGAAATTAAGAACGCTGTAATCCGGCCTTAAACGATGAACAAGCGCCATCAATGGCTTTCACGGGGCGTGTGAAAATACGCTCCCCGCAAAATTGTTCATTCCCCCCAGCAATATTTCCCATCCTCATCCGTCTACCTCACCACAAGCCATAATCAGTTACTGTAAACGAGGTAAACACCATGAGAGATTTTGAAATGCACGGCAGAGGTCACGGGCGCGGATTCGGTCGCCACCGTATGGGCAAGGGATTAGTCATCGGCGCGGTGATTTTGATCGTGCTCGGCCTGCTGGTGATGTCCCTGTGGAACGCCTTGCTTCCGGCGATCCTGGGCGTGAAGGCCATCGGATTCTGGCAGGCGCTGGGCATTCTGGTGCTGAGCCGCATTCTGTTTGGCGGATTAGGTTTCCGCCCGGGGATGTTTGGCGCGCACCGGCGGATGCACGAGCGCTGGATGAACATGACGCCCGAGCAGCGCGAGGCGTTTATTCAGCAGCGTCGCGAAGGCTTTGGTCGTCACGGTCGCGGTCACTGCGGCTGGCACGGCCATCGTGACGATAAGCGCGATGACGCCGCGCCCAAAACCCCGGAAGCAGAGTGAGCGAAATGAAAGCCGGGGAGGCGGGCGGATCCATGCTGATGTCGGCGCTCAATGCCTGCCGCGCCCGGCTTAAAGCCTTCATTCGCGGACGGACGTCCGTTCGCGATGATGCCGACGACATTTTGCAGGAAGTCACGTATCAGCTGATGAAAGTGGAGCAGCCGGTCGAAAACGTCGCGGCCTGGCTGTTCCGCGCGGCGCGTAACGAGATGACAGACCGGGCGCGTAAAAAGCGCGAGGTGCCGCTCTCCGGCTATTTTACGGGCGAAGACGAAGAGGGTTTTCCCGAGGACGAGCTGGCCGAAACCCTGTTCGGCGTACCGCAAACGCCGGAGGAGGAGTATCTCAAAACGCTGCTGTGGGAAGAGCTGGGGCAGGCGCTGTCTGAACTGTCGCCGCCGCAGCGGGAGGTGTTTGAAAAGACCGAACTCCACGGCTACAGCATTAAAATGCTGGCAGAGGAGACAGGGGCCAGCGAGCAGGCGCTTCTATCCCGCAAGCACAAGGCGGTGCTGTTTCTGCGCACGCGGCTGCGGGATATCTACGACGCGCTGACGGGGGAATAGCGGCGATAGACAAAACCTTACACTTCCGGCACTTGTAGATTCATCACTATCGTTTATGATCGGGGCGTCTTGTTACTCTGGAATATTATGCGCAACCGTCAGCTCCTCGGAAAATGGCTTTTGATCATCACTTGTCTCGCGATGGCGATTTGCCTCGTGCAGCGTGCGGTGATGCTCAACCATTTTTTACAGGGACTGGATCCGCAGATTTCACTGAGTGCAGATGCCCCAACCCAAAGCAGCACCGAGCAGTCCGGGCCATCGCCCTGCCAGCTGGGCGCCCAGTCGCTTCTTTGTGCCCAGCCGCTGTTCTTCGACGGCGCGCTACCGGCTATCATTATCTTCTTCGCGCTGTTACAGCTGCTGACGCAAGGGCGGGCCTTTGCTCCCGCGGAACAGCCGGTTCAGGCACCGCCTCCCCGAATACACCTTAAAAACTGCGTTTTCCGTGAATGAAAATCATCGTCACCACACGATAATTTTTCACTGTTCACGGAGTAATACATGGTTAACCTCTTCAGGGGATTCGTCCTCCTGTGGCTGTCCTGCATCGGCGTTGCCCATGCGGCAGACACCGGCTGGCTGGTCTCCCCACAAAACGATCACGCCCGCATCCGCTTTCAGGCGGAGAGGGAACAAACGCACGTTAAAGGCCTGCTCACCGTTGAGCTAAAGCCCGGCTGGAAAACCTACTGGCGATCGCCGGGCGAGGGCGGCGTCGCGCCAAAAATCAGCTGGCCGGACGGCGTAACGGACAGCTGGTCCTGGCCGGTTCCGTCGCGCTTCGATATCTCCGGCATGACGACGCAGGGGTATCACGATAAGGTCACGATTCCGATCGTTCTCGACGGGGTGAAGAGCGACGCGCTCAATGGAACGCTCACGCTCTCCACCTGCAGCAACGTCTGCCTGCTGACGGACTACCCGCTGCATCTCGATTTTACCCAGCCGGTGGATGAGGGCTTCCGTAGCGAGTTCGAGCAAGCGATGCGCGCCGTGCCCGGTACGTCAGGCGTATCCGCAGATCTTTCCGCATGGCTATCCGGCGACAAGCTGGTGATTACCGGTACGACGGACGGGAAGTGGGACAATCCGGGGATCTACTTTGACCCGCTGGAGGGTGACATTCTCCCCGGCGAGCCGGCCATTAAGCATGACGGCAACACGCTTCGTGTGACGGTACCCATGACCGACGAATGGGGCGATAAACCCGCCTCGCTGGAAGGCAAGAGGCTGTCGTTTGTGCTGACCAATGGCGGTAACGCGCAGCAAACCACCATGACCGTTGGGGCAACTCCCGCAGAGCCTTCCGCGCCTGAAGGAACGGGTAAAATGGTACTTTTTGCCCTGCTGGGCGGATTGATCCTGAACCTGATGCCCTGCGTGCTGCCGGTAATGGGCATGAAGCTTAACAGCATCCTGCAGGCGGGATCGGACAGGCGCGCCATCCGGCTGCGCTTCCTGGCCACCAGCGCCGGGATCCTCACCTCCTTTGCGCTGCTCGCCGCGATGGTGACCGCGCTTAAGCTGACCGGGGCGTCGCTGGGGTGGGGCATTCAGTTCCAGAACCCGTGGTTTATCGGCCTGATGGTTGCCGTGACCTTCCTCTTTGCGCTGAACCTGTTTGGGGCGTTTGAGATGCTGCTGCCTTCAGCTGCCGCCGGGCGGCTGGCAACGGCAGGGGGCACAGGGCTTGGCGGCAGCTTCTGCGAAGGGATGTTCGCCACGCTGCTTGCCACGCCGTGCTCCGCGCCGTTCCTCGGCACGGCGGTTGCCTTTGCCCTTGGCGCGCCGCTGCACGCCCTGTGGCTGATCTTCCTGATGCTGGGCGTGGGCATGAGCCTGCCGTGGCTGTTCGTTGCCCTGGTGCCGAAAACGGCCATGCTGCTGCCAAAACCCGGCCGCTGGATGAACACGCTCAAAACGATCCTGGGCCTGATGATGCTGGCCTCTAGCCTCTGGCTGGTCACGCTGCTGAGCCTGCATCTCGGTGAGGCGGTCAGCCAGATCGTGATGCTGGTGCTGATCGTTATCGCGCTGGCGCTGTTCGCGAAGAAGGGGCAAACCTCCTCGCCGTTATTCTGGGTCGTGGTCATCGCGCTGTCGGTGTTCGGCGGGTATCAGCTGCGCGGGTTGCTCAACACACCGTCTGACGCCACCACGCAAAGCGTCGCACAGACCATCCCGTGGCAGCCGCTCAGCGAGGAGGCCATTGAGCAGGCGCTGGCGCAGGGGAAACGGGTGTTTGTGGATATCTCGGCGGACTGGTGCGTGACCTGCAAAGTTAACGAGCACCGGGTACTGCGTCAGCCGGACGTTATTGCCGCGCTGAGCCAGCCGGACGTGGTGGCCCTGCGCGGAGACTGGAGCCAGCCCTCCGCGCTGATCGCAGAGTTTCTCGCGAAGCGAAACCGCTACGCCATTCCCTTTAATGAGGTCTATGGCCCCGGCACGCCTGAGGGGGACATCCTCTCGCCGCTGCTGGACAAGCGCACCCTGGTCACCACCCTGAACAACGCAAAAGGCTAATGTATTATGAAAAAATTCCTTATTACGCTTATGCTCCTGCTGGCCTCGGCTCAGGTCATGGCAGCCCAGCCGCTGACGCCGGACCAGGAACAGCGTGCGCAGAAGATGATCGCTGATTTCCTGTTTAACGATCCGGATTCGCCGCGTATTGGCGCGAAAAATCCAAAGCTTACCCTGGTGGTGTTTACCGACTATAACTGCCCGTACTGTAAGAAATTCGATCCTTACCTGGAGAAGATCGTCGAAAAACATCCTGATGTGGCGGTGGTCTTTAAGTTTTTACCTTTCCGCTCGGAAAGTTCGCTGACCGCCGCGCGCGACGCGTTAACCGTCTGGCGCGCGCATCCCGAGCAGTTTATGAAATTTAACCATACCCTGATGGCCAAAAAGGGATACCACGATGACGCCAGCATTCAGGAGGCGCAAAAGCGCGCGGGGGTGAGCGTCAGCGCGCCGGATGACGAGAGCATGGTGTCGATCAAACGCAGCCTGATCGTCGCGGAAAAAATGGGAATTCAGGGCACGCCCGCCACGCTTATCGGCGAAGGGCTGCTGCCCGGCTGGGTTCCTTTTGAACAGTTCGACGAAATGGTCAGTGAGGCACTGAAAAACCGCTAACCTGAAGGGGGCGGAATGCCCCCGACAAACCGGAGAGGGAAATGAAAAAATTACTGTTACTTTCGGCGCTGGCGACCTCAGGGCTGGCCCAGGCCGCTGATGCCATACCGGATGTGGTGAAGCAGTTCAGCGAGCAGCAGCAGATCAAAATCATTAAGAAACTGGATGCCCCTGGCGGGGCGCCAGCCTGGCTGGGGCAGTATCAGGACATGGGCGTGACGCTGTTTTTAACGCCGGACGGCAAGCACGTCATCTCGGGCTATCTGTACGATGAAAAAGGAAAAAACCTCAGCGAAGGCTATTTCCAGAAAGAGATCTACGCTCCGATGGGGCGCGAGATGTGGAAGAACCTCAACGCGGCGCATCCCCTGAAGGAAGGGGCAGATAACGCCCCGCGTAAGGTCTTCGTCTTCGCCGATCCGTTCTGCCCGTACTGCAAGCAGTTCTGGGCTGAAGCGCAGCCGTGGGTGAAGGCGGGCAAGGTTCAGATCAACACGCTGCTGGTGGCGTTTCTTAACCCCAACAGCGGGCGTAACGCCTCTGCGATCCTGAATGCGAAAGATCCGGTTTCGGCCTGGCGCGAATACGAGCTTTCCGGTGGGAAAAAATTGCCAAAACCTGAAGGGGACGCTTCCCGCGAAACGGTAGCGATCCTGCAAAAGCATCAGGCGCTGATGGACAGCCTGGGCGCAAACGCCACGCCGGCCATTTACTATCTGAATGCGGAAAACGAACTGCAGCAGGTGGTCGGTATGCCGGACGCGCAGCAGCTTGAGGCAATGTTCGGGCCGAAGCCGTAAGAAATCAGGCAGAAACGGGGTGTTTCTGCCTGATAGTCACTTAGCTACCCCAGCGTCCTTTGAGGTAGTTCACCGCCTGCTGGGTCTGCGGCTGGTTCAGGTAATCTTCCCGGAACAGGATGGTGCCGTTCACGTTGGGTAGCGAATCGTTAAGGTCGAGCTGTTTTTTTAGCTCCGGCACGCCGCCCTGTACCGTCCAGTCCGGCTCATTTTTCGACGGTTCGCCCACCTTGTAAAACGCGATACCGATATACAGGCGGGTGTGGGTCGGCTTGACGACGTCGGCCCACCATTTGGTCAGCACGTCGTAGCGCGCGGCGTCCCGGGAGAAGGGCCAGTATATCTGCGGGGCAATGTAGTCCAGCAGGCCCTGCTGCACCCACTGACGCGTATCGGCGTAGGATTCATCGTAGGCCGCGGCGCCGCGCGTGTCCGAACCCGCCGGGTCAAAGGAGCGGTTCCGCCACACGCCCGCCGGGCTGACGCCAAACTCCACGTTGGGCCTGGTCTGCTTGATCGCGCGGGAGACCTGCACGATCAGCTGCTGCGTATTGTGTCTGCGCCAGTCGGCTTTTGAGGCAAATCCCTGGCCGTACTGCCGCCAGGTTTGCGCGTCGTTGAGCGCGGATCCCGGCGATTCGGCGTAAAAGTAATCATCAAACTGCACGCCGTCTACCGGGTAGTTTGCCACCACTTCGGTCACCACTTTGGTTATCCAGTCGCGCACTTCGGGAATGCCCGGGTCGAGAACAAAACGATCTCCGGAGACGCGTACCCATTCCGGGTGCTGAACATAAACGCTGGACGGGGTCAAATATGAAGTCCGGTTCAGGGCGGCGATGGTTGAGGGCTTAGTATTGGTCGACACGCGGTAAGGGTTGAACCAGGCATGAACCTTCATGCCGCGCTTGTGCGCTTCATCCAGCATAAACTGCAGCGGGTCGTAACCCGGATATTCGCCGATGTTGCCCGTCAGCATATCTGACCACGGTAGAATTTTTGATGACCAGAGCGCGGTGCTGTCCGGCTTCACCTGGAAAAATACGGTGTTAATCCCGAGGCGCTTAAGGTTGTCGAGCTTGCCGATCAGCGCCTGCTTTTGCATGGTGATGCGCTGGTCGGCGCTGCGGCCGTTCACCGAGGCCACCGGCGGCCAGTCGAGACGAGAGACGGTCGCCAGCCAGACCCCGCGCATCGGCTCGTTTGCCTGCTGCGTCGGTTTGCTGGCGGTGGGAAGAGGGGTAACCAGTGATTTAGGTGGTTTTGAGGAGCAGCTTACAAGTAAAAGCGCGCAGGCAGCCAGCGCACCGATCCGTTTTACGTGTCGCGTCATTTGCGTATTAGCTCTTGATAATCCGACTGTTAGCCCAGGGATTAAAGGCGGGCGCCGCCTGTTCTGCGCTTTCCTCATCGTTGAGGGAGTCCAGATACAGGGCTTCAACTTCCGCGCGCGCCCACGGGGTGCGGCGCAGGAATTTCAGGCTCGATTTAACGCTGGGATCTTTTCTGAAACAGTTAATTTTGATGCGGTCGCCCAATTCGCTCCAGCCATACTTCGCCACCAGGGCGTTGACCATCATCTCCAGCGTTACGCCATGTAAAGGATCTTTGGAAATGTGTGCAGTCATAGGCGTCCGGATGTCTCGATTTTTAGGGGATTGGGGTAAACGCTGAAAGGGTACAAGAAAGCAGGGGAAGCGGCAATTTTCCTTTTCCCCTCGCTCACTTTATGACGGACTCCGTGCGCTGATTTTCACCGACAATTTTTCCCGCGCTGTTTTCAATCGTAAACCGAATCGACACGTCGTCCTGGCCCACGGGCGTAGCCGTCAGCGTTTTGACCATCGTTCCCGAGTCTGCTGCGATCGTCATCGTCGTCGTGCCTTTAGCCAGCACCTTGTCGCGCTGCGTGATACGCCAGGTCAGGCGGCATTCGCTGCACGGTTTCCAGGTGTCGTTGATGGCCCAGAGGCGCACGGTCGCCGCCGCGCCGGATTGCCACTGCGCGGTAACCGGTTCAATGGACGGCAAAACAGGCTGGTACGCGCGCTGGAGCGCGTAAAACCCGGCTTTAGGTTTACGAAGGTAGTCCACTACGCCCCAGTTGATGGAGGGCCAGGTTTCCACAAACATAAAGTGGAACAGGGCCGTCACCGGCTGGTATCGCTGTCGGCGATAGCTTTCGGCCGCCGTGGCCACCAGCTGAGACTGGTACGCCTGGGTATTGCGTATCATCGCCTGAATATTCTTCCCGCGCGAAATACCGGCGAACTTAAAGGTCTGGAAGGGCTGAAAATTATGGTATTTCCAGACGGTCCAGCCGGGATCGTCGGCGGCAGTCGTTTTTGGCCAGAGCGACGCCGCCGGGATGATGGTTTTTAGCGTTGACAGGCGGGGAAGCGCCTGCGCGCCGAACTCGGTAATGATCCCCGTTTTGGCTGGGGCAAGCAGGTCGCGCACGGTGCCGAAGTACCAGCCCGCCCAGTAATGCTCCTCAACGGCGGAGAAGCGGTGCACGATGCGGGAGGTATCTTCGGCAAGCGTATCCGCCACCTTTTGCGTGAGCTCGCGATTCAGATCTTTATTCCAGTCCGGGAAGCGTTTTTCCATCCACGGCGAGTTCCACGGCGGTTCGTTATGCCCGCCCCAGACGATGATGGCGGGGGAATTGCCAAACTGTTCGATCATCTCCCGCGTCTGTCGAACCGCATTTTCCGTGAAAGCCGCACTGTTGTTGTAGCCCCACTGCAGCGGAACATCCTGCCAGATCATCATGCCCATCTCATCAGCCACGTCATACAGCGCGCGCCCGGCAACGTGTCCGTGCACGCGTATGGCGTTGGCGTTCATGGCTTCCACCAGACGAAGGTCGCGTCGGTATTTTTTTCGCGTCATGGTACCGAGCCAGGGGGAACCGATGTAATTGCTGCCCTTAATAAAAAGGCGCCTGTCGTTTATGAGCCAGCCCTTATTGTCGGGCTGCTCGACGATTTTGCGCAGCCCGGTGCGGGTTACCGCCGTGTCCATTAAGCCGTTTGCATCCCGCAACGCCACGCGAACGTTATACAGGTGGGGTTTCCCCGTGCCGATCGGCCACCACAGCTTTGCCTTCGGCATGGGCAGCGTCACCTGCACGGAATGGGCACCGCTTTCGAGGGTAACCGGAAAGTCAGCCTGATAGGGCCTGCCGCTGAAGTTGGCGGGCGTGGCGGTGAGCCGCACGGTCGCCGGGCCCTGACCGAGCGCGCGGTAGCGAATCTCCGCTTTTAGCGTCGGGAGAGTCAGCCCCTGCGACCAGTCGGGCCGCAGGATGGTCTCATCAAGAGTGGCGCCTCGGCTAAGGTGCAGCCGGACCGGTGCCCAAATGCCGCCCGAGTTAGCGTCCTGTCCTTCCGGCGACCAGGCGCCACCGGGACGCGTGTCATGCTGATTCAGAACCCCCTTCATGACCGTTTTATGCAAAGGCCAGATCTTGTGCGGATCTTCGTAGGGGCTGTCTACCCTGACGATGAGCCGATTGTGACGTTGTAACGCCGGGCTGGCGTCCAGCGAAAAGCGCTGAAAGTAGCCCTCATGCTTGCCCAGCGGCTGGCCGTTCAGGGTCACCTCTGCCAGGTAATCGACGCCGTCAAACACCAGGGTACTCATCACGTCGGGGGGCTGCACGGGCAGGGTAAACGCGTGCTTGTACCACAGCGCACCCTGATGATCGTACCCGGCGCTGTACCAGTTGGCAGGAACCTGAAGCGGATGCCAGCCTGATGCGGCAGGATGTGCGCTGTCATTGGCATCCTGAACCTGCCATTCTCCGGCCAGAGACCAACTGACCGGCGCAGAATTCGCCACCGCGTGGGTGGTCAACAGGGCAACGAGCAGCGTGCAGTTGCGAGCGTTCATTTGTTTACCCCGCGCGCGTTGAGCCACGCCATCAGGCGCAGCGATTCCTGGCGAAGATTTTCTTTCAGGGCCGCAAGCTGGCGCCCATCCAGCGTATGCGCGTCGCTTTCCAGCACCTGCAACTGCTGTGCGAGCGTGCTGAAGTCCAGGGTGACGGCTTCTCCGCGCAGCTTGTGGGCCGCGCGTCGCAGCGCCTCGCGGTCGTTGCAGTCGATCGCCTGGGTAATGGTTTTGATTGCTTCATTTAGCCCTTCGCCAAACAGGGCCAGCAGCTCCTGTACCAGGGTGGGATCGTCAGCGCACTGCTTCAGCAGGCGTGCTTCATCCGGAAAACCGGAGGCGTCTTCATGGTGCTGGAGCACGCGGGCAATCTCTTCAGCGAGACGCTCCTGGCTGATGGGTTTGGCAATATAGCCGTCGAACCCCATGTTCAGGCAGCGCTCTTTATCCCCCTGCATGGCGTGTGCGGTCATGGCGACGGTGGGTTGAGGCGGTCCGGGCCGGGACTGCTCTTCTTCACGAAGCAGGCGAATGGCGGTCTCACCGTCCATCTCTGGCATCTGAAGGTCGATCAGTAAAACGTCCCACGTATCCGCGCGCCAGCGTTCCAGCAGCGCGACGCCATTGTCGACGATCTGACAGCTATGACCGAGCCGCTCGAGCAGGCGCGCGGCGACCTTCTGGTTGACCAGATTATCTTCAGCCAGCAGGATCCGCAGTCCCGTGGCTGCAGGCGAGGCGACAGGCGTGGGCGTGCTTTCACCCACGGGTGCTGGCGAACGTTCAAACGCGGCGGCAATCGCCTGATGTAATTCATCCTGGGCGATAGGCTTATGCAGATAGTTCTTGATTCCGATCCGCTTCAGCATATTGATATCAAAATGTCGGCTCATGGAGCTCAGCATGATGATATGGCTTTCAGCAACCTGCGGCAGAACCGAAAGCTCAAGGGCCAGAGACACGCCGTCCATATCCGGCATCTGCGCGTCCAGCAGGATCAGGGGCCACGCGGTTCCCGTTCTAACCCGGTCAATGGCCTCGCTGGCGTTGTTAACGCAGGTGGGTTTCAGTCCCATCTGGCTGAGCATCGCGGCCAGCAGCCGCAGGTTGGTCGCGTTATCATCAACCACCAGTACGGGTTCACCGTTAAAGCGCTGGCTATGTGGGCGCTCTCCGGGCGCAAGGGGCTCCGCCGCCAGGGGCAGCGAGAACGAAAATTCGCTTCCTTTTCCCGGCTCGCTGTAGACCGTTAATTCGCCCCCCATGGCCGCAACCAGTCTTGCCGAGATGGTTAGCCCGAGCCCCGTACCGCCATAGCGGCGGGTGGTTGAGTTATCCGCCTGGCTGAAGGCTTCAAAAATAGCCTTCTGCTTATCTGCCGGTATGCCAATGCCGCTGTCGCGCACGCGAAAACGCCATCTGCCCGCGCTATCGCCGGGCTCAACCACCAGGATCACTTCTCCCTGATGGGTAAATTTCAGCGCGTTGCCCAGCAGATTGGTCAGGATTTGCCGCAGCCGCGCGCCGTCAACCAGCAGCACGTCGGGAACGTCGGGCGCAATATCAACCAGCAGCTCGATGCCTTTTTCGCTCGCACCCGGCATGTGCGGGCGAATGAGCGACTGAATAAAGGGGCGGACAGGTACGGGTTCCGTCTCCAACTCCACTTTGCCGGCTTCAATTCGGGAAAAGTCGAGAATATCGTTGATGATATGCAGAAGCGACTGGGCAGAGCTCATCACCAGGGTCAGATAGTCACGCTGATCGGCACTCAGAGACGTATCCAGGCACAGCTGGGTCATGCCGATAATGCCGTTCATCGGGGTACGAATTTCATGGCTCATATTCGCCAGGAACGCGCTTTTTGCCTCATTGGCTTTTTGTGCCTCAATGGCCGAGGCGAACGCCTGAATTTCAGCCTCTTTGCGCCGCGTAATATCCTGCAGCGTGCCAATAACGCGCTCTGCGTTTCCCTCAATGGAGAGCGTAACCACCTGGCCGGACAGCAGCATCCAGCGCAGTCCTTCGGTAGGGTGATGCACGCGAATTTCACATTCAAAGACCGGACGATGATCCTGCTTCGAAGCGTGCAGCGCCTTGCGTAGCGCTGCGCGATCGTCCTCGTGGACCTGATTGAGGAGAAAACGCACCGGATATCGCCACTGTGTGCGCGACTGACCCAGCATGGCAAGCAGGGTATCGTTGACCTGGAGCGTGTCGCCGGAAACCTGCCAGTCCCAGATCCCGATATGAATGGATTCCGCCGTCAGCAGAAAGTCGTCATGCAGCTGGTGGCGCGCGCGCTGCGCTTCATCCAGCTCCGTAACATCGCTGTGCAGGCTGACAATACCACCGTCCGCAAGCCGCTGATGCTGGACGAAGATCCGCCGCTGGCCCGCCTGGCGCACCTCGCAGTGTTTATCCTGCCGACAGTTGCGCACGATCGACTCGCGCAGCGTCTGACGCAGGCCGGGGTCGACGTTGTAAACGGCATCGATAAAGCGTTCCGCCAGCGCCTCAAGTGTCGTTCCCACCTTCAGCCACGGGGTAATGACCGGATAAAACAGGGCCACGTTGTGATTCCAGGCCTGCAGGCATTCATTACGGTCATAAATCATGACGGCGGCCGGCAGCGCGTTAAGATCGTACGTGAATGAACTCATCGTGATTCCCCCTACGCGCGGTAGTGCAGTTCTGCCTGTCGGCGAAGGTATTCCAGCCCGGGCGCGATCGCCATGGCCCAGGCGGTAAGGATCTCATCGTCGCACTGCGGATCGCGCAGGCTCACCGCGTTCAACATCGCTTCGCGCCACAGGGCAAAAAACCGCGGGGGAAGGTGGAGGCCGTCGTCGCTTTGCTCCCGCGCCAGGCGCTCGAGAAAATCAGGGACGATCAGGGCGCCGTCGACCGCGAGCATGGCGAAGAAGCTTTTAAACAGGGTCTGCTGGCCCTCCCGATCCGGCAGACGAGAAAAATGCGCCTCGGTTTCGGGTGACATATGGACGAAGGCGTCATAGAACGTCTGAAAAAACGCGGTTTTTTCATTATTCGGAAAGACGCGGTTCAGGCTGGATTCAAACAGATCGCGATAGAACTTCACGGCGTCCTCCTTAGGGTGCTTTCGCCCGGCAGACAGTGTCCGATGGGCGTGTATTGCTCCGCCAGGCGGCGTGAGAAGTAGCTCTCTTTCTTCGACCGACGCACGTCAAAAAGCGGCCCGGCGTTGTGTTTAAAGAAGAGGGCTTCCAGCACCGTGGCGTTGGTCGAGAGGGTTAAGGCAGCGTTGGTATCGCCCGTGGCTTCCTGGCGGCCTTCATACCAGCCTTTCTGCGGATCGTTAAGGTGTTTGGTGACCGTCATCAGCACGTCGGTGTACGGGGTGTCCCACAGCGCCCACAGGGCAAAAACCGCTTTAGTCGATACCTGTGCGAAACGGGTGTAGTCCCGGCCATCGTCTCCGACAGAGTTCCAGGCATAGCCATTTCCCCAGACGGTATCCTGGATATGCCAGGGCGCCTGAGAGAGCGTGAAATCTGCCCTGGCCGTCAGGATTTTATCTGTCTCCCAGCGGGTCTTCTGGCTCAGCCAGACGTTTTCGGCCTGCTTGCGCAGACGCTGTTGCAGATCGGCCGCAACGCCTTCTGGCTCCCAGCCAAACTCCAGGCCCGGCAGCATATAGGGAAGGGTGGTAATCAGAGAGGGCTGCCACGTGGTGCGCGGATCGCGGGCATCGACGGCCAGACGCCGCTGGGCGATGATGACGTGGTGCGCCGGGGGCGTAAATGCTTTATCCGGGGAAAATCCCCACAGCTGAAACGCCGTCGCGGCATATTCACTTTCGCCCAGCCGCAGTTCCTCCCGCACGACCGGCTGACCGTTTTGCAGGGAAGAGGACCACAGTTCGCCTTCGCTGTCGATGACCGGGCAGAAATTCCAGCGCAGGATAATTTTATCCAGGTATTCGCTGTACTGCGGCTCCCGCTCTGCGGTAAGGCGCAGGGCGAGCATCAGACGCGCCATGTCGCGCGCGGACCAGCCGTTTTTGTTGGGCTTGCCGCTAAAGTCGACTGGCGTCGCCGTCTGGCTGGAATAGAGTCGACCCGGCGTTCGGGCATCGGTCAGCATCAGGCGGTTAAGGGTGCCCATGAGACGGGTTAAGCGAGCGTCATACTCGGCGTCCTCAATCAGTCCCAGCTCTTTTGCCGCCAGCAGGGCGATAAGCGTATCGCCCATTTGCCAGAGCGTGACGCGGGGCTGTTTGTCGCTCCCGTTGACCAGTCCCGTTTGCGGCTGGGTATTATTGACGAAATAGCGCCAGGCGATCGTCGCCCACGTCTGCTCTTCCGGCGTCAGGGCGGCGATACGCGCGCTGGAGTGCCAGCCGCCGTGGATTAGCCAGCGCCAGCCTGCGCCCTGATGACCAAACAGGGCAAAAATGACCCCGCCTGCAAGGAGTAATCCCGCGAGCCCTCTGGCTAAGGTTTTAAGCATTGCGCAGTCACCGGAGGCAGTTTAACGGGCTCGTCTACGCTGCATGACGCGCACTGACAGGCCTGACAGGCGGGTTTGGTACGCTGCGTGACGCCGGTCCGGTCGCACCAGCTTTTTATGGCCGGTGTGCTGCTAAGGAACGGACGGCTGCGCAGAGCGTTGTTCTCTTCAAACTGATCGAGCAGCTTGCGATCCCACAGCGACGGGGCAAAATCCTTGCTCTTTGGGTTGTCGGTGTTGAAGGCCAGCAGTTTTCCCTCTTTCTTGAACAGCAGGGCTTCCAGCATGATGCCGTTATTATTCGCGGTGAACTCTTTGATCGGGCCGTCACCGTTTTCATACAGCCCTTCGTAATAGCCTTTTCCCTCTTCGTTGGCATTCTCAATCGTATTCAGCAGGCGGTCGGTATAGGGGGAGTTCCACAGCACCCACATGCCCAGCGCCGCCTTCAGCGATATCGCGGCAGCGTTGGGGACGAACTGACCTTTATCGGTAATGGTGTTCCAGTTGTATCCGTCGCTGAAGACGGTGTCATAGACGAAGTAAGGGGCCTTATCGAGCTGGTGCTCGGAGCGCGCGGTGAGGACGCCGGTAATGGTATAGCGATTCTCCTGAGCCTGATAAACGCGGTCAGCAAAGTTTTTCATCCACGTCAGGGAGTAGTCGCGCGGAGCGTTATCCCGGTCGGTCGGTTTATCAAAGCCGAACTCCAGCCCGTAGAGCAGGTAGGATTCCGTCACCACGTAGTTATGCTGCGACGTGTTGCGCGGGTCGCGCGTATCGTACGGGACCAGCACGCAGTAGATTTCGGCCAGCTCGTAAGGCTGAGGACGGCTGGCTTTACAGGTATTAAACCCCCAAAGCTGGAACCCGGCCGCGCCGTACTCTTCATAGCCCAGCCGACCTTCCTGAACGTACTTCGGCTGGCCGTTCTCGAGATAGGCCCCGTACAGCGTGCCGCAGGGGTCGATCGCGTGGCTGAAATCCCAGCCGAGCACCACGTTATCAATGCTGTTGCCGTATTCCGGATAGCGCTCTTTGACGATTTTCAGCCAGACCAGCATTCGCCCGATATCCAGCGCCGAGAAGCCAATTTCGCCGGGCTTGTTGGTGTAGTCCACCTTCTGGGCGCTGATGGTGTTATAGGCCTTGTTGGGCAGCTCGTTGCGGAACAGTACCAGGGTGTTTAACGTGGCGAGAAATTTCAGCATCCGGCGGTCAAATTCCGCTTTATCAATGATCCCGAGCTCGCGCGCCGCCGTCAGGGCGGCCAGATAGGAGGCGCTGTCCCACATGGTGGTGGAGGGAAATTTGTTGACCGCATTCACCAGGCCCGTCGTGGGCTGATAGTTGGTGACGAAATACTGCCAGGCGTTTTTCGCGATGGTCATCTCTCGGGCCGTCAGCTCGCCGCTGCGCGGGGAGTAACCTGATGCAGGAAGCTCGGTGTCCGCACGCACGGTCGATAACGCCAGCCAGCAGATCGTTATTCCCGTGAGCAGGTGGAAAAGGATCGGGGATCGTGGCTTCATGGCGTTGCTCCTGCTGAGGGGGAAGTGTAGAGGCAGGCCAGACAGAGCATCTGACCATGCGCGATGTAAGACAGACTTTCCAGCACAATGGCATTGGTATCGGCGTCCACGACGGCATTAACGCTGTTGTTGAGATTTAATCCGCGCTGCCAGCCTTTACCCGGTACCTGAAGCGGCAGAACCTGCTGGCGCAGCGCTTCGCTCCAGCTGTTGCGGAACAGGGCATACCAGGCAAACGCGGTGCGGGTGGAGGTAATTGCCACTTTCTCCGGCACCTCGTCGCGCAGGTTGCGCGCCTGTACCGGCTGCCTGTTCGGCAGATCGTTGACGTAATCCGGCGCCGGTTCGGCGTAATCCGTGCTGACAGGGGGTTTTGGGCTGCGCAGGCTATGGCGCCGCTGCTGGATCTGCATAATCCGCCACGCAATCTCAGCGCTCTGCGCGTCAAAGCCCAGTTCAAGGCCGGTTAACAGGTAGGGGAGACTGATCAGGGAGGTTTGCTTGCCCCAGGGCGTGCGTAGCCCTTCATCCGGCACCATCACGCCGTCCAGATCGATCATCTTTTGCCCTTCAGGCGGGTTGGTTACCGCGAGGCCTGCCGCGCTGTCAATCAGGCGCAGCGTATGGCTGGCATAGAGACGGTAGCCAAAGCTGTCCCGCTGTTCGTCATCGGTCAGCGTCCAGTGATGGAGCGGCACGGCCGCCTGGCTTTGGACGTTATGTTCAATCAGAGCGCCGGTGTTCCAGAGGCTGAAGAGATCGTGGATAGCCGCCGCGTGCTGAGGATAGCGCCACAGGAGGGTCTGAAGCGCCGTCAGCAGGCGGCTCAGCCCAATTGCCGAGGCGTCGGATTTGCCGAGGATTTTCAGGGTATCCGCATGGTAATACGCGGCTGGCAGGCCTCGCTCGTTGAGCGGCAGCTGCCCCAGCGCGAACAGGGCCGTACCGATCCTCTCGTCGAACTCATCGGCGGAAATAATGTTGAGCTGCTCTGCGGCAGCGGTCGCAAACAGGTAGCTTCCCACGCTCCAGAGGCTCAGCCAGGGTTCTCCGTCGCTGGCATTCGGCAGGCCGTTTGGCTGGGTATTATTCACGTAGTATTGCCAGGCGACTCGCGCCCAGATGGCTTCGTCATAGGTCAGGGCGCGTTTCGCAGGCAGCGGCGGGAAGTCTTTGCTGAGCGCGATGCCGCCGCTGCTTTCCACGCGCGTGGGCATCTGTTTCTCCACCCAGACCACAATGGCAAAGCCGAGCAGGAACCCGAGCAAAATGGTGAGGTAGCTGCGCGCGGGCAGCAGGGCATCACGTATCCTCATTGGGTGACCTCATCCTCTTCGGCGGGCGTCCACATGGCCGCGAAAATCAGCGGCAGCATGGCGGCGATGTTCACCCCTCCCCAGAAAATATTGATGACGTAGCCGGAGGGGTCGTCCACCTGTCCACGCGCCACCTGAATACCGCCCCAGATAAGCCCTGCGAGGGTCAGCACCACAATGGCAATCTGCGGCTTCACCAGGTAGAGAAAACGGCCCGTCTGCCGCTCTTTTGGCGTGACGTGAAATTTGATCTGCTCGCCCCGCAGCACGGTATTGAGCGCGCGCAGGTTCATGGAAAAGAAGGAGAGGTAAGAGGCCCTGCCGTCCCAAGCCGAGATCCCCCATGTCCCGAACATAAACGCCAGTTCAGAGAAGATAAAAAAGGGGAGAAAGTGGAGATAGAACGGCGTCGACCAGGCGGATACCGGCGGAATGCCGGTGAACAGATAGATAATGGGCGAAATCAAAAATACCGTGTTCCACACGCAGGCCATGTAAGACCAGAAGGTGGTGGCATACATTAGCGTCTGGGGGAGGGAAAGCCGGAAGCGGCGACGGCTGAAGATATTGTCATGGAACAAAATATCCAGCGAGCCGGCGGCGTATTTAAAGCGCTGGATCATCCAGGTCAGCATATCCTGCGGAGAGAGCATCTTCGACTCAACCCGCGGATGCATAACCGAGCGCCAGCGTCGCGCGGCGTCTCCGTGCAGCAGCACCGAGGTGTAAATATCTTCCGAGACGTGAAATTTGTAGGGGGTGAGCTCGGTGTCAAACGCCACGTGCGGGCGCATCGCCTCCTGCAGCGCTTCGCGGGTTTCTTCATCGCGGATGTCGCGGGTGTGGCGATGGATCTCCTCTTCGACGGACCAGACGTAGCTTCTCAGCGCGGCTTGCATGACCGCCTCGCGCCGGTGGATGGAGGCCGCGCCGCAGCAGAAAGCCGCGTTCGCCCAGTTGCGCCGCCGCAGGATCACGTCATAGAACATGCGCGGATCGTTAAAAAACGGGTCGCGGCCTACGGTGACCGGGCCAACACACTTTTGAATCAGCCAGCCCAGACCGTAGCCCACTTTTCCGGCTTTTCGCTGGCCCCAGCGTGACAGATTTTCTCCTTCCGGAAGGTCGAAGAACCACTGCGGCGTCTGCACCCAGGCCACGTCCGGATCGCGAAAATAGCCCAGCGTATGGCTGAGAAGGGTGGGAAATACGCGGGTATCGGCGTCGCAGATAACAATGAAATCACCATCGGTTTGCTCAAGACCGTTGCGCAGGTTGCCGGCCTTAAAGCCGATGTTGGTCTGGCGGCTGATATAGTTAACGCCTTCCTCATCGCAGACGGCTTTCATCTCCGGGCGGCGACCGTCATCAAGCACGTGGATCCGGTAGTCAATCGGATACGGGTAGGCCATCTTCAGGGCGTCGCGAATGGACAGCCTGACCAGCTCGGTGTCTTCCGAGTAGGTGGCAATGAACAAATCCACTTTAACAGGACGAGGTTCTACGGCCTCTTCCGGAAACAGGCATTCGTTGATTTCGCCGGGGGGCGGACACTGGGGGGGATCCTGTTCTTTCCATAAGTTGATGGTAAACAGCACGGTCCCTATCCACGCCAGCGTTTCGGCGAGGACCAGCGGTATGGCATACCATAGTGCGTCAGTATTCAGGGAGGCGGTCCAGCGCCAGTAAATATAATTTGCACCCAGAATAAGTGCCGCGACCGCTAATACCTGCCAGGTCATCATGACCCAACGCGGTGTTGTTAACGGTTCCGGAGGACGACGATGTTCAAAACGGGAAAAATAAAAATCCATAGTTCCGGCGTTCCTGATTCCGTGAAAATGCAGACCCATTCTGCTGCGCAGACAGTTGCCCAAAAGCGAAAGAAAATAGCGAGTAAACAAGATTTAAGATAAGTGTAGAACGCCGAATAAAAGTGTCCAGCGTCGTTTTTATTAATATGAAGTGGTGGTTAATTTGGATTTAATTCTGCTTAATATGTTTCATCTGCCGGTGATAAATTGCAGTTACTATTCCTTTAGACTATCTACTTTATTTAGACCTTAATTTTCGTTTTCAGGCAAAGGACACCCTATGAGCCATGTTGCGCCGTCGATTGCGCAAGAAGATGACGCTAAATCAATAACATGGAGGTATTCCGTTGCAGGTGCCCGTGACCTGAGAATTGACTTTATGCGCGGCATTGCCCTCGTCATGATGGTCGTGGCGCATACGGAGGTGATGTCGATATTTAATATATTCTCCTGGGAGCGTTTTGGGTTAACAACAGGTGCAGAAGGCTTTGTCATTCTCTCAGGGTTTATGCTGGGAATGCTGAATCGCGCGCGTCTGCAAAAAGTGGTTTTGCTTACGGTTTCCTGGGGGCTTTATCTCAGGGCATGGAAAATATATCGCGTAAATATCATTATCATAGTGTCGTTTATTCTGCTGGCCTATATCCCACATATTAACGTTTTCGAGGTCACCCATTTTACCGACCGATTTTCAGGTCAAAGCTGGTCGCTTTATCCTGTGACGCCGCAAATTAAAGAGACCTGGTTCAACATTATTCTCTATTTGCAGATCGGCCCCCACCAGACGCAAATTCTCGGACTGTATATCTTTTTGCTGCTACTCAGCCCGCTATTTTTAGGGATGCTGCAGAAAGGAAAAGTCTGGTGGCTGTTAGGGCTGTCGCTGCTGGTGTACAGCCTGTGGCAGCGGTGGCCGCTTCGGCTGACGCCGTCGGAATTCGAATTTGCCTTCCCGCTGCTCGCCTGGCAGTTCATCTTTGTGCTGGGCATGGCCAGCGGCTGGTATAAAGCCGAACTGCTCTCGTTCGCCCGGACGCCCCCGGGCAAAGGGGTGGTGGTGGCGCTGGTCATGGTGTCACTGGTGCTGGGATTTGTTGCCCAGAACCATACCAACCCGTTTATGCCGCCCGCGCTGCTGATGCACGTCATCCCGCCTGACAGCTTCAATTCGTTTTATCACACCTGGGCGGCGAAGAATGGGCTGGGCCCGGTGCGGGTATTGAACGATATCGCCCTGATGGTCACCGTCTATCTGGTGCTGACGTATTGCTGGACGCCGCTCAACCGCCTGCTGGGATGGTTCCTCATCCCGCTAGGGCAGCACTCGCTCTATACCTTTATTTTGCATGTGTACGTGGTGCTGCTGGTGAGTCAGTTCATCACCTTCGATTTATGGCGTCACGCCTGGATAGAGAACACGTTAGTGCATGCGGCGGCACTGGGTATTTTGTGGCTGATGGCAAAATACGACGTCGGCGCAGGCTGGATACCTAACTAAGGATGGCGGTTATGCGCGAAAAATGGCTTCTGGCGGGCGTGCTGCTCGCCGCGATACCCGCCGCGGAGGCGGCGCAAAGCAGTGATAAAGAAACCCTGCGCGATAAGAACGGTGAACCCGTTCAGGCAGGCGTTTTTACCAGCCGTTGGGGGCGCCTGTTCTCGGGTAACGACAAGAAATTCTCAGGTGCGCTGAGCTTTAGCTCGGGACTGAAAGAGCAGTGGATGAGCATTCCTAACAGTTCAGACACCGCCACGGAAAAGAAAAAGATTAACCAGACGCTGAATCTCAGCCTTCAGTATTCCCCCTACAGCTTCTGGTTTGCCAACATTACGTCCCGACTGCCGGTCAGAGACACCAGCCGCTACACCGCCGATTTTCGCTACAGCTTCGGCTACGATGACTGGCACGCCAACACCGTGAGTCTGGTTTACAGCAACTACGGCGATAACCATTTCTGGACATCGGGCAGCCGACGACACACCTATTTCGAACAGGGCGCCTTCACGCTGGCCTATAAGTTTTCGTTACCGAAACCGGTTGAAAACACGCTCCTGATTAATAAAGGGGATTCCATCATTTGCCAGGTCGGGTACAGCTGGGTACCGCGCTACTATGACCTCAGCAGCGATGACATCCGCAAAAATAAAAACGTCATGCTCGGCGGCTGCGGCTACACCTTCAAACAACATTTCTTCGTTCGCGCGACGGCATTCTGGTTCCCGGACAGCAGCCAGCAGCAGCCCTGGAACGGCGATTACAGCTACAGCTTCGGTTATGCCGGCTATACGCCGGGTTCGTTCTCCATCCAGTACGCGAACTATGCGGGAACGCGCTATCCGGGGCACGGCAACGGGAATGCAAAATTCAGGGAAGGGACCGTGAGCCTCATCTGGTTCTTACCGCTTTAGGAGGGATGTATGTCGGCGCTGCACGTGTTAATCGTTGAAGATTCGCTGATTTATCGTCGGTTACTCTCCCGAATGCTCACCCAGTGGGGATATATCGTGAGCGAGGCGGAAAATGGTGTCGACGCGCTGGAAATCTTGTCCAGCCAGCCGGTCAGCATGGTGATAAGCGACTGGGAAATGCCGGAAATGGACGGACTGACGCTGTGTCAGACCATCCGCAACCGTCAGTTTGGCCGCTACGTGTATATCATCCTGTTGACGGCCCGCGAGAATGCCGGGGACGTGACGCAGGGGTTTGATGCCGGAGCGGATGATTTTTTGAGTAAGCCCGTTGAGCAGGCTGAACTGCGGGCGCGGCTTCATGCCGGGGTCCGTATTCTGACGCTGGAGGCGACCCTCGCGGCGCACAACAAGCGCCTGAGTGAAGCGTTGCATCAGATTGAAAAAGATCTGGAACTGGCTGCGCGCGTTCAGCACTCGGTGCTGCCTTCACGCCGCTTACGCTATGATGACTACTTCTCCGACTGGCTTTTCCTGCCGTCAGCCTGGGTTTCGGGCGATGTGTTCAATATTTTCCCTCTGGATTCACATCTGGGATTCTATTGCGTTGATGTCTCGGGTCACGGCGTGGGGGCCGCGATGATGTCCCTCGCGGTGGCTCGCCAGTTTTTACATGGCCGGGTGGTGGATCGCTTTCTGTTTACCGAAGAGGGGGGGATTCAGTCACCTGCGGAGGTTGTCAGGATGTTGAACAGCCGCTTTTGCAGTGAAGAGAGCGACATCACCAGTTATTTCACGCTCATTTACGGCGTGATCGATCCAGAGACTGGCGAAGGGTGGCTGTGCCAGGCCGGGCATCCTACTCCCTTCATTGTGAATGCGGACAGCGCCGTCACGTCCGTGGGCGATGGCGGACCGCCGGTCGGGCTAATCCCGGATCTGAGCTGGGAAGACGTCGCGTTTACCCTCCATCCGGGGGATCGCTTATGCTTATTCAGTGACGGTATTACCGAGTGTGAGAACGTCAGCGGCGAGCAGTTTGGCACGCAACGTCTCGAACGCTGGCTTCATGAGCATGCCCGGCTCCCCGTTGACCAGCTCCTGCCACGGTTCGGTGACCACCTGACCGGCTGGCGCAATGCAAATCGTGATGAACCGATCGCCTTAACTGATGACGTGTCACTGCTCGTGATTGAGCGTCAGGGAGAACAGAATGATAATTAACACTGAACGATTACCGCATGCCAACATTCTCACGCCCGCGGTCCGACGGCTGGACGCCTCCGTTGCTGCGACGTTTAAAGCGTCCGTGACGGAGGAAATCGGCAGCGATCGTAAAGCCTTAATCGTCGACTTTAGCAAAGTGGATTTCATCGACAGCAGCGGGCTGGGGATGCTGGTGTCGTTGTTTAAGCTGATGAACGGGAAAGGCGACATGGCGCTGTGCTCTCTGAACCCCGGGATCATGAACATGTTCACCCTGACCCGAATGGATCGCATCTTCCGTATCTATCCGGATAAACATAGCGCGCTTGCGCAGCTGGGGCAGTAGATGCAGAGGCCAGAGCATGCTGAATTTCCGGCGGCGATCGCGTCACTGACGCCGCTGTCCGACTGGCTGAGAGACAGGCTGAGCGCGCTTCCCGTCGATGACGAGTGGCGTTTCGCCTTCGATCTCGCCGTTTGTGAAGTGGCAACGAATATCATCCGCTACGCGCTTCATGAGGATAATTCGTGCGTCTTTAGCGTACAGTTCGCCATCCGCGGCAATGACGTCTGCCTTGTTTTTATCGACGCAGGTGACGCGTTCCCGCAGGAGCGTCTTGAGATCGCCCGGCGAGACCGTTTCTGCGAAATGTCGCCGCTGCTGGAGAGCGGCAGGGGGCTGATGCTCATATTGCTGAGCGTCGATCGTTTCACTGTTGAACGCGTGGCGGGTGAAAACATCGCCACGCTTGAAAAGAAAATACGTGTATGATCTGCGGGCCATACGCGCGTGATTTTATTTCTTATCGGCAAACAGCTCCGGCGCCCACGGACGCGGATCCACTTCCATAAACGGCGCGCGCTCGAAGCGGTCCTTAAGCGCCCACGGAACCGTGCAGTCAAAGATCGTCTTGCAGGAAATGCCGTTGCCGCGAATCGAGGTGCTGTAATCCGGCGACTGGGACGGATCCAGCTGGTGGCCGCGGATCCCCGGAATATTGGTGATGCTCACATCGCCCTGCATGCGCGTCGTCATCGCCCACAGGATGTCGTCGCTGTCGAAAATATCCACATCTTCGTCGACAAGAATAATGTTTTTCAGCTCCGAATAGGTGGCTAAGGCGATGAGCGCCGCCTGGCCCTGGCGTCCTTCGTCTGACGGCTGGCGTTTTTTCACCTGCAATATGCCGAGGAACTTACCGCCGCCCGCGGTATGGGCATAGACGTTTTGCAGGAAGCCCGGAATTGCCTCTTCAACGGCATTACGGATGCTGGCCTCGGTCGGTAGTCCGGCCAGCGTGGTATGTTCTTCTCCCGGTCCCACCAGCGTTTGCAGGATCGCGTGGTTGCGCATGGTCACGGCTTTCACTTTGATCACCGGCAGGGAGGGGTTCGCCTCGCCGCAGTAGCCCGGGAACTCCGGCATCGCGTGGCCGGTGTTGGTGTGCTGATCTTCTCTAACGCGCACGCCCGGGAGCAGTTCACCCTCGATGATAATCTCCGCCCGTGCGATGGCTTTCTCTTTGACCGCCACGCCCTGCACCAGCTCGACCGGCTGCTGGCGCAGCGCCCCGGCGACGCCCAGCTCGTTGTAGCCAAACGGCGTGGTAGGGGCCTCAAAGCATGCGCCGATATAGATGGCGGGGTCGAGACCCATGTTGATCGTCACCGGCAGCGGTTTTCCGGCATCCTCCGCTTTTTTACGGAAGACTTCGATATGTCGCCCGGCGGCAAGGAACATGGAAAGCTCGTCGCGCTCCTGCACGCAGAGGCGGTGAATGGTGACATCCGTCAGCGAGCTGTCTTCCGGATCGCTTGCCAGCACCAGCCCCAGGCAGAAAAACGGACCGGCATCAATTGGCGTGTTGGTCGGTGCCGGAAGCAATTTGCGAAGATCGAAGTCAGGATCGTCAGCGTAGAAGACCTGTTCCTGGCAGGGGGCCTGCGAGGCCGGAACGACAACCGGTGCGACCGGCTTTTTCACCGCATGGCCAACGTGTTTTGCCAGTTCAGACGGTTCGCAACCTAACAGCAGCGCCGCGCGCTCGCGGCTGGCTTGCATGCCCACCAGAATGCGGGAGCCCGGATAGCCCTTAACGCTGTTGAACATCATGGCCGGACCCGTGCGGGTCGGACGTTTGACCGTGCCACCTGCGCCGATATGGCGATAGACACCCGCCAGTTCCGCGTTGGGATCGACCGGATGAGCGGTTTCAATATACTGCCCTTCGTGGCGCTGCAGTAAGGCGATGGCGCTGCGGAGATCGTTGACTTGGTTTTCCATATTTTCCTCCCTCGGTTGAATACCTCCATTTTTATGGCAATGACTAATAGCATCAATTTCATCATTTCTGTTAAATTGATAAGTAAATTTATATCAATACAGGGAGACGTCTCGTGCAGTTTCGTCAGATGCGCCACTTCATTGTCGTTGCCGAAGAGCTCCACATGCACCGGGCCGCCGAGCGTCTGAACATCGCCCAACCGGCGCTGAGCCAGCAGATAAAGGCGCTGGAAGAACGTTTAGGCGTCACGCTTTTCAGCCGGGCGAACCGCCGCTTAACCCTGACGCCCGCGGGCGAAGCGTTTCTGGTCAAAGCCCGGCTTGCCATCTCGTTGACCGAGCAGGCGGTGCTGGATGCCAGACAAACGGCACGGGGCGAGCAGGGGGAGTTAAACCTGGGGTGCGTGTCGAGTGCGATGTTTGACGGCAGGCTACCCGCCGCGCTGCGCCAGATGCACAGCCGCTGGCCGGCCATTACCATGTCCCTGATGACGGGAAATGTGCAGACGCTCTACGCCGCCGTGCAGAGCAACCAGCTGGACGTGGCCATCATCCGCGCGCCGCTGCCGTCGCTGCCTGACGATCTGCAAAGCCGGCCGTTCACGTCGGAGAAAACGGTGCTGGCGCTCTCTCGTCAGCATCCGCTCGCCGGATCGTCCGCGCTGACGCTTTCGTCGGTGAAAGACGAAAAATGGATCTCGCTGCGCGATCCGGAGGGAATGGGGCTGGAGCAGTACTTCTATGACGCCTGCAGCGGGGCGGGCTTTCAGCCGGACGTGGTGCAAAATGCGACCGACGTGCCCACGGTGATAAGCCTTGTTGCGGCCGGATTTGGGCTGGCGCTGCTGCCCGCGTCGGCAAAGGCAGTGAGCGTTGAAAATGTCGTCTACGTGGACATCCTCGACCGGCTGCGGGAGAGCGAACTCACCCTGGTTTGCCACCGGATTATTCGTTCAGAAGTGCTTAAAAAGTTTCTGGTCACGCTCGATCACACCTGACGTCCGGCGGCCCGCAGCAGCTGCCCGCGCAGCCAGGCGTTCGCCGGATCCTGGCTGTTTTTCGGGTGCCAGTACATGTTGATGGTAATGGGCTGGAGCGGCAGCGGCGGTGGGAAAATATCCAGCGTGCTGGCAAACTGCTTCAGCATCCGTTCCGGCAGGGTACATACCAGGTCGGTACCGGCAACCAGCGCAGGCGCCATAGCGTAGCTCTGGGTGGACATGGCAACGTGTCGCTGATAGCCCAGCCCGGCGAGGGTTTGGTCGACAAATCCGGTAAAGGGATCTCCCGCCGACGACACCACCAGATGGGAAAGCGCGCAGTAGCTTTCCAAATCTAACGAACCTGTTCCACGCGGATGAGCTTTGCGCTGGGCGGTGGCAAACGCGTCGTCGAGAAGTTTGCGCCTCACCCATCCGTCATGGGCGCCCGCGCTCACGCCGATGTAGATATCCACATCACCGTTTTCCAGCTGCTGCGGCAGGTCTACCATCTCCGGCAGGGCGAAGCGCAGGCGGATGCCGGGGGCATCGGTACTCACCTGGTTAAGCAGCGCGGTGCCGAGCATCAGCGCTGGGTTTTCATGCAGCGCGATAACAAAGGTCCGGCTGCTGGTGTGCGCCTCAAACGTGGTGGGGGCGAACATCGCGCGGATGCCGCGTAGCACGCTTTCAACCTGTGGCTTCAACGCCTCCGCTCTCGGTGTGGGTAATACCCCACGTCCATGTGGGGAGGGAATAAACAGCGGCTCGCCAAAGAGCGTGCGCAGACGCGCGAGACGGGCGGACAGCGCGGGCTGGCTGATGTCCAGCCGCGCGGCCGCATGAGTGATGTTCCTGTCCTGAAGCAGGGCGTCCAGCGCCAGGAGCAGGTCGATGTCCATGTCAGATATACGCGACATCACTCTACTTCGCGCCGCTGGCGTCCCGGTTGGTATAGGTGACAGGGACCCAGGCATAGCCGCCTTTCTCACCTTTCGTCACATAGCCGATGCCCGGAAAAGGCAGATGGGGCGCGGCAATAAGGTCTTTATTTTTCACAAAGTCAGCGAACGCATGCTCGCGTACGCTTGCCGCTTTGTTCTCATCTTCATCGTAGGTGATGGTCACCGCAGGCTGCGGGAACTGGACCGCCGCTGCGTGAATGATGTCGCCGACAAAGGTGATTTTCTCGCCTTTACTTGTCAGCGTGTAGAAGGCTGAACCCGGCGTGTGTCCGGGATGAACCGTGCCGGTCAGCCCCGGAAGAATCTCCGAAGTGCCGCTAAACGGCACCACTTTACCCGCGTCAAGATAGGGTTTTAAGGTCTTCTGTGCGACATCGAAGTAGTTCTTGCCGTAGCCGGTTTTCTTCTGATTGTCGTCGTTAAAGAAAAAGTCGATGTCCGGTTTGCCAACGAAAACGCGCGCGTTGCTGAACACCAGCTTGCCGTCTTTCACCAGGCCACCCGCGTGGTCGGAATGGGCGTGGGTCAGCAAGACTTCAGTAATGTCCTCGGGTTTGATCCCCTGGGTGGCGATGCTCTCAATCAGACGTCCGCCGTTGCCGGGGCCAAAGAGCTGGCCGGAACCGGTATCCACCAGGATTTTGTGTCCGGGCATCGCAATCAGGAACGCGTTGATGGACACTTCCGCCGGGTTGGTCTGAAAGTTTTTCGCGAGCAGTGCATCAATGTTTTGCGGCGTTGTCCGGCGCAGCAGCTTGTGCAGATCCTGCGCAACGGTCCCGTCCGTAAACGACGTTACCAGAACGTCACCGACCTGCACGCTGTAACCGCCCGCTGGTTGTTTAACGACGTGCTGCGGCGTTTCTGCCGAGGCCTGCAGCGCAGGGTAGAACAGCAATGAACTGGAAATCAGCGTGGAAAGAGCAAGTTTTTTCACGGTAAGCATACGAGTCTCCTTTGAAAGTGCTCATCTTACTGCTCCGTAAAATTATAAGAACCTGCTCAGAAATGATAGGACCTATAAACGAGATAAATAGCACAGCGCAACAGCCGGGTGGTGGTGAAGCCTTTCCCGGCCCGTAAAGCGTTATTTTTTCAGCGGTGCGTTCCAGCTATCCAGCGTGGCCCTGGACCAGGCACCATAAGCGGCATTAGGCAGCACAATCCAGTCGTTGCCGAAGTGTTCGGCGCTGGCTTCAACCAGCTCACGCTGCTGCTCGCTCGGTTTTTTGTTTTTGAACTGTACGGCGAAGTCCGGCAGGCTGTCGCCGAACAGCATCACGATCTGCTGCTTTTTGAGGATGCTCTGACGGCGCTCTTCCTTGTTGACCGTATCCAGCAGCACGCTTTCGTCAGACACCTGCGGCAGGCCGAGAGCGTTTAACGTCTTCAGCGTGTCGGCTTTGTTTTCCTGCATACGGTCCGAAACATAATAGATGCGGACCTTGCTTTGATTCACATGGTCAAGAAACGCCTTAGCTCCCGGAATTAAGCCGGGTTTTCCCTGTTTTTCCCAGTCGCTCCAGGTATCCCATTTCGTATAGTCGTGACACTGCGCCATGTCGCGCACCAGAAGAGGGGTGTTATCCAGCACCGTTTCATCCAGGTCCATCACCACGGCGTAATTTTCAGGTGTTTTCAGATCTTTTAATTTTTCGTTGAAACGCTCGGTGGCAAACCGATACGTCTGCAGCTGAAGGGCCAGAATCTCTGCCGATTTCTGCTGATAGCGCAGCGCCATTTCGTACGCTTTGGGTTCACACAGCTCGCGCTCAGCGGCCGTCGCCGCTGCACTCAAAACGGGTAATGCCAGCAGTAATGCCTTAGCCATAAAATTCACGCTTCTTTCCTCAACACCGTGGTTAAAATCCCGAAAGCGTAATGAAGTTCAATGACAGAAATATGAAGGCTGCGGCGCTACACCAGCATGTAATACCAGAACAGGGCGACCTCGTCTTTTTCCGGTAAGGCGTTGTAGAGATACCGATCGTACCCGCCCAGGGTGAACCCGTAGTTACGGTAAAACAGACAGGCGGAGACGTTAACATTTTGTGTTTCAAGCCGTAATCCCGGCGCGTTTACGCTGCGGGCCCACACGTGCGCGGCAGCCATTAATTTTTGCGCGGCGCCGGTTCGGCGTCTGGTGCGATCAACGGCAATATAATCCACTGAAATAAATTTATTCCAGCCGATTGAAGCGGTAATAAATCCGGCTAATTCACCGTCATCGGTTTCCGCAACAAGAAATATGGCGTCCGGATTAACGCAATGGTTTTCAAGCGTTTGGATGTCGAGTTCGTAGGTTTTTATCCAGGGCTCGGCGACGGCTTCAATATGCAAATCACAATGGATAAACGGCTCTCGCGCAATGTGGCTAATGGTGAAAGAAAAGTCACAACATTCAAGACGGACGAGGTCCGTATTTAATCCTTTTCGAATCTGCATAGTATTCCCGATAGTGAGTTATTTCATAAAGAATAGACGACGCGGTTAAATCCGCTGAGCTCACGCACTTGAGATCCTGAACTAAGCTTGTACTTCGTTCCGCGTAAAATGTGGGTCATTCGAGGACAATGAATGGAATTCAGGACATTTCAAAAGCAGTGGGGTGCTGAGTTTATTTCCGATGGCGTGGTACGTTTTCGCGTCTGGGCAGAAGGACAGAAAGAACTTACGCTACGTCTGGCCGCCACCGACGTGCCGATGACGGCGGTGGGGCACGGCTGGTTCCAGGCAGACGTTTCTGGCGTCACGCACGGTGCAGAGTATCAGTTTGTCCTGCAGGACGGCATGACGGTACCCGATCCGGCATCGCGCGTGCAAAAGGGCGACGTTAACGGGCCATCGGTTGTTATCAATCCCCGATGCTATCAGCCGGTTAACCGGGACTGGGCAGGGCGGCCGTGGGAAGAGACGGTCATTTACGAACTACACGTCGGCACCTTTACCCCGGAGGGCACCTTCCGGGCGGCCATCGACAAGCTGCCCTATCTGGCGGAGCTCGGTATCACCCAGCTTGAAGTGATGCCCGTTTCCCAGTTTGGTGGAACCCGCGGCTGGGGCTACGACGGCGTACTGCTGTATGCCCCGCACGTTGCCTACGGCACGCCGGAGGATTTTCACGCGTTTATCGACGCCGCGCACGGGCTGGGGCTTTCCGTGGTGCTGGATATCGTGCTCAACCACTTCGGCCCGGAGGGGAATTATCTCCCTCTGCTGTCGCCCGCGTTTTTTGATGCGGATCGAATGACGCCGTGGGGCAACGGCATCGCTTACGAGCGCGAGCCGGTGAGACAGTACATCACCGACGCACCGCTCTACTGGCTGACGGAGTACCGTCTGGACGGCCTGCGCTTTGATGCCATCGACCAGATTAAAGACAGCTCCGGGACGCACATTCTGGAGGAGATTGCCGCGAAGATCCGCGAGGCGATCCCGCACCGTCACGTTCATCTGACCACGGAAGACAGCCGCAACGTGATTTTCCTGCATCCGCGCGATGAACAGGGCAACACGCCGCTGTTCACCGCCGAGTGGAATGATGACTTCCACAATGCTGCCCACGTGTTTGCCACCGGCGAAACGCACGCCTACTACCAGGATTTTGCGTGTGAGCCGGAGAAAAAGTTCGCCCGTGCGCTGGCGGAAGGGTTTGTTTACCAGGGCGAGATTTCGCTGCAAACCGGGGAATCTCGCGGCGTGGAGTGCCGTACCCAGCCGCCGCAGTTCTTCGTCGATTTCATTCAAAACCACGATCAGACCGGGAATCGCGCCCAGGGGGAGCGGCTCATCACCCTCGCGGGAGCCGACAGGACGCGGGTGCTGCTTGCCGCGCTGCTGCTCTCTCCCCATATTCCGCTGCTGTTTATGGGCGAGGAGTTCGGTGAAACGCATCCGTTCCTGTTCTTCACCGATTTTCACGGCGATCTGGCAAAAGCGGTGCGGGAAGGGCGCGCGAAAGAGTTTACCGGACACGCCGGGCACGATGAAGCCGTCCCGGACCCGAACGACGTTAACACCTTTGTTCGCTCAAAGCTCGACTGGCATAAGATTGCTACCGACGAAGGGAAAACGTGGCTGCGCTTCACCCGCCACCTGCTGACGTTGCGCCATCGCTATATCGTTCCGCTTCTGCATCGGGGCGGCATCGTTGAGGGCAAGGCGATCGAGACCGCGCCCGGCATGGTGGCGGTGAGCTGGCGCTTCCCGTCCGGAACGCTCTCTCTGGCGCTCAATATCGGCTCTAAGCCTGTCGATGTGCCCGCGCTCGCAGGGGAGACGCGCTTCGCCTGGCCGGAGGTAAACGACGTTTTGCCGCCGAACAGTATTGTCGTTCGCTTTGCTGATGGAGACGCATCGTTATGATCCCTTCCGCCACGTACCGTATTCAGTTCCGCAACGGCATGACGTTTGACCGCGCTGTCGAGCTGGTGCCGTATCTGAAAGACCTCGGCATCAGCCACCTCTACGCCTCGCCCGTGTTTACCGCCACAACGGGTTCCACCCACGGCTATGACGTGACCAACCCGAATGAAATTGACCCCGCGATTGGCGGTCGGGAAGGGTTTGACCGCATGGCCGCGGCGCTCAGGCAGGCCGGCATGGGGCTGATTCTGGATATTGTCCCGAACCATATGTCCACCTCGCTGGAAAACGCCTGGTGGCGGGACGTGATTGAATATGGCCAGCAGAGCCGCTATTTCCGCTATTTCGATATCGACGCGTCGCGCCCGCTTACGCTGCCGTTTCTCGGCGACACCTTTGAGGCGGAGCTGGAGAAGGGTGCCATTACGTTAAAACGTGACCCTGTCACGAATAAAGCCTCTCTGGTCTATTACGACACGGCGTACCCGCTTAATCCGGGCACGTACAGCGAGGATAAAAGCATCGCCGAACTTCATGAGGCGCAGAGCTGGCGGCTGATGTCCTGGCGGGAAGCGTCGAAGCAGCTCTCGTGGCGGCGCTTCTTCGAGATCACCGGTCTGGTGGGCGTACGGGTTGAAGACGAGATGGTCTTCGACGATACGCACCGTCTCATTCTTGAGCTGGTTCACGCGGGCGTGGTTGACGGCCTGCGCATTGACCATATTGACGGCCTGGCCGATCCGCTGGGTTATTTGCAGAAGCTGCGGCAGGCAGCTGGACCTGACTGTTACATCACGGTCGAAAAAATTCTCGCGAAGGGAGAGCAGCTCCCCACCGACTGGCCGGTTTCCGGCACCACCGGCTACGAGTTTATCGCCTCGCTGGCGGAGGTGCTGGTCGACGACAATAATCTCTCGCGCCTGGAGACAATCCACGACGAGACGCTGGGCGTCACGGTCGATCGCCACGCCGAACTGCGCGATGCCAAGGGTCTGATGACCGATCGTAATTTTGAGGGCGAGTTCACCACGCTGCTAAACCTTGCGGACGATCTGGCCCGCCGCAATGACGTTACGCTGCCGCGCGAGGAGATCCGCCACGCGCTGCGCGAGCTGCTTATCGCCTTTCCGGTGTACCGCACCTACGGCACTCGCGAGGGATTAACCCCGCCTGATGTGGCGCTGCTTAGCCGCGTGGTCGCCGGCGTAAATACGTCCGAAGCGGCCCTGAGCCTGATTGTGCGCATTCTTACCGGCGATCTGCCGGAAGATTGCCGCGACTGCGCCGCGCTTTTCAGAACCCGCTTCCAGCAGTTGACCGGGCCGCTGATGGCGAAGTCGGTGGAAGATACGCTGTTTTTCCGTCTGAACCTTGAGCTTGCGCTCAATGAAGTGGGCGCTGACCCGACGCCGCGCGCGTTCTCGTTATCCCGCTTTCACCAGGAGATGCGCATTCGTCTCGCCCGTCAGCCCGACGCGCTGCTGGGCACCTCCACGCACGATACCAAGCGCGGAGAAGACGCCCGGGCGCGGCTCTACACCCTGACGGAGGCGCCGGAACGCTGGGGAGAAAATCTCGCCCGCTGGCGGCAGATGAACCAGACCCAGGTGCGTTTTCTCAACGACGGCACCGCGCCGAACGCCGCCGATACCTGGATGATCTATCAGGCGCTGGCGGGCGTCTGGCCCGCCACGTTGTCGCCTGACGATGCCGAAGGGCTTGCATCGCTGGAGACGCGTTTCCTCGGCTTCCTTGAGAAAGCGCTTCGCGAGGCAAAGCAGCGCACCGACTGGATCGACAGCAACGAGAGCTATGAGAGCGTGGTGCTGAGCTATGCGCGGCATCTGCTTTCCCCGGATAACGCCCCGTTCCTGCACGATTTCAGCGAGGGGATGCAGCCCTTTATCCGCGCCGGGCTGATGAACAGCCTCAGCCAGACGGTCATCAAGCTGACGGCGCCCGGCGTGCCGGATATCTATCAGGGCAGCGAGGCGCTCAACTTTAGCCTCGTCGACCCGGATAACCGGCGGGAGCCGGACTTCTACGCGCTGGTGCAAAACCTCAGCGCGGCGGATGCTTCAGTGTTTGAACACCCGGCGTGCTGGCGGGATGGCAGGGTAAAGCAGTTTGTCACCGCCACGCTGCTGCGGCTTCGACCGCATTACGACGCGCTTTTCCGCTACGGCGACTGGCTGCCGCTCAAGGTTTCCGGCGAGCGCGAGGAGAACCTGATTGTCTATGCGCGCGTTAAAGACGAGGAGGCGCTGATCGTTGCCGTGCCGCGTCTGGTTTTTGGCATCACCGATAATCATCAGCTGTGGGTCAATACCACGGTAGCGATACCCGACGAACTGGCCGGGAAGCGCTATCGGGATCTGTTCAGCGGTGAAAGCCGCATTCTGCAAGAGACGCTGGATTTAACGTCAGAAAAGGGATGTGTACTGGTTCTGCTTACCTGCGAATAATCGTGGAGAACGAAAATGGCAAAGGAAACTACGTTTGAAATTCGGGCCGGTCATGGCCAGCAGTTGGGTGCGAATTATGACGGGAAGGGCGTTAACTTCGCGCTGTTCTCCGCGCACGCGGAGCGGGTGGAGCTCTGTCTGTTTGACCCGTCCGGGAAAACAGAAATCGCCCGGCTGGAGCTGCCGGAGTATACCCATGAGGTCTGGCACGGCTATGTGCCTGACCTGAAACCCGGTGCGCTGTACGGCTATCGCGTCTACGGCCCCTACGATCCGGAAAACGGTCACCGCTTTAACCCGCATAAGCTGCTTATTGACCCGTATGCCCGTGAACTGGTGGGCGATATCGACTGGAACGACGCCCATTTCGGCTATGAGTTGGGGCATGACGAACTGGATCTTAGCTTCGATACGCGGGACAGCGCGCCGTTCACGCCGAAATGCAAGGTTATCGACCCGAACGCTTTCGACTGGCAGGACAACAACCGGCCAAACGTGCCCTGGCCACATACCGTCGTCTATGAGAGCCACGTGAAGGGCTTTACCCAGATGAACCCGGCCATCCCGCCCGAGCTGCGCGGGACGTTCGAGGGGATGGGACACAAAGCCTCGGTCGACTACATCAAAAGCCTCGGTATTACCTCAGTGGAGCTGCTGCCCGTTCACTGGTTCCCGGACGACCAGCATCTGCTCGACCGTGGCCTGAAGAACTTCTGGGGCTATAACACGCTCGGCTTTTTTGCTCCGGCGTCGCGCTACTATGGCCCGGCGGGGATCCAGGGCTTTCGCGACATGGTGCGCGCCTATCATGACGCGGGCATTGAGGTGATTCTGGACGTGGTCTACAACCACACGGCGGAAGGTAACGAGCTGGGGCCAACGCTTTCATTCAAGGGCATTGATAACTACAGCTACTACCGCACGCTGCCGGACCAGCACCGGTATTACATTAACGATACTGGGACGGGGAACACTGTGAATACCTCGCACCCGCGCGTGCTGCAGATGGTGATGGATTCCTTGCGCTACTGGGCCGAATCCATGCACATTGACGGTTTTCGTTTCGACCTGGGGACGATTCTGGGCCGCGAGCCTGAGGGGTTCGATCCGCGCGGGGGCTTTTTCGACGCCGTTACCCAGGATCCGGTGCTCTCTAAGCTCAAGCTGATTGGCGAGCCCTGGGATATTGGCCCCGGCGGCTATCAGGTCGGTGGCTTCCCGCCAGGCTGGGGAGAGTGGAACGACAAATACCGCGATACCGTGCGCGAGTACTGGAAGGGGGACAACGTCTCGACGGACTTTGCCGCGCGTCTGCTGGGCTCCGGGGATCTGTACGACCTGCGCGGGCGACGCCCGTGGGCCAGCGTCAACTTTATCACCGCCCACGACGGCTTTACGCTGAATGACCTGGTGTCGTACAACGAGAAGCACAATGCCGACAACGGCGAGGACAATAACGACGGGCATAACGATAACCGGTCGTACAACTATGGCGAAGAAGGGCCGACGGAGAACCCGGACATTATCGCCACCCGCGAACGGCAGAAGCGTAATTTCCTGACCACGCTGCTTTTCTCCCACGGTACACCGATGCTGCTGGCGGGGGACGAGTTTGGCCGTACGCAGAAGGGCAACAACAACGGCTACTGCCAGGACAGCGAGATCTCATGGATCGACTGGAAGGGGCTGTCCGAAAACGACACGGCGCTGCGCGAGTTCACCCGCCGGCTCATTGCCCTGCGCGCGCAGCAGCCGTTGCTGCGTCGTGAGAGCTGGCGCGACGGGCTGGAGATCCGCTGGTTCAATGCCGGAGGCGGTCCGCAGCAGGCCGAGCAGTGGGATGAAGGCTCAACGCTCGGGGTCTCCATCAGCAGGCCGGATCTTCAGCAGGAGGACGGCATCTGGCACGACGTGCTGATGCTGTTCAATCCGTTTGAAGGCACCGTGCCGTTCCAGATCCCGCAGTTTGGCGAAGGGGGATGGGTGCTGGAGCTGTCTACGGCGGATGACGCTGCCGCCGGGACAGCGTTCACCGAAACCGTAGAGTACGAACTGGCCGGACGCAGCATTACCCTGTTCAGACGTCCGTAATTCAGAGTGATGCCGCCGCGCGGGCGGCGGTGTCATACAGGGAGGAGATCGCGCGTAGCAGCTGCGCGGTTTCGCCGATGGATTTCCCGGAAATGCCGCTCTCCGCATGAATGGCGATCAGACACGCTTCGCGCACGTCCCGATACTTCATGCACAACGCTTTCCCTTCCTCCGTGGTGGAGAAAAAGAGCTCTTTACCCGCTTTCTCGCTCGTCACGTAGCCCGCTTTAACCAGCTTTTTCAGGGCATAGGTCACTACATGCGTGTCTTCAACGTTGAGAACAAAGCAGATATCGGCCAGCTTTTTCTTGCGGTCGCGGTGGTTCACGTGATGCAGCAGCGAAACGTCAAAAGCGCCCATATCCGGCTCTCCGGCTGCGGCCATGCAGCGCACCATCCACTTGTTAAACGCGTTGCCGGTCATGATCAGCGCGTACTCCAGCTCTGACAGTTCCGCGCAGCGCTCCGACACCAGATGGCGGGAGGAGACAATCCGGCCATCGTTGATATCGTTGCAATCGGGTGAAGCACTCTTTTTCGAGGTCATAACGTTCCTTAGCCAGAAATGTAAACTCGTCGATAAAATAAGAACATTTTATTGATAATTTGTTTACATGTTTTTGAGGTTCAGATATAGCTTTTTAGCGCAGGTTTTGTGAAGCCTGACGAAAAACACAACATCGCTCGCCGCAAATTAAAAAAATAGCCGTCGGCGCGCAACGCTCACTTTCGATAGGGTAAACGTTATGGACGGTACTACGCTGTTGCCGCTGATCGGGATACCGATCGTGGTCATTGGTTTTGCACTGCGCTTCAACCCGCTGCTGGTCGTTGTGGTGGCGGGGCTGGCAACTGGCCTGCTGGTCGGGATGGATTTCGGGATGCTGCTGGAGACCTTTGGCGAGAAGTTCGTCAATAGCCGATCGCTGGCGACCTTCATCCTGATCCTGCCGGTAATTGGTCTGCTGGAATATTACGGGCTTAAAGAGCGCGCCCAGGCCTGGGTGGCGAAGATCGCCAGCGCCACCTCGGCGCGTATTCTGATGCTCTACTTCGTGGCGCGTGAAGGCACCGCCGCGCTGGGGCTGATGTCGCTGGGCGGCCATGCCCAGACGGTACGCCCGCTGCTGGCCCCGATGGCCGAAGGGGCAGCGCTGAACGAATACGGCGAACTGCCGCAGCACATTCGCGACAAAATCAAGGCCCATGCCGCGGCGTGCGACAACATCGCGGTCTTCTTTGGGGAAGATATCTTTATCGCCTTCGGTGCGGTGCTGCTGATTGACGCGTTTCTGAAGGAAAACGGGATCGAAGGGATCGAGCCGCTGCACATCGGCCTGTGGGCCATTCCCACCGCCATTGCGGCATTGATTATTCATATGACGCGCCTGCTGCGCCTGGATGCCAGCATCCGCCGCGACGTCATGGCCTGGCGTGCAGAGCAGGGTACGCAGGGGGCCGCGCAATGATGACGCTTATCACCATTAACCGCGTGTATTACCTGATCGGCTTTGTTGTGATGCTGCTGGTTGTCATGACCCTGCGCGACCGCGCTAATCCGAAGCGTTTTACCACCGCGCTGTTCTGGTTTTTATTCGGCGGGATCTTCCTGTTCGGTGACCTGATGGTTCAGGAGTTGGGCAAATCGCTGGCGTACCGGATCGTTGGCGGTTGCGTTATCGCTATCGCGCTGTTGGCGGGTTTTGGCCTGGTCGGGAAAGGCCACTATAAAATGGCCTCCGACGAGGAGCGCATTGCCTCGTCAAACCGCCTTAAAAACTGGCTGTTCCTGCCCGCGTTGATGATCCCGGTGGTGACGGTAATCGGGACGCTGTTCCTGAAGGGGGTGTCGATTGGCGGTGTTTACCTTCTCGACCAGAAACAGCTCACTCTGGCGGCGCTGTGCGTGGCCTGCGTCGCGGCGATCCTCACCGGCTGGTGGCTGACCAAAGGCACGCCGCTGCACGCCATTCGTCAGTCCCGTCGTCTTGTCGATACCATCGGCTGGGCGGTGATCCTGCCGCAGATGCTGGCCATGCTCGGCGGCGTGTTCGTGGCGGCCAATACCGGTGATTCGGTACAGAAGGTGGTGAGCCTGTTCGTGAACCCGGACAGCCGCTTCATGCTGGTGGTCATTTACTGCGTGGGGATGGCGCTGTTTACCATGATCATGGGTAACGCCTTTGCGGCCTTCCCGGTGCTGAGCGCGGGGATCGCCTTGCCGTTCCTGATCAACGTGCATCACGGCAACCCGGCGCCGCTGCTGGCGATCGGCATGTACGCGGGCTACTGCGGCACGCTGATGACGCCGATGGCCGCGAACTTCAATATCGTTCCCGCCGCGCTGCTGGAGCTGAAAGACAAATATCAGGTGATCAAGATCCAGATCCCGACCGCGTTAACCCTGCTGGTGGTGAACGTGTTCCTCATGTATTTCCTCGTGTTTCGCTAAGGAGCTGTTATGGAATTGACGCAACATCAGGCTGACGCGTTTGCCCGCATGCCTTTAACCTATTTGCGCCAGGAATACCCGAACCACATCATGCATCTGCTGAATGATGACGGTGACGTTCTGCCGCCTCGCGAGCTGCACCCGATTTTCTACGGCTGTTTCGACTGGCACTCGGCGGTGCACGGCTACTGGCTGCTGCTGCGCTGCGTGCGCCTCTATCCTGATCTACCGTGTCGGAATGACATCGTCGCGCTTTTCGACGAGCATCTGACCGACGAGAACGTGGCGAAGGAGCTGGCCTATTTCACCGCGCCGTTCCGCGCCTCGTTTGAGCGGCCGTATGGCTACGGATGGCTGCTGGCGTTGGCCCAGGAGCTGAAACAATCGTCGCTGCCGCAGGCCACAGGCTGGTACCAGACGCTGGAGCCGCTCACCCAGGATATTCGCAACCGGCTGGTGGATTACCTCAGCAAGCTAACCTATCCGATCCGCGTCGGAACGCACTACAACACGGCGTTTGCCCTCGCGCTGGGGCTGGACTACGCCCGAGCCGTGGAAGATACCGCGCTTGAGCAGGCGATTGTGACGGCGGCGGAGCGGTTTTATTTCGCCGACACGCGCTACCCGGCTCACTACGAGCCGGGTGGTGATGAGTACATCTCTGGTGCGCTGACGGAAGCGCTGCTGATGAGCAAGGTCGCAGAGAATTTCCCGGCCTGGTTTGACGCGTTTCTGCCGGATATCGGCTCCATTGCGGCGCTGATGAAGCCGGCGGAAGTGAGCGACCGTACCGACCCGAAAATTGCCCATCTGGATGGGTTAAACCTCAGCCGCGCCTGGTGTATGAAGCATATTGCCAGGGCGCTTCCGGTAAACCACCCGGCCCAGCAGGCCTTGCGTGATGCCGTGGCGAAACACCTGGCGGCAAGCGTCGGGCACGTGGTGGGCAGCCACTACAGCGGCGGACACTGGCTGGCGAGCTTTGCGTTGCTGGCGCTTGAATAAACGAACGAGTCGTCTTTTTGGCCGGGTGGCGGCTATGCCTTACCCGGCCGTTGTCCCGTACAAACGTAGCGCCGCCGGGCGATTCAGGCTGAAGCCCGAACCGCAGGGCGCAGCCTGCTCAGGCTAAACAAAACCGATCCCGTCGAGGCGATGACGGCGATCCACAGTGCCAGATGCACGGCCCGATCGTGGTCTGATCCGGTCGTCGCAAGCAGCACCCCCACCGCGGCGGCTCCCAGACATTGCCCGAACGTCCTGACGATAGACAACACCCCGGAGGCATAGCTGGCATATTCCCGCGCCACGTTAGCGAGCATCTCCCGGTTATTGGGGCTCTGGAAGCAGCCAAACCCAATCCCGCAAACCAGACTGCGCAGGCAGATATTCCATACGGACGGATTTTCCGGCAACGTCGCCAGCAGGACCAGCCCACCGACAAAAATCATCAGCCCGATAGTCGAGATCAGCGACGCGGAAAGGGTATCTGCCCAGCGCCCCGCGTGCGGCGCGATCAGCACGATGCCCATTGGCCACGGGGTGAACAGCAGCGCCGAAACCACCGGGCTGAAGCCATACACGCTCTGAAAGAGGAACGGCAGCGCGACAAAGGTGATGCCCTGGCTGACAAACGAGGCCAGCGAGGTCAGGGCGGCGAGGGTGAAGCGTCCGTTTCTGAACATAACGGGCGGCAGTATGGGACTGCGCGCGCGCCGAATACGCCAGACGAAGGCGATAGCGCTGACCAGCGTGAGAAGCCCCCAGCCAGCGGCTGCCGGGTTAATGCCTGGCGTTATGTGCTGAAGGCTGTCGGCCAGCATGATTGCAGAACCTAACAGCACGGCGGAGAGCGCGGCGCCCGGCGCATCAAAGGGGGAGCGGTCAACGTCCGACTGGCGCGGCAACGCCCGCCATGCCAGCAACAGGGCAATACTGCCCGGAACAAGGTTAATGGCGAACAGCCACTGCCAGCTCAGCGCGTCCAGTATCGTCCCGCCCAGCACAGGGGCAATTGCCGTGCTGGCGGCGATAAGCAGGGCGTGCAGCCCCAGAATGCGGCCAAGCAGTCGACCCGGAAAAACGGAACGCAGGATCGCCGGGGCGATACTCAGGGTAGCCGCGCCGCCGATGCCCTGCAGAATACGCATCCCGATCAGCATGTCGGGCGTTTTCGCCAGCGCGCAGCCGAGCGAGGTGAGCGTAAAGGTGGCAAGCCCGGCAAGAAAAACCCGTCGAAAGCCCACGCGCGCCGCCAGCGCCGCGAAGATGGCCAGCGTCATTGCCGCCGATAGTAGATAACCGTTGGCAAACCACACCGCAACGTTCGCGGGGACCTGCATCGCCCTTGCCATGGAGGGCAGCGCGATGTTGATCATGGTGCCGTCAAAGACGCCCATCAGCGTGGTGGTCATGACGGCGGCCATCACCCGGGCGCGTTCATGACCGGGTAAGCCTTCATCGCCGGGCTGGTTTGAAAAGAGCGTCATCATCGTTACTCCGCATAAGAATAGTGATGACGAAACTATAATCATGAGGTATACAGGGCGGAAGACGCAGTACTTGCACTTTATCGTTGCATAAGACGCCTTATCTGAGGAGCCATCGTGTCCGATCCTGACTTTAACCTTCTGGTTGCGCTCGACGTTCTGCTGGCCGAAGCCAGCGTGGCTGGCGCGGCGCGGCGCTTAAACCTGAGCACCTCCGCCATGAGCCGCACCCTGAGCAGGCTGCGGGAGGTGACAGGCGATCCTATCCTGGTGCGGGCCGGTCGGCAGATGGTGCTGACGCCCTGGGCCGAAGCCACCCGGGACCGGGCCAGAAGCGCCGTGCATGAGGCAAGGGCGGTACTGCAACCCTCCACGGAAACGCTGAATGTTGAGCGTATGGAGCGCCTGTTCACCATCCGAGCCAACGACGGCTTTGTGGTGGCGTTTGGGCCACTGCTCATTGCCGCAGTGGCGGCGGTGGCGCCCGACGTCTGCATTCGCTTTTCGCCGAAACCTGAGAAAACGTCGCGCTATCTGCGAGAGGGGCTGGTTGACCTGGAGATCGGCGTGCAGAGCAATATGGGGCCTGAAATTCGTCTGCAACGGCTTTTTAAGGACCGGTTTGTTGGCGCGGTGCGCCAGGGGCATCCGCTGGCCTCGCTGTCGTCAGTCAGCCTGGAGGATTACGTCGCCTGGGGGCACGTGGTGGCCTCGCCCGACGGCTCGTTACACGGGTTTGTCGATGAGGCGCTGGCGGAACGCGGGATGAAGCGCAAAATTGCCAGCGTGGTGCCAGGGTTTCCGACGGCGTTATCGGTGGCGCTGGTCTCCGATCTCGTTGCCATGGTGCCGGCGCTCTATCTGCTCAATCAGCCGATGACCGAGCGCGTGCACGTCTTTGAATTGCCGTTTAAAACCCGGAGCATTACGGTGTCACAGATGTGGCATCCGCGCATGGAAAGGGACCCGGCGCATCGCTGGCTCAGAGAAAAGGTGCTGGAGGTGTGCCGCGCTGTACGCTGACGGCTCAGGCCACTTTTTTCGGCACGGAGAGAATGAAGCGCGTCGATACCGCATCCTATTGTCCCGTATGGAAGCGCTATTTCACAACCCCAGCGGCTTGGCCTCCTGTATGAACTCAATCAGAAGGCGAAGCCCGGTCGGCAGTTGCCGGCGGCTTGAATAATAGATATAAAAACCTTCCTCCAGCGGGGACCATTCCGTAAGCACCAGGCGGAGCCGTCCATCCTTCACATAGGGTGCAACAAGAGGCTCCGGAAAATACATTAGGCCGGCCCCGCCTAATACGGCCACAAGACCCGTTTCAGCCTGGTTGACCGTCACTGAGCCAGGCACAGTGATTTGGTACGTTTCGCCGTCTCGCTCAAGTTCCCAGCGATAAATCCGATCATCGCCGAGACGATTGCTTATACAGCGATGGTGTAATAAATCATCAGGATGTTCAGGCGTTCCGTAGCGTTCAAGGTAGTCGGGGGAGGCTGCGATAACCCAGCGAATATCGGCAGATAAACGCCGGGCAACCATTTCTTCCGGGACGGTGCCACCATAGCGGATACCGGCATCGAAGCCCGCATCAGTGACGTCAACCATACGGTTGCTGGCCACAATATCGATTTCAATATCGGGATAGCGATCCATAAACGCGGGCATAACCGGTGCAAGCAAAAGATTGGCCGCTTCAACGGCTGCATTGATGCGGATACGCCCGGTAGGCGTATAACGATACCGGTTAAGCGATTCAAGCGCGCCTTCTATCTTGTCGAAAGGCTGAAGGACAGACTGAACCAGTTCTTCACCTGCAGCCGTAGGGGTAACGCTCTTGGTCGTGCGATTAAGCAGGCGAACCCCGAGCCGGGTTTCCAGTCCCTTCAGGGCATGACTAAGCGCTGATGCACTGACACCTAATTCAATCGCCGCACGGCTGAAACTGCGATGGCGGGCAATAGCCATGAAATAAATGAGATCGGCGACATCAGCTCTGCTTATTTGCATACAGAATCGTTTTCCTTGTGCGTTAAGGCCCGAATGCGTTGATACGGAAATGATATACACCATAGACCGACCAGGGCTAATCCGTTGCTGAATTTTTTTCACAAGTCCATCCACTCACCGAACCAACGCCGGGCCAGGGTAGGGCATTAACAGTCCTGTATTGCTGAAGGCGGCGTGAGTGAAGGTGGCGTATCCGGAAGCGGGGGAATGATCCCGTCGACGGGGTGCGGCAGATAGCGTGCCTCGAGTTCCATGATTTCGGCATCGCTAAGTGAAAAGTCCAGCGCGCTGATAGCCGTGGAAAGATGTTCTGGTTTCGTCGCGCCGATGATCGGTGCTGTGATGACCGTTTTTGATAGCAACCAGGCAATTGCAACATGGGCTCTTGGCACATGGTGCTTTTCAGCAATGCTGGCAACAACATCAATAACGGGCTTATCCAGAAGGGCTGCGTTCTCATACATTTTTAACGCAAAGGCATCGTTTTGCGTTCGTCGGGACGTGACACTCCAGTCGCGCGTGAGCCTGCCGCGTGCCATCGGACTCCAGGGGATCACACCAACGCCCTGGTCTTCACACAGGGGCAGCATCTCGCGTTCTTCTTCCCGGTAAAGCAGGTTGTATTGCGGTTGCATCGTAATAAATCGGGTCCAGCCGTTACGCTCTGCCGTATGCTGCATTTTTGCAAAGCGCCAGGCTTCCATAGATGATGCGCCGATGTAACGTACTTTTCCTGATTTAACGAGGTCATGCAGAGCCTCCATGGTCTCTTCAACAGGCGTGGAGTGGTCAAGGCGGTGAATCTGAAAGAGATCCACGTAATCCATGCCTAAGCGCATCAGGCTATCGTCAATAGACTGAAAAATGGCCTTGCGGGAAAGAAACCCGGTATTGGGTGCGTTGCGCCACGGAAAGAAGGTCTTTGTCGCCACAACGATCTCATCGCGTCTGGCCATTTCTCTCAGCGCTTTTCCAGTGATCTCTTCAGAACTTCCGCCCGAGTAGATATTCGCGGTATCAAAAAAATTAATGCCCGCTTCAAGCGCCTGACGAATGAGCGGACGTGACGCCTTTTCATCCAGGGACCAGGGTTGAGGCAAGCGTTCAGGTTCACCATAGCTCATACAACCGAGACAAAGACGGGAGACTTGCAAACCGCTACGACCCAGATTCACATACTTCATTCTGTGTTCCTTCTTTTATTGCCAGCAATTCTGTATGTGAAAGGGTATTGCACTGACATGAAGGGAACCAGCATGCGCCATCGAATGGTGTTATGAGTTTTTTTCACAGATGGGCGTAATCGTCAGTGGGTTTTACATACAAACTGCGTGGCCAACGGTGAATCCTCAAGACTGAGGAGGGATACCTCCTGAGGCACGGCAACATTTTTATTTAACATAATATACATTATGCGCACCAACGTAATGCCAGTCAAAATCTGCCTTCCTACGGTCGTGATTCCCCTGGGCATTGATAGTTTGTGAAATCCCAACTTCTACGTTTATCCAATGTTAAAAGACGTTTGATATACTCCTGGCTTTGACCACCGCTGCTGTAGACTTATGGAAATCGAACTTAATAAAAGCTTCAAAGAAAGGATTTTCCACGCTGTCATTTTTGAAGTGACTGCCAACGTTATCATCGCTCTGTCTCTTGCGTGGCTGATGAACGTTTCGGTACTCCAGTCGGGTTCGTTGTCGGTGATATCTGCACTTACCGCAACGGTCTGGAATTTTGTCTTCAATAAGCTCTTTGACGCCCTGCAGAAAAAACATCAGTTCCAACGAACGTTTCTCGTTCGCGCCATCCATGCAGTTGGGTTTGAAACGGGCCTTATCATCTCCTTAATCCCTGTGGCCATGTTCATGCTGAATTTGACGATCGCGGAGGCATTTTTTGTTGAGATTGGCCTTGTACTGTTTTTCCTGCCATACACGATGCTTTTTAACTGGCTCTATGATTATCTGCGTTGGACATTCGTAGGGAGTAAACGGTCTGCTTTGTAGCGAGTATTGATATCGGTCACATTCACAACCCCTTGATCGTATTGGACTCCACTCTCTTTCTATACTTCTCATTTCACCATCACTTTTGAGGAGTCCATAATGTTTGATCATGTAAAATTCGGCGTCAGCGATTATGAGAAAAGTAAAACCTTCTTCCTCATGTCGCTTCAACCGCTCGGTGTCGAACTCGTCGATGAAGGCTCTCCTGACTATGGCGTCGAAATGAGTTCCGGCGATGTTTCTCTTTGCCTTTTTCAGTCGAATGATAAACCCGCTCCGCTTCATCTGGCCTTTGTGGCCACGACACGCCAGCAGGTTGATGACTTTTACCATGCCGCGCTGCGCGCAGGCGGACGCGACAATGGCGCACCGGGATTGCGCTCCTACGGTAAAAATTACTATGCCGCATTTGTCATTGCGCCTGATGGTCATAATATCGAAGCGGTATGCCATGCCCCCGAAGAAAGATAACTTAATTTCACTCGCTTGCGAGTACCCGCGCCAGCCAGTTTTCTGGCTGGCTCACGCTCATGCCAATACGACCGATACCCCTTTTTCCGATAAAGCATTGACCCAGCCGCGGTCGGTATCGCCTTCGACGACAATCGTATTCGCCAGCGCCACATCGCCAATAACAAATGATGACGCCGTATTTATTTTTTCCGGCGACGCCAGGACAACCGTCTCGGCGGCTCTGCCGGAAAATGCACGTTTGATGCACGCCTCTTCGAAATCTCCGGTCGTCAGCCCTGCTTCCGGATGGATACCGGTCACGCCCATAAAGAACAGATCCGCATGAATGTTTTCGATACCTTCGATGGCCGCCGCGCCGACGGCGACAATCGAGTGTTTATACAAACGGCCGCCGATCAGAATCACCTCGATGGAAGGATGATTAACAAGCCCCAGGGCAATGCTCGGACTGTGCGTCACCACGGTAATACGCAGGTCACGCGGTAAAAAAGCGATCAATTCTGAAGTGGTCGTTCCACCGTCAACGATCACCACCTGGCCCGAAGAAATCAGCTGCGCCCCCTTCTGCGCCACCTTTCTTTTGGCATCCATTTTAACGGACTGTCGTTCCGCGAAAGGCACAGTAGCGGAAGAGTTCGTTGAGGCCGATATCCGCCAGTTCAGGCCAGGCCAGCCGTTGAACCTCATCTATGCGAACGCATCCCTACAGTGGATACCTGACCATTACGATCTCCTGCCGCATCTGGCGTCACTGCTCACGCTCAATGGCGTGCTGGCGATCCAGATGCCGGACAACTGGCTTGAACCCACGCATGTGGCGATGCGTGAAGTGGCGCTGGAGCAAGGCTACCCGGACCGTGGCCGCGAGCCGCTGCCTGGCGTGCATGCCTATTACGATATTTTATCGGAGGCCGGCTGCGATGTGGATATCTGGCGGACAACCTATTTCCATAAAATGAGTTCGCACCAGGCCATTATTGACTGGGTCAGCGCGACCGGTTTGCGCCCGTGGCTCCAGGAACTGAACGAGAGCGAGCAGCAACGTTTCCTGAAACGCTACCATGAACTGCTGGAAGAGCAGTATCCGCTCCAGGAAAACGGGCAGATACTGCTGGCTTTTCCTCGACTGTTTATGGTTGCCCAGCGTCAGCCCTGAACGGCGCTATGAACGGGCCTCTTTGAGCAGCTGCTGGATAACCTTTTCCTGCTGCTCATAATTCCCTTCGCCAAACGAGGTATAGCGTAGCTGACCTTTAGCATCGAAATAGTAGTGCGCGGGCCAGTACTGGTTGCCGAAAGCGTTCCAGATCTGATAGTTGTTGTCCGTCACAACCCGGTACGGCAGCTGCCATTTATTTACCGCGTTTTTCACCGAGGCGATGGGTTTCTCCCAGGGGTATTCAGGCGTGTGTACCCCTATGACGACCAGGCCCTGAGACTGGTATTTTGTTGCCCAGTCGCGCACGTGCGGAAGCGTATGCTGGCAGTTAATGCAGTCCCAGGTCCAGAAATCGATCAGTACCACCTTCCCGCGCAGTGATTCAGACGTGACAGGGTCACCATTTACCCACCCTGTTCCACCGCTTAACGAAGGCAGCTGGCTGCTGGGCTCGGTCATGACGACCGGTTGAAGCTTCGCCGGTTGCGCGGCGGGCTTTGCCAGATTCAGCAGCGCGGTTTCAAGACGATCCGCGACGCCGTTTGCGCCTTGCAGAGCAGACGTCATCCCCGTTGCGTTAAAGACAACGGCCGCTAACATCACCACGCCTGCCCCCTGACGTATTTTTTCCATCAGCGCCGATCTTGCTCTCAGCGGCGCCATCAGCGTGCGGCCTCCGAAAACGAGCAGGCCCAGCATCAGCGCGCAGCCGCTACCATAGGCGGCCAGCAAGGCTCCTGTGGCAATGGCCGAGTGTCCGGCAATATTGATGCTGAAAATGGCGCCCAGAATCGGTCCCGCGCAGGGAGACCAGAGCAGCCCGACGGCAAGCCCGGCCAGAAAAGCCGATACCATACCACGCGTTTGCCCGCTTCGGGTGTTGAGGACATTTCCCGCGCTGACTGCCGGCCCGGCGATACGCAGGGCAAAGGCCGGAAAAATTAAGGCCAGCGCGGCTGTGGCCAGGACGATAAGCGCGATCCAGCGCCCGACGATAGTTGCCTCTGCTATCCACTCGCTGGCGACGGTGACGACCATCGCCACCAGGGTGAACATGACGATCATCCCCGCGAGCAGCGCCAGAATATGTCGCCGCTGCCCCTGAAAACCGGCGAACAGGAGAGGAATTACCGGGAGCGTACATGGACTGAGCAGGCTTATCATCCCGCCCAGGAAAGCAATTATCAGAAACATAGATACCTCACAATACAAGTCCTGCGACGCTGCAGTGAGGCTATTTCATCGTGCGGATGTGTTCAGGATATGTGTAAAAGCGTGGGTTTTTGTCTGGCTCTGTATCGGCCACGCGGGGAGATACAGAACCGTACAATTAAAGGCGCGGGAGAGTAATCGAAACGTCCAGCCCGCCCTCGGCGCGGTTCGCCAGCTTTAGCTTTCCGTCCAGCTGAGCGGTGAGCTGCGCTGCGATCGCCAGGCCGAGCCCTGTCCCGCCGGTGTCGCGGTTGCGTGATGTTTCTACCCGATAAAACGGCTGTAATACCGCCTCCAGCTCGGCATCCGGTATCCCCGGCCCGCCGTCTATGATGTGAATCACCACCTCTCCGGCAACCGAGTCATCAATGCTAATGGTGGCATAGTCGCCAAATTTCAGGGCGTTATCCAGCAGGTTGGTCATCACCCGGCGCAGCGCCTGTGGACGCGTGACGATGGGCAAACGGTTTTCGCCTGCCTGAAACTGCACGTTTTTACCGATGTCCTGATAATCGCAGGCGATGCTGTTTATCCAGGCGTTAAGCTCCAGCTTCAGCGAGGTCTCTTCCAGTGATTCTGATGACCGGGCATACGCAATACCCTCCCGCACCAGACGCGACATGTTATCAAGGTCGTTTAAGAGCTTGTCGCGCAGGTCAGGCTGATCCGCCATTTCAACACGAAGCTTCATGCGGGTAATGGGCGTCTGGAGATCGTGCGATATGGATGCCAGGATCTGCGCCCGCTCCCTGAGATAGGACTGAATGCGCGCCTGCATCGCGTTGAAGGCATGTGCTGCCCGCTGCACCTCGACTGGCCCCTTTTCCGTCATTGGCGTGTTGGCGGCCGGGTCCAGGGAGTCTACCGCGCGGGTAAACTGTGAAAAAGGCCGTATCACCTGGCGTACGGCGATCCAGGAGCAGGTAGCCAGCACGAGCAGCTGCAGAATAAGAACAACGGGCAGCCAGCTGGCGACCGGCGGCATCCGTGGGATCAGGTCAATGGTCAGCGGCGCGCCATCATGTAGCGTGAGATGCGCCTGGATATGTGAAATGGCGCCGGGAACGGCGGTGAAGCTGAGCGGGTACTGTTCCGCTAGCGTCGCTTTTAAGGTTCGGATGGCGTCCCGGGAGCGCTTGTCCGTCGGCGCGTTGCCAGGATCTCCCGGCCCCAGAATATAGCGATAGTTACCCCGTTCAAGGCGCGGCAACCAGGCCGCGCGCTCGCTGGCGGGTAAGCGGTCTAAAATAGCCACGCTGGTCGCGACATCGTATTCCAGATTACCGAGCATCACCGTTCGGGCGCTGTGCATTCGCTCTATCATGACCAGCGTCAGGCTCAGGGCATTGGCGAGCAACAGGCCGGGCAGCACGACGATCAGCAAGCGGGCCAGCAGCGAGCGAGGCCAGAGCGTCATTCGTTAGCCTCTTTGATGGTGACCGACATGGTAAACACATAGCCCTCGCTGCGCACGGTTTTGATATACGCGGGCGTGCGGGCATCTTCATTCAGACGCTGGCGAACCCGGCTAACCAGCAGGTCGATTGAGCGTTCAAACAGCTCGGCGTCACGCCCCTGCGTCAGGTTGAGCAGCTGATCGCGGGTCAGCACCCGCTGCGGGTGGTCAAGGAAAACGCGCAGCAGGCGATACTCCGCCCCGCTGAGCGCCACAATCACCCCTTCCGGGTCGATCAGGTGGCGGGCAACAGTATCGAGCTGCCATTCGCCGAACGTCACCAGCCGCCCTGCTTCCGTCACCTGTAAATTGGGCGGCATCGTGCGAAAACGGCGTAAAATCGCTTTGATACGCGCCAGCAATTCTCGCGCGACGAAAGGCTTTACGACGTAATCGTCGGCTCCCATTTCCAGACCCAGGATCCTGTCCGTCTCCTCGTTGCGCGCCGTCAGCATCAGGATGGGCAGATCTTTATATTTCCCGACGCGTAATTGCCGGCACAGCGTAAGCCCGTCGTCGCCGGGCATCATAACGTCCAGCACCACCAGGTCGATATGCTGCTTGTCCAGCACGACGCGCATCTCTTTGCCGTTTGCCGCGCCAGAGGCGCGATAACCGGACTTAACGAGATAGTCGATAATCAGTTCACGAATATCCCTGTCGTCATCGACGACAAGGATATGATCAATATGCTCCACCGAAATCTCCAGACCGAAGGGTAACGTACTGAAAATAGCACATTTCAGAGTTTGTCAGCGTCAACAACTGCCTTGACGAAATCCTGCGGATCTTCCTGAGGCGGATTGTGCCCCACGGTTGCGCCGAAGGTACGGTGTTCATACTTACCGGTGAATTTACCCGCGTAGGCCTGCGGTGCCGGATGCGGCGCCCCGTTGTTTCCGCCTTCGATGGTGATCGTCGGAACGGTGATATTCGGCAGCGTGGACAGTTTTTGCTCGTAGGCGTCGTATTTGCGCTCGCCTTTTTCCAGCCCTAAGCGCCAGCGATAGTTGCTGAGCGTTACCGCAACGTGATCCGGGTTATCAAGGGATTTGGCGCTGGCGTTAAAGACAGCGTCGCTAAATTTCCAGTCTGGTGAGGCCTGAGACCAGATCAAACGAGCGAAGTCATGCGTGTTTTTGGCATAGCCTTCAGCGCCGCGCTCGGTGGCGAAATAGAACTGATACCACCACTGCTGCTCCGCTTTTGGCGGCAACGGCTGTTTACCAATCTGCTGGCTGCTGATGAGATAACCGCTTACCGAAACGAGCGACTTAACGCGCTCTGGCCACAGCGCCGCAACGATATCGGCCGTACGGGCACCCCAGTCATAGCCTGCAAACACCGCCTGCTTGATATTCAGGGCGTCCATCAGATTTACGATATCTTTCGCCATCGCGGAAGGCTGGCCGTTGCGCGGCGTTTTTGCCGACAGGAAGCGCGTAGTGCCGTAGCCGCGCAGAGAAGGCACAATCACGCGGTAGCCTTTTGCCGCCAGCGCAGGCGCGACTTCAGCGTAGCTGTGAATATCGTAGGGCCAGCCGTGTAACAGAATGACCGGTTGGCCGTCTTTAGGACCAATGTCGACATACCCGACGTTAAGATCGCCGGCGTTAATTTGCTGTGGACGATCGAAAGCCGCCGCGAAGTTAGTGCCGGTGACTTCGGCCTGACATGACATGACGGTGCCAAGGGAAACGGTGAGAGCAAGCGTTGAATAAGCGAGTTTGCTGAACATGTTGGTATCTCCGGTTGAGTACAATTCACGGGGATATAACAACAGTTCAATGTATAGCGGATATGTGCGGAAACGCGTTTATTGCAAGCCTGTGTATGTATCTGGAACACGGATACAGTGTGATACAAACACAGGCATTTTTGCCTTAAAGGGAGAGACGATAGCGGACGTAATCGTCAGCGTCACCGTATCGATCATAGAGTTTACGTGCCGGATTGTTCTCCCGGGTAACCCAGTAGAGCTTTGACCACCCTTCGCGCTTGCCTTCCGCTATCAAGGCATCAATCAGCGCCTTACCCGCTCCCGCGCCGCGCTCGGCTGCATCAACAAACAAATCTTCCAGGTAGCAGATGGGCGCGGTTGACCAGGTTCCTTCGTGCAGAACACACATTGCGAAACCGATGACCTTTGCGTCTTTCTCTACCACGCGGCAGAACATCGGTGAATGCGTTGAGAGCGCCCTTTCCCATGTCGATGCGGTAACGGACTCTTCGAGGTAGCAATCATAAAAATGGGTATAGCCATCCCACAGCGGTCGCCACTGGGGATAGTCGTCTTCGCGTAGAGGTCTTACCGTGACAGCCATGCGTTCCTCACATTACAAGTCGATTACCATTTCAAAACAGCGTAAATCAGCCCCCGCCATACGCGAGTGATGATAGTTTTCGCGCAACGTCACAAACCCCAGCTTCTGATAAAAGGCGTGGGCGTTAGGCGTTGCATCCAGCCTCAGGCGGGTTATCCCCCGGCTGCGCGCCGCGTGTGTAAGCGCCTCGATAATTCTGGTCGCCATGCCTTTTCCTGTGGCTGAAGGCAAGGTGAATATGGCCTCCAGGCAATGGGTATCGAGATCCAGATAGCCGGTAGCCGCAATGACGCCCTTCTCGTCTTCCACCACGTAAAAAGGGTAATCAATGACCATTTGACGGTAATGCTCGGGCATAAGATCCGGCGTCCAGCGTGCAATCACGTCAGCGTCGTAGCTGGTTTTGCAGCCGTCACGAATCGCCTGATTGCGTATATTCCAGAGTATTTCGGCTTCCTGTGGATGAGCAGTTCGTAACGTCATATCACCTCTTCAATATTTCGCCATTAAAGAGACGTTGCCCATTTTTGGTAGTGAATAACCACAGCACGCCTCACCAGAATGTGATAGAGATGAAAATACCAGAACGCAAACAAAAACATAACGCTTAAATAAGGAGATCCGCAGATGACAATACCGGCCCTCACGACAGAACGTCTCCTGCTGAAACCGCTGGTCGCCGAAGATGCGGTTCAGATTCAAAAGCTGTATCCGCGCTGGGAGATCGTCCGCTATTTGGTCTCTTCCGTGCCCTGGCCCTACCCGGATAATGGCGCGGAAAACTATGTGAATAACGTCGCGCTGCCGGATATGGCAAAAGGGATAGCCTGGATCTGGAGCATCCGCCGTCGTGAGGTGCCGGATGCGTTGATGGGGATTATCTGTCTGTACGATGTTGACGATAATAACCGCGGATTCTGGCTGGCGCCGGAGTTTCAGGGACAGGGATATATGCGTGAGGCCAGCATTGCCGCGACGGATTACTGGTTTAATACGCTCAACAAACCCGTTTTGCGGGCGCCGAAGGCCGCCGCGAACAGCCGCTCCCGTCGTATTTCAGACAGCAGCGGCATGCGGCTCATCAGAACGGAAAAGAAAGCCTACGTCAGCGGGATATTGGACTCCGAACTGTGGGAGATCACCCGCGACGAGTGGAACGCCCATCAGGTCAGCTGATAGTATTTATCCGGCATCAGCCTTTCCGGAATGTTCTCTTCATCGTTCATCTGCAGCAGATCGCGTTCCATCATGTTGCAGATGGCGTCCAGCGGAAGGTCGTTATCTTCTGTGCCAAACGGGTCTTCCAGCTCTTCCGCCAGGGTGTCCAGCGAGATAAAGGTGTATGAGATCAGCGCCGAGACAAACGGCGTCATGTAGTGCAGATCCACAACCAGCGCGAACGGCAGCATGATGCAGAACAGATACACCGTGCGGTGCAAAATCAGCGTATAGGCAAACGGCACTGGCGTTGTCGCAATCCGTTCACAACCGGAAAGGACGATGGACATATCGTTGAGGCGGTTGTTCAGGCTGTGGAAAAGGATGTCCGAAAGCTGCCCGTTACGCCGCCGCACGGCCAGCCACTCCCCCATGACCAGCAAAATACGGTTCGCCGGCGAGTTGGCGCCCATTACCTGAGCTAGAACGTCCGGGGAAAGATAGCGAGAGAGCTGGTCAGCGTTCATTTCCCGGCGCAGGGTCATACGCAGGCAGTTGGCAAAGGCGATCTGCAGGCGGACAAATTCCCCCAGGTACTTATCGTCCGGCAAGGTGTTTTTTACCTCGCGAAACAGCGAGCGTGCCGCTATCATCAGTTGCCCCCACAGCTGGCGAGCCTCAACGTAGCGTGAATAGCAGGCGTTGTTTCTGAAACCAAGAAAGATTGCGATCGCCACGCCGAGAATGCTAAATGGCGCCACGGTAAATCTGATGCCCAGCGAGGTATACCACGGCAGCATCAGGATAACGGCGATAGAAAGCAGGAAGTTGAGCAGCAGTCGGGTATAGATTTTGGGGAGTACCGAACCGTGCCAGACGAAAATCAGTTGTAGCCAGTGCTGTTTAGGACGAACAATCATAGTGAGTTTCAGGCAAGAAAAGAGCGTGGCTATTAAACGTGATCCCCATCACGGTTGCAAGCATGTTAACGGAACATTGCATTCTCTCACCTGAAGAATGAAAACCGCACGGTGCTGCATTTGATTTTAAAAACAGGGTAAATAGTATGTTGTAACTAAAACAGTGCCTGTTTAAACCCGGCCGAAGCCGGGTCACGTAATTAGCAAAGCGGCTTCACCGCTGCGCGCATGCCCTTCAGCAGAATGGCATCCAGATCCCGCGTCACCTGATCAACCAGACCGTCCACCTTCGTCAGGTCCTGCTCCCAGTGCGCTTCTACGCTCAGCACGGCGTGCACCAGTTCGCGGGTAGCGAGCTGATTATCGTGATGCTGCGCCCATAGCTGTTGATAACGTTCCAGCCAGAACGCATCATCCTGCACCGGATAGTTCTCTCCGTTACGCTCCGCGCGATAAAATGCGATCAGTGCCGCTAACGCAAACGTCAGACGCGCTGGCAGTTGACCTGAGGCCTTCTGCCCTGCCAGCAGCTGCGGAAGAATACGCGTGCGATACTTGGTCATGCCGTTGAGCGCGATGGAAAGCAGCTGGTGTCTGATGTAGGGATTTCGAAAACGCCCTGTTACCGCGCTGGCGAACGACTCCAGTTCGCTGCGGGGCAAATCGAGAACCGGAATAATCTCCTCATAAATTGCTTTTTCGACGAAAGCGCACACGTCTTCATCATTCATCGCCTCGCCAACCGTATCCAGCCCGGCCTGATAGGCCACCGGTACCAGCGCCGTGTGCGCACCGTTAAGAATGGCGACTTTACGCTCTTTATAGGGCTTGATGTCGTCGACAATCAGCACGTTTAACGGGTACTTATCCAGGCGCAGTTCACCAGCCAGCGAGCCTGGGCCCTGAATTACAAACAGATAAAAGTGTTCAGCCGTGTCCAGGAACCCATCCTGATAACCCAGCCCGGCCTCTAGCGTGTCCACTTCATCCCGCGGGTAACCGGTTACGATACGGTCAACCAGCGTCGAGCAGAAGTGGTTTGCCTCGTTCAGCCACTGGATAAAGGCGGCAGGCAGAGCCCACTCCTGGGCATAGCGCAACACAAGTTCACGCAATGCGTCACCGTTGTAGTCAATCAGTTCACACGGAATGATAACCCAGCCCTTGTCAGGCGCGCCGTTAAAGTGGCTAAAGCGCTCAAACAGCAGGCGCGTTAGCTTCGCCGGGTAGCTGACGGCAGGCGCATCGTCGAATTTATCCCCCGCGTGATAGCTGATTCCGGCTTCGGTGGTGTTCGAGAAAACAAAGCGCATATCCGGGCTGTGTGCCAGTTTCAGAAAGGCGTCGTAATCGTCGTAGACGCTGATTTCACGGTTAACAGAGCGGATAAGTCGGGCTTCGCTCACCTCTTCGCCCTGCTCATTCAGGCCACGAATGATGGTGGTGTACAACCCATCCTGCGTGTTCAGCGACGGCGGGAAGTCGCTCTGAATAGGACGAACGATAACCACACCGGCGTTGAGATCGGTATGTTCATTCAAAAGGTCAATTTGCCAGTCGACAAACGCACGCAGGAAATTGCCTTCGCCAAACTGAATAATGCGTTCGGGATACTGCGCACCGGGAAAATCACGACGGTTGAGCGTGTTCACAAGAGGGTTCCTTTTAGGGTTGGTCATACAGCCTGATAAGATTGGTACGATAACTTATCAAAACTTTACGACCAGAAACCCTGTTTCGATCAATCCCCGGCGTGGTTGTGAAAAAATTATAAGAATTTATAGAACACCGACGTGGCCGTCATAGCGCCGTCCGGCATCAGGGCGTAGCGCGGGATCTCACCGACCTTTTGCCAGCCGGCACGCTGGTAGAAGGTTTCGGCGCCGCTGCCGGTGGAGGTATCGAGCACCAGAACCGAAATGTTTCTGGCCCGGGCCTCAGCTTCCAGCGCTTCCATCAGCGCCATTGCGGCCCCTTTTCGACGCGCTTTTTCATGAACCAGCAGCTTTGCCACGTCCGCACGGTGCGGCTGGTTTTCCGGCTGGTCGGTAATCAGTTGCACCGTGCCGATGACGCCCTCCTGCGGATCAATACTGGCCAGCACCACGCGCTCGTTGCGCCCTACGCTGTCAGCTATGCCGAGCCAGAATGAACGGGCCTTCTCCAGGTTAAAGGGCAGCATAAAGCTGACGGATGCGCCGCCGTTTACGCAGTTTTCGAGGATCCCGGCCAGCGCATCAAGATGAGTGAGAATGTCGTCGCGGGTGAGGTTTTTGATGTGCAGTGAGGTATTCATTTTTTTGTCCTTACGTTGAATACCCTCACTTTGCATTTAACATTTCATTAACGCAAACGGAACGGTCATACGCTTTTGTTATGTCATCTGGCCCGCTGCCGCTGCTGCTTCATGGCATACATTTTTTCATCGGCATCTTTAAGCCACTGCTGCAGGTCGTTGCCGTTATGATCGAATTCGCTCAGCCCCCAGGAGAACAGAAGCGACCATGGATGTAGCTTGCGTGCATTGTAGTTTTCGACCTGCTCGGCGAGATACTGCATGGCAATCCACGCGCCCTTCTCATCCGTATCAGCAAACAGCACGGCAAACTCATCGCCACCAAAACGAACCAGCATATCCGCTTCGCGGAAAGAGGCGCGCATCAGCTGCGCCATGGTCTTTAACGCCTTATCCCCCTCTTCGTGCCCGTAGCGATCGTTAATCTCCTTGAAACGATCCAGATCCAGCCAGCCGAGCGTTAACGGCTCCGCCCGGCGTCGGGCGATGGAGAGCGTGAACCGAACGAGCTGGTTAAAGCCCCGTCGGTTGAATAATCCGGTCAATTCATCCGTGGTCGCCGCGCTGATTGCCGCAAACTCATCTTCAGCCAGCGCGCCCAAATCCCCCAGCACGGCGAGATCGGTCGCTGAGAACTCCCGCGGTGCGTAGTCAATCAGGCAAAGCGAGCCAACGCTTGCGCCGTTGCGTAAACGCAGCGGAAAGCCTGCGTAAAACCGCACGCGAGGTTCGCCGGCCACCAGCGGGTTATCCGCAAAACGATCGTCCTGAAGCATATCCCCGACGATCAGCGGTGCTTCGGTGAGGATGGTATGGCCACAAAAAGAGATGTTGCGCGGAACGGAATCGGGTGCCTGCCCATCCGCCGACTTAACGATCAGCGTATGCTCATCAATAAGGTTGACCATGGCCAGCGGTACCTGGAAAAAGCGTTTTGCCAGACGCGTTAAGCGGTCAAACGCCGGGGAACTGTCAATCTCAAGCAGACCCGATTCGCGCAGCGCGTTAAGTCTGTAAATTTCATTTTCAGGTGTTGCAGGTGCTTTCATAATGTCTCCTGACGTAAAGCGTTACTCAAAGCGTAGCTTAAACCGAGACATTGTCAGCGTTCGACGTCCTGTTAAGCCGCTATCCATTTCACGTCAATGCGTTATGACGATTTGCTCCTCCGCCAGCCGGGTATGAGGCTGCAGGCGGTAAGCGCAGAACGCATTAAATATCATTTTTGGACGTTCATCTGTATCACCAGCCAGCGGTGGATCACGCTGACGATATAATGTTGCTGCTGCGCGCTCAGCTGCACGCCCTGGGGAATGTTATGCCATTTTGCCAGACAGCCCCGGCAGCAGGTCGCGGTGGCATGCTGGGCGATAAACACCGGATGGCCACGCATGGGCGTCTGCTTGCCGTCGTTTGCGGGTTGCGCGGGTGCAAGGCGTTTAGCGACAAAATCGGCGGCATGCTGGTCAATGGTTTCGGGGCCTTTGTCCCAGCAGTACTGTCGTTCCTTATTGCCCAAGCGGAAGCGCGAGCGAAACGTCGATCGCGCCAGGCGGGAAAAGAGGCGATCCAGGTCAGACATCAGTATACAGAACGTCCCAGGCTCTGGGTCAGCTTCTCCAGAACCGCCACGCCGGCAAGTGAATTTCCCGTTTCATCCAGCTCCGGGCTCCAGACGGCAATCGCCATTTCATGCGGCACTATCGCCACCACCCCGCCGCCAACGCCCGATTTGGCCGGAAGGCCAACCCGCCAGGCAAACTCCCCGGCGTTCTGATACATGCCGCTGGTAGCCATCAGGGCGTTAACCTGACGCGCCTGAAGCGGGGAAACCACCTCCTGATCGAGGTGCGGCGCGTGCCCCTGGTGCGCAAGGAACAGAAACGTCTGAGCCAGCTCAACGCAGTTCATCTTCAGGGCGCAGTAATGGAAGTAGTTTTGCAGCACGGTCGCCACGTCATTGTGGAAATTGCCGAAGGATTTCATCAGCCAGGCGATAGCCGCGTTGCGGGCGGAGTGTTCAAACTCCGAGCGCGCCACCACCGAATCATAGGCAATATCGTCCACGCCAGAAAGCTGACGAACAATCTCAAGCATTCGCTGACGCGGTGCGCTGAGGCGGCTTTGCAGCATATCGCAGACCACCAGCGCCCCGGCGTTGATAAAGGGGTTACGCGGTTTACCCTGCTCGATTTCGAGCTGAAGCAGTGAGTTAAAGGGCTGGCCGGACGGATCTTTTCCCACGCGCTGCCAGATCTCTTCTTCCTCATACTGGCGCATCGCCGCGACCAGACTCAGCACTTTAGAAATAGACTGAATAGAAAAGCGTTCAGTGGCATCGCCTGCCTGGTATCGCTGTCCGTCTATGGTACAGATAGCGATGCCCAGCTTATTCCCGCTCACCGAGGCAAGGGCCGGAATGTAGTCGGCCACCTTCCCCTTTCCTAATAACGGACGAACCTGCGCCAGAATCTCGTCCAGCATCTCATTATGGATGACCGCAGCCACTCTTTGCTCCTTGCCCTCAGGCTAAAACGGGCTGCGAGTATAACAGAGGCTAATGTATTGCGTCAGGCGCTAAGACGAAAACGCGAAACGGCCTGCAATAAAAGATCGGACTGCTTTTGCAGGCGTTCAGAGGCCTCCGAGGCGTCAGAAACCAGCAGATCCGTCTGGCGCGAGACCTGATTCAGCGCCTGAAGCTGGCGCGTCATCTGGTGAATACTTTCTCCCTGACTGAGCGTGGCGGTAGAGATTTCATTCAGCAAACTGCTTAAATTGCCCACCAGACCGGTGACCTGCTGCAGGTTCTCTTCCATCAGATTCACGGCGCGGGAGCCGTCTTCAATGCCCTGCACGGAGCGGTTGATCAACTCCTGAATGGTCTGCGTCGAGTGGCTGCTCTTTCGCGCCAGGAGCCCGACTTCCCGGGCGACGACGGCAAACCCGCGCCCCTGGTTTCCGGCATGGGCGGCCTCAATGGCGGCGTTGAGCGCCAGAATGTTAGTCTGAAACGCCACGCTGTCGATCATCGCCACGATCCCGCGCATCTCTGACGATCGCTCGACGATCGCCTGCATGGAGGCATTCACGGTCGACATCATCTGGTCGCCTCCTACGGCAGCCTGACGCGCTTCATCCGCGCGCGAGCTGGCGAGCCGGGCATAGCCGGTATTCCCTTCCACGTGGGTTTCCAGCGCCGCGATATGCGCTGTGACCTCCTCCAGCTCCTTTGCCTGACGCGCCGACTGCTGGTACAGCTTCTGGTTTCCCTCCGCGAGGGAGCCAATATTCTCCACCATCGTGGCTGTGGCGTGGCTGACCTGCGTCACCAGCTGCTGCAAGCCGCGCTGCATGGTGGCAACGCTGTCGCTAAGCTGCCCCGTCTCCCGGTTAAAGCGCATCACGTTTGGCGGCGTGCCGGAGAGATCTCCAGCGGCCAGCCGGTTAATATGTGCAATAAGCCGACGCAACGGCGTAATCACCCACCTGGACATGCCGAACCAGACGGCTGCGGCGATGGCGAGCAGCAGAACCGGCGCCAGCAGGAACAACGTTTGCAGACCGGAGAGCTGCGCCATTAAAGCCTGACGCCCCTGCATGGCCTGCTTCTCGCTGGCCTGCTGATAGCGCGCGTAGTTGTCGTTAAAGTCGGTCTGAAACGCCTGTGCCGGCACGGCAAAAAAGGCATCAATCGAGTTGGTTCTGACAAGCGCTTCCGATTGCTCCTTAATGGCATCGTAAAAAAGCTGGTAGCTGTTAATCAGCGCCTCATCTTTTGGCGGGCTGAGCGCCAGCCAGGCCTTCCATGCCTGCTGAGAAACCGCCAGCGACTTTTGTGCGTCGTCCATCAGGCTGTGCCAGCTTCCTTCCGAGCCGGTTTCTTTATCCTGCATAAACCAGACGCCGGAGCGGTTGAGCAGATCGCTCGCCGCCAGCAGGGAGACGCGCGCCAGATCCAGCTTGCTCTGCTGCTGATACGCCAGCAGGTTTTGTCGTTCATTGCGCTGAGCTTCCTTCAGGGAGGCGTTCAGCAGAAAGGATGAGGAGAGCTGCAGCGCGGAGAAAAGGCCAATAATACAAAAGATACCCGTCAGCAGGCCAAACTGGCGAGGGATAAGACGCTGCGCAATACGGCGAAAAATTTGCGTTAGGTTCATAATTTTCTTCAGTAACAAGACGTTAGACGCGTGCGAGTCTACGAAACGAAAATGACAGAACCATTGCAGATAAATGACAACGGCCCTCGTGATGAGGGCCGAATAAATTACACGCGATCCTTCCACACCGTCTGCACATTACAGAACTCGTGCAAACCAAAATGGGAAAGCTCGCGGCCAAAGCCACTTTTCTTCACGCCACCAAAAGCCACGCGCGCGTCGCTGGCGCTGTATCCGTTGATAAACACCCCACCGCACTCCAGCTCGCGAGAGAATTTATCCGCAAGCGCTGCGTCGGCGGTGAAGACCGTGGCAGACAGGCCAAAGTCGCTGTCATTGGCAAGCGTCAGGGCGTGCGCCGCGTCTTTCGCAACAGTAATGGCCGCGACCGGACCAAACAGCTCCTGGCGGAAGGCCGTCATCGACGGGGTAACGTTCGCCAGCACGGTTGGCGCGTAATAATTCCCCTCAGCGCTGATTTTCTCTCCCCCCAGCAGCAGCGTTGCCCCTTCTGCCAGGCTCGCCTGCACCTGCTGATGCAGTTCATCGCGCAGATCATAGCGCGCCATCGGGCCAAGGTAGTTCTCTTCTTCATCCGGCGAGCCCATCTTTAACGCGGCGACGGCGTCAACGAAGCGTCGGGTAAAGGTGTCTGCAATACCCTCTTCCACAATGAACCGTTTGGCCGCCGCGCACACCTGCCCGGTATTCTGGTAGCGCCCTGCTACCGCCGCCTTCACGGCAAGATCCAGGTCGGCATCGTTGAGAACGATGAACGGGTCAGAACCCCCCAGCTCAAGAACGCATTTTTTCAGCGCCGCCCCCGCCTGCGCGCCAATGGCGGCCCCGGCGCGCACGCTGCCGGTGACGGTAACCGCCGCAATGCGACGATCGTTAATCGCCTGGCTTACGCCGTCATTGGTGGCGTTCACCCAGCCGAATACCCCTTCAGGGAAGCCGGCGTCCGCAAAAATCTGCGCGATAAGTTCCGCCGAGCCAAGCACGTTGGGCGCGTGTTTGAGCAGATAGCTGTTACCTGCCAGCAGGATCGGCACCGCGCCGCGCAGCACCTGCCAGAGCGGGAAGTTCCACGGCATCACCGCCAGAATGGGCCCCAGCGGACGATACTCGATGACCGCGTTGTTATTCTCGACCTGCGTGGGTTCAGCATTCAGCATCGCCGGGCCATGTTCGGCATACCAGTCGCAAAGGCCCGCCGATTTCGCCACTTCCGCCCGCGCCTGCTGAATGGGTTTTCCCATCTCGCGGGACATCATCCGGGCCATCTCTTCCGCGCGACCGCGCAGCGCGGTGCCGAGATCGCGCAGCTTCTGCGCCCGGTGGGCTACGCTTTCGCACCGCCAGTGACGAAAGCCCGCATCAGCCAGCGCGATGGCACGTTCAACCTCTTCCTGCGTCGCCCAGGGATACGAGGCGAGCGTTTCACCCGTTGCAGGGTTAACGGACAGAGCATGTGTAGCAGATGAATATTTCATGATGTTCTCCACGCATTTCGGTTGATTAAGTGTGGCTCACTCTGCTATTTCTTAAAAATGAATAATACTGACCACCTTATTCACGAACCGAGAATGCTATGGACTTAACCCAGCTTGAAATGTTCAACGCCGTCGCGCTGACGGGCAGCATCACCCAGGCGGCGCAGAAGGTGCATCGCGTTCCTTCCAATCTGACGACCCGCATCCGCCAGCTGGAGGCCGATCTTGGCGTGGAGCTGTTTATTCGTGAGAACCAGCGCTTGCGCTTATCTCCCGCCGGGCATAACTTCCTGCGCTACAGCAGGCAGATCCTGGCGCTGGTGGATGAAGCGCGCATGGTCGTCGCGGGCGATGAGCCGCAGGGGCTGTTTGCCCTCGGCGCGCTGGAGAGCACCGCCGCCGTGCGCATCCCTGAGACGCTGGCGCAGTTTAACCAGCGCTATCCGCGCATCCAGTTTGCCCTTTCTACCGGGCCGTCCGGGACGATGATTGATGGCGCACTGGAGGGAACCCTGAGCGCCGCCTTTGTCGACGGGCCTCTGTCGCACCCGGAGCTGGAGGGGATGCCTGTCTACCGGGAAGAGATGATGCTGGTCACCCCTGCCGGGCAGACGGAGGTAACGCGCGCTGCGCAGGTGAGCGGCAGCGATGTTTATGCTTTTCGCGCAAACTGCTCGTATCGCCGACACCTGGAGAGCTGGTTTCATGCAGACAGAGCCGCGCCGGGACGCATTCATGAGATGGAGTCCTATCACGGCATGCTCGCCTGCGTCATCGCGGGCGCGGGCATCGCGCTGATGCCGCGCTCAATGCTGGAAAGTATGCCAGGCCACCATCAGGTTGAAGCCTGGCCGCTGGCGGAAAACTGGCGCTGGCTCACTACCTGGCTGGTGTGGCGACGCGGGGCGATGACCCGCCAGCTGGAAGCCTTTATAGCGCTGCTAAACGAACGTCTTCAACCAGCGCCTTCTCCATAAAAAGGCTAAGCGGATCGTCCACATACGGGGCAAACGCCGAACGCCGATCGTAGCCGCTTCGTTCATAAAGACGAATCGCGGCATGCTGTTTGATGCCCGTTTCCAGCCGTACGGTATGGCAGTGACGGCTCTGGGCTTCATCTTCCAGCGCGGCCAGCAGCTTCTCAGCCAGATGTTGCCCGCGATGGGCCGGATCGATATAGACCCGCTTCATCTCCCCCGTTCCGTCGCCGTTGAGCACGATAGCTCCACAGCCAACGGCCTGAAGCTGCGTGTCGCGGACGATCATCAGGATAAGGGATGTCGCGGGCAGCTCTGAAAGATCGAGCAGATGGTTGCTTTCGGCGGGATAGAGTTCGCTCTGATAACGGTCGAGGGCCGCAATCAGCATAAGAATGTCCGGGTGACGTGCAGATTCAGAGGTAATGGAATACATGGCAGGCTCCTTGCTTTATTTGTGAAACTCAATGTCAACATAGCGCAGGCCTGCCAGGCTGCTTCATAGTATTAACTTATCGCGCAGCCGCTAGCGTAAAAAAATCCGCCCTTTCAGGTACAGGGTGGCCTGACCGGCAATGAGTACGCGGTCGCCCTTCAGCTCGCAGCGCAGATCCCCGCCGCGGTACGACACCTGGCGGGCATTGAGCGACGTCTTACCCAGCCTTTCACTCCAGTAGGGGATCAGCATGCTGTGTGTGGACCCGGTAACCGGATCCTCCGGTACCCCTTCGCCCGGGCAGAAAAAGCGGCTGACGAAGTCATATTCCCCTTCGCCCGGCGCGGTTACGCAGACCATTTTGCCCAGCGGAACCATCGCGCCAATATCCGGCGTTAATGCCTCCACCTGCTGCTGGCTCTCCAGCACCACGACGTAGTCTCGCCCGACGCGCACCTCTTTTGCCGCCGGGATGCCCAGCGCGCTAAACAGTGCAGGCGGTGGGTTATCGACGACCTCCGTGGACCATGCGGGGAAATTCAGCGTCAGCCAGTCGCCGCTACGTTTGACCGTCAGCTCCCCCACGAAGCGCGTGGAAAAGTGGATTTCCGTATGCGGATAGTCCAGATACTCAAAAATGACGTGTGATGCCGCGAGGGTCGCATGGCCGCAGAGGTTAATTTCATGCAGCGTGGTGAACCAGCGCAGTTCAAATCCGTCGTCGGTTCGCACAAAAAACGCGGTTTCCGACTGATTATGCTGCTGTGCCATTTTGAGAAGCGTCTCGTCCGGCAGCCACTCTTCCAGAGGACATACCGCTGCCGCGTTGCCACCAAAGGTTTTGTCGCTGAAGGCATCCACCAGATAAAAATCAATTTCCCGCATTGTCTCTTCCTCTTTTGTTATCAGTTTTAGCGCAGATACACAGTGCCTTTCAGGTAGCACGACGCCTGACCGCTCATCAATACGCGCTCCCCTTTCAGCTCGCAGCGCACATCCCCGCCGCGCGCCGAAACCTGACGGGCAAACATTGCCGTTTTCCCTAGCTTTTCGCTCCAGTAGGGGATCAGCATCGTGTGCGCGGATCCGGTCACAGGATCTTCCGGAACGGCAACGCCCGGTGAGAAGAAGCGGCTGACAAAGTCATATTCACCTTCACCCGGTGCCGTCACGCTCACTTTATGCTCGCCCGGCGTCATCGCCGAAAAGCGCGGCGCAAGCGCTTCAACCTGCCGGGGATTTTCCAGCACAATCACCCAGGCGCGGCCTTTACGGGCTTCAACGTAATGGCGGATACCGAGCGCCGCGAGCATCTCCGGCGGCGGCGTCTCTTCTCGGGTCGGACACGCCGGGAAGTCCAGCGTCATCCACTCTCCCTCCCGGCTGACCGTCAGTCGGCCAGAGGCGGTATCAAAGTGGATCCGCGAGTCGGGGTAATCGAGTTCATTAAACAGAACGTACGCGGCAGCCAGGGTGGCGTGACCGCAGAGATTGACTTCAGTGAGCGTGGTAAACCAGCGTAGCTCAATGCCGCCCTTAGTGCAGACGAAAAATGCGGTTTCCGACTGATTATGCTGCTGCGCCATTTTCAGTAACGTTTCATCCCGCAGCCATTCGTTCAGCGGGCAAACCGCTGCCGGATTGCCGCCGAACGAGGTATTGCTGAATGCATCTACCAGATAAAAATCAATCTCCTGCATTGTCTTACCGCCTGTCTGTGCTGTGTTGTACTTTTATATTCAATGAAAACAACGCCCCCGGCTACCGCTTTCATAAGGTAAATATTGAGATCTGCGTCACATAATGGTTGAGTTTTCGCCGTATGGCGTTTTAAGATCGCCTTCTCATCTTTCCAGCAACGAATCTCCGACATCCCTATGACAACGAACACAGTTTCCCGCAGGGTCGCGTGGCTACGCGTGGTCACGCTGGCCATTGCCGCATTTATTTTTAACACCACAGAATTTGTTCCGGTTGGGCTGTTGTCTGACATAGCAGAAAGCTTCCAGATGGAAACGGCGCAGGTGGGGATTATGTTAACTATCTACGCCTGGGTGGTGGCGCTGATGTCTTTGCCGTTTATGTTGCTGACCAGCCAGATGGAGCGGCGCAGGCTGTTGATCGGCCTGTTTGCCCTGTTCATTGCCAGCCATGTCCTGTCGTTTATGGCGTGGAATTTTACGGTGCTGGTTATTAGCCGCATCGGCATTGCCTTTGCCCACGCGGTGTTCTGGTCCATCACCGCATCGCTGGCTATTCGGCTCGCGCCGGCGGGTAAACGCGCCCAGGCCTTGAGCCTGATTGCCACCGGCACCGCGCTGGCGATGGTGCTGGGGCTGCCCATTGGCCGCATCGTGGGACAGTACTTCGGCTGGCGTACCACCTTCTTTGCCATCGGCATGGGCGCGCTGGTGACGCTGGTGTGTCTGATTAAGCTGCTGCCCGCGCTGCCAAGCGAACACTCCGGCTCGCTGAAAAGCCTGCCGCTGCTGATGCGTCGCCCGGCGCTGCTGAGTATTTACCTGCTTACCGTTATCGTGGTCACCGCGCACTACACGGCGTACAGCTATATTGAACCGTTTGTGCAGGTGGTCGCGGGCTTTAGCGCAAACTTTGCCACCCTCCTACTGCTCATTCTCGGCGGCGCGGGCATTATTGGCAGCGTGCTGTTTGGTAAACTGGGTAATCAGCATGCCTCCTTGCTGGTGAGCAGCGCCATCGGCCTGCTGCTGGCGTGCCTGGTGCTGCTGCTGCCTGCGTCAGGCAGCGAAAGCCAGCTGGCGATCCTGAGCCTGTTCTGGGGCGTGGCGATCATGATTATTGGTCTCGGCATGCAGGTGAAAGTCCTGGCCCTGGCGCCAGATGCCACGGACGTGGCGATGTCGCTGTTCTCGGGGATATTCAATCTGGGGATTGGCGCGGGGGCGCTGGTGGGCAATCAGATTAGCCTGCACGTATCGATGTCGGCGATTGGCTATCTGGGGGCGATTCCGGCGCTCGTCGCGCTCGTCTGGTCGGTACTCATCTTCCGCAAGTGGCCGGTGGCGCTGGAGGAACAGGGGCAGCACGGGTGAGGTGCGTTTGTGCCGGGCAAGGCGTAGCCGCCGCCCGGCAATGACATCAGTGGTAGGTCTTAATAATCTCCAGCACGCCGTTAATAATAAACTGCACGCCCATACAGACCAGTAAGAAGCCCATCAGACGGGAAATCGCCTCGATACCGCCCTTGCCCACCCAGCGCATGATCGCGCCGGAACTGCGCAGAGACGCCCACACGATAACCCCAATAAGCGCAAAAATTAGCGGTGGCGCAACGGTCAGTACCCAGTCCGGGAAGGTAGAGCTGTCGCGCACCGTCGATGCAGAACTGATGATCATCGCGATGGTTCCCGGCCCGGCCGTACTCGGCATGGCCAGCGGTACAAAAGCAATATTCGCGCTCGGTTCGGACTCCAGCTCTTCTGATTTGCTGGTTGCCTCCGGAGACTCGTGCGCTTTCTGCGCCGGGAACAGCATGCGGAAGCCAATAAAGGCCACAATCAGCCCGCCCGCTATACGCAGCCCGGGAATTGAAATCCCGAAGGTGTTCATCACCAACTGCCCGGCGTAGTAGGCCACCATCATAATGGCAAACACATACACCGAAGCCATCATCGACTGATGGTTGCGCTCGGCGCTGTTCATATTCCCTGCCAGCCCCAGGAACAGCGCCACCGTCGTTAACGGGTTAGCTAACGGCAGCAGTACCACCAGCCCGAGACCAATTGCTTTTATCAAATCCAACATAGTGCGTCGTTGTCCTTATCCACATTTAACATCGCAATTATAGGGTGAAAGTGTGACGTTCAGCCATCGGCGCAACGTAACGATAGTTTTCCTTTGGGAACGATACCCGTTAGTTATCTTCCTGATTTGAAAGGTTGCAAAAAACGTTCATGAAACGTTTTAGCAATTCGTGGCATCGGCTGATTCATTCAGTTGACTTATACTTGCCTGAGCAATAATATCTGCCGTGATTAAACTACTTGCCAGGGCAACCATTGTGAAAAGCACCAGTGATATCTTTAACGACGTTGTTCCGCTGGGTCGTCTTATTCATATGGTTAACCAGAAAAAAGATCGCCTGCTCAATGACTACCTGTCACCGCTGGATATCACCGCAACACAGTTCAAAGTGCTGTGTTCCATTCGCTGCGAAGTGTGTATCACGCCGGTTGAGCTGAAAAAGGTGCTCTCTGTCGATCTGGGTGCGTTAACCCGCATGCTCGATCGTCTCGTCTGCAAAGGATGGGTAGAACGAAGCCCTAACCCGAATGACAAACGCGGCGTACTGGTCAGGCTCACCAGCGATGGTGCGGCTATGTGCGAGCAATGTCATCAATTAGTAGGACAAACACTGCATCAGGAACTAACAAAAAACTTAACGGCAGATGAAGTGGCTACCCTTGAGCTTTTGCTGAAGAAAATACTGCCGTAAACAGAAAAAGAGGTATGACGATGTCCAGACGCAATACTGACGCTATCACTATTCATAGCATTTTGGACTGGATCGAAGATAACCTGGAATCGCCGCTCTCCCTTGAAAAAGTGTCTGAGCGTTCAGGTTACTCCAAATGGCACCTGCAACGGATGTTCAAAAAAGAGACCGGTCATTCATTAGGTCAATATATTCGCAGCCGCAAGCTGACGGAAATTGCCCAGAAACTGAAAGAAAGCAATGAACCGATCCTTTATCTGGCGGAGCGTTACGGATTTGAATCACAGCAAACCCTCACGCGTACGTTCAAGAACTATTTTGACGTGCCGCCTCATAAGTACCGAATCACCAGCGTGCCGGGTGAATCCCGTTACCTGTATCCGTTAAAACACTGTAGTTAATCATCGCCTGTAAAAGACGTAACCGAGGAAAAAATGAAAGTTACCGCCTCCGCCGCCCTCGCCTTGCTGGTGCTGTTTTCCAGCCAGACCTTCGCGGAGCAAACCCCAGGTGCAACGCAGCAAAATAATCATGACACGATGATTTTGCCGTCAGCACATGACCAGTCGCCTTATGATTTCAACCACATGGGTGCTGGTAGCGACAAATCCGACGAATTAGGCGTGCCTTATTATAATCAGCACGGCCTCTGATTCGTTTTTGCCCCGCAGCCGCGGGGCTTTTTTATGCCCTATCCCCTTACCCGCGCCGCCCGGCGAACCCGCAGGCCAAACACGTTGATGTACAGCCCGGCCATAATCAGCACGGCACCGAGCAGCTGCAGCGCGCTCAGCGTTTCATCCAGCAGTATCGCCGCACTGGCAAGCCCCACTACCGGAACCAGCAAAGACAGCGGCGCGACGCGCCAGGTCTCATAGCGTCCCAGCAGCGAACCCCAGATCCCGTAGCCCACGATGGTGGCGACAAACGCCAGATAGATAAGAGAAAGGATCGTGGTCAGATCGATCTCGACCAGGCTGTTCAGCATCACCTCCGGGCCATCCAGAATAAACGACGCCACCAGAAACGGGATTATCGGAATCAATGCGCTCCAGACCACCAGGGACATCACCTGAGGCCTCGCCTCGTGCTGCATAATCAGCTTGTTGAAAATATTGCCGCACGCCCAGCTCAGCCCCGCCGCCAACGTGAGCATAAACCCGAGCAGCGCCACATCCTGACCGTTCAGGCTGGCTTCAATCAGCACCAGAACGCCAAATACCGCCAGCGTTATCCCCGCCAGCTGCTTGCCCTGCAGGCGTTCGCCAAACACAAATGCGCCGAGAATAATGGTAAAGAACGCCTGCGCCTGTAACACCAGCGAGGCCAGACCGGCCGGCATGCCGAACTTGATGGCGCAGAAGAGAAACGCGAACTGGCCAAAGCTGATAGTCAGACCGTAGCCCAGCAGCAGTTTTAACGGGATTTTCGGACGGGCGACGAAAAAGAGCGCCGGGAACGCCACCAGCATAAAACGCAAACCGGCCAGCATCAGCGGGGGCATGTTGTGCAATCCCAGCTTGATAACCACAAAATTGAGCCCCCATACCACGACCACCAGCAACGCCAGCAGTCCGTCTTTACGCGTCATACCCTGCCCCTGAATTATTAATAATTTGTTAACACTTCAAGGTAACAGAAAAAAGTGTGCCGCGAGAAGATCATTATTTCTGGCAGGCAGCTGAAGCACTTAGGGATAAATCGGGTGCTATACAAGCCCCTTATGTCATGGTAATCCTGTTAACACTCGTCTAAAAAAAGCATAAGCAACCGTCGGGAAGGAATATGAAACCATCTCTCAGGCGCTCAACCGCAGCGCTGCTGGCATCGTCATTGTTATTAACCATCGGTCGGGGGGCAACGCTGCCGTTCATGACCATTTATCTCACGCGCGTGTTTAATATGAGCGTCGAGAATATTGGTTATGCCCTGACGATTGCGCTGACCGTTGGCGTGGTGTTCAGCCTGGGATTTGGCATTCTGGCCGATAAGTTTGATAAAAAACGCTATATGCTGATCGCGATCGTGGCTTTTATCGCCGGTTTTGTCGCGATCCCGCTGGTGGATAACGTCACCCTGGTAGTGCTGTTCTTTTCCCTGATTAACTGCGCCTATTCCGTCTTTTCGACGGTGCTGAAAGCCTGGTTCTCGGACGTGCTGACCTCCAGCCAGAAAGCGCGCGTCTTCTCGCTCAACTACAGCTTCCTGAACATTGGCTGGACGGTCGGGCCGCCGATTGGCACCCTGCTGGTGATGTACAGCCTGCAGCTGCCGTTCTGGCTGGCGGCCTTCTGCGCCGCGCTGCCGCTCGGGTTTATACATTTCTTCGTGCAAAAAATCGTCGCGCTGGATACCGCCGAGGAGAAGATGCCCTGGCAGCCGTCGGTGCTGCTGAAAGATCGCGCCCTGTTCTGGTTCACCCTCTCCGGCCTGCTCGCGTCTTACGTGGGCGGATCGTTCGCCAGCTGCATTTCGCAATACGTACTGGCCGCCAATGCCGACAGCGATTTTGCCCAGAAGGTGGTCGCCGTGGTGCTGCCCGTTAACGCTGCCGTGGTGGTGACGCTGCAGTACGCGCTGGGACGGAAGATCTCCGCCAGCAATATTCGGCCTTTAATGACCGTCGCAACGCTGTTTTTTATCCTGGGGCTGGGAGGCTTTATGCTCTCCGGGGAGAACCTGATTTACTGGGGCATCGCCGCCGCCATCTTTACGCTGGGTGAGATTATCTACGCACCGGGTGAATACATGCTGATCGACAACATCGCCCCGCCGGGGATGAAGGCGAGCTATTTTTCCGCGCAGGCGCTGGGCTGGCTCGGCGCGGCGGCAAACCCGATGATCACCGGCATTATCCTGACCAACCTGCCTCACTGGTCGCTGTTTGCAATCATGATGGTAGCCATCGTCGTTGCCTGGCTGATGATTTTGCGGGGAATGAGCGTGAAGGCGTGGAACGAATCCCCCAAAGCGGCGTAAAAAATAGTGGCCGGGTAAGGCGAAGCCGCCCCCCGGCAATAACGCATCAGTGGTGCAGCATCTCCTCCACCACCTGCTCTTTGTACATCTCGTTTGGATAATAGGTCGGCCAGTTGTCCATCTCTTTCAGCAGCGCCTCGTGGGAGGTATTGCCCATAAAAATATGGAAGTGCGATGAGGCTTTCGGCCCGATGATGTGGTCGCTGAACTGCACGAACTTCGGTGCCTTGCTGTCGGCATCCTTACACTCAAACAGATAGCGAACGCCTTTTTTGCCCGATGCGTAGGTCAGAATTTTGTAGCCACTGTAGTCATACTGACAGCTGCTGACCGCCTTGCCTCTGTGGAATTCCATTACATTATTTTCAATGCCGATGGCATCCACGTCCGTGGCATATCCCTTGCGGTAATACGCTTTCACCTCGTCAAAGGTTTTGCTTTTATCCTTCTGCGCTTTCTGTTTGAAGACCGGATCCAGCGAACCGTCCAGCAGGAACGGATACACCGACTGCCAGGTGCCGTCCCAGTCGGACAGCGCTCTGTCCTTTACGTCTTTATCCTCAAACACGCCGTTTGCCGCCTTCTGTTCCGCTTCGGTCATCTGATGGCCGTGCGAGTGAGCAAACAGCTGGCCACTGACCAGCAGCGCCCCCAGAGTCATGGCAAATTTTCCAATATGTGCAGCCAAAGTAACGCCCTCATTCCGTTTTATAAGAATGAGGATGTTATATTATAACATTTCAGATCGCAACCAGCCCGCGAACGCCCTCCTGCTCCATATTTTCGCCCCTCCCGCGCTGAATGATAGTGCCGCGGGACATCAGGAGATAGCTGTCGGCCAGCTCGGCGGCAAAGTCGTAAAACTGCTCGACGAGCAGGATTGCCATGTCGCCTCTGTTTGCCAGGGTGCGGATCACCTGGCCAATCTCTTTGATGACGGAAGGCTGTATGCCTTCCGTCGGTTCGTCCAGAATCAGCAGCTGCGGACGGCTCGCCAGCGCGCGACCAATCGCCAGCTGCTGCTGCTGCCCGCCGGAGAGATCGCCCCCGCGGCGGTGCTTCATCTCTTTGAGAACCGGGAACAGCTGCCAGATCTCGTCAGGAACCTGCTTTGCCTCGCGGGCGGAAAAACGCGAAAGCCCAAGCAAAAGGTTCTCTTCCACGGTCAGGCGCGGGAAAATCTCGCGGCCCTGCGGGACATACGCCACGCCGGACTGCACCCGCTGGTGCGGCCTGCTGTGGGTGATCGTTTTACCCTGCCAGATGACCTCCCCGGTTTTCGCCGGGATCAGCCCCATCAGGCACTTCAGCAGCGTGGTTTTCCCGACGCCGTTGCGGCCCAGCAGACAGGTGACTTCACCGGGAGCGGCTTCGAAGCTCACGCCGCGCAGGATATGGCTGCCGCCGTAGTACTGATTCAGTTCGTTAACCTGTAACATCATCGCTCCTTAGCGGCCCAGATAGACCTCAATCACCTGCTCGTTGGCCTGCACCTCGCGAAGCGAGCCTTCCGCCAGCACGCGCCCCTGATGCAGCACCGTGACGTGGTCGGCAATCGTTTCAACAAAGCCCATGTCGTGCTCCACCACCATCAGCGAATGCTTGCCCGCCAGGGTTTTGAACAGCTCGGCGGTGTATTCCGTTTCCGCATCGGTCATCCCGGCGGCGGGTTCATCCAGCAGCAGCAGGTGCGGGTCCTGCACCAGCAGCATGCCGATCTCCAGGAACTGTTTCTGTCCGTGCGAAAGCAGCCCGGCGCGACGGTCCCGCTCGCTGCCAAGGCGCAGAAGAACCAGCATCTCGTCAATGCGGTCCCGCTGCTCGCCGTTGAGTTTTGCCCGCAGGCTCGCCCAGACGGATTTATCGGTTTTCATGGCGATCTCAAGGTTCTCCCACACCGTCAGCGCTTCAAAGACCGTGGGTTTCTGGAATTTTCGGCCAATCCCCTGGCGAGCAATGGCCGCAGGCTCCAGCCCGGTCAGGTCGATGGACTGGTCGTAAATCGCTCTCCCGCTTTTGGGTCGGGTTTTGCCGGTGATCACGTCCATCAGCGTGGTTTTACCCGCCCCGTTGGGGCCAATCACGCAGCGCAACTCGCCCACGCCGATATTCAGGGAGAGATCGGTCAGCGCCTGGAAGCCGTCGAAACTGACGTTAATGGCCTCAAGTTGAAGCACCGGGTCAGTCTGGTCCCGGTAGCGATCGCCGGGCAACTGGCGGGTAAATAACTCTTCCGTTGGCTGCATTATTTCTCTCCCTTACGCAACAGACCGTAGACGCCGCGCGGCAGGAACAGCGTGACGGCGATAAAAATCAGCCCCAGAAACAGCTGCCAGTACTCCGGCATGGCAACGGTAAAGAAGCTTTTCGCCCCGTTCACCAGCGCCGCGCCAATCACCGGCCCCACCAGGGTGCCGCGCCCGCCCAGCGCCACCCAGATGGCGGCTTCTATCGAGTTGGTCGGCGACATTTCACCGGGGTTAATAATGCCCACCTGCGGAACGTACAGCGCCCCCGCCAGGCCGCACAGCACGGCAGAGAGCGTCCATACCAGCAGCTTGAACCCGCGCGGATCGTACCCGCAGAACGTCAGGCGGTTTTCCGCGTCGCGCACGGCGGTCAGGATGCGGCCAAACTTGCTCTTCGCCAGCGCAAATCCGGTGCCCAACGCCAGAAGCAGCAACAGCACCGTCGCCAGGAACAGCGCGATGCGGGTGGTCGTTTCCGTCACCGAAAACCCAAGCAGCGTGGTAAAACTGGTAAAGCCGTTATTGCCGCCAAAGCCGGTTTCGTTGCGAAAGAACAGCAGCATGCCCGCGTAGGTCAGCGCCTGGGTCATAATCGAGAAGTAAACCCCTTTGATCTTCGAGCGGAAGGCAAACCAGCCAAACACCAGCGCCAGCAAACCCGGCACCATCACGATCAGCACCAGCGCCCAGGCAAAGTGCTGGGTGCCCCACCAGAACCACGGCAGCTCGCTCCAGGAGAGAAACGACATAAACGCGGGCAGGCCGTCGCCTGACGCCTGGCGCATCAGGTACATGCCCATCGCATAGCCGCCCAGGGCGAAGAAGATGCCGTGTCCAAGAGAGAGCATGCCGGCGTAGCCCCACACCAGATCCAGCGCCACCGCAACGATGGCATAGCAGAGGATCTTGCCGATGAGCGTCAGCATCCAGGTCGACAGCGCCAGCGGATGCGTGGCGGGCAGCAAGGCGAAAAACGGTAAAATCAGCAGACACGCCACCAGCAGGCTGCCTGCAATCTGTGTCGTGCGCGGCGCTTTACGCGCCAGCGTTAAGGTCAGCGGCTGGCTCATCAGTCAATCACCCTCCCTTTCAGTGCAAACAGCCCCTGAGGGCGCTTCTGGATAAACAGGACGATCGCCACCAGAATCACGATCTTGCCCAGCACCGCACCCATCTGCGGCTCAAGGATTTTATTGAATATGCCCAGCCCGAACGCGGCGGCCACGCTGCCTGCCAGCTGGCCTACGCCACCGAGAACGACTACGAGGAACGAGTCGATGATGTACCCCTGACCAAGCTCCGGCCCGACGTTACCAAGCTGGGATAACGCCACGCCGCCTAACCCGGCGATCCCTGAACCCAGCCCAAACGCCAACATATCGACGCGCCCGGTCGGTACCCCACAGCAGGCGGCCATGCTGCGGTTTTGCGTCACCGCGCGCACGTTCAGACCAAGACGGGTTTTATTCAGAATCAGCCAGGTGAAGAACAGCACCAGCAGCACGAAGCCCAGCACCACAATGCGGTTCCACGGCAGGGTCAGGTTGGCAAAAACCTGTACCCCGCCGGAAAGCCATGCCGGGTTTGCCACCTCGAGGTTCTGGGCACCAAAGGTCATGCGCACCAGCTGGATGAGCATCAGGCTGATCCCCCATGTCGCCAACAGCGTTTCCAGCGGACGACCGTACAGGTGACGGATCACGGTGCGCTCCAGCACCATTCCAATGCCCGCCGTCAGGCAGAACGCTACCGGCAAGGCGATAACGGGATAGAGCGCCAGCCACTGAGGGGCAAGCCCGGCCATTGCCTGCTGCACCATCCACGTAGCGTACGCCCCCAGCATCAGCATCTCGCCGTGGGCCATGTTAATGACGCCCAGCAGGCCGTAGGTGATCGCGAGCCCCAGCGCGGCCAGCAGCAGCACCGACCCCAGAGAAAGCCCCATAAATGCCTGGCCCAGCAGATCGCCCCACATCAGGCGATGCGTAATCTGGCTAAGGCTCTCTTCTGCGGCCGCGCGCACGCCGGCATCCGGCTCGGTCTGCGCCTGGGTAAACGGAGTGAGTCTGGACTGTACGTCCGGATCGTCTGACTGGCCCAGCAGTTCGACGGCCCTGCGGCGCACCTCCGGCTGCGGGCTCGCCAGCTGGAGGTTTGCCACCGCCAGCAGCAGCGCCTGACGCGCCACAGCGTCCGCTTCATCCCCGGCGCGCTTTTCCAGAAAAGCGAGCATGTCGGGCTGAGCATCACGCTGGAGCTGACGGGCTGCCGCCCGCCTTTCGGTGACACTGTCACTAACAAGCTGATGCGTGGCAATGGCCGTTGCAGCCAGCACGCGCAGCCGGTTTGTCAGGCGTACGGCTTTGATTTGCCCTACTGCCGCGCGGGCGTCACCGAGCGAAACCATTTCGCCATTACGCTTCGCAAAGGCGTGCTTTTGGCTGTCGGTATACAGGTTTTCCTTTTGCAGGGACTGAAGCAGCGGAAGCCTGGCGGCATCCGGCGCGGCGGCCCACTGCGTGAGGAGCTCCGCCTGCTGGCCGCGGCTGGCGGCAACAAAACGATCGGCATCCGATGCCTGCGCCATCCCTGGCAGCATTCCGGAAAGCCATACAAGAGCGATGAACATGCGCATGGCGTTCATGACGTTTCTCCCTGAGGCAATGGCCTAGTTGCTGGCGGTTTTCATCGGCTGGTCGGGCTTTTTGTCATTCCCGGCGATGAACGGACTCCACGGCTGGGCGCGTACTGGCTGTTCCGTCTGCCAGACCACGTTGAACTGGCCGTTGCCTTCAATTTCACCGATCATGACCGGCTTATGCAGATGATGGTTGGTGGCATCCATGGTGAGCGTAAAGCCAGACGGCGCCTTAAATGACTGACCGGCCATCGCCGCGCGCACTTTATCCACGTCGGTGGTGCCCGCTTTTTCCACCGCCTGTGCCCACATGTGGATCCCCACGTAAGTCGCTTCCATCGGGTCGTTTGTCACGACGGTATCGGCATTCGGCAGCTTGTGCGCCTTCGCATAGGCTTTGTAATCCGCGACGAACGCCTGGTTGGTTGGATTATCCACGGACTCAAAGTAGTTCCACGCCGCCAGGTTACCCACCAGCGGTTTGGTGTCGATTCCGCGTAGCTCTTCTTCGCCGACAGAGAACGCCACGACCGGCACGTCGGTGGCCTTCAGCCCCTGGTTAGCCAGCTCTTTGTAGAACGGCACATTGGAGTCGCCGTTGATGGTCGACACCACGGCGGTTTTGCCGCCGGCGGAGAATTTCTTGATGCTGGCGACGATGGTCTGGTAGTCGCTGTGACCAAACGGGGTGTAAACCTCTTCGATGTCCTTATCCTCAACCCCTTTCGAATGCAGGAACGCGCGCAGGATTTTGTTGGTGGTGCGCGGGTAAACGTAGTCGGTCCCCAGCAGGAAGAAGCGCTTCGCCCCGCCGCCGTCTTCGCTCATCAGGTATTCCACCGCCGGGATAGCCTGCTGGTTCGGCGCCGCGCCGGTATAGAAGACGTTTGGCGACATTTCCTCGCCCTCATACTGCACCGGATAGAACAGCAGGCCGTTCAGCTCCTCGAAAACCGGCAGTACGGATTTGCGCGAAACCGACGTCCAGCAGCCGAACACCACCGCCACTTTATCCTGGCTCAGTAGCTGGCGTGCCTTCTCGGCAAACAGCGGCCAGTTTGAGGCTGGATCCACCACCACAGGCTCCAGTTTCTTACCCAGCACGCCGCCTTTGGCGTTGATCTCGTCGATGGTCATCAGGGCGACGTCCTTTAGCGGGGTTTCGGAGATGGCCATCGTGCCGGACAGAGAGTGCATGATCCCCACTTTGATGGTGTCGGCCGCCTGCACGCCAAAACTCATTCCCATCGCCACGACGGACGCGGATAACGCAAAGGCTTTTAATAAGGTACGACGCTGCATATTTTCACTCCTGAAAAAGAACGCTGTGCGAAAACGTCCGTTACGGCATGGACGCGGAAATAAAGGTGTCAGCGAAGCAGGAGCAAAAAGGATGCCAGAATGGAGGATGCGCTATTGCAGGAGACAGACGGCAGGATGTAAAGAGAACGACTCAGAATGGCACAGCGCTGCACTTTTATAATGCAGCGCTGAGGAAGCGGTTTTACCAGACTTCGCTGGCGATCTGCGTCACCAGACGGACCTTATCCCACTGCTGGGACTCGCTCAGGCTGTTGCCCTCTTCGGTGGAGGCAAAACCGCACTGCGGGCTGAGGCAGATTTGCTCTTTCGCCACGTATTTCGCCGCCTCTTCCAGACGGGCCTTCACGCCTTCCGGGTTCTCCAGCTCACCGTTTTTCGTGGTGATCAGGCCCAGCACCACCTGCTGCTTGCCCGGGCGAACGAAGCGCAGCGGCGCGAAATCCCCGCTGCGGTCGTTATCGTATTCCAGGAAGAATGCGTCAACGTTGACCGTCCCGAACAGCACTTCCGCCACCGGCTCGTAGCCGCCTTCGGAAATCCAGGTTGAACGGAAGTTACCGCGGCAGACGTGCAGCCCGATGGTCAGATCCTCCGGCTTGCCTTCCAGAGCCTTGTTCAGTACGCGGGCATAGATTTGCGCCAGCTCATCGGCATCGTCGCCGCGCTCGCGGATCTGACGGCGCTGGTCGTCCGAGCAGAGGTAGGCCCAGACGGTGTCGTCCAACTGCAGATAACGGCAGCCCGCGTCGTAGAATGCGCGTATCGCGTCGCGCCAGGTGGTTGCCAGATCGTCGAAATAGTCGTTCAGATCAGGATACACCGTCGCGTCGATGTCTTTGCGCCCGCCGCGGAAATGGAGCACGCTTGGGCTGGGAATGGTCATCTTCGGCTGGGCATTGCCGCTGATGCTTTTCAGATAGCGGAAGTCTTCCAGCATCGGGTGGTCGCCAAAGCCCAGCTTGCCGGTCACGCGCACGCCGTGGGCTTTGGTTTGTACTCCGTTGAACTGAATCCCCTGCTGTGAATCGTAACGCTCAACGCCCTGAAGACCGTCGAAGAAATCGAAGTGCCACCAGGCACGGCGAAATTCACCGTCGGTCACCACATGCAGGCCGCACGCGCACTGCTGCTCGACGACGTGGCGAATAGCCTCGTCCTCCACCGCGCGAAGCTGTCCGGCATCAATCTCGCCGCTGGCGAACTTCAGGCGAGCCTGCTTGATGGCATCCGGGCGTAAAAAGCTGCCGACTACGTCGGCGCGGTATGGGGCGTGCTGTCGTTGCATGGAAATCTCCTCAGTCTGCCGGTATTGATTGCCCGCAGTGATAATTCATCATTTGAATCTTTAGACTTCTGGATGTCTAAATGTCCAAAAAAGATGTCATACCTTACCGTTTCCGGCAAACGAGAAAATTTCACGGGTGTTGAAAAAAATTCATCTTCACAGCGCGTCAGCGTGCGCCTGGCTGGCAAAGGCGTAGCGTTCATCTTCCCAGCCGGTGATGCCGCCGAGCATGATTTTGACCGGCAGCCCGAGACGCGCCAGCTTCAGCGCCGCCCTGTCCGCGCCGTTACAGTGTGGCCCCGCACAGTAGACGACAAACAGCGTACCTTCCGGCCATTGGGCCATGCGCTCAGCGGTCATCTGGCTCCACGGCATATGCAGAGCGCCCGGCACATGGCGGCGGGCAAACTGCTCCGGGCTCCCCACCACATGCAGCAGCACGAAGTCCTGCTCATTATTGGCGATGGCGTGATGCACGTCGGCGCAGTCGGTTTCGACGCTCAGGCGACGCAGAAAATGGGTAACGGCTTCCTGCGGCTCGGCAGCCGGAAATTCAGTAACATAGCTCATGATCCTTCCTCATCTTTGGCGTTTGTGTTAACACTACTCTATCCACAAATTCAGCCCGTGAATGCGCTCGCTTATGCCAGAAAACAGCAAAAAGATGACAAACTTAAGACAGGTTACCCGCCCGCAGGTGGTGGTGCTGGCATATGACGGGCTATGTACCTTTGAGTTTGGCGTGGCGGTTGAGATTTTTGGCCTGCCGCGTCCGGAGCTGGGCGACGACTGGTATCGTTTTGCGGTGGCGAGCGTGGATAGCGGCGAACTGCGGGCGACCGGCGGGATCCGCATCGTTACCGATGGGGACTTGAGCCTGCTTGCGTCGGCGGACCTGATCGTGGTTCCCGGCTGGCGGGGGCTGGACCCACCGGTTCCTCCGGCGCTCTGCGAGGCGCTGCGCCAGGCCAGCGCGCGCGGATGTCAGCTGCTGTCCATCTGCTCGGGCGTGTTCGTGCTGGCCGCTACGGGGCTGCTGAACGGACGTAAAGCCACGACGCACTGGCGCTACATTGACGCGCTTAAGGTCCGCTACCCTGACATCGAGGTGGTTGAGGATGTGCTCTACCAGGATGAGGGCGATATCCTGACCTCCGCGGGCAGCGCGGCGGGGATCGATCTCTGTCTGCACGTCGTCCGGCGGGACTATGGCATGGAAACCGCCAACAGCGTGGCGCGTCGGCTGGTGATCCCCCCTCACCGGGATGGTTCACAGCCGCAGCAGCTGAGCCGCCCGGTGGCGCAGCTGCGTGAGAGCCAGCGCCTGGGCCAGCTGTTTGATTTTCTGCACACGCACCTTATCGAGCCGCACAGCGTCGATTCGCTGGCGCGTCGGGTCGGCATGAGCCAGCGCACCTTTCTTCGTCGCTTCGAGGCGGCAACGGGCACGACGCCCGCACGCTGGCTGCTCAATGAGCGCCTGCTGAGAGCAAAAGATTATCTGGAGAGCAGCCGTTTAAGCATCGACAGCATCGCGGAACAGACCGGGTTTGGTCAGGCGTCGACGCTGCGTCATCATTTTCGTCAGCAGTTCGCGCTTTCCCCGGCTCAGTATCGCAAACAATTTTCACGTTCTGATACTGCCCGCTAGCGGCAAAAGCGCAAAAAAAACCGCCATTATCTGGCGGTAAATGCTTGCATGGATAGATTTGTATTTTGGTCTCTACGTCCCCGACGCTCCATGGTCGGGCAGCGGATCTCATACAAACTAACACTGGCTGTCTCAACGAAAGCTAAACAGCATGATTAACTCGCGCTGGTGTTGATTTGTAAATAGCGCATCAGGCCCTGCTCAGCGCTCTGCCTGGCATCATCGTTAAGGGCCTCGAGATAAAACGATCGCGATACGCCATAGGGAGCCTTTTCAGAGGGATATACCGCAAACTGGAATGTTTTTCCCCGTGCCGGATGGGTGCAGTCTAATTCCCAGCGCTGTTCATTTACTCTTTTACTAGTGCAGGCTACGCGTCCATAGTCGCTGGTTAAATAGGAACCAACGCGAATTTCAGCGGACTGAATATATTCTGGTTCGTCATTACCGATATAGCGAAATCCTGCGGTAGCCCCAACGGCAGCCACGAGGAGCGCAAGTGCGATTATTTTTTTCATTTATTTAGACTCATTCCTTAGCCAGAGAACCTCTATTATATAGGATTATCCTTAAAGTAAATGTCTGTTTCCGTACCAGAACAGGTAGTTTACAACGCGTAATTCGTTTTTAGGATATTTCTTAAGAAGAATTCCGATCCTACAGTATTTGACACTTTCTTTGCCGTACTTTGAATTATTGAATAATAACGAGAAGTAATAATCGGCATGCTTATTCCCGCAATGTTATTCAGCGGTGAAACCATGGTGAAAAAAGGGTTATCTCTCGTCATGCTTATTTGTGCGCTGTTTTCCGGCCAGCTGATGGCCGGGCACAAAGGGCATGAATATGTTTGGGTAAAGAATGTGGATCATCAGCTGCGGCATGAGGCCGACAGTGACGAGTTACGCAGTGCAGCGGAAGAGTCAGCGGAGGGTTTGCGCGAACACCACCTGTGGCAGAAATCGCGCAAACCGGACACGCACGTAAGGTAATTAACTGCCCTTGCGTTTCGGAAGGGTTTTCATCAGATCGTCCGGGCTCACGGACGCAACGATGCTGCCCGGCGGTGGCATTTTGAAAATGTGGTTTTTCATTTTGCCGATAACATGCATTTCACAAGGACGGCAGTCAAACTTCAGGGTCAGGACTTCGTCACCGTTGACCAGCTGCATGGGGGTGGCCTTCCAGCTTTTAATATTCCCTTTCGCCTGTTTCGGGCACAGGTTAAAAGCAAAGCGCAGGCAGTGCTTGGTGATCATAACCGGCACATCGCCCTTCTCTTCGTGCGCTTCATAGGCCGCGTCGATAAGCTGCACACCGTGGCGATGATAAAATTCACGCGCTTTATGGTTGTAAACGTTGGCCAGGAACGATAAATGGGTGTCCGGATACACAGGCGCAGGAACGGATTCGGCCTTACGGCTGCCGCGCGGATACTGCGCCAGGCGTGCGGCATCCAGCATCTCTGCCGTTTCGCGGCGGAACTGGTTCAGCAGGCTGTTCGGCACGAACAGCGCGTCCGGCAGATTAACCTCGATGGCGCGCGCGTAGTAAATCGTCTGGCCCAGCTTCGCTACGCCGTCCTTCAGGCTGTTAAGCGCTTTATCCGCGTTGTTTGCCACCTCGAACAGGCCATCAAGGGTATGCGTTACGCTGATGCCGTCTTCGCAGGTCATGGTCAGGATCAGCTGCTCTTCCCAGCCGCCCAGCTCAATGTCCACCGCGATGCGACGCTCGCTGGAGGTTTTCAGCAACGCCTGCTGCCAGTTATGATCCAGGTTACGGTTGAGCGGCGCGTTCGGCCTTGCCTTGTAGAGATCGGCAGGCATTTCATTCGGCCAGACGCGGTAGCGGTTCTCGCCGGTTTTTTCGACCGTGTTGGCGCGGAAGCCCACCACTTCACGCTTAATCATCACGTTCAGGCCGTCGCCGTTCGCCAGCGGCTCGGTCACTTCAACGTCCAGGTAATCTTTCGCCACTTTCAACACTTCACCGACCGGTAAACCGATAAACTTCGGTGAGTCAAACGCGCCGATATCCCCTTTGCGGGCGTTCACGAAATAGTCCGTGCTGCCGCGGTGGAAGGTTTTGTCCGTTGACGGAATAAAGAAATGTTCGGTACGACCGGCCGAGGCGCGCGCCAGGTCACCGCGATCTTCGATGATGGCGTCCAGCATCTGGCGATAGTGCGCGGTGATGTTCTTCACGTAGCTCATATCTTTGTAGCGCCCTTCAATCTTGAAGGAACGCACGCCCGCGTCGATCAGCGCGCCCAGGTTGGCGGTCTGATCGTTATCCTTCATGGAAAGCAGGTGTTTTTCGAACGCCACCACGCGACCCTGGTCGTCTTTCAGGGTATACGGCAGACGGCAGGCCTGCGAGCAGTCGCCGCGGTTGGCGCTGCGGCCCGTCTGCGCGTGGGAGATGTTGCACTGGCCGGAATAGGCCACGCACAGCGCGCCGTGGATAAAGAATTCGATCGTCGCGTCGGTTGCCTGGTGAATATCGCGGATCTGATTGAGGTTCAGCTCGCGGGCCAGAACGATCTGCGAAAAGCCCACGTCGGAGAGAAACTTCGCCTTCTCAACCGTGCGGATATCGCACTGGGTGCTGGCATGCAGTTCGATAGGCGGAATATCCAGCTCAAGCACGCCCATGTCCTGAACAATCAGGGCATCGACGCCGGTCTGGTAGAGATCGGTAATCAGACGCTGCGCGGGCTCCAGCTCATCATCATGAAGAATGGTGTTCAGGGTCACGAACACTTTCGCCCCGAAACGGTGGGCGAACGGCACCAGATCGGCAATATCGCGCAGGCTGTTGCTGGCGTTATGGCGGGCACCGAAGCCAGGGCCGCCGATGTAGACGGCGTCAGCGCCATGAAGGATCGCTTCACGGGCAATGGCGGCGTCGCGGGCCGGGCTTAAAAGTTCAAGATGATGGGATTGCAGGCGCATACTTCGTCGTTATCCGTTATGGTCAAAATGGCGGCTATTGTAGTCAGAAGTATGCGTCAGCGAAACAGTTTTGCGTAGCCTCAGCGGGGATAATGGATCAGAGAGTGAAAATGCACCGGCCGGTCGCTGCTGTTGCGGTAGGCGTGCGGTTTATCGCCGGCAAAACGGACGCCAGAATCGGCATGAACCGTCTGCCACTCGTCGTTGATGTTCATCTCCAGCTCGCCGCTGATGACCACCACATGTTCAATCACGCCTGCCTCATGCGGCGTGGACTCGCTCAGGGCACCCGGTGCCAGCGTGATGGAGAAATGATCGAACCGGAGCGTCTCATCCCAGGGAAAGAGCGGTTTGATCACCATCGCCTGCTGCTGTGAATCAAACACAGCTGGCCTGTCCGCCTCTGGCGTAATGAAAGCGGAAAACGGGACGTTCAGCCCGGTGGCGATTTTCCACAGCGTCGACACCGTCGGGCTGGACTCATTGCGCTCGATTTGCCCGAGCATCGCTTTCGACACGCCCGTTTCGTCCGCCAGCTTCGACAAACTCCAGCCGCGCGCCTGGCGCAGCGTTTTCAGCGTTGCTGCAAGATGTTGTGTAATGTCCATGCTCCCTCCTGATGGCCCTGAGCATACCACTTGTACGCTATAGCGCACAGTGTTACCTTATCGCGGACGTTATAACGCACAGCGGAGTTTCTATGCGCCCTACCTCTCATCTCGTTCCAGTCGTACTGGCTGGATTTGTCGCCGTTCTGGTCGGTTACGCCAGTTCGGCAGCCATCATCTGGCAGGCCGCCGCGGCGGCAGGCGCCAGCGCGCAGCAGATTGCGGGCTGGATGACCGCGCTGGGGGTTGGGATGGGCGTCAGCACGCTGGCGCTCTCCTGGTGGTATAAAGCTCCGGTGCTGACCGCCTGGTCTACGCCCGGCGCGGCGCTGCTCGCCACCAGCCTGCACGGCGTGACGCTTGCCGAGACAATCGGCGTGTTTATCTTCGCCAACGCGCTCATTTTACTCTGCGGCATGACCGGGCTTTTCGCCCGCCTGATGAAGCTGATCCCACACTCACTGGCTGCGGCCATGCTGGCAGGCGTACTCCTGCAGTTTGGGCTGCATGCGTTTGCCCATCTGGACGGGCGCTTTCTGCTGTGCGGCAGCATGATTGCCGCGTGGCTGCTGGCGAAAGCGCTGGCACCGCGCTATGCGATCGTCGTCACGCTGCTGGTGGGCGGGATCGTGGCGTGGGCGGGAGGTGACGTTGTCACGGATAAAATCACCATTTCCTTCGTCACACCTGAGTTTATTGCGCCCACGTTCACCTTCACCAGCCTGGTGAGCATCGGCTTGCCCTTCTTCCTGGTGACCATGGCCTCGCAAAATGCGCCCGGTTTCGCGACCATGAAAGCGTCCGGCTATCCGCTGGCGGTCTCACCGCTCATTATTTTTACGGGCGGGCTGGCGCTGCTGCTGTCCCCCTTCGGCGTCTTTTCCATCTGCATAGCCGCCATTACCGCCGCTATCTGTCAAAGCCCGGATGCCCACCCCGATACCGGTAAACGCTGGCTGGCGGCTATCGCCGCGGGCGGGTTTTATCTGCTGGCGGGAGTGTTCGGCGGATCCATCACCGGGATAATGGCTGCGCTGCCGCTCAGTTGGATCCAGACGCTGGCCGGTCTGGCGCTGCTGGGTACCATCAGCGGGAGTTTATATCAGGCGCTGAATCATGAAGCGGAGCGCGACGCGGCTATCGTCACGTTTCTGATGACCGCAAGCGGCGTCACGATCCTGGGCATCGGCTCGGCATTCTGGGGGCTGGTGCTGGGCGGCTTAAGCTATGCCCTGTTTTCACGCGCTCGCCGCGCGCAGCTGTGACGGCGTGATGCCCATGACGCTGCGAAAACGGTTACTGAAGTGGCTGGCGGAGTTAAACCCGCAGGCCAGCGCGATATCCGTCAGCGGCGTCGAGGTATGCTGCACCAGGTTTTTCGCTTTTTCCATGCGCCGTTGCATAACGTACTGATGCGGCGCCAGCCCCGTCGACTGGCGGAACATGCGGGCAAAATGATATTCGCTGAGTGCGGCCTGCGCCGCCAGATCGGCCAGCGTCAGGGGCTGTCCGAGGTTTTCTTCAATAAAAGCCAGCACGTTGCGCAGAACAAACGGCGATAGCCCGCCGGTAACGACCGGGAGCTTCCACTGAACGTTGGCGTAGTTTTGCAGCAGGTGGGTCAACAGCAGCGTTGAGGCCGTGCTCAGGGTGAGCTGGTTGGCCTGCTGATGCCAGTCGCAGCCGAGCAGAAACTGGCGGTACAGCGCGGTGATTTTCGGGTCGCTGCCAAAAATGCGCTCGTCCAGAGTCAGCGACAGGGGCCGCTTGTCCCAGATTTTTTCGCCCACATCGCGCAGGTGCTCATCGGTGCAGTAGAGATGGACAAACGACAGGTCATCGCGGATATCCCACGTCGATTCGCTCTCTTTCGGCATCAGACAGAAACGGTCCGGTCCCCCGCCGTTCTTCCAGCCGCCCGGCGTCTTTTGATAGCTCTCGTAACCGTCGGCAACGTACAGGCTAAGGGTATGATGATTGCTTTTAACCGTTATCGTATCGTGCTTGTTGTACCACGCCGCCAGCTGAATGCCGGAATTGAGCGCGACCGTTTCCCGCAGGACCGCATTCTGCTGGCGAAGCGTTTCAAAGGTATCGTAAGCGTGAGACATAACCGTTAGCGCGTTATTGAGTGAACTGTCAGTCTAAGAACTGTTGTCCCCCGTTGCCAGCCCCCGGAAAAGAAAAAAGCGCAAGATTTTGCAAGTCTACCGCAAACCGGTGAAAGCCCCAGAGCGATGACAGCGCCATACTGCGGGCTTCCGTGGTTTGAGAAGAGAAAAAATATGAACGCGTTATTATACGGACTGGTGGTGATCATCTGGGGAACCACCTGGATTGCCATTTTCCTGCAGCAGGGTCCCGTACCCGCCCCAGTCTCCATTTTCTGGCGTTTCGCGGTGGCCAGCGCCACGATGATGGTGGTGTTACTTGCCCTGCGCCGGTTGCGTAAGCTGGCGCTGCGGGATCATCTGTTCTGCATGATTCAGGGATGCTGCGTCTTCTGCTTTAACTTCTGGTGTTTTTATACCGCGGCGGCACACATCAACACCGGGCTGGAATCGGTGATCTTCTCCATGGCGGTGCTCTACAACGCCATTAACTGTTTTATTTTCTTTGGACAGCGCCCGCCCGCGCGTTTCTGGACGGCGGCGGCGCTGGGTCTTGTGGGGATCGTGACCCTTTTCTGGGACGACCTGCTGGCCAGCGGCTGGAGCGTATCGCTCCTGACGGGCATTGGCCTTTCCGCCCTCGGCACGTACGGCTTCTCACTGGGCAATATGATCAGCATGCGCCATCAGCGCAGAGGTCTGGAAACCATGACCACCAACGCCTGGGCTATGCTTTACGGCACGCTGGTGATGGGGGTTATTGCGCTCTTCAGAGGCGACAGTTTTACCCCGGAATGGACGGTCACCTACATGGGCGCGCTGCTCTATCTGGCCCTATTCGGCTCGGTGATTGCCTTTGGCGCCTACTTCACCCTGGTGGGACATATCGGCCCCGGGAAAGCGGCCTACAGTACGCTGCTCTTCCCGCTGGTGGCGCTCTCTATCTCAACGGTGTATGAAGGCTACGTCTGGCACATCAACGGTATCGTCGGTTTGCTGCTGATTCTGGGCGGGAATATGGTGATGTTCACGAAACCAGAGACCTGGTTCAGGCGCCTGCGTACGGCGTAAAAAAAACGGCCTGCGCAATGCAGGCCGCTTAACGTTATTTCGCTGTTTTATGCACGTCAAACATGGTGGCGTCCGTCGCCATGTCGTCAACAACCTGCTTCAGCGTCGCAAAGGTCATCGGCGTACTTTCGTTATTCAGCTCTTTACCTTCACCTTTACGAACCACCTTCATCACCGGTTTATTGGTGGCCGCGTCGATCAGCTCACCTTCAAAGTAGAGATGGGTATCCATGGTGCGATGGCCGGTAGCCATCTGCGTACCTGCTACCACCAGCGCGACCGGCACCACTTCATAGAACTGCAGGCCTTCTTTCTGCGAACTCACCCCGGTAATAGCACCGCGGAAAATCAGGCTGTGTTTACCCGGTGTGGTCACAATCGGCTTACGGGTACCAATAGCCGTTTTCATTTTGTTATTGGTGTAATCCAGCAGCTCATCAAGCGTTCTTTTACCAATCTGAGTGGTTGGTTTTGGCGCTGGATAATAGGTAATCGGCGTCCAGATAATGCTGTCATAGTTGGCTTCGTTATAAGAAGGGTCAACCCAACGCAGCGTTGGTTTACCCGTTGCAGACGTCGTCTGCTGCAAGCCGGAATAATCTTTTAAAAAGCCTGAATATTGTTCTGGAGCCGCGACTTTTGAAGAACAGCCCGCCACTGCCAATAAACCCGTAAGCACTGCAACTTTAAAAAAAGTTTGAGTACGCATGATAGTTTTCCATGTAATCTGCAAGTATGCATTTGAAGTTATAGCAAAAGTTCGGCGGGTTTGTTGTGACAAAAAATGACGTGGGGAGCACAAATTGCGAAAAGAGTGCCCGGCAGCGTACCGGGCATAGAAAATTACTGATTAATATCCACCTGCCAGAACAAATGTTTGCCAAACGGATCGATTTCGTAACCTGTCACCTCTTTGCGCACCGGTTCGAAGATCGTTGAATGCGCAATCATGACCGCCGGCATCTGGTCATGCATGATCTGCTGCGCCTCTTTATACAGCGCTACGCGCTTGTCGCGATCGGTAGTTGATTTTGCTTCCGCGATAATTTTATCAAACGGCTTATAGCACCACTTCGCCGAATTCGAACCGCCGTTGGCCGAGGTGCAGGTAAACAGCGGGCCAAAGAAGTTATCCGGGTCGCCCGTTGCGGTCGTCCAGCCCATCAGGGCAGCCTGATGTTCACCGTCCTTCACGCGCTTGAGATATTCGCCCCATTCGTAGGTGACAATTTTGGTCTGCACCCCCACCTTCGCCCAGTCAGCCTGAATCATCTCCGCCATCCGTCTGGCGTTCGGGTTATAGGGCCGCTGGACGGGCATCGCCCACAGGTCAATACTCATGCCGCCGGCTAAACCGGCCTCTTTCAGCAACGCTTTGGCTTTTTCAGGATCGTAATCGTAATCCTTCAGCTCGCTGTCAGCGCTCCAGACGCCCGGCGGCAGCAGGTTTTTCGCCGCGGTGCCGGTGCCGTGGAACACCGCGTCGATAATGGCCGGCTTATTGATCGCCATCGCCAGCGCCTGGCGAACCTTCACGTTATCCAGCGGCGGCTTTTGGGTATTAAACGCCAGGAAACCCGTGTTCAGCCCGGCCTTGCTCATCAGCGTAATATCTTTATTGGCCTTCATGCGCGGCAGATCCGCCGGGTTCGGGAACGGCATCACCTGGCATTCGTTTTTCTCAATTTTGGCAAAACGCACGGAAGGATCCGGGGTGATGGTAAAGACCAGCCTGTCCAGCTTTGATTTCCCCTGCCAGTAGTCGGCAAACGCCGTAAACAGAATGCGGGAATCCTTCTGATACTGCGCCAGCTTAAACGGCCCGGTGCCAATGGGCTGCATATCCACCTTCTCCGGCGTGCCCGCTTTCAACATTGCATCGGCATACTCCGCGGAGAGGATCGAGGCAAAATACCATGCCAGATCCGCAACAAACGGCGCTTCAGGGTGCGCCAGGGTAAAGCGCACCGTGTGGTCATCGACTTTATCAATAGCGGTAATCAGGCTGCCAAACTCCAGGCTTTCGAAGTTGGAATAGCTGCCGTTTGAGACGTTGTGATAGGGATGGTTAACGTCCTTCTGGCGCATAAACGAGAAGATCACGTCATCGGCGTTAAAATCGCGGGTCGGCGTGAAGAATTTATTGCTCTGAAACTTCACCCCTTTACGCAGATGGAAGGTATAAACCTTACCGTCGTCGCTCACCTCCCAGCGCTCTGCCAGGCTCGGCACCAGCTCCGTGGTGCCGGGTTTGAAATCGACCAGCCGGTTGTAGACCGGCACTGCGCTGGCATCCACGCTGGTGCCCGAGGTGTATAACTGGGGATTAAAGTTTTCCGGTGACCCTTCGGAGCAATACACCAGCGTTTTCGCGGCTACGGTGGAACTGACCGTGAGCGCAGCGAGTGCCAGCGTTAACGTTGTGCGTTTGCTTGTCATCATTTATTCCTGTCTTTTTAATTCGACGGCTAATTAATTCTTTTGCCATTTCATAAATAACATTAAAGTGAAGTGGCAAACACCCGAAAAATAAATAAGGAAGAAAACACTATGGGCTCGCCGCTTTCCAGACAATTAACGCACCGTTTTTTCCGCTATCTTGCGATTACCAGCCAGAGCGATCCGAAAGTGAAAACTCTGCCCTCGACGCCGGGCCAGCACGACATGGCGCGAGAGCTGGCGCAGGAGCTGGCGCAGCTGGGGTTAGACGACATCGTGATTGACGAATTCGCGACCGTGACGGCAGTGAAAAAAGGCAACGTGCCCGGCGCGCCGCGCATCGGCTTTATTACCCACATTGATACCGTTGACGTCGGTTTATCACCGAATATTCATCCGCAAATATTAACGTTTAATGGTGAAGATCTCTGTCTGAATAAGGAAAAAGACATCTGGCTGCGCGTGAACGAGCACCCGGAAATTCTGGCTTATCCGAATGAGGAGATTATTTTCAGCGACGGTACCAGCGTATTGGGCGCAGACAATAAAGCGGCGGTGACGGTGGTAATGACCGTACTGGAAAACCTCACCGCTGAGCATCAGCATGGCGACATTGTGGTCGCGTTTGTGCCCGACGAAGAGATTGGCCTGAACGGCGCCAAGGCGTTGGATCTGAAACGCTTCGACGTGGACTTTGCCTGGACCATCGACTGCTGTGAGCTGGGAGAAATTGTTTACGAGAATTTTAACGCGGCAGCGGCAGAGATCCACTTCACCGGCGTGACGGCGCACCCGATGTCCGCCAAAGGGGTACTGGTGAACCCGTTATTGATGGCGACCGACTTCATCAGCCATTTCGACCGCCAGCAAACCCCGGAGTGCACCGAGGGCCGCGAGGGCTATATCTGGTTTAACGGCATTCAGGCCGGACAGAACGACGCCGTGCTAAAGGCTAATATTCGCGATTTTGATAAAGCCAGCTTTGACGCCCGCAAGCAGCAGATTGCGGACGTCGCCGCGCTGATTGCCGCCCAACACCCGACGGCGAAGGTCGACTATCGCATTGAAGATACCTACAGCAACATCAGCAATGCGATTGGTGAAGACCGGCGCGCCATCGACCTGATGTTTGAGGCGATGGAATCGCTCGGCATCACCCCAAAGCCGATCCCTATGCGCGGCGGCACGGACGGTGCGGCGCTGTCGGCAAAAGGGCTACTCACCCCGAACTTCTTCACCGGCGCGCATAATTTCCACTCGAAGTTTGAGTTCCTGCCGCTGTCGTCGTTCGAGGCGTCTTACAAGACTGCCCTGCAGATCTGCCTGCTGGCCGCCCGTTAAGCGGGCTTGCGCGCCAGCATAGTGGCAAAGCGCAGCTTGATGCGGTTGCCGTTTTCATCGGTGCGGTGCAGTTCGCCAACCTCTTCGTTGTATTTCAGCAGCTCCCAGCCTTCGTAGTAGCTGCTCAGCTCACCGCTTTTGAACGCAAACGGGAAGCCGACGGTGCACGGGTAATCCGCCGTGTCCATCGCGGCAACGATCAGGTTGTAGCCGCCGGGTTTGGTGCAGCGCTGCATGTTGGCGATAAGGCCCGGAATGGTTTTCGCCTCCAGGAACATCAGCACCACGGTGGAGAGAATAAAGTCGTACTCGCCGTCAAAGCTCAGGCTGTTAAGATCTTTGACGGCAGTGTGCAGATTCTCAATCCCTTCTGCCGCCTTGATGCGCTCAATGTTATCAACGCTCATCGGGTTTTTATCCCAGGCGGTCACCTCGTGGCCGTTGGCCGCCAGGTAAAGGCTGTTGCGGCCATTTCCGCAGCCCAGATCCAATGTCTTGCCGGGCTTTACGATCCCCGCGCTGTACAGCACCTCTGAATGCGTACGGGTTAAGCCATATTTCTCTGTGAAGTAATTTTCATCGACAGCCATTATTTTTCCTCAGATTGCATAAGCAGTGCCTTATCAGTGCGCACCAGAAGTTTGCCCTGAATCAGCAGAATAAACGTACGGACCAACAGCATCCCAATGATGAGATTGGTAAAGATAAACAGCGGCACGGCAATGGCGTGGAAGAATCCAGACGAACTGCCGTGACCCAGATGCAGCCCGGTGGTAGCCAGAGCCGACACGCCAAACGAGAAACTCCAGAAGGAGGCGTTAAACGGCTGAGACACATACCACGGCAGCAGGCGCAGCATAAAGAGCAACTGCAACAGGCCGTAGCCGAACAGCATTTTGGCGAAGGTGTCGGCTTCCCCACCGTTGACGCTAAACCAGGCGCTGCACGCCACCAGCGCGGGCGCCAGCTGAATGCCTAAAGCGGTGCGCTGCGCGGTGGGAAGCTCCCCGGCGCTGCGAAGACGCTGGAGGATCACCGGCTCCAGGCTGAGCCAGGAAAAGACGCCCGCGCCGAGAAAAACGAGCCCTGCATCGTTGAACCCCAGAGCACCGCACGCCATCGCGCTGATGAAATTATTCGCCACCGTCGGCAGATACAATCCGGGCGTGGTGGCCTCCTGCGGGTGCCTGCCTCGCCAGAGCCCGGCGCTTTGCCAGGCGGAATAAGCAAGCTGTAACATCACGCCCACGCCGAACAGCGCCAGCGATACCGGGCGGAACCAGGGCACAAAACCGATGGCGACCAGCATGGTGGTGGCCGGAAAAAGGCTGACGAAGCTGCTCATCACCGGGTGGCGCATCTCTGCCAGCACGCTGTGCGGGAAACGGATCGCACGGGTAATAAACGCCGTCGTCAGTAAAAACCAGCAGGCAACTGCGAGAGCGACCAGAATCTCACCCGGCCAGCGCGTCACCGGCCACAGGGTGCTGGCGTATCGCCAGGCGAAACCCATGCCGATGATGCCCAGCACCATGCCAAAATAGCCTGCGGGAAGGTTAAGCGCCTGTTCAGGTTTGTTTAATTTATCCATTAATTTGAATTTTTAAAATGTATTTTAAATGCCATTTTAAGGGGTTTCAGCAACGGATGCCAGCACAACGGAAAGCCGAAAGTTTGCTACGTTTAGTGAAGACGCATATCAGGGACCCCACGATGAATAAGTATCGGCTCAGCGATGAAACCCGGCTCTGGCAATGGAAAAATGGCGAAACATCCCACTCAACGACGCTGCGGCAGATTATCGCTACGGTGGACTTTAACGATGTGAAGGCCGGCACGAAAGGCGGCTGGATTGACGATGAGCGCGCCCTTGCGCAGGACGGAGACTGCTGGATCTACGATGAAAACAGCGTGGTATTCGCTGGCGCAACCGTGTCCGGCAACGCGCGCCTGACCCTGCCGTGCACCGTCAGCCATGACGCGCATATCGGCGATAACTGCTGGCTTGACGCCGCAGAGGTCAGCCACGGGGCGCGAATAAGTGACAACGTCACAATTCAGCACTCCTGCGTGCGGGGTGAGTGCCATCTTTACGGCGACGCGCGCGTCCTGCACAACAGCGTCATCATTGCCGCTAAAGGCCTCACGCCGGACCACGACCAGATCCTGCAAATCTACGGCAAGGCGACGGTAAGCCGATCGCGCATTGTGCATCAGGCACAAATATACGGCGAGGCGATGGTGAATAACGCGTTTGTTGAGCACCGCGCCGAAGTGTTCGACTGCGCGATCCTTGAAGGTAACGAACTCAACAACGTCTGGGTGTGCGACTGTGCCAAAGTGTACGGCAACGCCCGCGTGATAGCCGGTTTCGACGATGACGCCATCCCTACCGTGCGCTACAGCTCTCAGATTGCCGAGAACGCCGTGGTGGAAGGAAACTGCATCATCAAGCACCACGTCCTGATCGGCGGTCAGGCATGGCTGCGCGGCGGGCCGATCATGCTGGATGATAAAGTGGTGATTCAGGGACGCGCGCGGATCAGCGGCGACGTGCTGATTGAGCATCGGGTAGAAATCACCGACGATGCGGTGATAGAGGCCTTTGCTGGGGAGAGCATTCACCTGCGCGGTGAAAAGGTGATCAACGGCGACCAGCGCATCACCCGCACGCCGCTCCTGGGGGCGCTATAGGGTATAAATTTTGCCGTAGATGTTCACATCGTCATAGGCGCCATTGAGGTATTCCGCTTCCCGCAGGCACCCTTCCAGCGTAAAACCGTTGCGCAGGGCCACGCTGTTGCTGTGCTGATTCGCCACCCGACACTTGATCACAAATCGGCGGATCTCACCGCGCTCAGCGTAGTAGCGCATAAACGCCTGCAGCGACTGCGAGAGGATCCCCTGCCCCTGATGTGCTTCATCCAGCCAGTAGCCGATGTACGCGGCTTTGTTGGAAGGCTCAATCGCATTAAACGACAGTACGCCGACCAGCGCATCCTCCCTGAAGATCAAAAACATTTTGGCGTAGCCGCGCTGGTGCAGCATCTGGTTACTCTGCACGTTGCGTCGGGTGTCATCTTCAGTTCCCACGTGCTGCGCCCAGTCAAAGGCGGTTTGCAGATAGGCTCTGTTTTTGACGACGAGGTTATGCAGTTCGGCGGTGTAACGCTCTTCGACGGCGCGAAGCTCGAGCGCGTCAGATACGGGAATAGTTTCGGATTGTGTTGCGGTCATTGCCCCTCACCCTAACCCTCTCCCTGTGGGAGAGGGAATCGATCGTTAACGCATTACCCGGTCATCAACGTAATGACGTTTATCCGGCGCTGGCGGGAAATACTGATACAGCCAGGTTTCGCTGATGGCATCGCCCTGGCAGCGCAGGAACAGGCGCATATCCACCGGCTCCGTCGAATCCGACGTTGGGTACCAGTCAAACAGAATGCGATACCCGTCAAACGGCTCAACGTAAAGGATCTCAACCTGCTTCGCTTCACCGCTGGAGAGCGTAATCACCGGCTCAATGCCTTTTGGCGCAGCGGCCTTCAGGTCGCCGCCGACGAAGTCGATAGCAAAGCGACGGGCCCACACTTTCGGATAGTGTTCGCCCGGCGCCCAGCCCTCCGGGAAGCCGCCCATGCCGGTACGGGTCGCGTAAACGTTGGCCAGCGGGGAACGCACCGGCGGCTGCGCGCTCCAGTAGAGACGATATTTAAAGTCCAGCTCGTCGCCCGCTTTCACCGGTTTTTCCGGCTGCCAGAAGCAGACCACGTTATCCAGCGTTTCACCGGTGGTTGGGATCTCCATCAGCGCGATAGATCCTTTCCCCCAGTCGTTGCGCGGCTCAACCCACAGGCTCGGGCGCTTGTTATACCAGCCCATCACGTCCTGATAGTGGGAGAAATCGCGATCGAGCTGCAGCAGGCCGAACCCTTTCGGGTTTTTGTCCAGATAGGCATTAAACTGCAGCTTCTGCGGGTTATTGAGCGGACGGCAGATCCACTCCCCGTTGCCGCGCCACATTGCCAGGCGGTCGGAGTCGTGGATTTGCGGGTGAATGGTGTCGCACATGCGGCGTTCGTTGTTGCCGCAGCTGAACATGCTGGTCATCGGCGCGATGCCCAGCTGCTTAATGTCCTTACGCGCGTAGAGATGGTTTTCCACCTCCATGATCACCTGGCTCTTCTCGCAGTGGATCACGAATTTATAGGCACCGGTGACGCTCGGGCTGTCCAGCAGCGTATAGACGGTAAAGGTGGTATCACCAGGCTTGACGGTTTCAAACCAGAAGGCGGTAAAGTCCGGGAACTCTTCCGGCGTGTCGGTAAAGGTGTCTACCGCCAGACCGCGGGCGGAAAGGCCGTACTGGTAGGTGTCGTCCACCGCGCGGAAATAGCTGGCCCCGAGGAAAGAGACGATATCGCGACGCGCCAGCTCCGGCGCCTTAAACGCGCGGAAGCCCGCAAAGCCGAGATCGCTTTGCCCTTCCAGCTGTTTGGTATCCACGCCCGTTTCACCGTAGCTGAACAGCTCAGGACGGAAGTGGATCTCGCGCGCCATAGAGGTAGACTGGTCCAGCGAGAACATCCGCACACGGCGGCGGAACCCCATTCCCATATGGAAGAACTGCACGTCCAGCTGACGCCCTTCAATATTGTTCCACAGAGACTGTTTTTCATCGTAACGGATGGCGTTATACGCCTGCGGCGTCATGGTCGCCAGCGTCTCCGGCAGCGGACGCGGCGCGCCACCCCACGGGGTTTTCGCCAGGTCATGCGCCATGGATTGCAGTACGGAGAAGTCAAACCGACGGCTCTGACCGTCAGCGATGTCAGAGTCAGCCGCATATGCCGCTTTGGAAAACAGGGAAGCAAGGCCGGAGGTGCCGCTCAGGGCTGCCACAGCCAGCGAGCCTTTTAGAAAACGTCTGCGATTCATGCCTGGAAAAACGTCCTTATGGTCGTGTGAATGTGTTTCGCGCTCGGCGAAATGACGGCAAGAAAGAACGCACAGCCTAAACAAAAATGGTTAAGAATCCAATTGTTGGCCGGTGATTATCTGAACAAAGTGAGAAATATTTTCTGTCGACCAGAACGGCCCGAAAGTGGTGTAAAGAAAGCCTGGAAAATGTGTAGAAAAATGCCCCGTCAGGACATCAGCTGACGGGGCCAATGAGGCGGTTATTTTACGCTGACATCGATACCCGGGAAGTACTTATCAGCGAGTTTGGCGATCGTGCCGTCGGCACGTACTTTATCAATGGCGGCATCAAGCTGCTTTTTGGTGGCCTCGTCACCTTTGCGCAACCCAAAGCCGATCCCACTGCCGAGGATAGTGTCGTCAGACACCGGTTTGCCGATGAAGCCAAACCCTTTTCCCTGCGGCTTGCTGAGGAAACCCGCCTGCCCGGCCGCGGACATGACCAGCGAGGCATCAATGCGGCCATTCAGCAGGTCGCCCCAGGCCATATTCTGATCTTTATACGACACCACGGTGACACCCTGCTTTTCCCAGTGCTCTTTGGCATAGGTTTCCTGAATCGACCCCTGCAGCACGCCGATGGTTTTCCCCTTCAGCCCTTCAGGCGTTGCTTCGACCGCCGTACCGGCCTTGCCGACCAGCTGAGACGGAATGCGGTAGATCGGCTGGGTAAAATCGATGCTCTTGCGGCGCTGCTCGGTAATGTTCATCGCCGAATTGATGGCGTCAAACTTCTTCGCCACCAGCCCCGGGATCAGCGCGTCAAACGAGGTTTCCACCCAGCTGCACTTCAGCGCTGCCGCTTTGCAGATGGCATTTCCCAGCTCAACGTCAAACCCTTCCAGTTCGCCTGCCGCGTTGCGGCTCTCAAACGGCGGGTATTCCGCTTCCAGACCGTAGCGCAGCTCGGTGGCCGCGAAGGAGGAAAAGGTACACAGCAATCCCATGCCGACAACTAACGCGCGTAATTTCATCTCATACTCCTCAGAGCCTATCCCAGTAGGCGTAATTGTTGAAGACAGTTTGGTACCGGACAGCGCACAGAAACCGGAACGTACATGTAGTACGTGAGGATTTCGAGCACTGCCCGGTGCCAAAATGGCGAATAAAATAGCCTAATGGGATAGGCTCAGCGTGGTTTAACCTGACACAGGGCTTGAGCACCTGCCCGTAACGTCGCCTCATCTTTCGCAAAAGAGAGGCGAATCAATTTATTATCCGTGCCGTCGGCATAAAACGCCGACAGCGGAATGGTGGCAACACCGTACTCAACAATCAGCCGCTTCACCAGCTCGCTGTCGCGCTCGTCGCTGAACTGGCTGTAGTCCGCCAGCATAAAGAACGACCCGGCGCTCGGCAGCAGGGTAAACGGCGAATCGGCCAGCAGGCCGTGCAGCAGATCGCGCTTACGCTGGTAAAACGCCGACAGCGACAGCCAGGTTTGCGGATCGGTCATGTGTTCTGCAAACGCGTATTGCATTGGCGTATCGGCAGAGAACATCAAAAATTGATGGACTTTACATATCTCGTCCATCACCTCTGCGGGTGCCACACAATAACCCACGCGCCAGCCGGTGACGTGATAGGTTTTTCCGAAAGAAGAAATAATCACGCTACGCTCCGCCAGCTGCGGGTGCGTGGCCATCCCGTGGTGCGGTTCCCCATCAAACACGACGTGTTCGTACACTTCGTCAGACAAAATAATGATGTCGGTATTGCGCGTTAGCGCCGCCAGCTGCTGCAGGTCATTAGCAGAGAAGACCTGGCCGCTCGGGTTGTGCGGCGTATTGATGATGATCATGCGCGTGCGCGGGGTGATTGCCGCACGGACCTCATCCCAGTTGACGGCAAAATCCGGCACCGTGAGCTTGATGGCGACAGGCGTTGCCCCCTGCAGACGAACAATCGGCGCGTAGCTGTCAAACGACGGCTCAAAGTAGATCACCTCATCGCCAGGGTGCACAAGCCCGCTTATCGCCGAATAGAGCCCTTCGCTGGCGCTGGCGGTGACCAGCACCTCGCTGGCAGGGTGATACTGCGTGCCGTAGAGCGCGGCAATCTTATCGGCGATGCGTTCTTTGAGCGGCTGCAGGCCGGTCATCGATGCATACTGGTTATGCCCTGCCTCCATCGCGCGGGTAACGCCGGCGATCAGCTTCGGGTCGCAGGAAAAATTCGGTGCCCCCTGAGAAAGGTTGATGGCGTTATGCTGGGCCGAAAGCTGGCCGATAACGGTAAAAATGGTGGTCCCCACGTCTGGCAGCTTGGAGCGCGTTTGCACCGGCGTTCGTAAAGTCATCCTCTTTCCCTTCTCATGGATATTGCATAACTATTCAAACAACAACTTCGTTGCCGGGACAATCGAATTGTTGTCATAATAGCCATGAGAAAAATGCATAGCTGAGGTGTTTCAATGTCACGCCGTTCGCTCCCGCTCAATGCCATCGACGCATTTTTAGTCACCGCGCGGCACCTGAATCTTACCCACGCCGCCGCGGAACTCTGCCTGACGCAGGGGGCCGTGAGCCGTAAGATTGCCTCCCTTGAAGCCTGGTTTGGCTTTCCGCTGTTTGAGCGCCACGCGCGCGGGTTGCGCCTCTCCCCGCAGGGCAGCGCCCTGCTTCCCGAACTGCAGTCCTCCTTCGAACAGCTGCTGAGCGTGGCCGACCAGGCCCGCAGCCAGCACACGGTGATCCGCCTCAAGGCCCCCACCTGCGCGATGCGCTGGCTGGTGCCGCGCCTGCTGGAAGTGGAGCGCGAGCAGCCGGATCTGCAGATCGCGCTCACCACCACGACCGATCATAACGTCAATTTCAAAACCGAATCTTACGATGCCGCCATCGTCTTCGGCACGCACATGAGCGCAGGCGATCTGCTGTTCGAAGAGGCGCTGACGCCGGTGTTTAGTCCCGTGCGAGCGGGTGCCGCGCTGGCTTCGCTGACGTTTCTTCATCCGACAAGGGATAAGACAGACTGGTCACTGTGGCTGGCGAATCAGGAAGGTCCGGGCTTTGCTATGCACAAAAATCAACACTTCGATACGATGGATCTCGCCATCACCGCCGCCATTCAGGGGCTGGGCGTAGCCATTGCCGACGAAACGCTGGTGGCAGAAGATGTCCGCGCCGGAAGGCTAATGCGGCCCTATGAGACCAGCATTAAAACCGGCGCGAGCTACCGGCTGGTGCTGCGCGAAACGCCTTGTCAGGAGAATGGTCTGGCGGCGTTTCGCGCCTGTTTGCTTAATCGAGGCTGACGTGGTGCTTCATTACGCGCTTGAAGAGGCTCATGCGGGCGCGCATAAAGCGGTTTTCAAGCCTGAAACCTGCATGTTTATTCACACCAATACGTAACAGCACGTCCCGCCCTTTGCGGCAGGCGGGCCAGCGCGTCGGCCCGTGAAGGCTGTCATGCGTTCCGGCATCGCGCGCAAAGCTCACCCAGTAATCAGCCACCTGGGCGGCAAACGCCAGATCCCGTTCGTTAACGTACTGGCGCGAAGGCTCCACCTGCCCGAGGGTATCGAACGCATACGGCACCTCATTGCCGTGCCAGGCACCGTTGATATAGGTGGCGTGTTCCGCTTCGGCCACATAGTCAAACCAGTAGCGCCAGCAAAGCCCGCCGACGCGCTGCTGGGCCTGCATCACCACGTAGCCCATGGTGGTGAAGGCCATGTCGCGGCACACCTGCCTGCCGAGCTCCTCGTCGCCCTTCACGCCCGGATAAAGCAGCTTGATGAGCCCCAGCCCGAAGCGGCGCTCCCGGCGAAGCTTCTGGATCTGCCCGGCGAGATCGACACCAAACACCGCCATCACGCTGGCTTCATCGCTGTTGGAGCCAATCATCACCGGCACGGGATGCTGGCGGGCGGCTAAAAAGACGTCCAGCATCGCCTCCGGCAGAACGCAATCCCCAACGATAGGGGCCGGGGCGACGTTCAGCGGCGCGGTCAGCGGCCAGAACGCCTCGGGCGGGATCGCGCGCAGCTGCTCTGCCGTCGCATTTTTCAGCCCTAAGTGGGCGGCCAGCGCTTCCCCTTTGTGCAGGGCCTGCGCGCGTGGCGTATCCGGCAAAGTGTACCCGCTTTGCACTATCGCCTTATGGAATAGTCCTTTCGCCAGCGGCGAGGCCAGCAGAGACAGCACGCTGCGCGCGCCGGCGGATTCACCAAACAGGGTCACGTTACTCGGGTCGCCACCAAACGCGGCAATATTATCCCGCACCCATTCGAGCGCGGCGATCTGGTCCAGCAGGGCAAAATTATGCACCACCCGCTCCTCTTCACCTTCCAGAGCGGGATGGGCGAAGAAGCCGAGATGGCCGAGACGGTAGTTAATCGTGACGACAACCACCCCGCGGGATGCCAGGGCTTTGCCGTTATACGGCGGCAGGCTTCCGGCGCCGATCGTAAACCCGCCTCCGTGCAGCCAGACCATGACCGGCAGCGGCCCGGTACGGTCGATAGGGGACCAGACGTTCAGATAGAGGCAGTCTTCAGAAAACTGGCCGGGATCGCCCCCGCCCAGCTCCTGACAATATTCACTGCTTTGCCAGCTTGAGGGCGAAAAGTCGGTAGCTGCACGCACGCCATCCCAGCGTTCCGGCGGCCGGGGTGAGCGCCAGCGCCAGTCGCCAACGGGCGGTGCGGCATAAGGAATACCGCGCCAGAGGTGAACGTTTTCATCGGTTAAACCAGACAGTGCGCCCTGGCGCGTTTCAACCACAGGGGCGGAAGGATTTTGCATAACGACCTTATTTTTTCCATCACACCCCTGAAGAGTAACGATTTCAGAGCAAACCGCAACGCTGTTTGCTGCGCGTTTCCGCCTCCTCGTAGAGCGTAAATTCGTCATACACCGGGCAGCCGAGCGCGGCTTCAAACGCATTGCGGCTGGCATTGCCGTGGCTGCGCGCCTGGGTTTCATTCCCGAGATTGGACTGGAAAATCCCCGCCGCGCTGACCGGAAGGAAATCTTCGTAAATTATCGGCTGGGCCACCACCCACCCGCGCTCAATCAGCGGCTGCGGGTCATCCCCCGGACGAAACGCGTGACGATGGGCCTCTCCCGCCGGGGTCAGGCGATAGCGAAAATACGCCAGCTCCTGACGGCGCAGGAACATTTCGCTGTCCGGGAAGGCGCTGAAAATCTCCCGCAAATGCAGCTGGTGCGTGAGGTTATCTTTTCCGGTTCCGGCCTGGGCCAGCAGGCTATCGTACAGTTCACGGCCTTTCGGGGTCAGAGCCACGCCGCGCTGTTCAATTTCACCGAAGCGCGCGGTGTGGGTGCCTTTATGTTCCCCGGCGAAAAGCACCGGCTCTTCGAGGGCTTTAAAGCTGGTCTGACGCAGCAGGATCGGCACTTCACGACGCGGCGGCCCTTCGATCAGAATTTTGGGCTCAATCCCGTACTTCGGCATTAGCTCCTGCACCCGGTCAATGTCCAGCGTGCGCGGCGTGAGGTGGTTGATATGGCACCCCGGGAAGCAGACCACGTCAGCTATCAGGCGGTGCTCGTTACTCAACGCCAGGTAGGTCTCCTGGTCGACCGTTGCATGACGGTGCCAGCGGAAGGTTTCTAACGCTTCCTGCACAAACTCGTGCGCCTGCGCTTCGGTAAAGTGCCCTTCCGACTCATGGAGGTCAATAAGTTCCAGACAGCGCGGCGTAAAGATGTTCCGCTGAGAGAGAATTTCTGCCGCCCGCTCGCGTAACGCCACGTTTTCAATCAGCTCAAGGCGCAGCAGTGAGGTAAAGATACGAAACGGATTGCGGCACAGCGCCGCATCGTCAACCGGACGAAACGCCGTTGAGTGGACCGGTACCCCCGCCTGAGAAAGATCGTAATAGCTGACCGGGAACATGCCCATGATGGCAAACATACGACGCAGGGTGGAAAGCTCTTGTGCCGTACCGACGCGGATCGCCCCGTGACGCTCCACGTTCAGGCGCGCCAGCTCGTCGGCGTTCGCCAGTTGTTCATGTAATAGTGGATTATTTTCCAGAACCGCCAGGTTTACGTCCGCGACCAGCTCAAGCAAGGTGCCGTACTGCGGAACTTCCTGCTGGTACATCGCCGACATAGCCTGCGAAAAATGTTCCCGAATATCATCAGCCGTGATGGTGTTCGCCATGATGTCATGCCTCCAGTGAATATTACCTGGAGTGTAGAGAAGGCCGTTCCTTCCGGGGAGAAGAATTTCCGATTTGTGATCTTAAGACGCCAGTGGTTAAACCGTGTGCTACCGCCCCCTGTCAGGCGCCTCGTCATCTTTTTCCAGGATTTTCCTTATGATTCGTAGCGGCTATTTTTTCTAGCCCCAAAGGGGTAATTTTCCCCAAATCACCGCTTGCAAATTATTCGTTTTTGCTACGCCATTATTATTGGCCTCAACCTTCCGATTTTTAAATGAAACTTAGGACTAATCTGAACATTTGTTTACAAGTCCTTCCCACACTTCCATATTTCCAAACCAAGCGAAGCGCAAACGCAGCAATAATTAAATATAACGCAACCGCTAATGGCGAAACGAATTTGACGTATGCCTCACAGCGACTAGAGTTATTACTCGAACGACGAGTGATACGGAATATTTTCGTATCGTACTGACATAACCAATATATGACTATGAGGTTTAATATGGCAGAGCATCGTGGTGGTTCCGGTAATTTCGCTGAAGACCGTGAAAAAGCATCAGAAGCTGGACGTAAAGGCGGCCAGCACAGCGGTGGTAATTTCAAAAACGATCCGCAACGCGCATCTGAAGCGGGTAAGAAAGGGGGACAGAACAGTCACGGCGGAGGCCGTAAATCTGATAATTCCTGATCTTATTTAGTACTCTTTTAATAAAACCTGAGAGCATGCTGCGGGCTGAAAAGCTCGCAGTACCCTTTCCTTATTTTACCGGAGCGTAATTAATATGAATATGAAAAGTGTTGAGGATGTATTTATTCATCTTCTGTCCGATACCTACAGCGCTGAAAAACAACTTACCCGAGCGTTAAGCAAACTCGCTCGCGCCGCCTCCAGCGAGAAGCTGAGCGCCGCCTTCACCGCGCACCTGGAGGAGACGCAGGGCCAGATTGAACGTATTGACCAGATCGTCGAACAGGAAGACGGTATTAAGCTCAAGCGCATGAAGTGCGTGGCAATGGAGGGCTTAATTGAAGAAGCCAACGAAGTTATCGAAAGTACGGAAAAAAATGAAGTGCGTGATGCTGCATTAATTGCCGCTGCGCAAAAAGTGGAGCATTACGAAATAGCCAGCTACGGTACTCTTGCGACCCTCGCAGAACAACTGGGCTACAAAAAAGCCGTTAAACTTCTTGCCGAAACGCTGGAAGAAGAGAAAGAGACCGACCTTAAACTCACCGACCTGGCCGTTGGCAATATTAACCAAAAAGCGCAGAAATGACGCGATAAGACAGGTTAAATAAAATGAGCATCAGTCCCAGGACAATTAAACGGTGCCATTTAGCGGCAGCAATAATATGGTTCATTCTCGCTATCCCTTCCGTAATATGGTGGAAGAATAGCGTACTATGGGTCATTATCATCAGCATTTACGCCAATATTGTCGGCCACTTATCTGGCTATAGTGCCGCACGTGCCGATCAGGCAGCTGAAAGTGAGACCAAATAAGCGAACCCTTAATGAGGATACAATGATGAATCACGTAGAACACTACCATGACTGGCTACGCGATGCCCATGCGATGGAAAAGCAAGCCGAATCAATGCTGGAATCCATGGCCAGCCGTATTGATAATTATCCTGATGTTCGCGCCAGAATTGAGCAACATATTCATGAGACAAAACGGCAAATTACATTGCTGGAGGAAATTCTCGACCGTAATGATATTTCTCGTTCGGTCTTAAAAGACTCGATGAGCAAAATGGCGGCCCTGGGTCAATCCATCGGCGGTATGTTCCCGTCCGATGAGATCGTTAAGGGCTCGATCAGCGGCTATGTCTTCGAACAGTTTGAAATCGCCTGCTACACCTCCCTGCTCGCTGCGGCGAAAAAAGCGGGCGATACCGCCTCTGTGCCTGCCATTGAGACGATCCTCGCAGAAGAGCGCGAAATGGCCGACTGGCTGATTCGCCATATCCCGCAAACGACGGAACAGTTCCTGCTGCGTTCAGACGCAGACGGTGTCGAAGCGAAAAAATAATCCACAGGAGAGTGCCTATGTTTCGACACGTCAAACAGCTGCAATATACGGTTCGCGTCGCCGAACCCAACCCCGGTCTCGCTAACCTTTTACTGGAACAGTTTGGTGGGCCGCAGGGCGAACTGGCTGCCGCCTGCCGTTACTTCACTCAGGGCCTGAGCGATGACGATCCGGGCCGCAAGGATATGCTGATGGATATCGCCACCGAGGAGCTAAGCCACCTCGAAATCATCGGTACGCTGGTTGGTATGCTGAACAAAGGTGCCAAAGGCGCGCTGGCGGAAGGGGTGGAAAATGAGGCTGAACTGTATCGGTCCATGACCGAAAACGGTAACGACAGTCACATCACCTCCCTCCTCTACGGCGGCGGTACCCCGCTCACTAACTCGGCGGGCGTGCCCTGGACGGCAGCCTACGTCGATACCATCGGCGAGCCGACGGCGGATCTGCGCTCGAACGTGGCGGCAGAGGCCAGGGCGAAAATCATTTATGAACGGCTGATTAACGTCACTGACGATCCCGGAGTGAAGGATGCGCTGGCGTTTCTGATGACGCGTGAGGCGGCGCATCAGCTCTCCTTTGAGAAGGCGCTGCAGTCCATTCGTAATAATTTCCCGCCGGGAAAACTGCCGCCAATCGAGGAATTCACCAACAAGTACTACAATATGTCTGAAGGTGGAGAGGTTCGCGGAAGCTGGAACAGCGATAAGCACTTTGATTACGTTGAGTCCCCACAGCCTGCGGTTGATGGCGGAGACGGTAGCGCCAGCGTGACGCTCACAGCTGAACAGGCAACCCTGGTTAAGGCGATGTCTGCCCGCACCAAGTCCGATCCCCATTCCGACCCGCTGACCGGTGCCGAGCTGGGTGCCGGAAAGAGTAAACCGTAATCGGTTTTGCCGGGCATCCTGACCTGCCCGGCAATTCTCGTGCCCCATCGCTTCAGAGGTACGGACCATGTTCGAACTCGATGCATTTCATCTCGCCAGAATTCAGTTCGCTTTTACCGTCTCGTTTCACATTCTTTTCCCGGCGATCACCATCGGTCTTGCCAGCTATCTGGTCGTGCTAGAAGGCATGTGGCTGCGCACCAAAAACGACGTCTGGCGCTCGCTGTACCACTTCTGGCTCAAGATATTTGCCGTTAACTTCGGGATGGGTGTCGTTTCCGGGCTGGTCATGGCGTATCAGTTCGGCACCAACTGGAGCGGGTTCTCCCAGTTCGCAGGCAGTATTACCGGTCCCCTGCTGACCTACGAGGTGTTAACCGCCTTCTTCCTGGAAGCCGGCTTTCTTGGCGTAATGATGTTCGGCTGGAACAAGGTCGGCCCTGGGCTGCACTTCTTTTCAACCTGCATGGTGGCGCTCGGCACGCTGATGTCGACCTTCTGGATCCTCGCCTCAAACAGCTGGATGCACACCCCGCAGGGTTTTACTATCGAGAACGGGCAGGTCATTCCGCAGGACTGGCTGGCGATTATCTTTAACCCCTCCTTCCCTTACCGCCTGATTCATATGGCCATCGCCGCATTTCTGAGCAGCGCGCTGTTTGTCGGCGCGTCGGGCGCATGGCACCTGCTGCGCGGTAACGATACCCCTGCCATACGCACCATGTTCTCCATGGCGATGTGGATGGCGCTGCTGGTTGCCCCCATTCAGGCCGTCGTGGGCGATATGCACGGCCTGAACACGCTTGAGCATCAGCCAGCCAAAATTGCCGCCATAGAGGGGCACTGGGAAAATCCGCCCGGCGAGGCCACGCCGCTGCTGCTGTTTGGCCTGCCCGATATGGACGAGGAGCGCACCAAATACGGTCTTGAAATCCCCGCGCTCGGCAGCCTTATCCTGACGCACAGCCTCGATAAGCAGGTCCCGGCGCTGAAGGACTTCCCGAAAGAGGATCGCCCAAACTCGACCATCGTCTTCTGGTCGTTTCGCATCATGGTCGGAATGGGCCTGCTGATGATTACCCTCGGTCTGGTCAGCCTCTGGCTACGCTATCGCCACCGGCTCTACCACTCGCGTCCGTTCCAGTGGTTTGCCCTTTGCATGGGGCCCGCGGGTCTGGTGGCGCTGCTCGCCGGCTGGGTGACCACCGAAGTGGGCCGCCAGCCGTGGGTGGTTTACGGTTATCTGCGCACGATTGACGCGGTCTCCCTGCACAGCACCCTGCAGATGAGCATCAGCCTGCTGGCGTTCTTCGTTGTCTACTCGTCGGTGTTTGGCGTGGGCTATGTGTACCTCATCCGGCTGATTAAGAAAGGCCCGCAGCCCGTCGATACACTGACGTCAAACACGTCGGGCACCCCCGCCCGTCCACTGTCTGCCGCGGAGTCTGTTCCGGAACAGGAGAGAAACTGATGGGCGTCGATATCTCTGTTATCTGGTTTGCCATCATCGTCTTTGCCACGCTGATGTACATCATTATGGATGGCTTTGATTTGGGCATCGGCCTGCTGTTTAACTTCGTGGGCGATGCGAAAGAGCGCGATGTGATGGTCAACAGCGTAGCGCCCGTATGGGACGGCAACGAGACCTGGCTGGTGCTTGGCGGCGCGGGGCTGTTCGGCGCGTTCCCGCTGGCTTACGCGGTGATCATTGATGCGCTTACTATCCCCCTCACCGCGATGCTGATCGGCCTCATCTTTCGCGGCGTCGCCTTTGAGTTTCGTTTTAAAGCGACGCCTTCGCACCGCAAGTTCTGGGACTACTCCTTCGCCGGTGGCTCTTTGCTCGCCACCTTCAGCCAGGGGATCGTCGTGGGGGCGGTGATCAACGGCTTTGAGGTAGAGGGCAGACGCTTTGTGGGCTCGCCGCTTGACTGGCTGACGCCCTTTAACCTTTTCTGCGGTATCGGCCTGGTGGTCGCCTACACGCTGCTGGGCACCACCTGGCTTATCATGAAAAGTGAAGGCGCCCTGCAACATCGCATGCGCGAGCTGACCCGCCGCGTGCTGCTGGCCCTGATGGTGGTGATCGCGGTTGTCAGCGTCTGGACGCCGCTCGGCTGGCAGTACGTGGCCGACCGTTGGTTTACCCTGCCCAACTTCTTCTGGTTCCTGCCGGTTCCCCTGCTGGTAGGCCTGTTTAGCGTGCTGATCTGGCGGCTGACCCGCAACCCGGCCAGCCACTCGCGCCCCTTCCTGCTGACGCTGGGGCTGATCTTCCTCGGATTTAGCGGCCTGGGTATCAGCCTGTGGCCAAACATTATTCCGCCGCGCATCACCCTGTGGGAAGCCGCGGCGCCCCCCGCCAGCCAGCTGTTTATGCTGGTCGGGACCCTGCTGATAATTCCTGTGATTCTGGTGTACACCGCCTGGAGCTACTACGTCTTCCGGGGCAAAGTTTCGGATACTGAAGGCTATCACTGAGGAACGCTATGACGGACTGGCATACACGGGCCATTATCTACCAGATTGATACCGCGCTTTTTTACGATATGAACGGCGATGGCTGCGGGGACATCGCCGGGATCGCGGCCAAGCTGCGCTATATTCGCCGCATGGGGGCGACGGTTATCTGGATCACCCCGTTTTACCTCACGCCCTTTCTCGATGAGGGCTACGACGTCAGCGACCATCTGCAGGTGGACCCCCGCTTCGGAAAACTGGCCGATATCATCGCCTTTATCGAACAGGCCCGGGAGCTGGGCATGCAGGTCATTATTGAGCTGCTGATCCAGCACACCTCGGACGCCCATCCCTGGTTCCAGCAGGCCCGCCGCAGCCCCGCCTCGCCCTATCGTGATTACTATATCTGGTCGGATAACGACGACGACGACACGCCACCCATGTTCCCCGGCGTGGAAAAGAGCGTCTGGAGCTGGGACGACGAGGCGGGACAGTATTACCGGCACATGTTCTACCGCCACGAGCCGGACCTGAACCTGACCTCGCCCGCCGTGCTTAAGGAGATTGAGAATATTATCCTCTTCTGGCTCAAGCTGGGGGTGTCGGGATTTCGGCTGGATGCCGCATCACACCTCACGAAGCAGGCGGGCAGCGGTGACGAGAAAAAGGGCCTGTGGATCCTCGAGCATATGCGCCGTCTTATCGAACAGCGTAATCCGGACGCGATCCTGCTCGGCGAAGTGGACGTAGACGTTGAGGTTTATAAAGACTATTTCGGCAATAACGACCGCCTGCATCTGGTGCTCAACTTCTGGCTCAACAAGTATTTCTACGTCAGCCTGGCCAGAAAAAGCGCCCGCCCGCTGCGCAACGCGGTGAAGAAGATGATCGTCCCGCCAGATTCATGCTGTTTTGCCAACTGGCTGCGCAACCATGACGAGCTGGATCTGGAAGGAATTAGCCAGAAAGATAAACAGTTCGTGCTCGACACCTTCGCCCCTGACGAGGAGATGAACGTCTACCAGCGTGGGATCCGCCGACGTCTGGCTCCGATGCTGAATGGCGATCCAAAGCGGCTGGCGTTTTGCCACGCGGTGCTCTTTTCCCTGCCGGGCGTCCCGGTGATGCGCTACGGGGATGAGATCGGCATGGGTGACGACCTTGAACTGGAAGAGCGCTACGCCGTCCGCACCCCAATGCAGTGGGCGGGTTCACAGGGCGGCGGGTTTTCGGCAGCCGATCCTGAAAAATTTATTGCGCCGATAATCGACCACGGGCCCTACCGCTATCAAAAAATCAACGTCGCCGATTCGCTGCTCCACCGCAACTCGCTCCTGCACCGGATTATTGATATTGCCAATACCCGCTCGGAGTTCCCCGAAATTGCCGTGGCGCCCTTTCGCCTCATCACCCTCAATCATGACGCGGTGCTGGGGATCTATTACGAGACCGACGAGCGCAGCATTCTGACCTTCGTAAACTTCAGCGACCAGCAGGTGCAGTTCACCGCCAGAGGGATCCGCAACGCCACCTGGACCGCCTGCCTCGCGGACAAACGCTACGACGACGCGCTGGTTTGCGGCAAAACCGTCGAACTCAGTATTGGCGCCTACGGCTACCGCTGGTTCTGGACGCACCGCAGCGCGCTGCGCTGATTAGCGTTTCCGGCGGGTTATCAGACGCGTCAGCATAATCCCCGCCACCGCGAGGGCCCCCAGCGCCACCTTGCCAGGCATACCGGAGGTGACGGACGTAGCGCGGTTCTTCGCTTCGTCGGTAAAACGACCATGGATTTTGTGCAGGTCGTCAATCGGCTGGTCGAGATAGTCCCGACGATCCGCTGCGTTTAGATCGTCGGTCATCTGGCCTTCCCAGGCTTTTTTTACCATCAGACGGTCAAGGTAGCCCGGAAAGAAGAATTGCCCGACGATGGACTGGATAGTGCTGCTGCCCACCCACAGCTCGCGCACCGGTTTCTGCGCAACCTTAAAGATGGCGCTGGCGGCCACTTCAGGCTCAAAGACCGGCGGCACCGGTCGCATCGCCCAGGCGAACTTATTCCTTGCCCATTCGAACTGCGGCGTATTGAGCCCCGGCATCTGCACCATGGAAAGCTGAACCCGGCTGTTCTCATGCATCAGCTCCGTGCGCACCGCATCGGTGAATCCGCGGATCGCCGCTTTGGCCCCGCAGTAAGCCGACTGCAAAGGGATGGAACGGTAGGCCAGCGCGGACCCCACCTGAATAATTACCCCCCTGTCGCGGGGCACCATCAACTCCAGCGCGGCGCGGGTGCCGTTAACAAATCCGAGATAGGTAACATCAGTCACGCGACGAAACTCATCCGGCGTCAGGGTACGAAACGGCGCCAGTACGGCCCCCATCGCATTGTTGACCCAGACATCAATCGCCCCGAGGCGATACTCGATCTCGTTAGCCGCATCCACCACCGCCTGGCTGTCGGCGACGTCCGCCTGCACCGCGTGGGCATTAACGCCGAAGCGGCGCAGCTCTTCCTGGGTAGAGTGCAGGCTGGCTTCATCGCGGGCGATAAGCCCCACATCGTAACCTGCCTTTGCAAATTTCAGCGCCGTGGCTTTTCCTACGCCCGCCGTCCCGCCGGTAATCACTATGACCGCCATAGAACCTCCGCGTGAATTTAGCCGTTATTGCCGTCCGACAATGTTGTCACCAGTTCAGCGAGCGAAAATTGCACCGCTTTTTCCACCACATCCTGGCAGTCGCCGGAGAAAAGGACGGTGCGGGTTTTCGTCTCACCGCAAATATTCCAGGCAAAGCAGACCGTTCCCGCCGCCGTGCCGTCATCGCCCCCTTCCGGACCCGCGTAGCCGCTGATGGCGATGCTGATATCCGCCTGGGCAAAGTCGCGGATGCTGGCGGCCATCTCGGTCACCGTCTGTTCACTGACGGCGGTATAGCGCGCCAGCGTCTCCTGACGCACGCCGAGGATCCGCGATTTGGCCTCATCGCTGAACACAACCAGCCCGACGTCATAAAAATCGGCCGTGTTTTCCTCTGCACACAGCGCCACCGAGAGCTTTCCTCCCGTGCAGGATTCCGCGGTGGTTAAGCGCAGCCCGGCATCGGTTAATTTACTCGCCAGCTTTTTGGTGAGTTCACTCACGGTATAATGACTGTCGTGTAAAAGATTGCTCATCTTGCCGCCTCTTATTTTTCAACAGGAATGATTGAAATATGTCCATTGCGCTCAAGTATGGCATATTTAATTTCGCTAAGTTCTGTAATGCCATTATTTTGACGCGCTGACACCAGAATATCATCACAAGATACGTCGACTTTTTTTAGCTTATCCGCTAATGGAACGCCATTCTCAACCAGAATCACAGGGGTCCCATCAAGAATATTCTCCACCGGAGAAAAATATTTCTTCATCAGGCCAAATATAATGTCAACGACCACCAGCGTGGTAATGGTAATCATTGCGCCGGTAACGGAGAAATCCTGCCCCAAAAGCGCCTGTTGCGTCGCCTCACTAATAATTAAGAGGAGGATGAGATCAAAGCTGGTCATCTGCAGCAGCGCCCGTCGCCCTGCCACTTTAAATACCACCACGAGAAACAGATAAATCGCCAGCGCGCGAAAGACCATATCCATATCAGCCTCCTAGGGGTAAATAAATTGCCAGAGGTTAATCTCCGGCTCGTTGTTGACGCGGATGACGGTGTTCCATTTACCGGCTCTGGAAGGTGTCGTGAAGTATAAAACAGAGAAGTTGTCTGATTTTTGCAGGTCATCGTAGACCAAATAGAGGGTTTTGCCGTGGCTATACATTTTGTCTGGCTGCGGCCAGACGCTGCCGGGCTCGTATACGTCGCTGCTGTCGGTGGTCAGGCTGAGGGTATAGCTGCCCTCCGTCTTCACCGGGAAGGTGACCTGCATTCTTGACTCCGTCTCCCGCCGGCCGAAGCGTTCATAGTTTATGCTCAATGAGTTAGCGGAATTGGTTTTGGCCGTATCGCTCACCATCCCGCTGGAAAACAGACCAGCAACCGCTGCGATGATAATAGCCAGAAGGACCACAAAACCCACCTGGCGAAATGAATATTCAAACCTCAACAAGCGATAACTCTCATCTATCCCGGGTAACTTTTCATTTTCATGCTTCATGGTCGTTGTCACCGTTTCGCTTATTTCATGATAGGTTTGATTTCCAAGGAGAATGTTTTTAAGACTTATCACATTTGCCACATAAAGGAATAGCAACAATACTTAATAAGTCAAGACACTCAAAAATGAAGGATATCAGATGAAATTATCACTTATTTCCGCTTTTTTGATATTTCTGGTTCCAGTTGCATGGGCAGATAATAACGGCGGGTTACAAAAAGGTGAAGCACCGCCACCGCCCCACGCGCTGGACAGCGGATATCGTGGAACCGACGACGCGCGTATTATGACCATCGATCAGGCAAAACAATTGCACGATGGCGCGACAATTTCATTGCGCGGTAATCTTATTGACGGTAGCGGCGATAAGTTTGTATTCCAGGATAAAACCGGAAAAATCGACGTTATTATTCCCCAGGCAGTCTTCGACGGCAGAACGGTAAAACCCGATCAGATGATCAGTATCAACGGTTCGCTTGATAAAAAATCATCGCCTGCCGTCGTTCGTGTTGATCGTTTGCAGAAATAATTCAGCGAAGCGTTAACGCTGCAACTATCCATCAAATCTCACCCCTTGGCTTAAGGAGTCAGCTATGAGTGATACTACACAACGTACGAACGCTTACCCGAAACCTCCGTTCCCGGAACAGCCGCAAACGCCGCCGGGACTGGCGTCTGAAATGCAGCCTGTACCCGACCACGGTGAAACAAGCTATAAAGGGCATGGCCGCCTTGCCGGCAAAAAAGCGCTGATCACCGGTGGTGACTCCGGGATTGGACGCGCAGTGGCTATCGCCTACGCCCGCGAAGGGGCAGACGTCGCCATCAACTATCTGCCTGAAGAAGAGAAAGATGCCGCCGAGGTCATCGACCTGATCAAAGCGGAAGGCCGCAAGGCCATCGCGCTGCCAGGAGACGTCCGGGACGAAACCTTTTGCCAGAATCTGGTCGAAGAAGCCGTTTCGAAGCTGGGCGGGCTGGATATTCTGGTCAACAACGCAGGCCGTCAGCAATTCCGGGAATCCCTTGAAGAGCTTACCACCGAAGATTTTGACGCGACGTTTAAAACCAACGTTTACGCCCCCTTCTGGATCACCAAGGCCGCCCTGCGCCATCTGAAAGCGTCGTCCGTGATCATTAACACTTCCTCCGTTCAGGCGGTGAAGCCCAGCCCCGTACTGCTGGACTATGCCCAGACGAAGGCCTGTCTGGCGGTGTTTACTAAATCCTTAGCCAAACAGCTGGGTCCGAAAGGCATTCGCGTCAACGCGGTCGCCCCCGGCCCGTACTGGACGGTACTCCAGTCCAGCGGCGGCCAGCCGATGGAGAAAGTGAAGGAGTTCGGGGGTGATACCCCGCTGGGTCGTCCGGGACAGCCCGTCGAGATTGCCCCGCTGTACGTCACGCTGGCCTCGGATGAGTGTTCCTTTACCTCCGGTCAGGTATGGTGCTCTGACGGCGGCGACGGCGTGATCTAAACCGCTTTGCAGCATATCCCTCCGCAGTGAGCAATAAATGAACAAGGACGTTCATCACCCACCTCGCCTGAAAAACATGTTGTAACTCAAACAGATCAAATGTTAAAAATATTTTGCTATCAAGTTATCAAAATTAAACAACTTAACTTGTCACCCGCATCGCTCTGTTTTTAACATCGCCTATGGAAAAAAATGGTCTGTTCAGTCAGCGCATACGCTTGCGCCATTTGCATACATTTGTGGCCGTCGCTCAACAGGGAACGCTGGGGCGCGCGGCTGAAACTCTTAACCTGAGCCAGCCCGCGCTCTCAAAAACCCTTAACGAGCTGGAACAGCTGACCGGCGCCCGTCTATTTGACCGCGGTCGGCTGGGGGCACAGCTGACTCTGGTGGGCGAACAGTTCCTGACGCACGCCGTGAAAGTTCTTGATGCGCTCAACACCGCAGGCCAGTCCCTGCACCGAAAAGAAGAGCACACCAGCGAGGTGGTGCGCGTCGGCGCCCTGCCAACCGCGGCGCTGGGGATCCTGCCGCCCGTTATTGGTCAGTTCCACAAGCAGCAGCGAAATACCACTATTCAGGTTGCCACCATGAATAACACCATGCTGCTCGCGGGGCTGAAATCGGGTGAGCTTGATCTCGGTATTGGTCGAATGTCCGACCCCGAGCTGATGGGCGGTCTCAATTATGAACTGCTGTTCCTGGAATCCCTGAAGCTGGTGGTTCGACCCGATCATCCCCTGCTGCAGGACACGGTGACGTTAAGCCGGGTGATGGAGTGGCCGGTGGTGGTTTGCCCGAAAGGGACCGTCCCGCGCCAGGCCGCCGAAACCTTGCTGCAGATGCAGGGGTGTACGCTCCCCTCAGGGTGCATCGAAACGCTTTCGGCTTCTCTTTCGCGCCAGCTTACCCTGGATTATGACTACGTCTGGTTCGTCCCCTCCGGTGCGGTAAAAGATGATTTGCGTCAGGGCACGCTGACCGCCCTGCCGATCGCCTCCCCGGGTGCGGGTGAACCCATCGGTATTTTGACCCGGGTGGATACTCCCCTTTCCACGGGCGCACAAACGCTGCTGAGCGCTATCCGTAAATCAATGCCTGTCTGATTCCCTTCACCCCTCACCCAGTTCCCTCTCCCACAGGGAGAGGGAACTGGGCTGTGCGTTAATCAAATAATGCGGAATGATTCATTAACAATTGCGTAAAACAAATTAACAGTTTTATCATAACGGCGGATTCACCATTTGGTTCGCGAATCGTTATATAAACAAGAATTCACTCGTTTTAATCACTACTCTCCCCGCATTTATTATCCAGATGGTACACACCCAGCAATGCGGAGAGATTCAAAGGAGACAGAAATGGCATTTGGCAGCGCGCCGCGCGGGATACCTCGTATTTTGCAGTGGCTCCTTGCCGGACTGATGTTGCTCATCGGTCTGGCGGTCGGCGGGTTGGGCTTCAAGCTCGCCGCCGTAGGCGGAAGTTTTTACTTCGTGATAATGGGCGTGGTGATGGTCATTGCCGCGCTCCTGATTTTCCTCAATCGCAGCAGCGGGATCGTGCTTTACGGCATCGCGTTTATTGCCTCGCTGTTCTGGGCGGTAAGCGATGCGGGCTGGGATTTCTGGCCGCTCTTCTCGCGCCTGTTCACCTTTTCCGTACTGGCCTTCCTCTGCGCCATCGTCTGGCCTTTCCTGCGCGCGGCCAACCGCGACGCAGCGAATAAAGCCCCGGCTTATAGCGTTGCGGCGGTTCTCGCACTGGCGATGCTGGTCAGCCTCGGCTGGATGTTTAAGCCGCAATCCCTCGTGGCGGCGAACGAGCCCGTTCCGGTGAAACCCGTTGCTCCCGGCGAACAGCAGAAAAACTGGGAACACTGGGGCAACACCACCCACGGCGACCGCTTCGCCGCGCTGGACCAGATTAACAAGCAAAACATCAGTGATCTGAAAGTCGCCTGGGTGGCGCACACCGGGGATATTCCGCAGAGCAACGGCTCCGGTGCGGAAGATCAGAACACGCCGCTGCAGATTGGCGACACGCTCTATGTCTGTACCCCGTACAGTAAAGTGCTGGCGCTGGACGTGGATTCAGGTAAAGAAAAATGGCGTTATGATTCGAAAGCCACCGCCCCGAACTGGCAGCGTTGTCGTGGCCTGGGCTACTTTGAAGATCATGCAAACGTGACAGCGTCACAGACCGGGACATCGCCAGCGGCATGCCCTCGCCGCCTGTTCCTGCCGACCACCGACGCCCGTCTGATTGCCATCAACGCGGATACCGGCAAGGTTTGCGATGACTTTGGCGACCATGGCACCGTTGACCTGAGCATCGGCATGGGTGAGATCAAGCCGGGCTATTATCAGCAGACCTCCACGCCGCTGGTGGCCGGAAACGTTGTTGTCGTCGGCGGTCGCGTCGCGGATAACTTCTCCACCGGCGAACCGCCGGGCGTGGTGCGCGCCTACGACGTTCACACCGGTAAACTGGCCTGGGCGTGGGATCCGGGTAATCCGAACCTGACCGGCCTGCCGCCGGAAGGTCAAACCTACACGCGCGGCACGCCGAACGTCTGGTCTGCGATGTCTTACGACGCTAAGCTGAACCTGATCTACCTGCCAACCGGCAACGCCACCCCGGACTTCTGGGCGGGCGAGCGCACCCCACTGGACGATAAATACAGCTCCTCCATCGTCGCCGTCGACGCCGCCACCGGACAGGTACGCTGGCATTTCCAGACCACCCACCACGACCTGTGGGACTTCGACCTGCCTTCCCAGCCGCTGCTGTACGACCTGCCGGACGGCAAAGGCGGCACCACGCCTGTACTGGTGCAGACCAGCAAGCAGGGCATGATTTTTATGCTCAACCGCGAAACCGGCAAGCCGGTGGCGAAGGTGGAGGAACGTCCAGTTCCGGCGGGTAACGTTGAAGGTGAACGCTACTCTCCGACCCAGCCGTACTCCGTGGGCATGCCGATGATTGGCAACCAGACGTTGACCGAGTCCGACATGTGGGGGGCGACGCCTGTCGACCTGCTTCTGTGCCGCATTCAGTTTAAAGAGATGCGTCATCAGGGCGTCTTCACCCCGCCGGGTCTCGACCGTTCCCTGCAGTTCCCCGGCTCGCTCGGCGGGATGAACTGGGGCAGCGTCTCCATTGACCCGAACAACAGCCTGATGTTCGTCAACGATATGCGTCTGGGGCTGGCAAACTACATGGTGCCGCGCGCGAACGTGGCGAAAAACGCCAGCGGCATTGAGATGGGGATTGTCCCGATGGACGGCACGCCGTTCGGCGCAATGCGCGAACGCTTCCTGTCGCCGCTGGGCATTCCGTGCCAGAAGCCGCCGTTCGGAACCATGTCGGCTGTTGACCTGAAAACCGGCAAGCTGGTGTGGCAGGTACCGGTTGGTACCGTAGAAGATACCGGCCCGCTGGGCATTCGCATGCACATGCCAATCCCAATCGGGATGCCAACGCTGGGCGCGTCGCTGTCAACCCAGTCCGGCCTGCTGTTCTTCGCCGGCACCCAGGATTTCTACCTGCGCGCGTTTGATACCGCCACCGGGAAAGAGATCTGGAAGGACCGCCTGCCGGTCGGCAGCCAGTCCGGCCCGATGACCTACGTCTCGCCGAAAACCGGTAAGCAGTACATCGTCATTAACGCCGGTGGCGCTCGCCAGTCGCCGGATCGCGGTGATTACGTTATCGCGTACGCGTTACCCGATAAGCAGTAACAGATGAAAAAAGGGACCGAAAGGTCCCTTTTTTGTCGGCCGGGTAAGCGAAGCGCCACCCGACACGGCCGGCGACTCAGAACGTTTCCCAGTTATCACCGTTATGCGCTACCGCCGGACGTAATGCAGCAGGTTTTACTGCCGCAGAGTTCTGCTGTTGAGTACGCCCCTGAACCTTGCCGCTCAGACGAAACGCCCCGACCGCCTCGGTCAGACGCGCGCCCTGTTCTTCCAGCGACGCCGCCGCCGCGGAGGCCTCTTCCACCAGCGAGGCGTTCTGCTGGGTCACTTTATCCATCTCCGAAATAGCCTGACTGACCTGCACGATACCGCGGCTCTGCTCGTCAGACGCGGCGGCAATCTCCAGCATGATGTCGGTGACGCGCTTCACCGCCTCGACGATCTCATTCATGGTATTGCCTGCGGCAACGACCTCACCGGAACCCTGATCTATCAGCGAGACCGATTCGTTGATCAGGCTTTCGATCTCTTTTGCGGCGTTGGCGCTGCGGCTTGCCAGGGTACGGACTTCGCTGGCCACCACGGCGAACCCGCGTCCCTGCTCGCCCGCCCGCGCCGCTTCTACCGCCGCGTTAAGCGCCAGGATGTTGGTCTGGAAGGCGATGCTGTTGATCACCGCGGTAATCTCAGAGATTTTCTTCGAACTGCTTGAGATATTGCCCATAGTTTTGACCACACCGGAGACCATCTGGCCGCCGCGGCTGGCTTTCCCGGAGGCATCTTCCGCCAGCTTGCTGGCATGATGGGCGTTATCGGCGTTCTGCTTCACCGTCGCGGTCAGCTGCTCCATGCTGGCGGCAGTCTGCTCAATCGCCGCGGCCTGCTGCTCGGTGCGTGATGAGAGATCGGTGTTACCGGCAGAGATCTCGCTGGTACCCCGGTAGATCTCCTCCGCTCCCTGACGGACGGTGCCGACCGTTGTTTCAAGGGAGTGCTGCATGGTTTGCAGATCGCGCGTCAGGCGGCCAATTTCGCTGCGTCCGGCCACGTCGTCCGGCATCGTCAGGTCGCCTTTGGCGATATTCTCGATACGTTTCGCTGCACGCTGCAGCGGATTAATGACCGTGCGGCGCAGCACAACGAAGGTCATCGCGGTCAGCACCAGCGCCAGCGCAAACGCGCCCACCATAAACATCAGACCCAGCTGCGTGCGGCTGTGCGCCTGCGCCGTCAGCGCATTGGCGCGGTCGGTGCGGATCTTAATCGCCTTCAGCAGAACGGCGTTGTAAGCGTCGTCCAGCGGGCGCGCGGTCTCATTTTCGTGGTTGATGATCGCCTCGAACATGCCGTTTTTGGCAAATTTGACCATCGGCTGGAGGCCCGCAATATAGGCGTCGTAGCGTGCCTTCAGGTCTGCATCCAGCGCTTCGTCCGCAGCGCTACGGACGGAACGATGCATATAGGCGGTAAAGCTATCCTGGGATTGCTTAATGCGCGTTTCCGCCTCGCGGATGTTCTGCTTCATGGCCTCCATCTCCGCGATACGGCTTGCCGCGCCGGCGTGGATCATATTGATACGCGCGGTGCGCAGATGGTTTGAGCTGTTCGACAGCCCCATACGCACCTGAATTTCGGACGTAACGTCCTGCTGATCGTTGTCGGCCTGTAGCAGGAAATACCCCGCCAGACCCGAACTCAAGGCAAACAGCAGAATAATGCCACCGAGAATGGAGGAAAACAGCGGAACCAGCCTGATGTGATGCAGGAAGCTCAGCTTGCGCTGCGCCTGCATCGAAGAAGTGTTGTCCATGACCGTCGACTCTCTTATAGGTAAGATGCGCAAAAACACGCCTGTTAGATAGTCATCGGCACGGCAGAGATTTAGATTACGGCTAAAAACGCCGCACTGGTCACACTTTAGAGAAGATTATTAAAGAACTGCCAGCGGCTAAAAACCGCTGGCAGAAGAGTTACTTGTCGCCGAAATGAATGACGGTGCGGATGGATTTTCCTTCGTGCATCAGATCGAACGCCTCGTTGATCTGCTCCAGCGGCAAACGGTGGGTGATGAACGGGTCGAGCTGTATTTTACCGACCATCGCGTCTTCCACCATGCCGGGAAGCTGGGTACGCCCCTTCACGCCGCCAAACGCGGAGCCGCGCCAGACGCGTCCGGTCACCAGCTGGAATGGACGGGTTTTGATCTCCTGGCCTGCCCCGGCCACGCCGATGATGATGCTCTCACCCCAGCCCTTGTGGCAGCATTCCAGCGCAGAACGCATTACGTTGACGTTGCCGATACACTCGAAGCTGAAGTCCACGCCGCCGTCGGTCATCTCAACGATGACATCCTGAATCGGTTTCTCGTGATCCTTCGGGTTCACGAAATCGGTCGCGCCCATTTCCCCCGCCAGCTTGAATTTTTCCGGGTTGGTATCGACCGCGATGATACGCCCGGCCTTCGCCTGCACCGCGCCCTGAATCACTGCCAGACCAATGCCGCCGAGACCAAACACCGCCACGGTGTCGCCCTCTTTGACTTTTGCCGTGTTATGCACCGCGCCAATGCCGGTGGTTACGCCGCAGCCCAGCAGGCAGACTTTATCCAGCGGCGCCTGCGGATTGACCTTCGCCAGCGAGATCTCCGCGCAAACGGTGTATTCGCTGAAGGTGCTGGTGCCCATGTAGTGATAAATTGGCTCACCGTTGTAGGAGAAACGGGTGGTGCCGTCCGGCATCAGCCCTTTCCCCTGAGTAGCGCGCACGGCCTGGCAGAGGTTAGTTTTGCCGGATTTACAGAACTTACACTCGCCGCATTCCGCCGTGTACAGCGGGATAACGTGATCGCCTGGCTTCAGGCTGGTCACGCCCTCGCCCACTTCCACCACAATCCCGCCGCCTTCATGACCCAGCACCGCCGGGAAGACGCCTTCCGGATCGTCACCGGAGAGGGTAAATGCATCGGTATGGCACACGCCGGTATGGGTGATTTTGATCAGCACTTCGCCTTTTTTCGGCGGTGCGACGTCGATGTCGACGATTTTCAGCGGCTGGCCGGGGCCAAATGCAACAGCTGCGCGAGATTTCATCATGTCTTCCCTTTTTGTCAGGTGTGTGGATTTATTTTAGATAAGAGCGCAGCAAATGGCCGACTTCCGCCATGCGTACGGCTCGCTGATCCGGCGTTGTGTCTCCCGTCACCAGCTCGTCTTTGAGATGTATTTCAACCATTTCGCCCATCAGGCCATTGGAAGCGCCGCGCACGGCGGCAATTTGCTGCAGGATGGCCAGACAGGGGTCGCCCGACTCCAACGCGCGTTCAAGGGCATCAACCTGACCCCGAATGCGGCGGACGCGGGTAAGAATACGTTTTTTATCTTCGGGTGAGTGCGGCATATGCCCTCCTGATACTGTAGGGGGGTATAGTAACTTTTTTATTCTTAATCTGTAAACATTATGTTTACAAGGGTGATAAACATGTTCAACAGGCTGTGTTGGACATAAAGCGACGTTAACTCCCCATACGGTCCCCCCCGCCAGGTAATGACACATCCAAGAATTGCATGATATAATCAGAATTATTCATTTTAAGGCCCCAGCATGAACGTGCTCTTTAAAACTACGTCTCTCATCTCAAATAACTATCGCAAAAAATTCACGTCATCATTACTCGATTTCTTTTTCATTATTGTTTTTTTCACATTAGCTATCGCTGAAATTAAAAACCCCGCACCATTACCAAATTATTTATATTCTTTATTACATTATCTATGGCTTGCCAGTCCACTGCCTTTAGCCTATATCTTTCTCCGATTGGTAAAACTTCCATCATTCGTTTCAGCCTATGTTGTTTTTTTACTCTTAAAACTGCTTGAATACATCAGTGGCATCAAGCTATCACTCACGGGTGAAGTGTTGTCCTGGAATGATTTGTTTTCTCAATCCAACATAACCATTGCAAAACATTACCTGACAGCCTGGCCAGTACTCTTGCTTTTCCTCGCAATTTCATTGTGTGTTATTTTATGTTTTATCAGTAGGACATTTTACACAACAAAGAAAAACACCATTGTACTTGCCATCAGTTTTATCACCATATTACCATTTTCCTTTTATACTCACTTCAGTTCTCTCTTTGGCGAAGACAGCATTTTCTCCCGTAAAATGATATTATTAGCTAAGGAAATGAATGTCACTTATAAATCCTGGAATTGGCCTGAAAACCTGCAGGATAATGGAATGGCAATGCATGTCGTGATGACCAGTTCTCGAAAATCTGCACCTTTAGCCAGTAAAAACAATAAAGATACGTACAATCTTGAAAAGCGCGCAGGGAGTAAGGAATTACCAAAACATAAAACAGTTATTTACGTCCTGTGCGAATCATGCTGGTATGACAATGCCAACTTCAAAGAAATTATCACCCCAATATTAAATGAAGGTTTTGTTACGTTTCGAGCAACTTCACCCGTTTATGGCGGAGGTACTGCGAATGTTGAATTTGAAATGCTCACCGGCTTCGCCAGTAATTCAAGGGTATTATCTGGCATAATTTATCAAGAATATGCGACACAGTTCAAATCGCATACCGATTCCATTGCCAGCGCTCTGGGCGATAAAGGCTTTATCACCTATGCCGCACACAATTATTTGAAAGAGTTTTGGCACAGGGATACTGTTTATAAAAAATTTGGCTTTGAACGCTTCGATGGCCTTTATGAAATGTCGACTATAAGCCTGCCTGACCAAATTGTGGCAGGTAGAAAAAAATGGCAATGGCAACCCGATGATTACCTGCTTTACAAGTCAGCCATTGAACATTTAAAAAAAGCTGACGGAAAGAACATTTTCATGAATTTAATTACCATGTCAACACATGGCCCGTACCCTCATGAGAACGACTCAGGCGAGTACATCTATACCTTCGAATTGAAACAAGCAGTTGACCGCTTTGTTGACTTCTACAAGGAAGTAAAAGAAATAGATCCGAATGCCGTTGTTGTTGTTTATGGCGATCATAAGCCTGCACTGAATAAATTTTTCATGAACAAGAATGTTCTGCCATCCAATCTTTTCAGCAAAACAGGTGAAAATGACAATGATTTTGTATTTAAATGGGATATCAAACCGACAGATTACGGCGATGTCCCGGTGTTTGTCGCTGCGGGCAATGATAAAAACTTAGAAAAACTTGCTCAGGAAGCGAATAATCAACCCTATTTTTGCGTTTCATCTCTTATTGATAAATATTTAATTAATTCCGGACTAACAAGCTTCAGATATAACGTTAAAAATCGATGTTTTGACACAAGTCATTCGTATGAAGAAAAAATCAATGCGATGCCATCATGGGTATATTCGATGGCACTATTCGAAGGCGATGAAAAATGATGTTTAAAGTGGCAATGAATATACCGGCATACTGATATTAAACAGGTTTTACAGTCTTAGCTTCTCAGCAACGTCCCGGTGGAATTCACTCAGTTCCATCGGGCTATTACTGCACAGCAACTTACTGATTAACGGCGCCACTCAGTACGAAGTCAAGCCCGCGCGCTAACCCCCGTTCCCGCCAGTACCGTCTGAAGACATTAATAACTTGTGCTACAATTCCATAAATTTCATTAACATATTGTAGAACAACATGAGTACAACCCCCTTCATCCGCCCGCAGCTCACCCTGCCAAACGGCGCCGATAAACTTCTGCTGCACTCCTGCTGCGCCCCCTGCTCCGGTGAAGTCATGGAAGCTATTCAGGCCTCGGGCATTGACTACACCATTTTCTTCTATAACCCCAACATCCATCCGCAAAAGGAATACCTCATCCGTAAGGAAGAAAACATTCGTTTTGCAGAAAAACACGGCGTGCCGTTTGTTGATGCCGATTACGATACCGATAACTGGTTCGAGCGTGCCAAAGGCATGGAGTGGGAGCCCGAGCGCGGCGTCCGCTGCACCATGTGCTTCGATATGCGCTTCGAGCGTACGGCGCTCTACGCGGCGGAAAATGGTTTCAGCGTTATCAGCAGCTCACTGGGGATCTCTCGCTGGAAGAATATGCAGCAGATCAATGACTGCGGCCAGCGTGCGGCAGCGCGCTATCCGGGAATGGTCTACTGGGACTACAACTGGCGCAAACAGGGCGGCTCATCACGAATGATTGAGATCAGCAAGCGTGAACAGTTTTACCAGCAGGAATATTGCGGCTGCGTGTATTCCCTTCGGGACAGCAACCTGCACCGCAAGTCGCAGGGCCGCCCGCTTATCCGCATTGGCAAGCTGTATTACGGCCAGGATGAGAACGAAAAATAACGCCCTCTTCTGGTGTAGATATATCCGAAAACCGGCCAATTCCCTCCGAAATTTAGCGTTCCGCCTCTCATCTTTTCAAAGAGAGGCTATCCTTTAACTATCAACAAAAGGAGGCAAAAATGTCTGATTTCGGTACTGATAAAAACACCCAGTTTGCTGAAGACAAAGCAAAAAATAAATTTGATGAACTTTCAGGTTCAGCCCAGCAGCAGTTCGGTGAATTCGTTGATTCACCGAAGCATCAGGTAAAAGGCGCTGCGAAAAAATATGCCGCACAGGCCAGCGATGCTGTCTCTGACGTGACTGAAGCGGTCAGAAATAACCCGCTCACCGGTCTTATCGCCGCGGGTGCGGTCGGTATTGTGCTTGGCCTGTTGCTGGGACGCAAATAAACAAGGCCCTTCGGGGCTTTATTTTTTAGCTGAACAATCTCACCATGCGGTCTAATTCCTCCTCTTTCACGGCGCGCGAGAGATAATATCCCTGAAAGTTTTTCACACCCAGCTCGACTAATTTTTCAAACTTCTCCTCACTGTCAACGCCCTCTGCAATACAAGCTGTTCCGGTCATGTCGCTGTAAATCTGTATCGCTTTAATCAGATTATAATCGTTGTCGTTCGCCACAAAATGATCGACGATGTCCCGATCCAGTTTCAGCCCATCAAAATGCACCTGCCTCACGGGGAACATGGCATGATGGCTTGAGAAGCAATCGTCAAGAAACAGTCTGCACCCCGTATTACGCAGGTGCCGCATGGTTTCTGGGATGCTTTTATCTTTCGTTACATCAATATCTTCCGCGAATTCAAAGACCAGCTTTTCTGCCCACTGGGGGTTAAGCAGCATGCCGATGGCTTTCCTGGCCATCTCTGGCAGCGCGTTCCCGGACGCCAGGCGAGGCGGAATATTAACGGAAAAATAGAATTTACCGTTATATTTATTAATCCCGGACACGGCGGCGTGGATCACCATAGCCGTAATCTTTAGCCATACTTCATAATTAGCGATATCATTCAGAAAACGGGCTGGCTTGACTATTTTACCGTTCTTATTCCAGCGAATAAGTATCTCAAACCCCACCCCTTTCTTGTCACGATCGGTAATGATCTGGTAGGCGGGAAATATCTCCCTTTTCACCAGCGCATTAAAAACTTCCGCTTCTTTATCCGTGAAGTCCACTCTTTGATTTTGGCTTTTAATCCGCCTTTCCACTTTTACATTGCGCGGTTCATTCAACCATCGCTTGATACAATGTAATTTCTGCAGACCTTCTTTACGATGGGTGTAAACCGTTTTATTAGAAAGCCTCAGTTTGTCGCACTGGTCTTTTATAGACATGCCGCGATAGAAGTTCAATAAAACATCAACCTCTCTTCTTGTCAGCCATTTGAGCTTTTCTGACGAAGAACAGTCCAGATAGTAATCGCGTAATAAGCGCGAGCGGTCTTTAAAGCCATTATTGTGGGTGTGGAAACAGGTTATTACATCAGATACGCTGGCTATGCGAATCAATGATAATTGATGACTGTTATTTAGAAGACTACCCAGGGTTCGATACAGCCAGCTGTCCGGTATATCACCATACAGGGTAACACGACGAATAACAGGAAGTGCATTGAGTACGGATGCCAGTCGCGTCAGGCTCTCCAGGAGAGCTACCGTACCTTTTCCCAGGAACACTACGATGTGAGCGTTTTGATGAATAAGGATATTTTCCTTGTCAGGATCAGATAATTCATCTCCATCAAAGTGAATATGCGCAGTCTCTATGCCGTACTTTTTGAGCAGCAGGTGATATCCCTGAAACGTAAAGCCGCAGGTTGAAATGACAAATCTTTGCTCGTTGCACGCAACATTCCTGAGAGAAATTTGGTGGGTCATAACCTGCTCCTGGGCACGAAAGCGCCATTATTATTATGAGTATGTAAACCAACAGCGGTGTGTATAATAATTTTACAATACACCATCAGGTTAAGATACTGTTATCAACGCCATGCACTGTAACATCTTTGCGTTAATCACCCTTTTCCACGCATAAATATAACTCTATATTTCTTTTAAAATACCGACCGCAAGCCACTTATTCTCAGGTATAATGAAAATTCCGAAAAAGAAGGCTGGATACTTCATCTATCGGCTCATCAAATACGAGAAAAATGCTATGGATAATCACATCTCATCCAGGGCCTTGCTACATCGAAGGGATGTTATAAAAAGCAACCCGCGGTTTAGTGAGGCAATATTAGAGCACTACACAATCAATGACGCCATCTACAAAAAACAACCCTTGTTCTACAAGACAATGCTTCAGGAATCACGGTTTAACATTATTCTTTCCATGTGTTGTTTTATATTTGGCAATCAGGCCGAATCCGTCTCAGAGATAAAAGAGTTATGTTCCCGCTATAAAATAGCCAGCCCCAACAGCGTTATTGCGATCATTACGTTACTCAGAACCACGGGACGCATCAGGACCTGGCGCTGTACGGAAGACCGGCGAAAAACGAGAATTGCCCCAACCGAAAAAGGATTGAATGAACTCAAACGCTATATGTCCGGTGCATTTTTACCCGTCAGCATTCTTTACCCGACGTTTAATATTGATGTAAATCTGCTGGATAATGACACATTGAGAAATAATTTCTTCCGCCGCGCGGCAGAATATCTTTTCCGGGGATTAACGTTCAGGAAAGTTTTACCGGAAGTGGGATTATTTATTGATAAGGATGGAGGCCGCATGATTATGCTGTATCTTTACCTGCAGGCCATAAAAAACAAATCCGCCCACGGCGCGGTTATTCAATATTCCGCCAGTACGCTCGCTAAAGAATTCTTTGTCTCCCGGATCCACGTCAACCGGATTATCAAATCGGCGCATGAGGCAGGTTATCTTAAAGATCGCGGTGACGGTCGCCTGTCGGTGTATCCGGCGTTTTTCGAACTGGTCGAAAACTATGCCGGATTATATTTCGCCTATGTTACTCATTACATTAACGTGGTGCCGAAGGAGCGACGCCACCCAAACAACGTAACGTCAACGGTATAATACAAATGGCGTTCGGTATCCCGAACGCCAATCTTTATCTCTCGCGCAGCGCCTCTTTTGCCTTGTTCAGCGGTTTCAACAGATAATCCAGGATGGTTTTGCTGCCGGTTTTAATATCTACCGTTGCAATCATCCCTGGAAAGACCGGAAAGTCTTTGCCCTGCTTATTGGTAAGGTGGTTACTGTCGGTGCGGATATAGACGCGGTAGTAGTAGACATCTCTTTTCACCTCGTCCTGCAGGGTGTCCGGCGAAATCATGGTCACCTCGCCCTCCAGCCCGCCATAGATGGAGTAGTCATAGGCCGTAATTTTCACCAGCGCTTTCTGGCCGGGGTGGATAAACGCGACATCGCGCGGCGAGATTTTCGCCTCAACCACCATCTGGTCGTCCAGCGGGACCAGACTCATCAGCTTGCCGTTCGGGGGAATAACGCCGCCCACGGTCGTCACGTCAATATCCTTCACAATCCCACGCACCGGCGCGTTGAAGGTCAGCCGGGTCAGGGAGTCCTCACGCCCTTTCATCACCGAACGCTGGGCTTCAATCTCCGCGTTGGCTTTCGCCAGCTCTTCACGGGCGCGGACGTAATACTGATTTTTCATCTCGGTGATTTTATTCTCAAGCTCATTTTTTTGACGCTCAAGACGTAACACCTCAACCTTGCTGGCCGCCCCCTGGGTCACCAGCGGACGGGTCAACGACAGCTCGCGCTGCACCAGCTCGGCGCCCTGACGTAAGCCGGCCAGCCCTTTTTCAAGGCTCTCGCGACGGGACTGATAGAGCGCCGTTTCCTGTTTGACCAGCTCAACGTCATCGTCCAGTTCCTCGGGAAACGCGAGTTCCGTGTCGTTAACTTCGGCCTTCAGTCGCGCAGCCGTTGCCAGCGCCGCGTTCAGACGAGACTCGCTCTCCAGCACGCTGGACTCGGTTTTAGTCCGGTCAAGCTGTGCCAGCTGCTGACCACGCTCAACGATATCGCCTTCGCGCACCAGCAGGCTGTGGATAATCCCCCCTTCCAGGGACTGAATCACCTGCTCATGGGAAGACGGGATCACCTTGCCGCTGCCGGTCGTGACTTCGTCCAGCTGGAACAGGCTCGCCCAGGCGATAAACACCGCCAGCAGGGCGAACAGCGACCATGCCACCAGCGAGGATCGCGGCAGGCGCGGCTCTTTCAGACGGCTGTTATAACGGGAGAAATCGTTCATGCCGCACCCTCCTCTGCAACAGCCGCCGGCTTCATGGTCACGGTGCGCTGTGCCGCCTTTTGCGGCGCCAGCCCGTGCTGATGCAGGATCGCGTCGCGCGGGCCGTCCATCACCACCTTGCCGTTTTCTAGCACAATAATGCGGTCGACCAAATCCAGAATCGGCAGGCGATGGGTTGCCACCACCAGCGTCCGGCGCTTGCCCAGCCATTTGTGAAGATGCTGAATAAACTGCTTCTCGCTCATCTCGTCCAGCCAGGCGGTAGGTTCATCCAGCAGCAGAATGTTCGGCGAGGTGATCAGCGCGCGGGCCAGCAGCAGCGCCTGACGCTGTCCGCCTGAAAGCCCAGCTCCCCCTTCGTTGATGATATAGTTCAGCCCCATTTTCTGTTTGCGCACAAACTCCAGCGCGCCGCTGTTGACCAGCGCCTGATGGATTTCCTCGTCTGTCGCCAGCGGATTGCCCATCAGGATATTGTCACGCAAGGAGCCGAAGAACAGCCGCGCCTGCTGGCTGAGCAGTTGCATGTCGCGGCGCACGTCAGCCGGGTCAAGGTGATTGAGAGCAATATCGTCCAGCAGAATGCTCCCCTGCTGCGGCTCCTGCATGCCCGCCAGAAGCTGCAGCAGCGTGCTTTTACCGGAGCCGTTACGCCCGAGCACCGCCACGCGCTCACCGGCGCGAATGTGCAGTTTGCCGATGTTCAGCACGGTGAGTTTCTCTTCTTCGTCATAGTAGAAGCCGACGTCTTCCAGCCGGTAATCCCCGCGCAGGTGGGCTTTATGCACCTTCTTCCCGTGCTGCGGATCGTCAATCGGGCGCTGCATCAGGTCGTCCAGCCCCTTGCGGGCCACTTTTGCCGACTGCCAGCGCGAGAGCACGCCAGAGATCTGCGACAGCGGCGCTATGGTCCGCGACGCCAGAATCGAGGTTCCCACCAGCGCACCGGTGGTCATGTCGCCGCTGATGACCAGGTAACAGCCCACCAGCAGGACTACCGCATAGACGATGGACTGCACCTCCTGGGTCCAGGTCAACAGCAGCCCCGTCAGCCAGCGCTGCTTCATGCCGACGCTGGCGGCCACGTCGTTGGTGTTGTTCCACTGGTTCTGGAAACGCTGCTCGGCGCGCATCAGCTTGATGTCTTCAATACCCTGCACCGCCTCCACCAGCGTCGCGTTACGAATGGCGGATTCGCGCATCCCTTCGCTGGAGAGTTTCCCCAGCGGGCGCTGCACCAGCAGGCCCGGAATGAGCAGCAGCGGCACGGCGAGCAGGACCACCAGCACCAGTGGGCCGCCAATCATCCACAGAATAAAGACGAACAGCAGGAAGAACGGCAGATCGGAGATCGCCGCAATGGTGGTCGAGGTGATGAGCTCACGCACCGACTCCAGCTCGCGGATCTGGGCGATAAACGATCCGGTTGATTTGGAGCGCGCCCCGTTTTTAATCCGCAGCGCGTGGGCAAAGACGCGTTCTGAAATGCGCAGGTCGGCGCGTTTCCCCACCACGTCCGAAATATGCACGCGCAGCATGCGCATGATGAATTCAAACACGATGGCGAGCATGACGCCGCCAAACAGCACCCACAGAGTGGCCTCCGACTGCGACGGCACCACCCTGTCATACACCTGCATGGAAAAGACCATGCCGGAGAGTGCCAGCACGTTAGCGACCAGCGCCACCAGCATGATGTCGCTGTAGCGGCGCCAGTCCTTCAGCGCCAGCTGCCAGAACCAGTTTTTCTCATACGGTTTGATGTAGTCGTCCACGCGGGCATCAGGCGTAGACTCTAGCGGGCGCAGCACCAGCAGCGTTTTCAACCGTGAGCCGAGCGCGTCCCGCGTTAGCGTCGTCTCCAGCCCGCCGTCGCCGCTGAACTGCAGGCTGACGTTGCCTTCGTTGTCCATGCGGTTAATGACCGCGATTTGACCGCCAGTGAATTCCGCCAGCAGCGGCAGGCGCCACGGATCGAGAGATGTTGCATCCGTCGCCACGCGCATTCCCAGCCCTAGCTGGCGCGCCATCTCCTCCAGCACCAGCTGGCGCGGAGACTGACTTTCATGGTTAATCGTGACCCGAACGTGCTCCACCGAAAAGTCCAGCCGGTAGTGCTTCGCGATGATGAGCATGCCCTGCAGCCAGGGTTCGTACTGTGGATGTGTCTTCATAATCTCCGGGTTAACGCCATTCGTGTAAAGAAACGCCAAAAGGCCGCGAGGATTGCTCCCCGCGGCGTTGGTTTACGCAATTAACAGCTGATGATTCGCCAGCAGCGTCGCCAGGTCCGTCTGCACGCCGTTCAGCGTCACCAGGGTGGTTGGCGAGAACTGGCCGCCGGTACCGTCCAGATCCACCTGGATTTCGGTATTGCTGCCGTTCTGCACCACGCGGACGAAATCGGTGATGTTGCCCGCGCTGCTGTCCAGCGTGGCCACGCCGTCCACATAGCTCGCCGAGCCCGTGCCGGTATAGCCGCTGCCAGAGAGCAGATCGCGCAGGTCAATACGATCCGTGTCCGCGGTCCCTTCCCAGGTGCCGACGGTGAAGCCGTTCACCACGTCGTGACCGTTACCGCCCGTCGCGTCCGACGCGTTGATCAGCTTGTAGAGCAACGTATCGTGACCGCCGCTGCCGATGTTGAAGGTGTCGTTCCCGCCGCGGCCTTCGAACTGGTTATCACCGCTGTTGCCGGTAATGACGTCGTCGAAGTTCGAGCCGTTGATGCCCTCAATGTTGAGCAGTCGTGACGTACCGAACCCGGTGTCCTGCGCGGTAGAGAGACGCAAATCAACGGTTACGCCGGAGGTCGCATTGCGGTAATCCACCACGTCCATCCCGCCGGTGTTGCTCCAGGTGTCGTAGTCGGAATGGGTATTCCAGCCGCCGGAGCCGTTGTAGGTATAGGTGCCATCCTCTGCGATAAAGGTGTCGTTATACCCGGTCCCGGTGAGGGTCCCGCTGTGGCCGCCTGTAGCTGCTTCAGCCGTCAGGACGTAGCCCTCTTTGCCGTTGCCCGCCTCCAGACCGCTCCAGGTGACGTTATCCGACACGCCGTTGGTAATCTTCAGGATCTCGGCCGAATAGGTTTCATTCGGATCCAGCCCGTAGAAGCTCACCAGCGCAGAGGTATCGTTCGAACCAATACCAGACTGGGCGTTGATGATCTGCGACGCCACCAACACGCCCGCGGCGTTGTACAGATTGACCGTGTTGCCGTAGTAGGCGTTGATGCCCTCGCTGTCGACAATGTGCAGGTGCATCGCGGTACCGTCAGCAATTTTGGCGCTGTTTTGCAACAGCATCACCTTGCCGTTCTGCTGCGACACCAGCAGATCCTTCGCGCCGTCCCAGTTGTAGTCCACTGCCGCCACGCCGGTGGCGTAGGCCAGGCCAGTTTTAAGCTGGCTGGCGGTCCAGCTGGAACCGTAGCCGTTGTTGGTGAACAGCGTCGCCGTCTGTGAACCGCCGTAGGTGCTGAGCTTGATGATGTCCATCTGCCCGTCACCGTTCCAGTCCACCGCCACCGAGAGATACCCCGCAGTGGCGTTAGAGGCTTCCACTGCGCTCTTGGTGGTTGAGAGCTTCCCGGTACCGTCGTTGTAGTAGATCACCCCGCCGTTGTTGTTGTAGCTGCTGCCCAGGTACAGATCCATGTAACCATCGCCGTTGAAATCCGCCCACGTCATGGACGCCGCCGTGGTGGTATTCGCGGCGTTTACCACAAACACGTTGGTCAGGTTCTGGCCGATGGAGAGCGTGCCGTTGCCGTTGTTGTTGATCACGGTGAGCGAGTACGCGCCGCTGCGGTTGGTGTGCTGAACGATATCCACCGTACCGTCGTTGTTCAGGTCGACGCCGGAGATTTCACGCCCGGAGTCGAACTGGCCGTAGAAACCGCCCTCCCCGCCGGTGCCGTCCGGCGACAGAACGCCATTGTTGTTCACCAGGTAGGTCAGTGAGTCCATACCGGCATCGCCGTACGCCAGATCCAGATAACCATCGCCGGTTTTATCGTACGCAATCACGCCGCCGTACCAGATGGTGGTCCCCATCGCCAGCTGGCTGGCGTTATAGGTGCTGCCATCGTAGGTCCACATCACCTGCGTTGACCCGGCGTAGGTATTTTCCGTCGCGAAGATATCCTGCGTGCCGTTACGGTCAAAGTCGGCGGCGGTCTGGCTCACCACGTAGTAGCCGCGGGTGTTGGTCAGCGTATTGCCGGCATAGGTCGAGCTATCGCTGCTGGAGTAAGCCTGAGTGTTCGCAATGATATTCCACAGACCGCTACTGTTCATGCCGAGGGTCATGGTGGAGTTGTTGCTGTTCCCCGCCGTGGTTGCCCAGTCGGTATTCACCGAGGTGGTATCAATCACCAGGCTGCCGGTCGCCGTACCGGTGGTATTGCCGTTACCCGCGCTGCTCTTCACCTGCGCCGTCACGCTGTAGCCCGCCACGCTCAGGGCATCGCCGTCCGGGATCTGCAGGTACCAGGTATTGTGATCCGGGTCGACTACCACGGCACCACCCGTCTGGGAGGTGTAGGTTTTGCCGTTTACCGTCACCACCAGGTATTCGCCGTTCACCAGGTCAGCGGAGACGGTACCGGTGACGATCGGCGTGGTATCCGACGTGGTTTGCGCGGTAATCGCCGCCGTGGTGGTCGGGATACTGGTATCAACGTTCAGCACGAAGCCGTCCGATTCCGTGTAGTTACCGGCTTTGTCGGTCACGCGCACGATGTACGTGTGGTTGCCATCGCTCAGGCCGTTATCCTGGAAGGACCAGCTTGCGCTGCCGTTCATGGTCACCTGACCGAGCAGAACGCCGTCGCGGTATAGCTGGACGATCTCGCCGTCTTCAGGGGCGCGGTTGAGCGTACCGTTGATCAGCGGCGCGTTATCGTCCGTGGCCACCGTGCTGCCAAAGGTGCCCTGACGCTCGCCTTCACCGTCGGTATAGCTCACTACCGTGCCAACCGTGGTCGGCGGCGTGGTGTCTACCGTCACCACCTGAGAGGCGGTGGAGCCGACGTTGCCCGCCTGGTCGATAATCCGCACCTGCCAGGTGTAGTCTCCGTCAGGCAGAACGCGGGTATCGGTGTAGCTCCAGCGCTGGTTGGTGACCGTGGCATCAACCCAGGTGTTTCCGCCGTCGAGGCTGATCTGCACCCGTTCGTCGCTCGCCAGCGCGCTGCCCAGCGAGCCGTTGATGGTCAGGGTGGTGTCCATAGTGATGAAATCACTCCCGGACTGCCCGGTATCTTCGCTGATGCTGTCGATGGTGATGCCGTACTGCGGCGCCTGGGTATCCACCGTCACGGTCTGGGTGGTAGTGGCACCGACGTTGCCCGCCTGATCGACTACCCGCACCTGATAGCTGTAATCCCCGTCGGCCAGGGTGCGCGTGTCGTTATAGCGCCACTGGGTACCGCTTACCGTGGCATACACCCAGGTGCTGCCGCCGTCCATGCTCACCTGCACGTACTCACCCGCCCCTAACTCTGCACCAAGCGTGCCATGCAGGGTGTACGAGGTCGAACTGGTCAGGAAGTCGTTATTGTCGAAGCCAGTATCCACGGTGATGTTATCCACCGTCACCGTAATCGCCGCATCCGGGGCGACCGTATCGACGGTCACCTGCTGATGGGCGCTGGCGCCCACGTTGCCCGCCGCATCCACCACGCGCACGTAGTAGTCATAGGTCTGGTTACCCAGCGTACGTCCGTCCACGTAGTACCAGCTGTTGCCGGTGACAATCACGTTCTGCCAGGTGACGCCGCCGTCGATGCTGATCTGGGCATACTCGCCGTCGGCCAGCGTCGCGCCGAGCGAGCCGTGCAGCGTCAGGGACGTATCGTTGGTGATAAAGTCGCTGCTGCTCAGGCCGGTATCGTCGCTGATGCTGTCGATAGCGATCGTTTTACTGGCGTCCGGCGCAACCGTATCAATCGTCACGACCTGGCTGGCGGTGGCGCTGATGTTGCCCGCGTCGTCAATCACGCGCAGCTGGTAGTTGTAATCCCCGTCGGCCAGCGTACGACCGTCCACGTAGGTCCAGGTCAGGCCGCTCACGCTGACGTCGGTCCAGGTGACGCCGCCGTCGAGGCTGATCTGCGCGTGGTCGCCGCTGCCCAGCGCCGCGCCGAGCGTCCCTTTCAGGCTGATCTGGTTGTCGCTGGTGATAAAGTCGCTGCCGGACAGGCCGGTATCCTGGGTGACGGAATCCACGGTAATGGTCGTTGCCGCAGGCTTCGTCAGGTCAATCACCACGTCCTGGCTGTCCGTTGCCCCCACGTTGCCCGCGCTATCGATCACCCGCACCTGGTACTGATACGTACCGTCCGTCAGGGTGCGGCCATCGGTGTAGCGCCACGTGGTGCCGGTCACCGTCAGGTCAATCCAGGTGGTGCCGCCGTCGAGGCTGATCTGCGCCTTCTCGTTATTGCCGAGCTGCGCGGTCAGGGAGCCGTTGACCACTACCTGCTTATCGTTGGTGATGAAATCCGTCGCGCTCAGGCCGGTGTCGTTTTGCAGCGAATCAATGCTGATGCCCATCGACGGCGCGGTGAGATCGACGGTGACGGTGTGGTTATCGCTGGCGCTGTTGCCGATGGCGTTGCTGACCTGCGCCTTAATCACGTACGAACCGCCGTCTGCCAGCGCGGTGACGTCTGCGCTGCCCACCGTGTAGCTCCAGGTGCCGTCATTCTGCACGGTCGCCGCGTAGGTTTTGCCGTTCAGGGTGATGGTCACCGTCTGGCCCGCAGGCGCGTCGGTGGTGCCGCTGACGACCAGCGGCGTGCCGTGTTCGGCCGCGTTGACGATATCGTCCTGCGCAAATGTGTTAATGGTGATGGTTGGGACATCGCCGTTCAGCGTCACGTCATGCGTTGCGCTACCCGGGTTGCCCGCCCTGTCGCTTACCGACGCGGTAATGGTGTACTCCCCGTCACTCAGGCCGAGGAAATCACGGCCCGGCACGAAGACCGACCACGATCCGTCCGCCCCGACGGTCGCCTGATAGCTGTGCCCGCTGAAGGAAACGGTCACCGTCTGGCCCTGTTCTGCCGTGGTGGTGCCGCGGATGGTCTGACCCGCCAGCTGCTCCGCGTTGTTGACGATATCGTCATCCGCCACGGTAGTGATAGTCACGGTCGGCGCAGCGGTATCCACCGTTAAGGTGTGCGTGGTCTGGCCGCCGTTACCGGCTTTGTCGTTGACCGACGCGGTGACCGTCAGCGCCCCCTGGCTCAGGATAGCCAGATCTGCCGCCGGCACATCGAGCGTCCAGGTGCCGTCGCTGCCCACAAGCGCAGTGTAGGTTTTGCCGCCCAGCGTCACGGTGACGGTCTGGCCCGCCTCCGCGCTGGTCGACCCGTGTACCGTCAGCGGCTGCTGCGCTTCCAGCGCATTCAGCATGTCGTCACCCGACAGCGTCGCAATGCTCACGACAGGCGCGGTGGTATCCACGCTGATGCCGTGCGTCGCCGAGGCGCTATTGCCCGCGCTGTCCTGCGCCGACACGGATACCTGATAGCTCGCGCCATCGGCCAGGGCACCCACGTCTGCGGCCGGAACGGTGGTCGTCCAGCTGCCGTCGTTCTGGATGGTGGCCGTATAGGTCTTGCCGTTCAGCGTCACGGTGACCTGCGTCCCGCTGGCGAACTGGGCGCTGGAGCCGTTAATCACCAGCGAACTACCCGCTTCTGTCGCGTTGATGACGTCGTCACCGCTGAGGGTGTTCACCGTCAGCGCCACGGAAGCCGTGTTCACTACCACATCGTGAGTCTGGGTGCTGCTGTTGCCCGCGCTGTCGGTAATGGTCGCGCTAATGGTCACGGTGCCGTCGGTCAGGGCAGAAATCACGCTGGCCGGAACGCCCACGCTCCAGTTGCCGCTGGCGTCAACGGTGGTGGTGTACTGGTTTGAACCGATGGTGATGACCAGCTTATCGCCGACGCTCGCGCCGGTTGCCGTGCCGCTCACGATCTGCGCCTGCCCGTGCTCCACGCTGTTGATGACGTCATCGCCCGCCACGACGTTAAAGCTGACGGACGGCGGTGTGGTATCAAGCGTAATCGCTTTGCCCGCGCTGCCCGGGTTACCCGCGGCGTCGCTCACGCTGACCTGCACGGTGTAGCCGTTATCGGCCAGTGCGGAGAGGTCGGTGCCCGGCACGTTGACGCTCCAGATACCGCCCTGCTGCACCTGAGCGGTATAGCTCTTGCCGCCCAGCGTCACGGTGACCGTCTGCCCGGCTTCCGCCGTGGTGGTGCCGGAGATGGCCACGCCCGCAGCCGCTTCGCTGCCGTTAATCACGTTATCACCTGCCACCGTATCAATCGTCACGGTCGGCGCGGTCGCATCCACGCTGTACTCGCGGCCTGCCGTCGCGCTGTTGCCGTGCACGTTGGTGACGCTCACCTGCACGCTGGCGTCGCCGTCCTTCAGGCCCGTGAGATCCGCGGAAGGCACGGTGGCCGTCCAGTTGCCGTCGGCATCCACTTTCGCGGTGTAGGTTTTGCCGCCGAAGGCGATTGTGACGGTCTGGTTTTCCTCCACGTTCGAGGTGCTGCCCGAGAGCACCAGATCCGCGCCTTTCTCCGCCGCGTTAATCACGTCGTCGGTGGCGATCGCATCGATGCTGATCGCCACGGCCGCCAGATCGACGGTGACGTCGTGACTGATGGAGACCGGGTTGCCCGCGCTGCTCTGGCCTGCCACGGTGACGGTCACCGCGCCTGCTGCCAGGGCACCCACGTCTGCGGCCGGGATCGCCGCGCTCCAGGTACCGTTCGCCAGCACGGAGGCCGCATAGGTTTTGCCGTTAACGGTCACGGTGAGCGTGGTGCCCGCCGCCAGCCCGTCGCTGGAACCAGTGACGATCAGGTTCTGTCCGTGCTCGATGCTGTTGATCACATCATCGCCCGCCACGGTGTTAATACGCAGACCCGGCAGGCTGGCGTCTATAACGATTTCTCGCTCGCCCGAGCCGGTATTGCCGTGGCCGTTGGTGACGGTCGCCGACACGGTCAAATCGCCGTTGCCCAAGGCCGTCAGGACGGATTCCGGCACGCTCACGGACCAGGTCAGATCGCTCTGCACCGTCGCGGTGTAGCTGTTGCCGCCGATGTTCACCGTCACCGTGTTACCGGCTTCCGCGTTCGCCACCTTACCGGTGATGGTCTGGCCTGCCGCCACTTCTGCCGCGTTGATGACGTTATCACCCGCCACGGTGTTGATGGTGACGGTCGGCAGCGCGGTGTCGACCAGCAGGTTCGCCGTATTGCTGACGCTATTGCCCACGCCGTTGGTCGCGGCTGCGCTCAGGGTGTAATTCGCTTCGCCCAGACCCGCCAGATCCGCAGCCGGAACCGTCAGGCTCCAGGTGCCGTCTGCGGCGGTCGTTGCAGTGTAGTTTTTTCCGTTGAGGGTCACGGTCACCAGGGTGCCTTCCGCGAGGTTGGCGCTGGTGCCGCTGACGCTTAATTCCTGACCTTTTTCCAACGCGTTCAGGACGTTATCGCCGCTGATGGCGTTAAAGCCCACGGACGGCAGCCCGGTGTCCACGGTGACGTTATGGCTGCCGCTGCCGGTGTTGCCCGCCGCGTCGGTAACAGACGCAGTGACGGTCACGGTGCCGTCGCTGAGACCGGAAATCACGCTGGCCGGAACGCCCACGCTCCAGTTCCCCGCCGCGTCTAGCACGGTGGTGTAAGTCTGGCCGCCGATGGTCACGGTGACCTTATCGCCCGCTGCTGCGCCGGTCGCGGTGCCGCTGATGATTTGCGCCTGCGCGTGCTCAGCGAGGTTAATCACGTCATCGCCCGCCACGGTGTTGATGGTCACCGCAGGCACGGTCACGTCCACCGTCAGGTTATGGTTTACGGATGCCGGGTTGCCCGCCTTGTCGCTTACGCTCGCGGTCACGGTGACGCTGCCGTCGCTGAGCGACGCCAGATCCGCTGCCGGAACGTCCAGCGTCCAGCTGCCGTTCGCGCTGACGGTTGTGGTGTAGTCCTTGCCGTTCAGCGACACGGTCACGGTCTGGCCCGCTTCGGCGGTGCTGGTGCCGGCAACCGTCAGGTCAGACTGCGCTTCCGTGGCGTTCAGGATGTCGTCAGTCGCCATCGTATTGATGGTGACGGACGGCGCGGTGGCATCCACGCTGTACTCGCGGCCCGCCGAAGCGCTGTTGCCGTTCACGTTGGTGACGCTCACCTGCACGCTGGCGTCGCCGTCCTTGAGGCTCGCCAGATCCGCAGCCGGCACGGTATAGGTCCAGTTGCCGTCTGCTTCTACGGTAGTGGTGTAGATTTTACCGTTCAGGCTCAGGGTGACGGTCTGCCCGGCTTCTACGTTGGTGGTCGCGCCGGACAGCACCAGATCCGCCCCTTTCTCCGCCGCGTTGATCACGTCGTCGGTGGCAATGGCGTTGATGCTGATGGCAACGGTAGTCAGATCCACGGTCACGTCGTGGCTGATGGTAATCGGGTTACCCGCCGCACTGTCGCCAGTGACGCTGATTTTCACGGTGCCTTCCGGCCACGCGCTCACGTCCGCAGACGGAACCGCCGCGCTCCAGGTGCCGTCCGCCAGCACCGTCGCCGCATAGTCTTTGCCGTTCACGGTAACGGTCAGCGCCGTGCCCGCCGCCAGCCCGTCGCTGGAGCCGGTGACGATCAGGTTCTGCGCATGCTCAATGCTGTTGACCACGTCGTCGCCCGCCACGGTGTTCACGCGCAGGCCCGGCAGGTTAGCGTCTATCGCAATCTCACGCTCCCCGGTGCCGGTGTTGCCGTGGCCGTTGGTGACGGTTGCCGTCACGCTCAGGCTGCCGTTGCCGAGTGCGGTCAGCACATCAGACGGCACGTTCACGGACCAGCTCAGATCGTTCTGCACCGTTGCGGTATAGCTGTTGCCGCCAATGGTCACGGTTACGGTGTTGCCCGCTTCGGCATTCGCCACGGTACCGCTCAGGGTCTGGCCTGCCGCCACTTCCGCCGCGTTGATAACGTTATCGCCCGCCACGGTGTTGATGGTGACGGTCGGCAGCGCGGTGTCGACCAGCAGGTTCGCAGCGCTGCTCACGCTGTTGCCCACCCCGTTGGTGGCGGTAGCATTGAGGGTGTAACTGGCCTGACCGAGACCGGCCAGATCCGCAGCCGGAACCGTCAGGCTCCAGGTGCCGTCCGCCGCCGTCGTCGCGGTGTAGTTTTTACCGTTCAGGGTCACGGTCACCACGGTGCCTTCCGCCAGGTTGGCGCTGGTGCCGCTGACGCTCAGATCCTGACCTTTTTCCACCGCATTCAGGACGTTATCGCCGCTGATGACGTTGAAGTTGACCGATGGCAGACCGGTATCGACGGTCACGTTATGGGTGCCGCTGCCGGTGTTGCCCGCCGCGTCGGTAACAGACGCAGTGACGGTCACGGTGCCGTCGCTGAGGCCAGAAATCACGCTGGCCGGGACGCCCACGCTCCAGTTCCCCGCCGCGTCCAGCACGGTGGTGTAAGTCTGGCCGCCGAGGGTGACGGTGACCTTATCGCCCGCTGCCGCGCCGGTGGCGGTGCCGCTGACGATCTGCGCCTGACCGTGTTCGGCGACGTTAATCACGTCGTCGCCCGCCACGGTGTTGATGGTGACCGCTGGTACGGTCACGTCCACCGTCAGGTTATGGTTTACGGATGCCGGGTTGCCCGCCTTGTCGCTCACGCTCGCGGTAACGGTGACGCTGCCGTCATTAAGCGCGGCCAGATCCGCCGACGGAACGTTCAGCGTCCAGCTGCCGTCCGCGCCGACGGTTGTGGTGTAGTCCTTGCCGTTCAGCGACACGGTCACGGTCTGGCCCGCTTCGGCGGTGCTGCTGCCGGAAATCGCCAGGTCAGACTGCGCTTCCGTGGCGTTCAGAATGTCGTCGGTCGCCATCGTATTAATGGTTACGGATGGCGCGGTGGCATCCACGCTGTACTCGCGGCCCGCCGAGGCGCTGTTGCCGTTGACGTTGGTAACGCTCACCTGCACGCTGGCGTCACCGTCCTTCAGGCCCGCCAGATCCGCAGCCGGCACCGTGGCGGTCCACTTACCCGCCGCGTCCACCGTGGCGGTGTAGTTCTTGCCGCCGAAGGTGATGGTGACGGTTTGATTTTCCTCCACGTTTGAGGTGGTGCCGGAGAGCACCAGATCCGCCCCTTTCTCCGCCGCGTTAATCACGTCGTCGGTGGCAATGGCGTCGATGCTGATAGCGACGTTCGCCAGATCCACCGTCACATCGTGGCTGATGGAAACCGGATTGCCCGCGCTGCTCTGGCCTTCAACGGTCACGGTGACCGTGCCCGCTGCCAGGGCACTTACGTCCGCAGAAGGGAGAGCCGCGCTCCATGTACCGTCCTCCAGTACCGTCGCGGGATAGGTTTTGCCGTTGACGGTAACGGTCAGCGCCGCACCCGCCGCCAGCCCGTCGCTGGAGCCGGTGATAATCAGGTTCTGTCCGTGTTCGATGCTGTTGATCACGTCGTCGCCCGCCACGGTGTCCACGCGCAGGCCCGGCAGGCTGGCGTCTATCGCGATCTCACGCTCGCCGCTGCCGCTGTTGCCCACGCCGTTCGTCACGCTGGCGGTTACAGTCAGATCGCCGTTGCCCAGCGCCGTCAGGACCGATTCCGGTAAATCGACGGACCAGGTCAGATCGCTCTGCACCGTTGCGGTGTAGCTGTTGCCGCCAATCGTTACGGTTACGGTGTTGCCCGCCTCGGCATTCACCACGGTGCCGCTAATAGTCTGGCCTGCGGCCACTTCTGCCGCGTTGATGACGTCATCGCCTGCCACGGTGTTGATCGTGACGCCCGGCAGAACGGACTCCACGTTCACGGTGTGCGAGGTGCTGGTGCCGTTGCCGACGCTGTCCGTTGCCGAGGCAGTGACGGTGTAAAGCGCTTCACCCAGCTGCCCCACTTCGCTCGCCGGAACCGTCGTGGACCATTGGCCATTGGCCTCAACCGTGGCGCTGTAGGCTTTGCCGTTGAGCAACACGGTCACCACCGCGCCCGCCGCCAGTCCGGAAGCCGTACCGGTGATGGTCAGATCCTGCGTTTTCTCGCTGCTGTTGATCACATCGTCACCGGAGACGGTGTCGATGGTCAGCACCGGCGCGCTCAGGTTAACTTCCACCTCGCGCGTCGCGCTGTTGCTGTTTCCGGCTTTGTCGGTCAGCGCCGCGGTGATGGTGTAATCCCCGGGGGTCAGGGCACCGACGTCCGCCGCAGGCACGCCCACGCTCCAGTTACCGGAAGCATCCAGCGTCGCCGTGTAATCTTTGTTATTGATGGTGACGGTCACCACGTCGCCCGCCGCCGCGCCGGTCACTGAGCCGGTAACGATCAGAGCCTGCCCGTGCTCGGCGCTGTTGATCACGTCGTCATCGGAAACGGTGTTAATGGTCAGCTGTGGCACGGTGGTATCGACCAGCACATCGCGAGCCGCGGAGGCCGGGTTGCCCGCTTTGTCCGACACGGCGGCGCTGACGGTATAGTTCCCGTCGGTAATCGCGCCCAGTTCCGCAGAAGGCACAGTCACGCTCCAGCTGCCGTTTGCCTGCACGGTGGTGGTGTAATCCACGCCGTTCAGCGTGACGGTCACGGTCTGGCCCGCTTCGGCGTTAGAGACGCCGTTGACGACCAGATCCTGCTGCGCTTCGGCGGCATTGATGATGTTGTTGTCGCTGACGATTTCGATGGAGACCGTCGGCGCGGTGGCGTCCACGCCGTACTCGCGTCCCGCAGAGGCGCTGTTGCCGTTCACGTTGGTGACGCTCACCTGCACGCTGGCATCGCCATCCTTCAGGCCAGCCAGATCTGCCGACGGCACGGTCGCCGTCCAGTTGCCGCTGGCATCCACTTTCGCCGTGTAGGACTTGCCGCCGAACGTGATGTAAACCGTCTGGTTCTCTTCCACGTTGCTGGTGGAACCTGAAAGCACCAGATCTGCGCCTTTTTCTGCCGCATTAATCACGTCGTCGGTAGCAATCGCGTCAATGCTGATAGCAACCGTCGCCAGATCGACCTTCACGTCGTGGCTGATGGAGACCGGGTTGCCTGCCGCGCTATTTCCCTCGACCTTCACGGTGACCGTGCCTGCGCCGAGCGCGCTGACGTCTGCCGCCGGAATGGCCGCCGTCCAGGTACCGTCTGCCAGCACCGTGGCCGCGTAGGTTTTGCCGTTGACGATCACGCTCAGCGCCGCGCCCGCTGCCAGGCCGTCGCTGGAGCCGGTAATAATCAGGTTCTGCGCATGCTCAATGCTGTTAATCACGTCGTCGCCCGCCACGGTATCGACGCGCAGGCCAGGCAGATTGGCGTCGATGGTGATCTCGCGCTCGCCGAAGCCGGTGTTGCCGTGGCCGTTAGTGAAGCTGGCTGACACCGTCAGATCGCCGTTACCGATAGCGGTTAAGACCGCGGACGGCACGTTGACCGACCAGCTCAGATCGTCCTGAACCGTCGCGGTATACGTATTGCCGCCGATTGAAAGGGTGACAGTGTCACCGCTCGCCGCGCCGCTCACCTTCCCGCTCAGGGTTTGTCCGGAAGCGACTTCCGCCGCGTTAATCACGTCATCGATGGCGATTGCGTTAATGGTAACCTGCGGCAGCGCGCTGTCGACCAGCACGCTGTGGCTGGCGTTCGCGCCGTTGCCTGCGCTATCGGTCACGCTTGCCGTGACGGTATAGCTCGCTTCGCCCAGCGCAGAGACGTTCGCCGCCGGAACGGTCACGCTCCAGCCGCCGCTGGCGTTGGTGGTCGCGGCGTAGCTGATGCCGTTCAGGGTCACCGTAATGGCTGTACCTTCCGGCTGGTTGCTGGTGCCCGAAATCTGCAGATCCTGGCCTTTCTCGACCGCGTTAATCACGTCGTCAAGCGCCAGGGTATTGATGGCAATCTCCGGCGCGGCCAGGGAGACGTCAAATTCATGCGTGGCGGTGGTGCTGTTACCCGCTTTGTCGGTGAGGGTCGCGGAAATCGTCTGCTCGCCGTTAGCCAGCGCGCCCACGTCTGCCGCCGGAACGCCCACGCTCCAGCTTCCGGCACCGTCCAGCATCGCGGTGTAGTCTTTGCCGTTCAGGGTGACGGTAATGACGTCACCCGCCTGCGCGCCCGTGACCTTGCCGGAGACGATCAGCGCCTGGCCGTGCTCGGCAATATTCACGATGTCGTCGCCCGCGACGATGTTAAAACTAATCTGCGGCACGGTGGTATCCACGAGCACGGAGGCATCCGCGCTGGCCGGGTTGCCGGCTTTGTCGGACACGGTCGCCGTGACCGTGGCGTTACCGTCGGTGATGCCCGCCAGATCGGCTGCCGGCACGACCAGCGTCCAGCTACCGTCAGCCTGCACCTGCGCGGTGTACTGGTTGCCGTTGAAGGTTACGCTGACCGTCTGGCCTGCTTCGGCAGTGGACGTCCCGCTCAGGGTCAGATCCTGCGCTGCCTCAGCCGCATTCAGCATGTTGTCGCCGCTGATGGTATTGATGGTCACCGTTGGCGCGGCGGTATCGACGCTGAACTCCTGCGCAGACGACGCCGCGTTGCCGTTCACGTTGCTCACGCTGACCTGCACGCTGGCGTCACCGTCCTTCAGTCCGCTCAAATCGGCTGCCGGTACGGTGTACGTCCAGTCGCCGTTGGCGTTCACCGTCGTGGTGTAGGTTTTACCCGCAAAGGTGATGGTGACGGTCTGGCCCGCTTCTACGTTCGTGGAGGAGCCGGAAAGCACCAGATCCTGACCTTTTTCTGCCGCGTTGAGCACGTTGTCCGCGGTCACGCTGTTGATGCTGACGGCGACCGGCGCGAGATCGACGTCCACGATGGTGCCGATAGTCACCGGGTTGCCGGAAGGATCCTGCGCGCTTGCCTTGATATCCAGCGAACCGTCCGCCCACTGGGACACGTCCACTGCCGGAACCGCCGCCTGCCAGGTACCGTCCGCCAGTACGGTTGCGGAATAAATCTTGCCGTTAATGGTCACCGTGACGGTGCTGCCCGCTGCCAGATCGGTGCTTGAACCGGAAACAATCAGGTTCTGAGCGTGCTCGATGACGTTAATGACATCATCACCCGCCACGGTATCAATACGCAGGCCCGGCAGTTGGGCGTCGATGGTAAAGTCCAGCGAAGACGAACCGGTGTTGCCGTGCGCGTTGGTGACGCTGGCCGATACGGTCAGTTCGCCGTTGCCGAGCGCGGTTAACTGGCTCTCGGTTAACGGCAGGCTCCATGAGAGATCGTCCAGCACGGTAGCGGTGTATGTCTGCCCGCCGAGGATAATCGTGACGGTATCGCCCGATGCCGCGTTAGAGACCTTCCCGGTCAGGGTTTGCCCTGCGGTGACTTCCGCCGCGTTGACGATATTGTCGGTCGCGAAAGTGTTGATAGTGACGACCGGCAACGCGCTGTCCACCAGCACATCGTGCGAAGTTGAGGCGCTGTTGCCCACATTATCGGTAACGCTCGCCGTCACGGTGTAATTGGCTTCGCCCAGCGCGCTCACCGCAGAGGCGGGCACGGTGACGCTCCAGCTGCCGCTGGCGTTAGTGGTGGTGGTGTAGTTGATACCGTTCAGGTTTACGGTGATGATGGTCCCTTCCGGCTGGTTGCTGGTACCGGAAAGCAGCAGATCTTCACCCTTCTCTGCCGCATTGATCACGTCATCTACGGCCAGCGTGTTAATACCGATAACAGGCGTCACGGTATTCACCACCACATCCAGAGAACTGCTGCCGGTGTTGCCGGAGCGATCGGTCACGGAGACGTTAATGGTCCAGGTGCCGTCCGTCAGCCCCTGAACGACGGATGCAGGCAGGCCGAGGCTCCAGTTGCCCGCCGCGTCCACCGCGGTGGTGTAGTCCACGTTATTAATAGTGATGGTGACCAAATCGCCCGCCGCAGCACCAGTGACGGAGCCGCTCAGGATCTGCGCCTGAGAATGGGCCAGCTGGTTAACGGTGTTGGTGTCGGTGACAAAGTCATTAATGGTCACCTGCGGCACGGTGGCATCCACCAGCCCAACGCGGTCCGCACTGCTGCTGTTACCTGCCACGTCGCTGACGGAGGCCGTCACGGTGACAGTGCCGTCTGCCAGCGCGCCAACGTCGGCGGCAGGCACGTTCAGCGTCCAGGTGCCGTCAGCTTGTACGGTAGTTTGATAGTTTTTGCCGTTCAGCGTCACGGTGACCGTCTGGCCCGCTTCAGCGGTTGTGCTGCCGCTGAGGACCAGATCCTGCTGCGCTTCTGCCGCATTGATGATGTTGTCGTCGGTCAGATTATCGAGCGTTATGGTCGGCGGCTGCGTATCGACAGTCACCACGCGTGAGGCGTCCGCGCTGTTGCCGCTGACGTTAGTCACGCTGACGCTTACCTGCGCCCGCCCGTCAATCAGCGTTTCCATGGCGTTCGCCGGGACGGTCAGGCTCCAGGAGCCATCCTGCTGCACCTGCGCGGTAAAAGTCTGGTCGGCAAATTTCACCACCACGGTTTGCCCCGCCTCCACGCCCTGCGTCTGGCCGGAAAGGGTTAAGTCGCTCCCTTTTTCTGCCGCGTTAAGCAGGTCATCGCCGGAGACGGTATCAATGGTGACCGCCACGGCGTTGAGATCGAGTTCAATCGGGTGTTCAGCCGCAACGGTGTTGCCCCAGGCATCTTCCGCGCTGACGCTGACCGTCATACCTCCGGCCGTCCAGGCCTGCAGATCCGCAGCAGGAACGCCAATGCTCCAGCCGCCGCTGGCGGTCACCACGGCGTGATAGTCGACATTGTTGATGGTGACGACAATCGGCGTACCTGCGGCCAGATGGGTGCTGGCGCCGGTGACGGTCAGATCCTGCTGCTGCTCGATGGCGTTGATCACATCATCGCCGGAAATGGTGTTTACGCGCAGACCCGGCAGTTCCGCGTTGATATTGATATCGCGCTCGCCGGTGCCAGTATTACCGTGCCCGTTGGTCACGGAGGCGGTAAAGGTCAAATCCCCGTCGCCGAACGCCTGAAGATCCGCTGAAGGGATCGTGACGTTCCAGGTCAGATCGCTGCCCACCGTGGCGCTGTAACTCTTACCGCCAACGGTAACAGACACCGTATCGCCCGCCGCCGCGCCGGTAACGCGGCCACTGAGGGTTTGGTCCACGCCCGCTTCGGCGTTATTAACCAGGTTATCCCCCGCAAAGGTGTTAATGATCACCTTCGGCAGCACGGTATCGACCAGCAGATTCGCCTCTGCGGAGCCGCTGTTACCCACGCTGTCGGTGCCGCTGACGCTGACGGTGTAAAGCGTGTTCGCCAGATTCAGGACGTCGGACACCGGCACCTGGACCGCCCAGATGCCGTTTTCAACAGTGGCCTGATAGCTGACGTTGTTCAGCGTCACGGTGATGGCGCTGCCGTCAGGCAGGTTGCTGGTGCCGGTCAGGCTCAGCGGTTGCATTGCCTCCTGAGCATTCAACACGTTGTCCTGGCTGATGGCGTCAATCGTAAATTCCGGTGGGTTGCCGCTCAGCACAATGCCGTGCGTGGCGCTACCAGTGTTCCCCGCTGCGTCGGTGACGGAGACGGCAAGGGTGTGGTTGCCCTCACCCAGCGCGCCGACGACGGAGGCAGGAACGCCCACGCTCCAGCTGCCGTCTGCCTGTACGACGCCGGTGAAGGTCTGGCCGCCAACGGTCACGGTGACGACATCGCCTGCCGCCGCGCCGCTCGCCTGTCCGGAAATAATCTGCGCCTGGCCCTGCTCGCTGGTGTTGAGGATATCGTCGCCCGCGACGGTGTTGATGGTGACGACCGGCGCGTTGGTATCTACCGTGAAATCCGCGGTCACGGACGAGCCGTTGCCTGCTTTGTCGCTGACGTTCACCGTCAGGGTGTGGTGACCCTCATTAAGGGCCTGCACCTCGCTGGCCGCCAGCGTGACGGACCAGGTGCCGTCGCTGCCCACCGTGGCGTTATAATTTTTGCCGTTCAGCGTCACGGTCACAATCTGCCCGGCTTCCGCGTTGGTTTTACCACTCAGCGTTAGCGGCTGGTTGTGCTCAGCGGCATTAATGATGTTGTCCTGCGCGAGCGTATCGACGGAGAGCGTTGGCGCAGCGGTATCCACGCCAATCGTCTGGCTTCCGCTCACGGTGTTACCCGCCGCGTCTTTGCCGCTGACGCTGACGGTCCAGGTACCGTCGCTGAGCGCCTGCGCGTCTGCCGCAGGCACGTTAACGCTCCACGCGCCGTCTGCTCCCACCTGAGCGGTGTAGGTTTTGCCGTTCAGCGTTACGGAAACGTCGGTTCCCTGCGCCAGATGCTGACTGCTGCCGGACAGCGTAAAGCCTGCGGACTGTTCGCTGGCGTTAATCACGTTGTCACCCGCCGTTGTCGCCAGCGTAAGCGTGGCCTCGGACGTAGAAACGGTCACGGTGATGTTGCCCGCTGACGTGGTTTTACTGCCGTCGATCTGCACCACCGACCAGGTATGCTCTCCGTCGGCCTGGGTCGGGAGTTTTACCGTCCAGGTGCCGTCTTTACCGACCATCGCGCTGGCGATGGTGCTACCGCTGCCGTCTTTAATCTGGATGGTCGCGCCCGGCTGACCGGTACCGCTGAAGGTCGGCGCGTTATCGTCCGTGAGGGCGTTTGCGCTCAGCACTCCCTGCTTGTCGCCCACCTTGTCCGACAGCAGGAAGGTCGGCGTGGCGCTTTCCACTTCTTTGGTGTTATCAATGACTTTCGTTTTGGTTTCGCCATCACCGCCGTGGGCCAGCAGTGCGCCGATAGCACCGCCGCCTAACGCCGCCCCTGCAATCCAGCCCCACGGGGCATCGCTCAGGGCGCTTCCCTGCTCCAGGAAGGGTTCAATGCTGCTAATGGGTGTGGCCTGCGCGGTTAATTCAGTAGCGGCAACGCCTGACGCTTCCCCGGCATCGGCAAAAGAGAGATGAGTCAGTTCCTGCCCGTCGTTGAACACCAGCTCTGACTGATGTTGGGTTTCAGGATCTTCAACAAAATAGTTATTGCAGCGAATAACACTGCCGTCCTTCATATAAATGAGAAGGTCTTTACCCTGGCGGACATAACGCACCACGTCCTGAGCAGAGCCCTGAATTTCAATCACGCTCGGCGATGAAATAGAGACCGACAGATTTCCTTCGCCGGTTAATTTCGTTTTCTCCGCCGTTTTGCGAATGATGACATCAACAACCTTTACGTTACTCATATTCCTCTCCTTGCAGGTGTACGGATCCCTGTGGATATATCCACCAGACGGATGTAGCTATCCCTGGGAAAAAACACCCATTATTTTCAGACTTATTTCGTGCAGCTATGCGTGGCTTTTGTTAACTCAAATCGGGTAATTTTGCGGCAGCGTTTTTCTCTATTCCAATAAGCGGCATTAAATTATCAACCGCGGAAGCATAATTAATTGCCGAACTCCAGCCATCATACTCGGCGATTATTTTCGCCGACGTGGCCTGCCAGACATCCTGCTCAACGCTGAGCAAATCATTAATGCTCCGCTTGCTCAGGGTGTATTCATTTTTATAAACCTCGCGGGCCCGCAGCGCATTTTCCAGCTGCCGCTTCCCGGCCTCCATTCTTCCCCGTGCGCCGGTCCAGTCAGCTTGCGCGACGGAGGCCTTTTGCAGCACGTCGAAACGCGCCTGATCGACCTGAGAGGACGCCATCGCCCGGGCGCCCTCAGCCTGACGCACGCGTGCAGATACCGCGCCGCCCTGATAAAGCGGTGCGTCAATATTGAGCTGGATCTGGTCGTCCCAGTATGAGCGGTTGTCCGACTCGTAACGCGTGCGTCCCCCTTTCAGGCTCAGGGTTGGCCAGTGCTGGGACTTCGCTGTTTCAACGCCATACTGGGCCGAACGTTCCATATTCTGCGCGGCCATTACCGCCGGTATTAACGAATAATCAATGCGGTTAAGCGAATCCGGCTCAACGGCGAGGTTTGCGGGTACCGGCGAATAATGATCTGCCTGCATTCCGGTTAATACCGCGAGCCTTGCGCGGGCGCTGTTCAACGCGGCGTTATACTGCGCCACCGTCGCCTGCATGCCGGCAATACGCGTGCGGGTCTGGAGTTCATCGGAGGTGGAACTCACGCCCGCATCGGCGCGCAGCTTGGCCAGCTGCTCCACGTTTTTCAGTGCCTGAACGTTCTCTTTTGCCGCCTGTAATAGGTCGGAATAACGTTTGACCTCCACGTAGCCGAGCGCCGTTTTTTCCGCCACGTCAGAAAGCGTGCTCATCAGCTGGTAGCGGTAGCTATCGCGCTGGGCGGAAGACTGGCTGATGCTATTGTTAGTCTTGCCAAAATCGTATATCAGCTGGGTCAGGCTCACTCCCCAGGCCGCAGAGTTCTTCAGCGAACCGCTGGAATCGGTGGTCTGGCTATGCCCCGTACTCCCGTTCAACGCTATTTGCGGCATCCAGCCGCTGCGCGCCTCGTCTATTTGCGCCTGACCAATACCTAACTGCGCGGCCTGCTGGCTAATTGACGGATCGCGATCGATAGCGAAAAGAATACTTTCCTTTAAGGTCGTCGTTGCCATCGGGGCAATACCTACCGCGCCACTATTGGCATAAGCCGTATTTAGGGCTAATGAAATTAACGCCAGCGTAGCTATAAATTGGCGTGAAACAGGCTTGCGTAATATCGTCATTTTATCTCCCTGACTCTGAGTGATACTCAAGCAATTACCCAAAAAGAGGTACAGATAATTAGACAAATATCTTATTTAACTTCCTCGCTAAATTTCAGGTAAAGCTCCCCATACCCATTTCCGATGGAGATGAGATCCGCCTTTGTCTTATTAAATTTAAGAAATTACTTATTTCATAAGTTGATTTGCAGCATAACAAAATGTGGTATAGGCCACTACACCCACAATGTTAATGCGGTGTTACATATAAGAAAAAACATGGGGTTTCTGGACAAAACTCCGAAAGTAGCCTTTCAGATGAAACATCAAAACACACTGTAATTTAAGGAAAATTCTTAATCTCCTCTGCGCACATTTTTGCGTTAATTTCTGAGCGGGTCAGACACAAAGATTTTCAAAGAAGTGTCAACTTAAGTAAGAGCCATCAATTTGTTGAAAAATAATTCTAATAAAAAACATAAATCAGACATTAAATGCTTTATTTTGATTAAATATCAGAATATTCCACCAGTTAATCACAATACATTGGTTACATAACCCAAATCGTTGATTAAAACATAACATTAACACTGTGGTTAACATTCAGAACGGCTTAATGATATCCGCTTAATATAATTCCAATAATTAAACATCAACCTGGTTTACGATACTCCTTCCTTCTGCGTCAAAATGCTGTATTATGCAATTTATTGCGACATTTTGCAGGATTGCTGCCCATGCACAAAACCGCACGTCAACGCTATGTCCTTGATATTCTCAGTGAACAAGGTCAGGCCAGCATCACCGAGCTGGCAGAAAAGCTGCAGGTTTCGGCGGACACCGTTCGTCGGGATCTGACCGATCTGGAAAATCAGGGGCTTGCCCAGAAGAATCACGGCGGGGCTATTGCTCTGAATCTTTCGGCCATGAATCGTCAGGGCCGCAATACCCTGCTGCCGGAAACCAAGCAGCGTCTGGGGAAACAGGTTGCGCAGGCGGTTCCGCCGGGTTCCACCCTGTTTCTGGATGCCGGCAGTACGGTGATGGCCGTCGCCACTTATCTGCAGGGCCCTCACACCGTGATCACTACCTCGCTGGATATCGCCCAGCATTTTAGCGACCGGGAAGACATTGAGCTTATTCTGCTCGGTGGAAAATGGGACCCGAAGCAGCGCCTGTTTGCCGGCAGCGCCACGTTGTCCCTGCTGTCACGCTATCGGGCCGATATCGCCATTCTCGGTGCGTGCGCCCTTCATGCCGAACTCGGTTTGAGTGCCGGTAAAGAAGCGGATGCCGAGGTGAAACGCGCGATGCTCGCCGCAAGCCATGCACACTGGATTGTTGCCGATCACCTGAAAGTTAACCGCTGCGAGCCGTATCTGGTCTCCGGGCTCACCGATATTCATCAACTCTTTTTAGATCGTCCCTGGCCTGAGCTTGGGGACCCTGGCGCATTACGGGTCACGGTGTGCGCGCAATAACGTGGAGAAGGTCATGAGTAAAGTTCAAACAATCAACATTGCGCTGATCGGGTATGGTTTTGTCGGTAAAACCTTCCATGCCCCGCTGATCCAGTCCGTGGACGGGCTCAAGCTGGCGGTGGTCTCTTCCCGTGATGAAGAGAAAGTGAAGCGCGATCTTCCGGATGTGCTGGTGGTAGCCACGCCCGAAGAAGCCATTCAACATCCTGATGTCGACCTGGTGGTCATTGCCTCCCCTAACGCCACCCACGCGCCGCTGGCGACGCTGGCCCTGAACTCGGGAAAACACGTGGTCGTGGATAAGCCTTTCACCCTGGATATGCAGGAAGCCCGGGACCTGATAGCCCTGGCGGATGAAAAGCAGCTTCTGCTCTCCGTTTTCCACAACCGCCGCTGGGACAGTGATTTCCTCGGCATTAAGCAGATTATTGAGCAAGGCACGGTTGGCAAGGTTAAACATCTGGAGTCGCATATTGACCGCTTCCGCCCGGAAGTGCGCGTGCGCTGGCGCGAGCAGAACGTCCCCGGCAGCGGTCTGTGGTTTGACCTGGGCCCTCACCTGATCGACCAGACGCTTCAGCTGTTTGGCCTGCCAGAGTCTGTTCAGGGAAATATCGCCACGCTGCGCGACGGCGCAGAGGTTAACGACTGGGCTCACGTGGTCCTCAATTACCCGGATCATAAGGTGGTTCTGCACGCCAGCATGCTGGTGGCTGGCGGTACGGCGCGCTTTACCGTTCACGGGGACAAAGGCAGCGTGGTGAAAGCCAGAATCGATCAGCAGGAAGCGCAGCTGCTGGCTGGCGTAATCCCCGGCAGCGACGCCTGGGGCGAAGACGACGACAGCATGGTGTTCTTCGGAGCTGATGGTGAACCCCAAACGATTGCCACGCCAAAGGGCGATCAGCGGCAGTACTACATCAACGTGCGGGATGCGATGCTCGGGAAGATCGCCAATCCCGTTCATCCTGTCGAGGCGTTAGCGGTTATGGCTGTTCTGGAAGCGGCGGTGAAATCGTCAGAGACGGGGTCAACGCAGACGCTGGCGTTAACTGATGAAGAGCGTGCTCTTCTGGGTTAAAAAACAAGCCGGGTGGCGCTGCGCCGCCCGGCACGAGTTAAAGACTACTGACGCTTATTCGGCATCATGCGCAAAAGAGTATTATCTTTCCAGAAATAGTGGTGCATCAGCGCCGCAAAGGCGTGCAGACCAATCACGAAATAGCCCAGGTTTGCCAGCGTAACGTGCCACTCCTTCAGCACATCCACCAGGTCAAAATTCCCCTCCGCCGCGTGAGGCATCGCCAGACCAAAGGCGAACCAGTCGTTTCCACGGTTATACATCATTACAATGCCAATCAGCGGCAGCGCAATAAACAGCAGATAGACGATCAGATGCCCAAGGTGGGACATCCCGGTAATCATCGCTTTGGGTTTAGGTTGAATGGGCGGTGCGGGAAACTTCAGGCGGATCAGCAATCTCGCCACCATCAGCACCAGAACCGAGATGCCGCAGGAGACGTGGATCATGTTAATAAGCGGTCGGTCGGAACGCGGGAAAAAGCCCCTGAATTCCATCGCGCAGTAGGCGACGACGATTAACAAAAACACCAGCCAGTGAATCGTGATTTGCAGGCTTGTATATTTAGTGCGCATGGGATTTCCTGAAATAAACAGTCACCGCGCCAACATAATCTCCTTTCCTTAAAAATTCATTAACTTTTCTGTATGGTTTTTCAAATACTTCCCCTCGCATGAAGCATCTTCAATTGCTGCCCTGCCCGTGATGGTCTAAGCCTGGATGAGTTCAAACTGTCGTATTGACACGTTCACAGGAGAACACCATGAGTAAAATTGGCATTAACGGATTTGGACGCATTGGACGCCTTGTGCTGCGCCGCCTTCTTGAAACCCAGGACAGCAATACCGTCGTCGCCATCAACGACCTCACCTCCCCGAAAGTCCTGGCCTACCTGCTCAGGCATGATTCCAACTACGGTGGCTTCCCCTGGAGCGTGGACTTCACCGAGGATGCGCTGATTGTCGACGGTAAAACCATCGCGGTGTACGCCGAAAAAGAGGCAAAGCACATTCCGTGGAAAGCCGCGGGCGTGGATATCGTCGTGGAGTGCACCGGCTTTTATACCTCAGAAGAAAAATCGCGGGCGCACCTGGACGCCGGTGCGAAGAAAGTGCTGATTTCGGCGCCCGCGGGTGAGATGAAGACCATCGTCTATAGCGTGAATGACGATACCATTGACGCCAGTGATACCATTATTTCCGTCGCGTCCTGCACCACCAACTGCCTCGCCCCGCTGGCAAAAGCCCTGAACGACGCGTTTGAAATTAAAGTGGGCACCATGACCACCATTCATGCCTATACCGGCACCCAGGCGCTGGTGGATGGCCCGCGCGGGAAAGATCTGCGCGCCTCGCGGGCGGCGGCAGAAAATATTATTCCTCATACCACCGGGGCGGCGAAAGCCATCGGCCTGGTGATCCCCGCGCTCAGCGGCAAACTAAAGGGTCACGCCCAGCGCGTGCCGGTGAAAACCGGATCGGTAACCGAGCTGGTAGCGATTCTGGGTAAAAAGGTGACGGTCGAGGAGATCAACGCCGCGTTGAAAAAGGCGACCCAGGGGAATAAATCGTTCGGGTATACCGATGACGAGATTGTTTCTTCAGATGTGATTGGCTCGCACTATGGTTCGGTGTTTGACGCCACGCAGACGGAGGTGTCAGAAGCGGGAGACCTGCAGCTGGTGAAAGCCGTTGCCTGGTATGACAACGAGTATGGGTTTGTGACGCAGCTGGTGCGGACGCTGGATAAGTTTGCGGCGCTGTGATTTTCCCCGCACCCTAACCCTCTCCCCAATTGTACAGTCCGGGGACATGGTAGACAGGTGTTCGGGGACATGGTGAACACTTTTTAACATCCTTTACCCATGGTGATCGACTTTTTCTTCAGGTCGATCACCCCCACTTTCGTGCTGTACCACCACACTTCATAGCAGCCGTCATCCTGTGTCTCCCTCAGCCCGACCCGTTCTCCCCTGAACGCCTTGCCTGCGCTCAGACTGACACCCTGTATGCTCAGCTTTCCGCTGACATCCACTTTCCTGACCTTCACCCCTTCATCGTATTCAGGTGGCG
>NZ_LNHM01000008.1:0-26465 GCF_001462935.1 Enterobacter sp. 50588862
CATGTGTTAGGCCTGCCGCCAGCGTTCAATCTGAGCCATGATCAAACTCTTCAATTTAAGTTTGATGCTCGTGAATTAAACTTCGTAATGAATTACGTATGTTCACTCAGAGACTTGGTATTCATTTTTCGTCTTGCGACGTTAAGAATCCATGTCACTTTGAGTGCCCACACAGATTGTCTGATAAATTGTTAAAGAGCAGTGCAACGCGGCTTTCGCTCACCGTTGCGAGGTGGCGTATATTACGCTTTCCTCTTTCAGAGTCAACCCGTTATTTCAGGATTTTTTCTCTTCAACCGACCGGGTTAACTGTGAAGTGATTCACATCCGCCGTGTCGATGGAGGCGCATTATAGGGATCCCAATTTTTAGCACAAGTGTTTTTTAGATCTTTTTTTTCGACTGCTGATTTTCCGCGCTTTTCGCTGAAATCCCGCCCGATCTGCTTAAATATTGACGCATTTTGCCTTGCCTCGATCCAATAATATGATCAAGTCTTCCGTATAGCGCTCATCCTTAGAGGTAGTTATGTCTGCAGTGTTACGCCCTTATAAAGATCTGTTCCCCCAAAAAGGCGATCGCGTGATGATCGATGCCACCAGCGTGGTCATTGGTGATGTCCGAATGGCCGATGACGTCAGTATCTGGCCGCTCGTCGCCATCAGGGGAGATGTAAATTATGTGTCGATCGGTGCCCGTACCAATATTCAGGACGGTAGCGTTCTGCATGTTACGCACAAATCCTCTTATAACCCGGAGGGCAATCCCCTCATCATTGGAGAAGATGTTACCGTCGGACATAAAGTGATGCTTCACGGCTGCACTATCGGTAATCGGGTGCTTGTTGGCATGGGATCGATTTTGCTGGATGGCGTGATAGTAGAAGAAGACGTAATGATTGGGGCCGGTAGCCTGGTTCCGCAGAACAAACGTCTGGAAAGTGGTTATCTCTATCTGGGAAGCCCGGTAAAACAGATCCGCCCCCTGAAGGAGGCAGAGATCGAAGGATTAAAATACTCGGCGAACAACTACGTAAAATGGAAGAATGACTATTTGGATCAGGATAACCAAACCCAACCCTGATCGTCTTCCTGCTGCTCGCGGATTAAATCGCTGGCTTCCTCTTCCAGATCCCAGCGATTTTCGCAAAAAACGGCTATCGGGTCTGTGCCGCCAAAACGATGTAACAGCGCTTCTCCATGGATGGCACAGGTAAGCTGCATACCCTGCACCAGCACCGGAAAACAGACCGCCTGCTTATGCTCATCCCAGCTCTCTCTGTCCGGGAAATGAATAGCCTGATTCACGCCGAAAGCTCCTGCTTTAGCTTTTCAATGACCGGCTCAACTGCAGGCAACACCCCGTGCCAGAGCAGTACCGCATGCGCAGCCTGCCCCACCAGCATTCCCAGCCCATCGGCTAACTGTTTCGCACCGTGTTGTTCGCACCAGTTCAGGAAGGGCGTATTCCCTTTCTGATAGAACATGTCATAGAAGTACATGTGCGCGCTGACCAGCGAAGCGGGGATCGCCGGGATCTCGCCACTGATGCCGCTGGATGTGGCATTAATGACAAGATCGAACTCACGTTCGGCAAGATCGTCAAGCGCTACCGCACTTACGCTGCCGGTATGCGCAAACAACGCCGCCAGCGCTTCTGCCCGGGAAAAAGTTCGGTTGGTAATGGTCACCGCACAGTCCAGGGAAAGCAGAGGCAACAGTACTCCCCGCGATGCGCCACCCGCACCAATCAGCAGGACCCGGAACCCGGGTTTAATAAACGACAGTCGTTCCAGATCGCTCAGCAACCCTATTCCGTCGGTGTTGTCGCCCAGAAGACGTCCGTCCTCAAGCCGTTTTAGGGTATTTACTGCACCGGCAAGAGAAGCGCGCTCGGTCAGTTCATCAGCACGTTCGAAAGCTTCCTCTTTAAAAGGAACCGTCACATTCGCACCTTTACCACCTGCGGCGAAAAAAGCCTCAAGCGTTGGAATAAATGCATCTACCGGTGCCAGTACGCGGCCATAGGGATGATTTATCTGCAGCTGCTCCGCAAATTGCTGATGGATCAGCGGTGACTTGCTGTGTGCAATCGGATTACCAAAAACAGCATAGGTTTCCATGAGATTACCCCTGGCGAAAACGTTCGCCGGTCAAAGCGTCGCGAATTTCAGACGGATTCAGGCGCCCTCCCGTCTCTCCAACAGCAACCGGGAAGTCATTTCCGAACTGTGCCAGCACTTCTTCAGTTGTACGACAAGGTGGCAATCCGGTCAGGTTGGCGCTGGTTGAGACCAGCGGTTTACCAAATGCCAGGCAAAGCTCAACCACCAGAGGATGATCGGTGACGCGAACGGCGAGGGAATCAAAGCGTCCAGTCAGCCAGCGCGGTGTTGTCGGCTGCGCCGGGAAAACAAAGGTCACCGGTCCGGGCCATGCGGAGAAAATAGTCTCGCGCTGCGCCGGTGTCAGCATAGAGTCATCAATGTAGGGCTTAAGCTGCTCGTAATTCGCAGCTATCAAAATCAACCCTTTCTCTACGGGTCTTTGTTTTAAGGCAAGCAGGCGGCTCACAGCCGTCTCGCTGTCAGGATCGCAACCGACCCCAAAAACAGCTTCAGTTGGATAGGCGATGACTTTTTCATTTTTCAGCACGTCCACAGCATGCGCAATGGAGCCTGATGGCAGGTTATTATTCACTATTTTGATCCGCCGTTACCGGCTTTCCACATTGTTTGCTGGCGCAGAAGCGTTTCACACCTTGCGCCGTTTTCTTCTCGATAAGTAGCGGATAGTTGCAATGAGTGCAGACGCCCGCTACCGGTTTGAAATTGATAACGAACTGGCATTCAGGGTAGCGATCGCAGGAATGGAAGGTCTTACCATAGCGGGAACGGCGCTGTACCAGCTGACCGCGCTGACACTGAGGACACGCAATCGCCGTTTCATCAGGCTTATCAATTTGTTCCGTATGCTCACATTCCGGATAACGGCTACAGCCAATAAACATACCGAAACGGCCCTGACGTAGCGCTAGTTCACCACCACAAAGAGGACATAGCTGTCCTTCCAGAATTTTGACGATATGTCCATCCGCCTGGCTTTTCAGAGGACGGACATAATCACATTCCGGATAGTGTGAACAACCGAGAAACGGGCCGTGTTTCCCGGACCGAATAACAAGTTCAGCCCCGCACTGCGGGCAGGGCTCATTTTTATGCACCGTGAATAGTGCTGATTTGGCCATAACAACTCTTGGTGCTACACATAGAATTAATGCAGCATACCTTCATTCACTTCAAAGAGTAATTCTTCCATTTGCTGATAGGCATTTTCACAGCCCGGGATATTAAACAGAACCATCAGAATCACCCATTTCAGATCTTCCAATTCAAATTCTGCCGTATCCAGCGCCATGACACGCTCTATCACCATTTCTCTCGTTTCGAGGTTCAGCACCTGAATCTGCTCAAGGAATAAGATGAATCCCCGGCAGCTGGCGTCCAGCCTTTCACACTCTTCTGCGGTATAAATGCGTACTGACAACGGGTCAGAAGCAAGCTGCATCGGTTCGGCGAGGCCTTCCTGATAATCAGCCAGTTTTTCCAGCCACATCAACGCATTATAGATATCTTCCCGCTCAAACCCCGCATCGGTAAGATCCTGTGTCAATTTGTCCTGATCCACTCGCATTTCTGCTTCGTTATGGATGTAAGTCTCAAACAAATACATCAGTACGTCGAACATGGCATGCCCTCCTTAATCGGACATAGCCGCCGGGTACAGCTGCGATCCACCCTGCTAACTCCAGTTCGAGTAGCTGTGCTACCGTTACTGGCACAGGTTGGCCGGCACGTTCAGCGACAACGTCAACAGGTGTTACCTCATCTCCTACGTTAGCCAGGAGCTTGGGAAATGGCAATGCCACCTTTCCCTGATCTGATGAATAATGTCGCTTTTCGGGATCTTCCTGCAGACATTGCAAGCCATATTGCAAATTTTCAAGAATGTCCCGCGCTTCTGTTACCGGCGTCGCACCCTGCTTTATCAGCCAGTGTGGTCCTTCACACCCCGGGTTACCAATCGGGCCGGGTAAGGCGAAAACCTCCCTCCCCTGATCGAGCGCGCATCGTGCAGTGACCAGCGAGCCGCTTCGCACTGCCGCTTCAACGACCAATACACCCTGGCTAAGCCCGCTGATGATTCGATTACGACGCGGAAAGTTTGCCGGCCGGGGCTGCGCCGAAAGAGGGAACTCAGACACTATCGCCCCGTCAGCTTCGATAAGCCGCATCGCCAGCGCCTGATGCCGACGGGGATAAATGCTAAACAGGCCGTTCCCCAGTACGGCCACGCTACGCCCTTTTACAGACAGAGCGGCGTTGTGAGCAACACCGTCTATACCGCAGGCCAGTCCGCTGGTGATTGTGATACCACTTTGCGAAAGTTGTTCGCACAGAATTTTCCCCCATCGTTCTCCATACCATGACGGCGCACGGCTACCCACGACCGCCAGCTGGGCAGCATTAAGCGTTTCAGGGTTACCTTTTACGAATAATGCACCGGGATAATCAGGAATTGCTCGAAGTAAAGGAGGATAAAGCGGATGGGTTGCCGTCAATAAATGATTTCCCGGCTGCTCAAGCCACACCAGACTACGCTCCAGCTCACCCCCATCTGGGGCAAAGAACCGTTCAGCCTGTTTTGCTGACAGCCCGGCGTCTCTGACAGCGGAAGCATCGATATTTTTTTGCTTGTGCAGCCGTGCAGCCGCTTCCAGCATTCCATCGCCACATAATGAACCTGTGTGTATTAGCCGTAGCCATATCTCGATAGACGTCATCCTTTCCCCCTGCCATAAGCGGCCTGCGCAATCATTGCGATTGGTCACTGATGCTGTCAATCGACCCGGGATTTGTCTAGAATAGAAGTAATATTCTTATCAACTCCTGAACACGACTCTGGAAATTTATGGCAGTTTTGCAAGTGTTACATATTCCGGACGAGCGCCTTCGCATCGTCGCAGAACCGGTTAAAGAAGTGAATGCAGAAATCCAGCGTATCGTTGATGATATGTTCGATACCATGTACGCCGAAGAAGGCATTGGCCTGGCGGCGACGCAGGTAGACATTCACAAGCGTATTATCGTGATCGACGTTTCTGAAAATCGCGATGAGCGTCTGGTGCTGATCAACCCTGAATTGCTTGAGAAGAGCGGTGAAACGGGCATTGAGGAAGGTTGTCTTTCTATTCCGGAACAGCGCGCTTTGGTGCCACGTGCCGAAAAAGTGAAAATTCGCGCTTTGGATCGTGACGGTAATCCGTTCGAACTGGAAGCAGATGACCTGCTGGCAATTTGCATTCAGCATGAGATGGATCACCTGGTCGGTAAGCTGTTTATCGATTACCTCTCGCCGTTGAAACAGCAGCGTATTCGTCAAAAAGTAGAGAAACTGGATCGTTTGCGCTCTCGCGCATAACGTCCCCCCGGATACAAGGATCATCGTGTCTAAAACACTACGTATTATCTTCGCGGGAACCCCTGATTTTGCAGCGCGTCATCTTGACGCGCTGTTATCTTCTGGTCACCAGGTTGTCGGCGTCTTTACCCAGCCGGACCGTCCGGCTGGTCGCGGTAAAAAACTGATGCCGAGCCCGGTAAAGGTGCTGGCAGAAGAGCATGGGCTTCCTGTTTTCCAGCCCGCATCCTTACGCCCTCAGGAAAATCAGCAGCTGGTTGCTGACCTGAACGCCGACGTAATGGTCGTGGTGGCTTACGGTTTAATTCTGCCAAAAGCGGTGCTTGATATGCCTCGTCTGGGTTGTATCAACGTGCACGGCTCCTTGCTCCCGCGCTGGCGTGGTGCGGCACCTATTCAGCGCTCCCTGTGGGCGGGGGATGCTGAAACCGGCGTCACAATCATGAAGATGGACGTAGGTTTAGACACTGGCGACATGCTGCATAAACTGGCGTGCCCTATTACTGCAGACGATACCAGCGCTACGCTGTATGACAAACTGGCTGGCCTCGGTCCGCAAGGGCTTATCGAGACGCTGCAGCAGCTTGCTGATAATACGGCGAAGCCAGAAGTTCAGGATGAGGCGCTGGTGACGTATGCTGAAAAACTGAGTAAAGAAGAAGCCCGGCTCGACTGGTCCTTGTCTGCCGCTCAACTTGAACGCTGCATCCGCGCTTTTAATCCGTGGCCGATGAGCTGGATGGAAATTGATGGGCAGCCAGTGAAAGTCTGGAAAGCGTCAGTTATTAATGGCAATACGGCTGCTGAACCCGGCACGATAATCGACGCCAGCAAGAACGGTATCCAGGTTGCGACAGCAGAAGGGATCCTGAATCTTGAATCGCTGCAACCGGCCGGTAAGAAAGCCATGAGCGCTCAGGATCTATTAAATTCCCGTCGCGAATGGTTTATACCGGGTAATCGTCTTGCCTAATCCAATATATGCTTAAAGCCCGGTGTTTCCGGGCATTTTTATTTTTATAGTTATGAAAAAACAAAATCTACGCAGTATGGCGGCCAAAGCCGTTGAGCAGGTTATCGAGCAGGGCCAGTCATTGAGTAACATCCTGCCTCCCCTGCAACAAAAGGTATCTGATAAAGACAAAGCTCTGCTCCAGGAACTCTGCTTTGGTGTCCTGCGCACCCTTTCTCAGCTTGAGTGGCTCATTAATAAGCTGATGTCGCGCCCAATGACAGGCAAACAGCGCACCGTACATTATTTGATTATGGTGGGGTTTTATCAGCTTCTTCATACCCGCATTCCACCTCACGCCGCGCTGGCTGAAACGGTGGAAGGTGCCGTTGCGATTAAACGCCCTCAGTTGAAAGGGCTGATCAACGGCGTACTGCGTCAGTTCCAGCGTCAGCAGGATGAGCTACTGGCTGAATTTGCACAAAGCGAAACACGTTTTCTGCACCCGGACTGGCTGCTGAATCGTCTTAAAAAAGCGTATCCGCAGCAATGGCAAAACATTGCCGAAGCGAATAATCAACGCCCACCGATGTGGTTACGCGTCAACCGTAATCACCACACCCGTGACGCATGGCTGGCATTACTGGAAGAAACCGGAATGAGTGGATTCACGCATGCAGCCTATCCGGATGCCGTGCGTTTAGCCTCCCCTGCACCGGTACATGCTTTACCTGGTTTTGATGAAGGCTGGGTGACCGTACAGGATGCCTCGGCTCAGGGTTGCATGACCTGGCTTGAACCAGCAAACGGGGAACAGATCCTCGATCTTTGCGCCGCGCCTGGCGGAAAAACAACGCACATTCTTGAAGTGGCTCCGCAGGCCAGCGTAATGGCCGTGGATGTCGATGAGCAGCGCCTGTCACGCGTCTACGACAACCTCAAGCGTCTGGGTATGAAGGCTCAGGTTAAGCAGGGCGACGGACGCAAGCCCGCAGAATGGTGTGGTGAAACCCAGTTTGACCGCATTTTACTGGATGCGCCCTGCTCTGCAACAGGCGTGATTCGTCGCCATCCGGATATCAAGTGGCTGCGCCGCGATCGCGATATCAAGGAACTTGCCCAACTGCAATCGGACATACTTGACGCAATCTGGCCACATCTTAAACCAGGCGGCACGCTGGTTTATGCAACCTGCTCCGTACTGCCAGAAGAAAACAGCCAGCAAATCGCGGCCTTCCTTCAACGTACCCCGGACGCAACGCTGCGCGATACGGGAACGCCTGAATGCCCGGGTCAGCAAAACCTGCCGGGCGCGGAACAAGGCGATGGCTTCTTTTACGCTAAGCTAATCAAAGAGTGATGTTGAGAACAGGTCACGAGATATGAAAATTATCATTCTGGGCGCAGGACAAGTGGGCGGAACGCTGGCGGAAAACCTGGTTGGCGAAAACAACGACATCACAATCGTTGATACCAACGGGGATCGTCTGCGCGTTTTACAGGACAAATTTGACCTTCGCGTTGTGCAGGGCCATGGCTCACACCCGCGCGTGCTACGCGAGGCAGGCGCCGACGATGCAGACATGCTCGTTGCGGTGACCAGTTCTGACGAAACCAATATGGTGGCCTGTCAGGTGGCCTACTCGCTTTTCAACACCCCTAACCGAATCGCGCGCATCCGTTCTCCGGACTATGTCCGCGATGCTGAGAAGCTCTTTAATTCAGAAGCGGTTCCTATTGACCATCTCATCGCGCCAGAACAGCTGGTTATCGACAATATCTATCGTCTGATCGAATATCCAGGCGCACTGCAGGTGGTGAACTTTGCCGAAGGTAAGGTCAGTCTTGCCGTCGTTAAGGCCTATTACGGCGGCCCGTTGATCGGCAATGCGCTTTCCACAATGCGTGAGCACATGCCGCATATCGATACGCGCGTCGCCGCCATTTTCCGCCACGACAGACCTATTCGTCCTCAAGGCTCCACGATTGTCGAAGCGGGGGATGAGGTCTTCTTCATTGCGGCCTCTCAGCATATTCGTGCGGTGATGAGTGAGTTGCAGCGTCTCGAAAAGCCTTATAAACGCATTATGCTGGTCGGCGGTGGCAATATCGGCGCGGGCCTGGCGCGAAGGCTGGAAAAAGACTACAGCGTGAAATTGATCGAGCGCGATCAACAGCGTGCTTCTGAGCTGGCGGAAAAACTGCAAAATACGATCGTATTTTATGGCGACGCGTCGGATCAGGAATTATTGGCTGAAGAGCATATTGATCAAGTTGATCTCTTTATTGCCGTCACGAACGATGACGAGGCGAATATTATGTCCGCCATGCTCGCCAAACGTATGGGAGCAAAGAAGGTCATGGTGCTTATCCAGCGCAAGGCGTATGTCGACCTGGTTCAGGGCAGCGTTATTGATATTGCCATTTCACCGCAGCAGGCGACCATTTCCGCTCTGCTGAGCCATGTACGTAAAGCGGACATTGTCGGCGTTTCATCTCTGCGTCGCGGGGTGGCAGAAGCCATTGAAGCGGTAGCTCATGGAGATGAAACCACGTCACGCGTTGTGGGCCGCGCCATCGACGAAATTAAGCTGCCGCCGGGCACTATTATCGGCGCCGTAGTGCGCGGGAATGACGTTATGATCGCCAATGATAATTTGCGTATTGAGCAAGGCGACCACGTAATTATGTTCCTTACCGATAAAAAATTTATTACCGACGTCGAACGTTTATTCCAGCCTAGTCCATTCTTCCTTTAATACGTCGGGGCTCTCAATAGAGCCCCGCACTTTACCCTCTTTATTTCTGTGCCTTTTATTTTCATAACGTTTAATTATCCCGCATGGCAATTGGCTAATCATTTGTTAAACTTATAGTCGTCAGCTGGCACAAGGAGAACATAATGAGTTTTATTAAAGAATTTCGCGAATTTGCGATGCGCGGGAACGTGGTTGATTTGGCAGTGGGTGTCATTATTGGTGCGGCATTCGGCAAGATTGTTTCATCATTAGTAGCGGACATCATCATGCCACCTTTAGGGCTGCTAATCGGGGGCATTGATTTCAAACAGTTCGCGTTCACACTGCGTGAAGCCCAGGGTGATATCCCGGCAGTTGTAATGCACTACGGCGTGTTTATCCAGAACGTATTTGATTTCGTGATTGTGGCGTTTGCTATCTTTATGGCTATCAAGCTGATTAACCGGCTCAACCGTAAAAAAGAAGAGCCTGCAGCAGCGCCTGCACCAACGAAAGAAGAAGTGTTACTGAGTGAAATTCGCGATCTGTTAAAAGAGCAGAATAACCGCGTTTAATCAGCAGTTAAAAACAGGAAGGCCAGTGGTAAATAAGCGATTCGCTTGCTTGCCACTGGCCTCCCAGTTACCCCGTTTTGCATGTTTGTCTTTACGCAGATAACTCCCCTTTCCTTTTTTATTCTTTTCAACGCGCTGTCGAAAAAGCGGGTCGTGAAGTAAAGCCTCGATGGCATTATCTTTAATTTGTCCCTTCGTGTGCTGATAGCGGCTCATAATTTCTCCTGAGCATGGTTTATGACGACGGAAGTCTAGACCCGAGTAGATTGAAAATCAACATCCCCGAGTTTCTCCACTGGCTCCCTGTTCAAGGGCTTCCAGAATTGAACAATAAATACTGCTATGAGCCGTTCCGCAGCAGGCATCATTCAACCTTTGCAAAGAGCGCTGCATGGTTTGCAGTTCCAGAATACGGGCTTCAACTTCATCAAGCCGGGCTTGCACGATGCTTTTGGATTCCTGACAAGTGTGATGCTCAGGATCGATGCGGATCGATAATAACTCGCGGATCGAATCAAGCGTGAAGCCAAGCTGTCGGGCGTAGCGTATGAATCTCAGACGCTGCAGATCGTTATCGCTATAAAGCCGAAAGCCGCCTTCCGTGCGTACCTCATGATCGATCATCTGCTGCTTTTCGTAATATCGGATAGTGTCCGGCGTTACGTTCGCGAGCTTTGCAAGTTCACCGATACGGTACATCGCTACTCCTCGTTTATCTTCTTCATCAATATTTCACCGTATTCCCCATGCAGGAATTCCGTGCTCATTCCTGCCTGGCGCAGCTTGAGCTCGATCAGGGCAAGCCTGCGGCTAAGTTCTTTATGTCGAGGATCATCCTGACGGATCCCTTTTAGCAAATCGACAAGTTCAACAGCCTCTCTGCGCTGCTCAAGCTCGGGCGGGAGGCAACCAGCATTTTTTAGCAAACGGTATCCAGCCCGGAGTTCAGGCGCAATATGCGAATCATCTTCCAGTTCAAGAGGTTCGCCGCTCCCGGGAAGATTGTCGAAATCGCCTTTATTCTGGGCATCGCGAATATGGCGTTCTGCCCACTGATCAAGCAACCACATCATCAGCTCCAGGGGATGAACAAAATTGATACAGGTATTGTAGAGAAGTGGGGATAATGCGGATATAAAAAAACCCGCCGAGGCGGGTTTTTTTACGTTACTGCAGATTACTCTGCAGCAGCTTCTGCTTTCTCTGAACGATCAACCAGCTCGATGTAAGCCATCGGCGCGTTGTCGCCTGCACGGAAACCACACTTCAGAATGCGAGTGTAACCACCGGCACGGCTCGCGAAACGCGGGCCCAGTTCGTTAAACAGTTTTGCCACGATCTCGTTATCACGAGTACGGGCGAATGCCAGACGACGATTAGCAACGCTGTCAGTCTTGGCAAGAGTAATCAGCGGCTCAACTACGCGACGCAGCTCTTTCGCTTTAGGCAGGGTCGTCTTGATGATTTCATGACGAACCAGTGAACCTGCCATGTTGCGGAACATAGCCTGGCGATGGCTGCTGTTGCGGTTCAGTTGACGACCACTCTTACGATGGCGCATGACCTTATCCTTCTCAGTAAAACCTTAACCTGTGATCCGGTTACTCGTCAGCAATGCTTGCCGGTGGCCAGTTTTCCAGGCGCATGCCCAGAGACAGACCACGTGAAGCCAGCACGTCTTTAATCTCGGTAAGAGATTTTTTACCCAGGTTCGGCGTTTTCAGCAACTCAACCTCGGTACGCTGTACCAGATCACCGATATAGTGGATAGCTTCTGCCTTGAGGCAGTTAGCAGAGCGGACAGTCAATTCGAGATCGTCAACAGGGCGCAGCAGGATCGGATCGAATTCTGGTTTCTCTTCTTTCACTTCTGGCTGACGTACATCACGTAAGTCAACGAAAGCTTCCAGTTGTTCTGCCAGGATGGTTGCCGCACGACGAATCGCCTCTTCAGGATCGATTGTGCCGTTGGTTTCCATTTCGATGACCAGCTTGTCCAGGTCGGTACGCTGTTCTACACGCGCTGCTTCAACATTGTAGGCAATACGCTCTACAGGGCTGTAGCATGCGTCGACCAGCAGACGGCCGATTGGGCGCTCATCTTCTTCCGAATGAATTCGGGCAGAAGCCGGCACATAACCACGACCGCGCTGAACTTTGATACGCATGCTAATAGCTGCGTTCTCATCGGTCAGGTGGCAGATCACGTGCTGCGGCTTGACGATTTCAACATCACCGTCGTGGGTGATGTCGGCTGCAGTCACAGGGCCAATGCCAGATTTATTCAGAGTAAGAATAACTTCATCTTTACCCTGAACTCTCACCGCCAGCCCTTTCAGGTTGAGCAGGATTTCAAGGATATCTTCCTGAACGCCTTCTTTGGTGCTGTACTCATGAAGTACACCATCAATCTCAACCTCGGTCACCGCGCAACCCGGCATCGATGAGAGCAGAATACGGCGCAGTGCGTTACCCAGAGTATGGCCAAAGCCACGCTCTAAAGGCTCAAGGGTCACCTTGGCGTGCGTCGAACTCACTTGCTCGATATCTACCAGGCGCGGTTTTAGAAACTCTGTCACAGAACCCTGCATTGTGTCCTCTCTTTGGTACTAAGCTTTACTTGGAGTAAAGCTCGACGATCAGGTGTTCGTTAATGTCCGCAGACAGATCAGAACGCTCAGGCTGACGCTTGAACGTACCTTCCATCTTGCCAGCATCAACTTCCAGCCAGGTTGGCTTTTCACGCTGCTCAGCCAGCTCCAGAGCGGCCTTCACGCGAGATTGCTTTTTCGCTTTCTCACGAATGCTAACAACGTCATTCGCTTTAACCTGATAAGAAGCGATGTTAACAACACGACCGTTTACCATGATTGCTTTGTGGCTAACCAGCTGACGTGATTCAGCACGAGTAGCGCCGAAGCCCATACGGTATACAACGTTGTCCAGACGACCTTCCAGCAGAGCCAGCAGGTTTTCACCTGTGTTGCCTTTCAGACGTGCTGCTTCTTTATAGTAGTTACGGAACTGACGCTCCAGCACACCGTACATACGGCGAACTTTTTGCTTTTCACGCAACTGCACACCATAGTCAGACAGACGCGGTTTACGCGCACCGTGCTGGCCAGGAGCTTGTTCAATTTTACACTTGGTATCGATCGCGCGAACGCCAGACTTAAGGAATAAGTCGGTGCCCTCACGACGGCTCAGCTTGAGCTTAGGACCCAAATATCTTGCCATTTTCTATCTCCAACTAACCTAAAAAACGAGCGTTATACGCGACGTTTTTTCGGCGGACGACAACCGTTATGAGGGATCGGAGTCACATCAGTAATATTCGTGATGCGGAAACCAGCGGCGTTCAGAGCGCGAACAGTAGATTCACGACCCGGACCCGGACCTTTAACCATAACTTCCAGATTCTTGATGCCGTATTCTTTTACGGCTTCAGCGCAACGCTCTGCTGCAACCTGAGCTGCGAACGGAGTGGATTTGCGAGAACCACGGAAACCGGAACCACCGGCTGTTGCCCAACCCAATGCGTTACCCTGACGATCAGTAATAGTAACGATGGTGTTGTTGAAAGAAGCATGGATATGAGCCACGCCGTCAGAGACTTGTTTTCTTACACGTTTACGTGCACGAACTGGTGCCTTTGCCATTATTCAATCACCCCGATTATTTCTTGATCGGTTTGCGCGGACCCTTACGGGTACGTGCGTTGGTCTTAGTACGCTGACCGCGCACTGGCAGACCACGACGATGACGCAAACCGCGATAGCAACCAAGATCCATCAGGCGCTTGATGCTCATGCTGATTTCACGGCGCAGATCACCTTCAACGACAAATTTGGCAACTTCGTCACGCAGCGTGTCGATTTGTCCTTCAGACAGCTCACTGATCTTAACATCTTCAGCGATACCCGCTGCAGCCAGGATGGCTTTAGAACGGGTCTTGCCGATGCCGTAGATCGAAGTTAATGCGATCACAGCATGTTTCTGATCAGGAATGTTAATGCCTGCTATACGGGCCACTATGCACTCCTACTATTTAATATGTACGCACCATGCTGAAAAGCCCGTTTTCAGGATACTCAAATGGAAACGTACAGACATACAAAAGATTGGCTGGCTAATCTAGCCAGCTCAACCCAACTTTGCAAGAAAAATATGCGAAATAATCAGCCTTGGCGCTGTTTATGCTTCGGCTCGGCACTGCAAATCACACGGATGACACCATCACGCTTAACGATTTTGCAGTTACGGCATAATTTCTTGACGGAAGCACGAACTTTCATTTTTACTCTCCGTAACTTCTCAGGCGACCAATTAGCGGCCGTAGCCTTTCAGGTTCGCCTTCTTCAATGCAGACTCATACTGACTGGACATCATCAGAGTTTGCACTTGAGCCATAAAGTCCATAATCACGACAACAACGATAAGCAGTGAGGTCCCACCGAAGTAGAACGGTACTTTCATTGCATCACGCATGAACTCCGGGATCAGGCAGATAAAAGTAATATAAAGCGCACCAACCAAAGTCAGGCGGGTCATTACTTTATCGATATACTTCGCCGTTTGCTCTCCCGGACGAATTCCTGGTACAAATGCACCGGACTTCTTCAGGTTATCTGCTGTTTCACGCGGGTTGAAGACCAACGCCGTGTAGAAGAAACAGAAGAAGATGATCGCAGACGCATAGAGTAACACATAAAGTGGTTGCCCAGGCTGCAAATACAGCGAAATTGTTGTCAGCCAGTTCCAACCAGTACCGCCCCCGAACCATGACGCGATGGTTGCCGGGAACAGAATAATACTGGAAGCGAAGATAGCCGGGATAACCCCCGCCATATTCACTTTCAGCGGTAAATGTGTGCTCTGTGCAGCATAGACACGACGACCCTGCTGACGCTTAGCGTAGTTCACCACAATGCGGCGTTGACCACGTTCAACGAAGACAACAAAGAACGTCACTGCAAATACTAATACTGCAACCAACAGCAACAGGAGGAAGTGCAGGTCGCCTTGACGCGCTTGCTCGATAGTATGGGCGATGGCCGGCGGGAGTCCCGCAACGATACCGGCGAAGATAATGATTGAGATACCGTTACCGATACCACGCTCAGTAATCTGTTCGCCGAGCCACATCAGGAACATCGTCCCTGTGACCAGACTAACAACAGCGGTGAAATAGAATGCAAAGCCTGGGTTTAATACCAGGCCCTGCATACCAGGCATATTCGGCAGACCGGTAGCAATACCGATCGACTGGAATATTGCCAGCACCAGAGTACCGTAACGGGTGTACTGACTAATCTTACGACGTCCAGACTCCCCTTCTTTCTTCAGCTCTGCCAGGGCCGGATGAACGACCGTCAGCAGCTGGATAATAATCGATGCCGAAATGTACGGCATAATACCCAGAGCAAAGATAGAAGCACGGCTGAGAGCACCACCAGAGAACATGTTGAACATTTCAATGATGGTGCCTCGCTGTTGCTCAAGCAGTTTGGCAAGTACAGCGGCATCGATACCAGGGATCGGAATAAAAGAGCCAATACGGAACACAATCAGCGCGCCGATAACAAACAGCAGTCTGCGTTTCAGCTCGCCAAATCCACCTTTGGCACTTTGAAAATCTAATCCCGGTTGCTTAGCCATCTGCTACTTATTCCTCAATTTTACCGCCAGCAGCTTCGATAGCAGCACGAGCACCTTTAGTAACACGCAGGCCACGAACAGTTACCGGAGTAGAAACTTCACCAGACAGGATCACTTTCGCGAACTCGATCTGAATACCGATAATGTTAGCCGCTTTCAGCGTGTTCAGGTCTACAACGCCGCCTTCAACTTTCGCCAGGTCAGACAGACGGATTTCCGCTGTGATCGCTGCTTTGCGAGAGGTGAAGCCGAACTTCGGCAGACGACGGTACAGTGGCATCTGGCCACCCTCGAAACCGCGACGTACGCCACCGCCAGAACGAGAGTTCTGACCTTTGTGACCACGACCACCGGTTTTGCCGAGGCCAGAACCGATACCACGACCCAGGCGTTTACCCGCCTTTTTAGAGCCTTCGGCCGGAGACAGAGTATTTAAACGCATCTCTTACTCCTCAACTTTAACCATGAAGTAAACCGCGTTGACCATACCACGAACAGCAGGAGTATCCTCGCGCTCAACGGTATGACCAATACGACGCAGACCCAGGCCAAGCAGCGTTGCCTTGTGTTTCGGCAGACGACCGATTGCACTGCGGGTTTGAGTGATTTTAATAGTCTTTGCCATGGTCAATTACCCCAGAATTTCTTCAACGGATTTACCACGCTTGGCAGCGACCATTTCTGGAGAATTCATATTTTCCAGGCCATCAATAGTTGCACGAACCACGTTGATCGGGTTGGTGGAACCATATGCTTTAGCCAGAACGTTATGAACCCCAGCAACTTCCAGAACGGCGCGCATTGCACCACCGGCGATGATACCGGTACCTTCTGAAGCTGGCTGCATGAATACACGAGAACCCGTGTGAACACCTTTAACTGGGTGCTGCAGGGTGCCGTTGTTCAGCGCGACGTTAATCATATTGCGACGGGCTTTTTCCATCGCTTTCTGGATCGCTGCTGGAACTTCACGCGCTTTACCGTAACCAAAACCAACGCGACCGTTACCATCGCCTACTACAGTCAGAGCTGTGAAGGAGAAAATACGACCACCTTTAACGGTTTTAGATACGCGGTTTACCGCGATCAGCTTTTCCTGCAGTTCGCCAGCCTGTTTTTCGATGTGAGCCATCTTACACCTCTACCTTAGAACTGAAGGCCAGCTTCACGGGCAGCATCTGCCAGTGCTTGGACACGACCATGATATTGGAACCCGGAACGGTCAAAGGAAACATTGCTGATGCCTTTTTCCAGAGCGCGTTCTGCAACAGCTTTACCTACAGCTGCAGCGGCGTCTTTGTTACCGGTGTACTTCAATTGTTCTGAGATAGCTTTTTCTACAGTAGAAGCAGCTACCAGAACTTCAGAACCGTTCGGTGCAATTACCTGTGCGTAAATATGACGCGGGGTACGATGTACCACCAGGCGAGTTGCACCCAGCTCTTTGAGCTTGCGGCGTGCGCGGGTCGCACGACGGATACGAGCAGATTTCTTATCCATAGTGTTACCTTACTTCTTCTTAGCCTCTTTGGTACGCACGACTTCGTCGGCGTAACGAACACCCTTGCCTTTGTAAGGCTCAGGACGACGGTAGGCGCGCAGATCTGCTGCAACCTGACCGATCAGCTGTTTATCAGCGCCTTTCAGCACGATTTCAGTTTGAGTCGGACATTCTGCAGTGATACCGGCCGGCAGCGGATGCTCAACAGGGTGTGAGAAGCCCAGAGACAGGCCTACTGCATTCCCTTTGATAGCTGCACGATAACCTACACCAACCAGCTGAAGCTTTTTAGTGAAGCCTTCGGTAACACCAACAACCATTGAGTTCAGCAGGGCACGCGCGGTACCAGCCTGAGCCCATCCATCCACGAAACCATCACGTGGACCGAAGGTCAGAGCGTTATCTGCATGTTTAACTTCAACAGCTTTGTTGAGGGTACGAGTCAGCTCGCCGTTTTTACCTTTGATCGTAATAACCTGACCGTCGATTTTTACATCAACGCCGGCAGGAATAACGACCGGTGCTTTAGCAACACGAGACATTCTTTCCTCCGATTAGGCTACGTAGCAGATAATTTCGCCACCAAGACCAGCCTGGCGCGCTGCACGATCAGTCATAACACCTTTAGAGGTAGAAACAACTGCGATACCAAGGCCAGCCATAACTTTTGGCAGCTCATCTTTTTTCTTATAGATGCGCAGACCTGGGCGGCTGACACGCTGAATGCTTTCTACAACAGCTTTACCCTGGAAATACTTGAGAGTAAGTTCCAGTTCCGGCTTGGTGTCGCCTTCAACTTTAAAATCTTCGATAAAACCTTCTTCCTTCAGCACGTTGGCAATTGCCACTTTCAGCTTGGCGGAAGGCATGGTGACCGCAACTTTGTTCGCGGCCTGACCGTTACGGATACGGGTCAGCATATCCGCGATCGGATCTTGCATGCTCATCTGTCTTTACTCCCGTGATTCAATTGGTAATTACCAGCTAGCCTTTTTCAAGCCTGGCACTTCACCGCGCATGGCGGCTTCACGCAGTTTGATACGGCTCAACCCAAACTTGCCCACATAACCATGTGGACGACCTGTTTGACGACAGCGGTTACGCTGACGAGACGGGCTGGAATCACGCGGCAGAGACTGCAGCTTGAGAACCGCATTCCAACGATCTTCGTCGGAAGCGTTCACATCAGAAATGATCGCTTTCAGTTCAGCGCGTTTAGCGAAGAATTTATCAGCTAAAGCTACGCGCTTTACTTCGCGTGCTTTCATTGATTGCTTAGCCATTCAGTAACCCTACCTTACTTGCGGAACGGGAAGTCAAAGGCAGCCAGCAGAGCACGGCCTTCTTCGTCAGATTTCGCAGTAGTGGTAATGGTAATATCCAAACCACGCACGCGGTCGACTTTATCGTAGTCGATTTCTGGGAAGATGATCTGCTCACGGACACCCATGCTGTAGTTACCACGACCGTCGAAAGACTTCGCGGACAGGCCACGGAAGTCACGGATACGTGGTACAGCAATAGTGATCAGGCGCTCAAAGAACTCCCACATGCGTTCGCCACGCAGAGTTACTTTACAGCCGATCGGATAGCCCTGACGGATTTTGAAGCCTGCAACAGATTTGCGTGCTTTGGTGATCAGCGGTTTTTGACCGGAGATTGCTGTCAGATCAGCTGCTGCGTTATCCAGCAGTTTCTTGTCAGCGATCGCTTCACCAACACCCATGTTCAGGGTGATCTTCTCGACCCGAGGGACTTGCATGACAGAATTGTAGTTAAACTCGGTCATGAGTTTCTTAACTACTTCGTCTTTGTAGTAATCATGCAGTTTCGCCATCGTACTACTCCAAATTACTTGATAGTTTCGCTGTTAGACTTGAAGAAACGGACTTTTTTGCCGTCTTCGAATCTAAAGCCTACACGGTCAGCCTTACCGGTAGCCGCATTGAAGATTGCAACGTTAGAAACCTGAATAGCAGCTTCTTTTTCAACGATGCCGCCTGGTTGGTTCAGGGCCGGAACCGGCTTCTGATGTTTCTTAACCAGGTTGATACCTTCAACGACAAGTTTGCCGGAAGACAGAACATTTTTTACTTTACCGCGTTTACCTTTATCTTTACCGGTTAACACGATAACTTCGTCATCACGACGGATTTTCGCTGCCATGATTCGCTCCTTAGAGTACTTCTGGTGCCAGAGAGATAATTTTCATGAACTTCTCAGTACGAAGTTCACGAGTTACCGGCCCAAAGATACGCGTGCCGATAGGCTGCTCGCTGTTATTGTTTAAAATAACGCATGCATTACCATCGAAGCGAATGACAGAACCGTCAGGGCGACGAACACCCTTCTTGGTGCGCACCACTACCGCCTTCAGCACATCACCTTTTTTGACCTTACCACGTGGAATTGCTTCCTTGATGGTGATCTTGATGATGTCGCCTACGCCTGCGTAGCGACGGTGCGAGCCACCCAGAACCTTGATACACATTACGCGACGTGCACCGGAGTTGTCGGCGACGTTCAGCATAGTCTGTTCTTGGATCATTTTAGTGCTCCGCTAATGTCAACTACTACCTGAGACTCTAAAATCAGAGCCGTTAAAAAGCCCCATATCGAGGGCGCGGCATTATAACACCGCTTCTGCAATATGGGTAGAAAAAATAAACGGCTCATCGCTGAGCCGTTTATTCGTATTGAGAAGGCGTACTGTATTACAGAACCGCTTTCTCTACAACGCGAACCAGCGTCCAGGACTTAGTCTTGGACAGTGGACGGCATTCACGGATTTCAACCTTGTCGCCGATACCACATTCGTTGTTCTCGTCATGTACGTGCAGTTTGGTCGTACGCTTGATGAATTTACCGTAGATCGGGTGTTTCACAATACGTTCGATAGCTACAACAATGGATTTCTCCATTTTGTCGCTAACAACACGACCTTGCAGAGTACGGATTTTATCGGTCATTACGCACCCGCCTTCTGAGTCAGTAAAGTCTTAACGCGTGCAACATTGCGACGCACTTGCTTCAGCAGGTGAGTCTGTTGCAGCTGGCCACTTGCAGCCTGCATGCGCAGGTTGAACTGCTCACGCAGCAGGTTCAGCAGCTCAGCGTTCAGCTCTTCAACGCTTTTTTCACGCAGCTCTTTTGCTTTCATTACATCACCGTCTTAGTTACAAAGGTGGTTTTGATAGGCAGTTTCGCTGCTGCCAGGCCGAAGGCTTCACGGGCCAGCTCTTCCGGAACACCGTCCATTTCATAAAGGACTTTGCCCGGTTGGATCAAGGCAACCCAGTACTCCACGTTACCTTTACCTTTACCCATACGAACTTCCAGTGGCTTCTCGGTGATCGGTTTGTCCGGGAATACACGGATCCAGATCTTACCTTGACGCTTAACTGCACGGGTCATTGCACGACGTGCTGCTTCGATCTGACGTGCAGTCAGACGACCACGGCCAACAGCTTTCAGACCGAAAGTGCCGAAGCTAACATCCGTACCCTGCGCCAGACCACGGTTGCGGCCTTTGTGCACTTTACGGAATTTTGTACGCTTTGGTTGTAACATCAGCGACGCTCCTTATTTACGGCCTTTACGCTGCTGCTTTTTAGGTTGAGCAGCCGGTTTTTCCGGTTGTTCAACAGCAGCCATACCACCCAGGATCTCACCTTTGAAGATCCATACCTTAACGCCGATTACACCGTAAGTGGTGTGCGCTTCAGAGGTGTTGTAGTCGATGTCAGCACGCAGAGTGTGCAGCGGTACGCGACCTTCACGGTACCATTCGGTACGTGCGATTTCCGCGCCGCCCAGACGGCCGCTAACTTCAACTTTGATACCTTTAGCGCCCAGACGCATTGCGTTCTGTACAGCACGCTTCATAGCACGACGGAACATAACACGACGTTCCAGCTGAGAAGTGATGCTGTCAGCAACCAATTTAGCGTCCAGTTCAGGCTTACGAACTTCAGCGATATTGATCTGTGCAGGAACGCCAGCGATATCCGCTACGACCTTGCGCAGTTTTTCTACGTCTTCGCCTTTCTTACCGATAACGATGCCAGGACGAGCAGTGTGAATAGTCACACGGATGCTCTTCGCTGGACGCTCGATAACGATACGAGATACAGACGCTTTAGCCAGTTCCTTAGTCAGGTACTGACGTACTTTAAAATCGCTGTCCAGGTTGTCAGCGAATTCTTTGGTGTTCGCAAACCAGGTAGAGTTCCATGGTTTTACAATACCCAGGCGAATACCATTAGGATGTACTTTCTGACCCATTGCTAGTCTCCAGAGTCTCAGCGATCGGACACAACCACAGTAATGTGGCTGGTGCGCTTCAGGATGCGATCTGCACGACCTTTCGCACGCGGCATAATGCGCTTCATGCTTGGGCCTTCATCTACGAAAATTTTCGCGACTTTCAGATCGTCGATGTCAGCGCCATCGTTGTGTTCAGCGTTAGCAATGGCAGATTCCAGTACTTTCTTGACCAATACCGCAGCTTTTTTGTTGGTATAGGTCAGGATGTCCAGGGCCTGCGACACTTTCTTACCGCGAATCAGGTCAGCAACAAGGCGAACCTTCTGTGCAGAAGAACGAGCATGGCGATGTTGAGCTAAAGTTTCCATCTCTTCCTCCTACCTTATTTCTTCTTCGCTTTTTTATCAGCAGCGTGGCCGCGATAAGTACGAGTCGGTGCGAATTCACCCAGTTTGTGACCAACCATTTCGTCGGTTACAAAGACTGGAACGTGCTGACGACCATTATGGACAGCGATGGTCAAACCGATCATGTTAGGAAAGATCGTTGAACGACGGGACCAAGTGCGCAGGGGCTTCTTGTCTCCGCTTTCCACCGCTTTCTCTACCTTCTTCAGCAAGTGCAGGTCAATAAAAGGACCTTTCTTGAGAGAACGTGGCATGGCTTATCCTCTAAAATTATTTGCTACGGCGACGTACGATAAATTTATCAGTACGCTTGTTGCTGCGGGTCTTCTTACCTTTGGTCTGAACGCCCCACGGAGTTACCGGGTGCTTACCAAAGTTACGACCTTCACCACCACCATGTGGGTGGTCGACTGGGTTCATCGCAGTACCGCGAACGGTAGGACGAACACCACGCCAGCGTGCAGCACCAGCTTTACCCAGAACGCGCAGCATATGCTCAGCATTGCCAACTTCGCCCAGAGTAGCGCGGCAGTCTGCTTCGACTTTACGCATTTCACCAGAACGCAGACGCAGGGTGACATAAGCACCGTCACGCGCAACGATCTGAACGTAAGTACCAGCGGAACGTGCCAGCTGACCGCCTTTACCTGGTTTCATTTCTACGTTATGAACGGTAGAACCAACCGGGATATTGCGCATCGGCAGGGTGTTGCCTGCTTTGATTGCAGCATCAACGCCAGACTGAATCTGGTCGCCAGCTTTCAGGCCTTTAGGGGCCAGGATGTAACGGCGTTCGCCGTCTTTGTACAGAACCAGCGCGATGTTCGCGGAACGGTTCGGATCGTACTCAAGACGTTCAACAACTGCTGGGATACCGTCTTTGTTGCGTTTGAAGTCAACAATACGATAAGCCTGCTTGTGGCCACCACCGATGTGACGAGTGGTGATACGGCCATTGTTGTTACGACCACCGGATTTGCTGTTTTTTTCCAGCAACGGAGCAAAAGGTTTGCCCTTGTGCAGCTCAGGGTTAACCACTTTAACTACGTGGCGACGACCCGGAGATGTCGGTTTACATTTAACAACTGCCATTGTATTACTCCTCCGACTTACTCAGCGCCGCCAACGAAGTCCAGGTTCTGGCCTTCTTTCAGGGTGACGTAAGCTTTTTTCCAGTCGCTACGACGACCGATACGCTGTCCGTGACGTTTAACTTTCCCTTTAACTACCAGGGTGTTAACGACTTCGACTTCGACTTCAAACAGTTTCTGCACAGCAGCTTTGATCTCTGCTTTGGTCGCGTCTTTAGCAACTTTGAGAACGATGGTGTTTGTTTTTTCCATCGCAGTAGACGCTTTTTCAGAAACGTGCGGTGCGCGAAGCACCTTCAGCAGACGTTCTTCACGAATCATGCCAGCATCTCCTCAACTTGCTTAACAGCATCAGCAGTCATTACGACTTTGTCGAAGGCGATCAGGCTAACCGGGTCGATACCAGTCGCATCGCGTACGTCAACCTTGTGCAGGTTACGTGCGGCCAGGAACAGGTTCTCGTCCAGCTCACCGGTGATGATCAGCACATCTTCCAGAGCCATGTCTTTCAGTTTCTGTGCCAGCAGCTTAGTTTTAGGCGCTTCAACAGAGAACTTCTCGACAACGATCAGACGATCCTGACGTACCAGTTCGGACAGGATGCTTTTCAGCGCGCCGCGGTACATCTTTTTGTTAACTTTTTGACTGTGGTCCTGTGGACGCGCAGCGAAGGTCACGCCACCTGAACGCCAGATCGGGCTCTTGATAGAACCTGAACGCGCACGGCCGGTACCTTTCTGGCGCCATGGCTTTTTGCCAGAACCAGTTACTTCAGCACGAGTCTTCTGAGCACGAGTACCCTGACGAGCACCAGCTGCATAAGCAACAACAACCTGGTGAACCAGCGCTTCGTTGAAATCACGACCGAAGGTAGTTTCGGAAACAGTCAGCGCGCTCTGCGCGTCTTTCAATACTAATTCCATTGCTATCCCCTTACGCCTTCACAGCTGGTTTAACGATCAGGTCGCTACCGGTTGCACCCGGGACCGCACCTTTAACCAGCAGCAGGTTGCGCTCAGCGTCAACACGTACTACGTCCAGGCTCTGAACGGTTACACGTTCGTTACCCAGCTGACCTGCCATTTTCTTGCCTTTGAACACTTTGCCCGGAGTCTGGTTCTGACCGATAGAACCCGGAACGCGGTGAGACAAGGAGTTACCGTGAGTAGCGTCCTGGGTACGGAAGTTCCAGCGCTTAACGGTACCAGCAAAACCTTTACCTTTAGAGGTACCGGTTACGTCAACTTTTTTAACGTCAGCAAACAGCTCAACGCTAATGTCCTGACCTACGGTGAACTCTTCGCCTTCAGCAAGACGGAATTCCCACAGACCACGGCCAGCTTCTACGCCAGCTTTAGCGAAGTGACCCGCTTCTGGTTTGGTTACACGGTTAGCTTTTTTAGCACCAGTGGTAACCTGAATAGCGCGGTAGCCATCGTTAGCCAGATCTTTAACCTGAGTAACGCGGTTTGCTTCAACTTCGATTACGGTTACTGGGATAGAAACGCCATCTTCAGTGAAGATGCGGGTCATACCCACTTTTTTACCGACTAAACCAATCATTGTTTCAACCTCTCAATCGCTCGATGACCTGATTAACCCAGGCTGATCTGCACGTCTACACCGGCAGCCAGATCCAGACGCATCAGAGCATCAACGGTTTTCTCAGTTGGCTCAACGATGTCAACCAGACGCTTGTGAGTGCGGATTTCGTACTGATCGCGCGCGTCTTTGTTGACGTGCGGGGAGATCAGAACGGTGAAGCGCTCTTTGCGGGTCGGCAGCGGGATCGGACCACGGACTTGCGCACCAGTGCGCTTAGCAGTCTCGACGATTTCCGCGGTTGATTGATCGATCAGACGATGATCAAACGCTTTAAGGCGGATACGGATTCTTTGGTTCTGCATGAGACCAGAGCTCCAATTATTTTATAAACGAAAATGATTACTCCTCAAACCCATTACGATTGATGGGAGAGTGTAACCGTTCTTACGTAGCCCCCCAATTGGGAGCATTGTTGAGTAACAAAATGAGCTACTCTGGTTCTGATTGAACCCGCCGTCAATTACGACAAGCCCGCGCATTATACGTAAATCAGAGAAAGACGCAAGTGCCGTTTAGAAATTAAGCGTCAAAGGCTCAGTATGCGTAGGACTGCGCAACTTTTTACGCCGTATATCCTTTCTGAAATTTTTATTTGAAGCCGCTACGCAATTGCTGTTTTTGTGCGTTGCCGGACAGGCAGATTGTAACGAGTATGCGCTCAAAACCCTTTGAGGCCTTTTCCATGCTAACCACCCTCCCCTTCCTGATGATCTATTTTTCTCTGACGGCCTTACTCGTACGCGCTGATATTCGCGACGGTTTGCTGCCCGATAAATTTCTCTGCCCGCTGCTCTGGACGGGCCTGCTCTACCAGGTCTTTATCCATCCTGATTTTCTGCCGAGTGCCGTAATGGGGGCGGTGGCTGGATATCTTGGTTTTGCCTTGATTTACTGGGGCTATCGGCTTATCTGCCGGCGGGAAGGAATGGGATATGGCGATGTGAAGTATCTGGCAGGACTTGGTGCGTGGCATGGCTGGTGCATACTGCCTAAACTGGCGTTACTCGCCGCGCTTATGGCGCTGCTTTGCATTCTTGTTTTTTCATTTCTCACCTCAGATAAAGGAGCATTAAAAAACCCACTGCCTTTTGGACCATTTCTGGCAGCAGCGGGTTTATGCGTTGGATGGGAAAATCTGATTAATTTTCCACTTTGATCTGAGACTGTAGGTAGTTTTGAAGGCCAATTTTGCTAATGAGATCCAGCTCGGTTTCCAGCCAGTCAATGTGGCCTTCTTCATCGGCAAGGATCTGGATCATCATATCGCGGCTCACATAGTCATGGACGCTGTCAGCATAAGCAATGGCTTCGCGCAGATCTTTCGCACCTTCCAGCTCCAGCCGGAGGTCAGAACGCAGCATCTCTTCGACATCCTCACCGATGCCCAGCTTGCCGAGATCCTGCAGGTTTGGGATGCCTTCAAGGAATAAGATACGCTCGATGTATTTATCGGCGTGTTTCATCTCATCTATAGATTCATGGTACTCAACGTCATTCAGACGTGTCAGACCCCAGTTTTTAAACATTCTCGCGTGAAGAAAGTACTGGTTGATTGCGACAAGCTCATTTCCCAATAATTTATTGAGATAACTTATGATTTTAACATCACCTTTCATTATATAGTCCCTCCGCTTCCACTCATTGAAGCGTAGAACGGGCTACGGGGATGTCAAAAAAAAGATAGAGGCTTACGCGATCTCTTTGAATTCCGGGATCTGCATCAGTTCGTCCTGCATGATCTCACGCGCGGCGCGAACGCATTTACCGCATTGATTTCCCACCGGAACAAATTTGCGAAGCTGCTGGAAAGATTGTGGCTGAAACTGGCGAACGGCCTGACGAATTTTCTTGTCGCTTACACCATTACATAAACAAACGTACATAGAGACTCCCGTTCAAAATATGCGCAAAGTGTAAGTGAGAATGGTTATGATTACAATAGCACATACGCCAGGATACGGGCCGGGAGCGGTTAAAAAATGCGAAATTTTGTGACAAGGAAAGGTACAGAAAACAAAAAAGGACGCCGAAGCGTCCTTTTTTATTCAGGGATAATTAATTAGCCCAGAACTTTAGCAACAACGCCCGCGCCAACGGTACGGCCGCCTTCACGGATTGCGAAACGCAGACCGTCGTCCATCGCGATTGGGTGGATCAGAGTCACAACCATCTTGATGTTGTCGCCTGGCATTA
>NZ_LNHM01000009.1:0-8503 GCF_001462935.1 Enterobacter sp. 50588862
GTCCTTACAGAGTAGCGAGGAACATAAAGTGAACGGAATGACCACCAGAGCCGTATGTTCCCCCTCACCCCAGCCCTCTCCCTCAAGGGAGAGGGGGTCGTCCGTGCTGGTATTATTTTGTGGGGATCCCTCAGCCCACAGGGAGAGGGAGTAAAACGGAGCCTGGCTTAGCGCCAGGCTTTTTTATGAAAAAAAAAGCGGACCACGGGGTCCGCAAAAGTTCACGTTGGCTTTAGTTGTTCGAGTTTTGAGAGAAACTCGCTGACGATGCGGGGACGTCAAGGGTCAAACACGTGCCGCCTCGTCTATGTGGTGTATTATTCAACAGAATGCTTGATAGGGATAATCGTTCGTTGCTATGCTATCTATCGCCATGAACTATCGTGGCGACGGAGGATGAATAATGAATATTCGTGATCTTGAATACCTGGTAGCGTTAGCCGAGCATCGTCACTTTCGCCGCGCGGCAGATTCCTGCCACGTCAGCCAGCCGACGCTGAGCGGGCAGATCCGCAAGCTGGAAGACGAGCTGGGCGTGATGCTGCTGGAGCGCACCAGCCGTAAGGTGCTGTTCACCCAGGCCGGTCTTCTGCTGGTGGATCAGGCGCGCACCGTGCTGCGCGAGGTCAAAGTGCTCAAGGAAATGGCAAGCCAGCAGGGAGAGGCCATGTCCGGCCCGCTGCATATTGGCCTGATCCCAACCGTTGGCCCGTACCTGTTACCGCACATCATTCCGATGCTGCACCAGACGTTCCCGAAACTCGAAATGTACCTGCACGAAGCGCAAACCCATCAGCTGCTGGCGCAGCTGGACAGCGGCAAGCTCGACTGCGCCATTCTGGCGCTGGTGAAAGAGAGCGAAGCGTTTATTGAAGTACCGCTGTTCGATGAGCCGATGATGCTGGCGATCTATGAAGATCACCCGTGGGCGAACCGCGATCGCGTGCCGATGGCCGATCTGGCCGGTGAAAAGCTGCTGATGCTGGAAGACGGTCACTGCCTGCGCGATCAGGCGATGGGCTTCTGCTTCGAAGCGGGCGCTGACGAAGATACCCACTTCCGCGCAACCAGTCTGGAAACGCTGCGTAATATGGTGGCGGCGGGAAGCGGTATTACGCTGCTGCCTGCGCTGGCCGTGCCACGCGAGCGTAAGCGTGATGGCGTGGTGTACCTGCCGTGCATTAAGCCGGAGCCGCGTCGCACGATCGGCCTGGTGTATCGCCCAGGGTCACCGCTGCGCAGCCGCTATGAGCAGCTGGCAGAGGCCATCCGCGGTGCGATGGATGGCCATTTCGACAGCGCGTTAAAACAGGCGGTTTAAGCCGTTCAGCGCGGCTACCCGATAGGCTTCTGCCATGGTCGGGTAGTTAAAGGTGGTGTTAACGAAGTACTCAATGGTGTTACCACCACCTTTCTGCTCCATGATTGCCTGGCCGATATGAATGATTTCCGCCGCGCGTTCACCAAAGCAGTGAATCCCGAGGATCTCTTTCGTCTCGCGATGGAACAGAATTTTTAGCGTACCCACGCTCATCCCCACGATTTGCGCCCGCGCCAGATGTTTAAACTGGGCACGACCTACCTCGTAAGGCACCTTCATTGACGTCAGTTGCTGCTCGGTTTTTCCCACGGAACTGATTTCCGGAATGGTGTAGATCCCCGTCGGGATATCTTCGATCAGATGCGCCGTCGCTTCGCCTTTCACCAGCGCCTGAGCGGCAATGCGGCCCTGATCGTAAGCGGCGGAGGCCAGGCTCGGGTAGCCAATTACGTCGCCCACCGCGTATACGTGCGGCAGCGCGGTCTGATACATGCTGTTGACCTTCAGCTGACCGCGGCTGTCTGTTTCAAGCCCGATATTTTCCAGCCGCAGTGAATCGGTATTGCCGGTACGGCCGTTGGCGTACAGCAGGCAGTCGGCTTTCAGCTTCTTGCCGGACTTCAGGTGCATGATCACACCGTCATCGCAGCCTTCTATTTTCTCGTACTCTTCGTTGTGACGAATCACCACGCCGCTGTTCCAGAAGTGGTAGGAGAGGGAGTCTGACATTTCCTGATCGAGGAACGCCAGCAGGCGGTCGCGGGTGTTAATCAGGTCAACTTTGACATCCATTCCGCGGAAGATCGACGCATATTCGCAGCCGATGACCCCTGCGCCATAGATAATGACGTGGCGGGGTTCATGGTGCAGGCTCAGAATGGAGTCGCTGTCGTAGACGCGTGGGTGTGAGAAGTCGACGTCGGCCGGATGGTAAGGGCGTGAACCGCAGGCAATCACAAATTTTTCAGCGGTGATTGTCTCAATCGAACCGTCGTGGCATTCGAGTGCCAGGGTGTGTTCATCCACAAAATGCGCGTTGCCCTGCAGGATTTCACAATGGTTACGCTCATAAAAGCCCTGACGCATGCGCGTCTGCTGGTTAATGACGGTATCCGCGTGATTCAGGATGTCGGCAAAGGAGGAACGAAGAAGTCGGGAGTGGTCGCTGTAAAGAGGGTTCTGGTTAAATTCGATAATGCGGCTAACGGCGTGGCGGAGGGCTTTCGATGGGATGGTGCCCCAGTGGGTGCAACCGCCGCCGACATTATGGTAGCGCTCGATGACCGCTACTCTGGCTCCCTGTTTCACCAGACCCATAGCAGCACCTTCGCCGCCGGGGCCGGAACCAATAACTATTGCGTCGTAATCGTAGGAATGTGGCATGGCAAGGCTTACCTGTTCTTATACATAAAAGCAACAGAATCATAACATCATTGCCAGGGTAACCCAATTATCGTTGTGCTTTTTTCCGGCAGTGGAGCACAAACCGCACGTAAACAATCATTCACAAAGCTGAGCAAACAGATTAATTTTATTCTCTGGTATAGTGCCATCAGACCTTTGGAAGGATTCAACTATCGTGATGGGCGTAAGAGCACAACAAAAAGAGAAAACCCGGCGTTCGCTGGTGGAAGCCGCATTCAGTCAACTGAGTGCTGAGCGGAGTTTTGCCAGTTTGAGCCTGCGCGAAGTCGCACGCGAGGCCGGGATTGCGCCAACGTCCTTCTATCGTCACTTCCGTGATGTGGATGAACTGGGCCTGACCATGGTCGACGAGAGCGGTTTGATGCTGCGCCAGCTGATGCGCCAGGCGCGTCAGCGTATCGCCAAAGGGGGCAGCGTGATCCGCACCTCCGTGTCGACGTTTATGGAATTTATCGGCAATAACCCCAACGCGTTTCGTCTGCTTCTGCGCGAACGTTCGGGCACATCGGCAGCGTTTCGTGCCGCCGTCGCGCGGGAAATTCAGCACTTCATCGCGGAACTTGCCGACTATCTTGAACTCGAAAACCATATGCCGCGTGCCTTTACTGAAGCACAGGCCGAGGCGATGGTGACGATTGTGTTCAGCGCGGGTGCCGAAGCGCTGGACGTCAGCATTGAACAACGCAAGCAGCTTGAAGAGCGACTGGTATTGCAGCTCAGGATGATCTCCAAAGGCGCGTACTACTGGTATCGCCGTGAACAAGAGAAACTGGCACATCAAACCGAAGAGTGAAGGTGAGTAATGAAACAGTCAGGTCAGGATAAAGGGACGCTGTTGCTGGCATTGATCGCTGGCTTATCCATTAATGGCACGTTTGCCGCTATTTTTAGCTCCATCGTGCCATTTTCGATTTTCCCGCTTATTGCGCTGGTGCTGACGGTCTACTGCCTGCATCAGCGTTACCTGAACCGTACGATGCCGGTTGGGTTACCGGGGCTGGCCGCTGCCTGTTTTATTCTGGGCGTATTGCTGTATAGCACCGTGGTGCGCGCGGAGTATCCGGATATCGGCTCTAACTTCTTCCCTGCGGTACTGTCCGTGGCGCTGGTGTTCTGGATTGGCTCGCGCATGCGTAGCCGCAAGAGCCAACTGCCAGAGTAATGAGGTCTGAGCAGGGCAGGTAAGCGAAGCGCCACCTGCCGAAAACGCCGGCGAGTTACTTCGCCGTGAGCAGTACACCGCACTCCATATGGTGTGTATACGGGAACTGATCGAACAGCGCCAGACGTTCAACCTTGTGCGTCTGGCTTAATGTTTCCAGATTCTTGCACAGCGTCTCCGGGTTACAGGAGATGTACAAAATACGCGGGTACGCCTGCACCATCTTCTCGGTTTCGCTGTCCAGGCCGCTGCGCGGCGGGTCGACAAAAATCGTCTCACACTGATAGCTCTTCAAATCGATCCCTTCCAGGCGGTTAAACTGGCGTACACCGTTCATGGCCTGGGTGAACTCTTCTGCCGCCATGCGAATGATCTGCACGTTATCGATATGGTTAGCGGCGATGTTGTACTGCGCGGCCGCTACCGACGGCTTGGCGATTTCCGTTGCCAGCACGCGTTCGAAGTTACGCGCCAGCGCCAGCGAGAAGTTGCCGTTACCGCAGTACAGCTCAAGCAGATCGCCCTTAGACCCTTCCGTCGCCTTCAGCGCCCACTCCAGCATCTGCACGTTCATCGCGGCATTCGGCTGGGTGAAGCTGTTTTCCACCTGACGGTAAACCATCTCTTTACCCGCCACCGGCAGACGCTCGTCGACGTAATCCTGATCCAGCATGATTTTGGTTTTTGTCGCGCGGCCAATCAGGTGCACGTTGATGTTCTGCGCACGCAGCGTATCGCGCAGGGCTTCGGCCTGCTCGCGCCATTCGTCGGTCAGCGCTTTGTGGTACAGCAGAGAGACAATCGCCTGATTGCTTTGCGTGGTCAGATAGTCAATCTGGAACAGCTTGTGGCGCAGCACCGGATTGTTGCGCACGCCTTCAACGATCAGCGTCATCAGCTGGTTGATAAGCTCGCTCGCTGCCGGGAAGCTGTCCACGCGAATGCGTGATTTGGTCTGCTGATCAAAAATGATGTGGTACAGGTCGTCGCCGTCATGCCAGATGCGGAACTCGGCGCGCATGCGGTAGTGGCTGACAGGGGAGCGGAACACCTCGGGAACGGGCGCGTTGAAAGGCGTCATCATACTTTGCAGGCGGACAACTTTCTCGGCCAGCTGCGCGTCGTACTGTTCTGTCGGGAGGTGTTCTGGGGTCATGATGCGTCCTGAGTGATAAAGAATTACGCGGGGATTGTAGGGATTGTTCAGGGGATGTCCAGATTTAATGGCCAATAGCTGTCTGGACATCTATACGTGTCTAATTGTAGCATTCTGTTTCCGGTCTCCTGAGAGTGAAAAGGGAATCCAGTGTGAATCTGGAGCTGACGCGCAGCGGTAAAGACTGGCGGGATGAATGTTGTAGACACTGTGAAAATGGGAAGTCTTCATCCGTATAACGCCACCTAGCCCGAAGACCTGCCGGGATCACGTCGCATTTGGTTTCATCATCGCGTGCTATAGATGAGGCCTGCGGCATCCTTCTTATATTGTGGATGCTTTAACAATGATTAAAAAAGTATCGCTGTTGACGGCGCTGTCCGTCACGGCATTTTCGGGCTGGGCGCAGGATAGCGCTGACTCGTTGGTGGTGACGGCAAATCGTTTTGAACAACCTGAAAAAACTATTCTGGCAGCAACGTCGGTGGTTACGCGTGCTGATATTGACCGCTGGCAGTCAACCTCGGTGCTGGACGTTATGCGTCGCCTGCCCGGCGTGGACACGGCGCAAAATGGCGGGATGGGGCAACTCTCTTCTCTCTTTATCCGTGGCACCAACTCCAGCCACGTCCTGATTCTCGTTGACGGCATTCGCCTTAACCAGGCGGGCGTCACGGGGTCGTCCGATCTCAGCCAGTTCCCGATCTCCCTGGTGCAGCGTATCGAATATGTGCGTGGACCGCGTTCGGCGGTATACGGCTCGGATGCGATTGGCGGTGTAGTCAACATTATTACCACTCGCGCGAAGGACGGTACGACGCTGAATGCCGGCGTAGGGTCGCACGGTTACCAGAATTATGGCGGCAGTACCCAGCAAACGCTGGGCGACAGCACGCGCGTCACGCTGGCGGGGGATTACACCTATACCAAAGGTTTCGATGTGGTTGCGGACGGCAACAATGGTGGCCTTGCCCAGACCGATCGCGACGGATTTATGAATAAAACGCTCTACGGTGCAGTGGAGCACGCATTCTCAGACCAGTGGAGCGGATTTGTTCGCGGCTTTGGCTACAGCAACCGTACGGCCTATGACGGTTACTACAGCTCATTTACCCCTGACGTACTGGTCGATACCCGCCAGCTCTATAGCCAGACCTGGGACGCAGGATTACGCTTCAACGAGGACATCTTCCATTCACAGCTGCTCACCAGCTATAGCCACAGCAAAGACTATAACTACGACCCTAATTTGGGCCGTTACGATTCGACTGCCACGCTGGATGAAATCAAACAGTACAACGTTCAGTGGCTCAACTCCGTTGATGTGGGGCACGGGAACATTGGTGCGGGCGTTGACTGGCAGAAGCAGAGCACCGAGCCGGGTACAAACTACGTGACCAACGGCTACGACCTGCGTAACACCGGCGTCTACCTGACCGGGCTGCAGCAGCTGGGCGATTTCACTCTGGAAGGGGCGGTTCGCAGCGATGACAACTCTCAGTTTGGTCGCCATGGCACCTGGCAAAGCAGTGCAGCGTGGGAGTTCGTGGACGGTTACCGCTTCATTGCTTCTTATGGTACGGCCTATAAGGCCCCGAATCTGGGTCAACTCTATGGCTTCTATGGCAATGACCATCTTGATCCAGAAGAGAGCAAGCAGTGGGAAGGGGCGTTTGAAGGCCTGACGGCAGGCGTGAGCTGGCGCGTGTCCGGCTATCGTAATGACGTTGATAATCTCATCGACTTCAATAATAACCTTCAGGAATATTACAACGTCGGTAAAGCACGCATTAAGGGTGTGGAAGCGACGGCGTCGTTTGATACAGGTCCGTTGACGCATACCGTTGGCTACGACTATGTGGATGCCCGCAATGCGGCGACCAACGAACTTCTGGACCGTCGTGCTAAGCAGCAGGTGAAATATCAGCTCGATACGCAGATCTATGATTTCGACTGGAGCCTGACGTATCACTATCTCGGCACGCGTTACGACACTGATTTTGGTTCTTATCCGTCAGAAAAAGTGAAAATGGGCGGTGTGAGTCTGTGGGATGTCGCAGTTTCATATCCGGTCACCTCACACCTCACAGTTCGTGGTAAAATAGCCAACCTGTTCGATAAAGATTACGAGACAGTTTATGGCTACCAAACTGCAGGACGGGAATACACCTTGTCTGGCAGCTACACCTTCTAATCCGCGCCCTACCGTGCTGGTGTTTGATTCCGGCGTCGGTGGGCTTTCGGTCTACGATGAGATTCGGCATCTCCTGCCGGATCTCCATTACATCTACGCCTTCGATAACGTCGCTTTTCCGTATGGGGAGAAGAGTGAAGACTTTATCGTTGAGCGCGTGGTTGAAATCGTCACCGCGGTACAAAAGCGCTATCCCCTTGCGCTGGCGGTCATTGCCTGTAATACGGCAAGCACCGTTTCTCTTCCCGCCCTGCGTGAGAAATTCCAGTTCCCGGTTGTGGGCGTTGTTCCTGCCATAAAGCCTGCCGCGCGCCTGACGGCGAACGGTATCGTGGGCTTGCTGGCCACGCGTGGCACGGTGAAGCGTCCTTATACCCGCGAGCTGATCGACCGTTTCGCCAACGAATGCCAGATTGCGATGCTCGGTTCGGCTGAACTGGTAGAGATGGCGGAAGCGAAGCTGCATGGCAAGGCGGTATCACTCGACGAGCTGCGTCGTATTCTTCGTCCGTGGCTGCGGATGCCTGAACCTCCGGATACGGTTGTGCTGGGCTGCACCCACTTTCCTCTCTTGCAGGAAGAGCTATTAGAAGTGCTTCCGGAGGGGACGCGGCTGGTGGATTCTGGTGCGGCGATCGCCCGTCGTACGGCCTGGCTGCTGGAGCATGAAGCCCCGGATGCGAAATCTACTGATGCGAATATCGCGTTTTGTATGGCGTTAACAAAAGAAACTGAACAACTTTTACCCGTTTTACGCCGTTATGGCTTTGAAACGCTCGAAAAACTGGCGCTATAGCACGGTTTTGAGCAAAAAAGAGACGGTTGAAAGTTTTTTTTAAAAGAGGGGTTGTCAACGTCTGAGAACTCCCTATAATGCGCCTCCACTGACACGGAACAACGGCTTACAGGCCGCCGGGTTAGCGGGGTTCAGAGATGAACGCCAACAGAGAAAAGCGAAAATAATCACTTGACTCTGAATGAGGAAAACGTAATATACGGGACCTCGCAACGGTGAGCGAAAGCCGCGTTGCACTGCTCTTTAACAATTTATCAGACAATCTGTGTGGGCACTCAAAGTGACATGGATTCTTAACGTCCTCGGACGAAAAATGAATACTCAAGTCTCTGAGTGAACATACGTAATTCATTACGAAGTTTAATTCACGAGCATCAAACTTAAATTGAAGAGTTTGATCATGGCTCAGATTGAACGCTGGCGGCAGGCCTAACACATGCAAGTCGAAC